>JBGSOM010000171.1:0-3443 GCA_041739135.1 Pirellulaceae bacterium
TCAGCTTGTCAGCCTTCGCCATACTCGGCCACAATGTCGTGTTCGAACTTCGCTACGGCTTGGTCATCGGCTGTTTAGCGCTTGGCATGTTCATTGTACTACTCGCCTCGCTTCTCCCCGCCGAACGCGCTGCCCGCTTGAAAATCGCTTCGGCCCTGCACTACGAATAAAACTCAGCCTGCGATTTACACGCTGGCGTAATCGCCTTTATTCCTATTCGCCGACCACGAGCTTTCTTTCCTAAAAACTTGGGCTTGCAGTGCGTACATATGTACGCCTAAACTAGCCACGTACAACTGTACTTGACTCGTAAGCCGCTCGGATTGCTATTGCAAAGAGTTAACAAATGGCGAGACCCGCTTTGTCAAAAGGCGAAATGGAAATCGCACGCGTGCTTTGGGAAATTGGACCCGCGACCGTGCGAGAAATCCACGAACGGTTGCCAGCCGACCGCGCCATGAACTTTGCCACAGTTCAGACTTACCTACGCCGCATCGAGGCAAAGGGCTACGCTAGCAGCACCATCAGCGGTCGCGTGCGAACCTATGCCGCCAGTGCTAAACCACGCACTGTCATCCGAGATGCCGTCGGTGAACTCGTCGACAGGCTGTTTGGCGGCGAGTCGCTGCCACTGGTGCGGCACCTCATTGAACAACGTGGCATCGATGGTGAAGGCCTAGCTGAAATTCGCAAACTGATCGAGCAACTCGAACGTCAGGAGGACAAATGATGGATTCACAAACATGGACCATTGCCTTCATCAGCCATGCGTTCCAGGTGACTCTCTTGGCAGGCTTGGTTTGGGCTGCAACCAAGTTGTTCACTCGCGACCGACCACATGTCGCTCACGCGCTGTGGATTCTTGTATTACTCAAATGCATGATGCCGCCAACTTGGAGCAGTTCGACGAGCGTCTTCAGTTGGCTCGGAGCATCCGTCGAGTACGCCCAAGCGTATTGCTCGGTAACAGGTGTCACCGAGCATTCAACAAGTAATACATTGCTCAACGATGCGACTCAGCCATCTGGAACGAAGACAACGATTCGTTACGGAAGTGTGAATCAGTCGCTGACTGAGATTGAGCGCGCGAAGGCTGAACTGTTGAGCGATGATCAACGAGAACAGCTTCACGCTGCGTATCGTAGATCGCTTCAATTTACGTTGATCGTAATCTTGATCGGCTTTGCAATCGGATTGACCACTACTGCTGTTCGTGTCCGGTACTTTCTGAAAATGGCTTATGCAGGCGGGTATTGCGAGGACGCAAAGCTGAACGCAATTGTCAGTCGGCTTCGCAAGCAACTAGGCGTCAGTCGTCATGTGCGAGTTCACACGATGACGAACGCGGTCGGTCCCGTGGTAGTTGGCCTCTTTCAACCGACTTTGTTGCTGCCTCAAGTTATCGTAGCTGGCAAAGAGTCGCGCGAACTGGAACCACTGATTGCACACGAATTGATTCACATCCGACGCGGCGATCTCTGGTGGGCTCTGCTGCAAAGTCTTGCGACCAGTCTCTGGTGGTTTCATCCATTGATTCGAGTCGCCGGTCGCATGGTCACACTCGAATCGGAACGCAGTTGCGATGAAGAAACAGTCATTTCGCTTGGATGTTCACCGAGCGCGTATGCGCGAAGTCTGTTAGATGTTTTAGAACGTAAGCACTTGCTGCAAGTTGCTCCAGCGTTGCCTGGGGTGCGGCCAGTCGATGTTACCTTGAAACGTGTGGAGAGAATTATGAAGTTGGGACAAGGAAGTCACCAGCGCACGCCGCGTTGGGTTTGGTGCCTGTTAATGGTTGGTTGTGCAGTTGCGTTGCCAAGCGCCGCGGTAAGTCGCGCTCAAGAGCAAGACCCGCAAGTTGCTCCCGTTCCAAAAGCTGAAGCGAAAGTTGCGGGAGCTTTCGTTAACATGCAATACGATATCGGCGATCTACTGGATCTGCTGATAGCCCAGCAGCGCAGCGAAGAACAAGCCAAGGGGTTGATACTGAGTCAATTGCCACAGCGCAGTGAAGGGGACTTGGGGACCGTCGCCAGCGATCAGGGGCTAATCGGTGAACTGCGCATCCCCCCTCCAACTCCGCAGATCATCGGACGCGAGCTGCAATTCTTCACTACGAAAGAGCACGCCGATGACATCCAAGCTGCGTTGACACGCCTGCGAAAGTCGAAGTTTGAACAAATCACCTGTGAAGTAAAGTTCATAAGTCTCGCCCGAACCGAGTTTGAGCAGATCGCGAAAGATTGGCCCAAAACTCAGATGCGCACCGAAGCAGCGTCGGCAGCGGAATCACGACCCCGCAACGACGTTCGTCCTTTTGTTCTCGCTTCAAGTATCGCCACAGCCGGCGAATCACTGTCGAGCAAACGAGTTGACTCGAACCCAATTCACACTCGAACCAATTCGGCTGGTCTAAACAAGTTGTTGCAACAGCCATCAGTAAACTGCATCAGTGCCCCGCGGATCGTAACGAACAGCGGTCAAGAAGCTTCGATTTCGATGCGAAACGAGAAGCCATACTTCCCGCATGCCAATCCTAAGTGCTGGGAAGATACGAAAATCGATCTTTGCAGTGAAGTCGCTGAGCATTCGAAAATCGATTTGACCTTTGATTTCACGGTGAGTCACACACCGATGCATGCCGAAACGACCGAGCACGATACGAAATCGCAAACTTGCTTGCAGTTCACTTTGAACGGCCTGCGACTCGCAAGTGGCGAATCGCTGGTCGTCGGCGGACTCTGCTCAAACGTTGATGCTGACGAAAAAATCCTTCTCGTGTGTGTAACACCAGTGTTAGGTGGAATCGCACTTAGCCACCACGTCGAGCATAAACCGTTGTTCACAAGCAAAGAACCCGGCGACGCTCGTCTGACGGTCCTCGGGCCGACGACTAGCGAGTCGAAACCCGCAGCCTATGTCCCACTAAGTGAACACGAAGTGCTGCACGCAATCGAAATGCGCAGGAAGGAAACGGGTGAACAAAGGCTCACCAAACGCACTTTCACGAAGACCGCACTTAAGAAGATCTCAGAGAAAATAGACCCAGCAAGATTCGTCCCGCTTATTGGAAACGCGGAGCTTCACCATACGCTCTATGAATGCACTTTGACGTACGCCGAAAACGAAGGTCTGGTGGATACGATCTACATCGACCACGTGCACTTCCATTTGATCGACCAGCCGAACGCAAAGTGAATAACTTAGCCACCGTGATTCGCGACACACAACCTCAACGGCCAGGGCCGATTGCTTAGGCCGTCTGCTGACCAGTATATTTGACGCGACCGTGATAGATTGCAGTCAACGATTTCACGAGCGAATTCTTGACCAAATCGAGTTGCTGAAGAGTCAATCCACATTCGTCGAATTGGCCGTCGAGCAACTTTTTCATCGCTAGCTGATCGACTAAGTTCTGCAGTCGCGAAGAAGTCGGCTCAACC
>JBGSOM010000186.1:0-2387 GCA_041739135.1 Pirellulaceae bacterium
AGGATTTGAAGTGGGTAGCTACAAAACGAGCGATTTCAAAAAGGGCCTGAAGGTTCAAATCGACGGCGAACCATATTTGATGGTTGAAATGAACTTCGTAAAACCGGGCAAGGGAAACGCGCTTTACAAATGCAAAATGCGGAACCTGATCCGCAACACGATGCTGGACCGAACCTACAAAGGCGGCGACGAACTCGAAGCGGCCGATGTGGAAGAAATCGATGTGCAATTTCTCTACAAACAAGCCGATGGCTATGTCTTCATGGACAGCACATCGTTCGAGCAACACGAGTTGTCGACGGTCCAAGTCGACGATGCATGGAAGTACCTGAAAGATGGTATGACCTGCACGGTGATGCTTTTCAACGGCTTGCCGATTTCCATCACACCTCCGATTCACGTCGAGCTGGAAGTGACCGAATGCGAACCGGGAGCGAAAGGTGATACGGCGACGAACGTTACCAAGCCGGCTAAAGTTGAAACCGGTGGCGAGTTTATCGTGCCAGGCTTTATCAAGACCGGTAACATCATCAAGATCGACACGCGCACTGGCGAATACGTCGAACGCGTGAACAACTAATTCCGACTGTCGACCTGCTGGAACGCGATTTTTCCGTGCGTTCCGGCTGAATGCAGGCGGCGCTCCGAGATTCATCCAAGTGTCCGTAGGAGTCCGAAGTGCAGCATTGGATCAACAAGTTCCGCTGCGCCGGGCGCGGACTAGTAATCGGGCTTCAAGGTCAGACAAGCTTTGCTGCGCACCTGACTATCGCAACTTTGGTAGTCGCGCTTGCGTTCGCCCTGCGCTGCAGCCTCATTCAGTGGTGCATTCTGCTTTTATGCATGTCAGTCGTGCTGGGGCTCGAGTATCTGAATAGCGCTTTCGAGCGCTTGGCGAAAGGGTTGTGCACCACACACAACGAACACGTTGGCGCTGCGCTCGATATCGCCGCCGCCGCGGTGCTGGTCGCAAGTCTGATCTCGAGCCTGATTGGCGTACTGATCTTTGCAACGCAGATTGTTGCGCTTCTAACCTAGGTCCTTCGCCTGCCGCGTGCGTTTTTTGTCCGAGTTCAGTTTCTTATCGTCCAACCGTCGCCGAATCGCTGATCGGCTCGGCTTGGTAGCAACTCGACGTTTCGGCGACGTAAGGGCAGCGATCAACAACGTTTTCAGTTTCTCACGACAGCTATTCACATTCTGAGCTTGGTCGCGGTACTCTTGAGATTGAATGACGACTTCGCCCTCAGTGGTGAAATAGCGCTTCGCCAGTCGTTTGAAGCGATTGAACGGCGTCGCAGGAATGAAGTCAGCAGGAGGAGACCAACGCAACGTGGCTTTGCTGTTTACTTTGTTTACGTTCTGTCCGCCCGGACCGCTGCTGCGCGCGAAAGACCATTGCAATTGATCTTCCGGAATGCACAAATTCTGATTGATATGCAGGTCCGGCACCTCTAAAACTCCTGGCGATGATGAATAACAATCGAGCGAACCGCAACTTAGCCAATTCGATTTAGCCAATTCGATGGCCCGCACCCCATTATCTTCGCTAACCGCGGCTGAGACCACTAGGCTTTGTCCCATCGTTGCCGTTTGACCTACCAAAGCCGGCAGTCTAGCGGTTTTGAGACAACGCCCATCCGCTACAATGCAGCGTGACAGTTTGGAAGCACCGACGATCGAAGTTTGAGCGACAACTTATGAACAGCGATACGAAATCTTCGTCAACTTCATCTCCCTCGGTACGTGCACGCTCCGAATCGAATTCAGCTTCCGATTCTTCTTCGCAATCCATCGTACCGATGGTTTCGAATTTGCTATTCGCAACCTATGTCGTGATTGTGAGCGCGATGATGCTAATCGTTAACGCGCTCATGTGCCTGTCAGCTCATTCAGCGTTGACACTTTTCGGACCCGAGTGGTTGACCAAGAATCCGAACATCTACCCTCGCGCAAGTCAGATGTTCTACTTTCTCGCACCGGTAGTTCTGATGGTGCTCGAGTGGAACCTGCTAGACAGAATCCAGCGACTTTTCAACTCGGAACAGCAATGAAACGCGCTGGATCACTCACGAAAACAGCACCCGCTGCACGATAAAGTTGTGGACAGTCCCGTCGGGCGCGCTCACGCTGTTTCGGGTCAACTCGCAATCAGACGAGCTCAGTCCAGTTGGTCAGCAACGACCAGATAACATAGCTTGGGGATCTCTCCAGAATTTTCGCCCCAGATCCTTCCGGAAGAGATCCCCATCTAGTGCTTCATCCAAGTTTAATTTTGGGATAAAGGGATCGCAGTTTTGTCCTGGCATCGTCGACTTTGAATTGCCAGTCGACACCTCGTTGCCGTGAATTGGTTGCATTCTCCCAAGCCTTCGTTTGCTCGCGAA
>JBGSOM010000196.1:0-7763 GCA_041739135.1 Pirellulaceae bacterium
TCCGGCGATGGCAGATCGCAAAGTCCCGCACATGGGTTGGAACCAAGTTCATTCCGAAAAGCCCGGTTGCCGTTTGCTGGACGATATCTCAAGCGAAGCGTATTTCTACTTCGTTCATTCGTATTACGTCCAGCCGCAAGACCCGTCTGCCGTTTGGCTATCGTGCGATTATGGCCAGCAGTTCTGCGCCTCAGTTTGGCAAGATAATTTATTCGCCACCCAGTTCCATCCCGAAAAGAGCCAACGCGATGGTTTGAAGTTGCTCGAGAACTTCGCGAAACTTTAACCGTGCAGGTCACTCGCAGTTCACATCAATTGAGGTGGTATGCACGCAGCAAGCATTGAAGAACGGATAAATGGCCGTATGCGTAATCGCTTACGGCGCGACTCATTCGGATTTTTGAATGGTGAGTGACAAAGTGCCGGAGTTGTCGGCGAGTCCGACGTTGGACTCGTTAACTCGAAAATGCAGTTCACCGGTCGCAGACGCGTTGAACTCCAAACGCGCACCGACGGCTGTGACTTCGATCGGCTGCGAAAATTGTTCTTTGGCTTGAGGCGAAGAGATTGTCATCATCAGCTTGCCGAGCGGTTCGCCGCGATAGTACTCCAGCGTCACGCCATTGGGCTCGCAGCGCCATGGTTTGGGGGCGTGACCAACAATGAATTCGCCGCTCGCTTCCACGACCAATTTGTCGCCTTCGGTGACGCTGACTCCAGCCGTTTGCCAACTGCGATTCGCCGCGACTTCAAGCGTTACGGGCTGTTCGCCAATCGCTTGAGAAGTTCGCGTCATGGCCAGCATGCCGTTGTTGGGATCGTAACCGTATTCCAGCTCCGTCAACATGGCGCTCCACTCCTGTCGAATTTGGGGCCATTGCGATTGCAGACGCCGAAACAACCATCGCGTCAGCGTTCCGTCGGACTTCATCGGTTGCTCGAGCAAATCTTCAAAGGCTTTCTTGGTGTCGGGGTGATTGCGCAAGAAGATGACCGCCGCCCAACTCCATGCGTAAGCCTCCACGTTTTGATGCGCGGTGTTATCGTAGCGCAAAATTTGTTCCAGCGAAGGAGCGACGCCGTCGGCCAGTTGCTGTTGGATGAGCGAGATGCGGCCCCAGTATTCCACTTCCGTTTTCGTTTTCGGAATCACTCCCATAGTTAGATTCTTGCCATCCCAGCGGTGCGTTCCCAGCCACTCGGCCGTGCCTTCCATCAGCCACGGCGGACCATGATCACCAAACTTGCGATTCATGAACCAGTGCGTTCCCTCATGCAGCAACAAGTGTCTGCGGTAGTACGGACTCGGCTGCTCAGCGACCCAGACTTGATTGCCGTACTGAAACCCGTATCGGAAATCGGGCAGCTTCTTCGGAATGAAGCCCGCCGCTTTAAAACGTTCACGCGCCAACATGACGTAAGCTTCGACGTGCCAGTCTTGAACCTCATCTAACTGGATATCAAACTCTTCGCACCAAATTGGCATCGCAGTGTCAAACAAAGTTGGCAAAGCGCGCAGTTCGTCGTCTAGCGGCAGGTCGGTGATCACATCGACGTACGTTCCCTTCAGTCGCTGAAAACCGGTTGGCAGCTCCTGTGCGCTTAAGCAACTGCACATACAACAGAAACACAGAGTTGTAAGAACACAATTGATAGCTGCAGATCGCCGCTGAATCACGAGCTTGGATAGGGAACCAGTGGATACGGAAAGCAATTCAACCTCGCATTGAAAGTTGGCTTAAATGGCGCGATCGCTGTTGTGGGCGGTCGACGACTCATCTTAAAGATACTTTGCCAGTTCGTCACCGCGAGTCGCGCGGGCGTCAACTTTCGCAGAAACTTCTGGATCTTCAACGAGCGGCGGCGCATGGTGCGGTTTTTGTCGGGCATCGATGACTAAAGCGCCTTCACAGCCGAAGTGCTTGTCTTCGACCCAAGCCGCGATGCCGTAAATATCCACCGCAGGATTGCTGCGTGTGAACGTTGTCCAGACAAAGTTATCGATGTTGCGTGCGGCAAACTCGGAATCGTTCACGAGGACAACCATCGCAAAGCGATTGAGGGGGTGGCCGGGACCAAGGCGATCGCAAGTCTTCCAAAGGCGTTGTTGTTCGGTTCGATCGCATCGCTGCGGACCTTCCACGACAAGTACGCCGGGCAGAGCGATGCGCGGCTGCCGCCACTCGTCGGGCAACTCCAAGTCACCTTCGATCGTGCGAGGAAGTTCGCGTATCGGTGATCCAGAACAAGCGATCACAACTTTCGAACCTTGATTGAGACTGTCACCAGAATAGTCGAGCGTATCCATCGTTGTGCGCGTGTGGAAATGCAGATCACGCCGCCAGTCGACGCGTTGCAAACAATGAACGAGAAACTGCTCCACGTCTTCGATATCCAATTCAGGATTGCTGGCGTGGTCCGTAATCCACAGGTATTTTGCCAACGACAGTTGCCCCTGCCCGAGGATCGCAGACGCTTGTGTCAGCAACTCTTGCGGTCGATTCGGTTTCGCGTAGGGAGTGTAACGCTCGCTGCCGATGGCGAGCAGCAACGGGTGAACGCCTGAAGCATCCACTGCATGAACTCCTTTGACACCCGGCAAAACCGTAGGCACAACGGGTCCAGTTAACTCATGAATCAGTTCGCCAAACGTTGTGTCTTCTTGCGGCGGACGACCCACCACAGTCATAGGCCAGATCGCATCGTGTCGGTGATAAACTCGCCGAACCTTCATTACGGGAAATTCATGCACGCGCGCATAGTAACCAAGGTGGTCACCGAACGGTCCTTCCGGTTTCACCGCGCCTGGAAAAACTTCGCCCACGATACAAAAATCGGCGTCCGCGTATATCGGAGCCGCGTTTTGTGTTGCCAACATCGGAATGCGATGACCAGCCAGAGCTCCAGCGAAGATCAACTCACTCATGCCTTCGGGAAGTGGCATAACAGCGCTCAGCGTCATTGCTGGCGAACCGCCAACTGTGACGTTCACTTCAAATGGCTTCCCTGACTCAATCGCGGCCGCATGATGGACGCCGATCCCGCGATGAATTTGATAATGCAGACCGCACTCGTCGGGCTCGTAATTGTTTCCGTTCAACTGTACGCGATACATGCCGAGGTTAATGTCGCTTAGCGATTGACGAGCGGTTGAGCGTGGCATGCGGCTGAGCACTTGAGGCAAAGTTACAAAAGCGCCGCCGTCGTCGGGCCAGCAGGTTATTTGCGGCAGGTCGCTGAGTTTGCACTCGTTCCCGCACACGGCAGCTCGGCTCACGCGTTTCGGTCGCATCGACAGAGCGGTCATTGCCAGCGCTGGGAAATGCCAGAAGTTCTTCAGCGCTTGCGTCGGATCCACCTTCAGCTGAACCGCTAACTGAACTGCCGCGAACGTCCTGCGAAAAATGAACTTTGCGCGGTCCAGTGTTCCAAAAAGATTCGTCGCAACAGGAAAATTGCACCCGCGCACGTTGCTAAACAGCAAAGCTGGGCCACCACTGCGGTAGACTCTGCGATGGATCTCAGCCAGCTCGAGATGTGGTTCAACAACATCACGGATTTCGATCAGCCGACCGTGGGCTCGCAAATCTTCGACAACGGCACGTGTGCTGCGAAACGACATTTTTGCAAATAACCTGGTTGGTAACTCAAGGTGCTCGACAACTTAAACGGATTTAAACGGATCACGAGAGAACCCGCAAAATCGGCTAGATTGTTAACTAAATCATCCGTTCAACCAATGGTAGCAAAGGTCGCTTGTTAAGCTGTAACGGCGAACTATTGAGCACAGGTGATTTTTCCCCGAAGACCGTCAAAATTGGAAAAAACCTTACCAGACACATTCGCAAGTTGCCGAATACTAATCGCGGACGAACATGCAGTCCAACTGCGAACAAGGGGGGCAATCTTGTCGCGAAGGATGCTGGAGTGTTCGAGCGTGAGCTCGTGCAATTCGGCAATTCCATAAGCATTATCCCTCGCTGCGCAGTCCTGACTGATTCCGTGCCAGCCGTGCACACCGTGTACTAGGCACACCACAAATCTCCCGCAATCCTTCTGCATGGATGAATGATGTTGCGTCGCATCCGACCGCGTCATTCAGCCTGCAGGAGCTAGTTTGTGGACACTCGACAAGTGATTCGTAGGAGGGTTTCCAATGCGAAAATTTTTATTTGGTGCGTTGCTCGCATCAATGACCGCTACGATGCCTAGTCTGGCGTTGGGCGGTGACCGCGAGATCGCTCAAGCTGTGATGGCACAGTTGCAACAGCACAAGGCTGAGGGCAGTCTCAAAGGTTTTGATCTCGACTTGAAAGTCGAAGATGGCGTCGTTTACTTGACTGGCTCCGTGAGCTCGCCTGCACAAAAGCGACTGGTTGAAGCAGCTGCTTCGAACGTAGCCGGCGCTCGCGAACTGGTTAGCGAATTGCAACTGAAGGGTCAAACTGCTCAGACTCGCAAGAGTTCTCCGATGCAGACATCAGTTGTGCCAGCTTCGACAACCGACACTGCAAAGCCAAGCAGCAGCGATATGGTGGTTACCGATTCGGTAATTAGCATGTTGCAGCAATCGAAAAAAGCCGGCGTTCTTCGCGGCTTTGAACTCGACGTCAGCACCGTAGGTGGCGACTGCTGGTTGCGCGGTATGGTTGCAACACAAGAACAAAAAGAATTGGTCCTTGATCAAGTTCGTCGCGTTCGCGGTGTTTCGCGTGTTATTGACGACATCACCGTCGCTCATAACGGCGTTCGCCAAGCATCGACCGGTGAACTCATGCCTTCAACCGTTCCAACGCCACTGCCAGTCGCTCAAGGCGGCAGCATGCCTGTGATGAACAGCAGCAACGGCATGGGGCCACGCGCTTTCGCTCCAAGCGGATTCGCTGGTTATGTTGAGAACAGCGGTGTACCTGGTGGACACCCAGTGGCGATGCAAGGTGGTCAATCGTACGGTGCAGGCGCACCACGCTACGACCAACCCAACTTGCCATCGTACGCTTGGCCAAGCTACGCTGCGTATCCAAACTCCGCAGCCGTAACCTATCCAAAGCAGTACAGCCCTTCGGCGTGGCCGTACATCGGACCGTTCTATCCATATCCGCAAGTTCCACTCGGTTGGCGCAAAGTCGCCCTCGAATGGGATGACGGATTGTGGTACCTGGACTTCACCAGCAAGTAATCAAGATCTGAATCAGTTGGGTGCGGTTTGACCCTCCGCGCATGACTTGTCCAAGAAAGCCTGAGCCAGTTGCGAAACTGTTCTCAGGCTTTTTTCGTTTCAAGAACCGCTTCCATCAAAAGTTGAGTTTTGCAGGCTGATGGATTAGTCTAAACCAGTTGAACTCGCAGCCCCGCGCGACTTCATTTCGACTGAGAATTCTTTTCCGAGCGTTGATACGATGCCAATAGTCTGGTCGAGTTTGTGGATTGTAGCGATGTTGGTGCTGACCATGGCGACCATTATCGCTGGCGTGCGCGAGAAAAAAGCGCGTGTAAAAGCGGCTCCGCAAGGTATGCAGCCAATGCCTATGGCCCAGGATGATGTCGCTCCGCTGGACGGAAACGCTGACGGTTTCGGCGATGGCTTTGGCACCAACGATAATTTTGGTGACGATCCTTTCAAGTAGCTAGCGCGGTTAGCTTTCAGTCAAATAGCGAAGCGCCTAGCTCGCTACGTGTCACTCAACTCGCTATCGATCATGTTGATCGGATCGCACGTTTTGAGACTGACCTTCGCCTTATCCAGCTCATGATCTGTTCCAGTAACAATCAATATGGCGCCGCCGCTGCGCAAGCGGTCCGCGTAAGTTGGTTCAGCGGTATCGTCGTCGACAATTTTGTCGGCATCAAACATACTACCAATCACAGCGCCTAAGCCAGCGCCAAGCATGGGTCCTACGACGAAGAGCGGAAAGACCAGCGAACCAAGCGCAATCGGCGCCGCTACCGCTCCGCCAACTCCCGCTCCCAAACCCGTTGCCGTGCCAACGGAGCTCCCGCTATCGCTTGTCGCAGAGTCGCTTTGTGGTTGAGCGTCTTCAGGCTGCAGACCGAACAGCTTCGGCGATGCATCTCCCGACAGAAAACTGACTTGGTCCTTTCCATAACCAGCCTTGAAAAGAACTTCCCAGGCGATCAGCCCTTTGCGAACGGTTTCAAAAATTGCAACAACGCACTTTTCACTCATCGGAATTCCTCCGGTTGAAGACATGAATTTCCCCACGAGCTGCCATTAACCCGAAGACTGCGTTAATGCGTTGATGCAAGTTACGTGCCTTTGCGAATTGGTATTCGATGAAGAAGGTTTGGCGTGGATAACACCGCGAAATTGAGTCACTTCACGGTGACGCTTCTGCACTGTGACTTAACCCCAACAGCGAAGCGACCGGGAGGGGTTTCTGAGTGGAAGTTACGTAGCCGTCCTGTTCTAACTTCGCTGGCGAGCTTATACTGGCCGAAATTTTGTTTTGGAAAGGCTTTTCGGCTTTGGAGGACTCGTGACGTTGTCTCGCTCGACGCAAACTGCTTATTTGGCACTTGAAGACGGTTCCATTTTCAAGGGCATCTCCATCGGTGCTTCTGGAGAAACGACCGGCGAAGTTGTCTTCAATACTTCGATGACTGGATATCAAGAAATCTTGACGGACCCCAGTTATCGAGGCCAAATTGTCGCTATGACTTACACCGAAATTGGCAACTACGGCTGCAACGACGTCGACGTCGAAAGCGATCGTCCTCAAGTCTCGGGCTTTATCGTTCGAGCCGAGAGTCGCCTGCATAGCAACTATAGGTCGTCGGAGGCGCTCACGAATTACCTGAAACGACACAACATCGTCGCCATCGCGGGAATTGACACACGAGCACTCGTGCGCTTGATCCGCAACTCAGGGGCAATGAAAGGTATCATTTCGCAGAGCGACGATACGGCTTCACTTGTACAGAAAGCTAAGGCCAGTCCAGGTCTGGTGGGCCGCGATCTCGTGCGCGAAGTTATTCCAGAACGAGCTCGGCAATGGAACGAAACGCTTTACCGAGTTGAGATGAACCGTTCCGGAGATGCAGCGACCAGCCAATCGAAGCCGCATGTAGTATGTCTCGACTTCGGTATGAAATGGAACATCGCGCGGCACCTGTTTGATCGAGGCAATCGCGTGACCATTCTTCCCGGCACAGCCACCGCCGCCGAAGTCATGCAGCAAAATCCCGACGGCATTTTTCTATCCAACGGCCCCGGCGATCCAGAACCACTCACGTACGCAATCTCAACCATTCGAGAGCTGATTGGCAAACGCCCGATCTTCGGAATCTGTCTCGGCCATCAACTGCTCAGTCTCGCTTGCGGAGCCAAGACGTTTAAGATGAAGTTTGGCCACCGCGGCGCCAACCAACCAGTGCTCAATACAGACAGCGGTCGCATCGAAATCACTTGCCAGAATCACGGATTCGCAGTTGATGAAGAGTCGCTGCCAAGTACCTTGCGGATCACTCATCGCAACTTGAATGACAATACGATCGCTGGCGTAACGCATCGAACGGCAAGCGCCTTCAGCGTTCAGTATCATCCGGAAGCCTCGGCCGGTCCTCACGACAGCCAATACCTGTTCGATGATTTCCAAAAGTTACTCACGAAATAGCGATCGCCCACCCAGCCAAACACAACCAAGCATCTCGCTGCAAGATCCCTGATTAAAGTCATGGAGCAGCTTAATAGTGCTTGAGTTTTTCGCTAAACAGCCAACTGAGCCAATCTTCGCCGTCGCGAT
>JBGSOM010000199.1:0-10369 GCA_041739135.1 Pirellulaceae bacterium
CCCCGAAGTATTTTGAGACGTCAGTTCAATCACACTGACCGGATCGACCAATCCTTCGTACCCACGTTGAATGCCGATCACTCCATAACCTAGCGCCTCAGCACATTTAACAGTGCCGCGAATGACGGCGTTCAGCCCAGGACAGTCGCCCCCGCTGGTAAGGATGCCGATAGATTGTTTATTGACGGCCATAACGATTATGCCCAATTTATTTAGATAATCTGTAGAGTGCCTGCAAGCACCACCCCAAGCTTAGGTCGCGATCCGCTTTGAAGCCGTTACTTTCTGCCCAATTTCGACTCGCGACCGGTAGGGCTTCAGCAAGGCCGCGAGGAGGGCCGAGTTGCGGGGATCAAAAGTGGTATCATCATCGGTCAGATCCTCGCAGCCTTAGAGACAACCACGCCACTGAATGCTGGTTAGCACTGGAAGGCGAATCTCTCAGCCGCTTACAACTTGCTTAACCAAACATCATCTAGCAGAAGAACGAACCATGTGCGATCAAGATCATTTTGAAGAAGACGTGAAAAAGTACTCGCGCCGAGACCTGGGAGTTATGGTGTCGGCGGGCATTGGCGCGGCTTTGTTGCTGCCCAAGTCTGCTCATGCCGTCGAAGTCGCCGAGAATGATATCGAGATCAAGACCGCCGATGGAGTTTGCGACGCATTCTTTGTCACGCCGAAAGAGGGCGCACATGCGGCAGTGCTCGTTTGGCCCGATATTTTTGGCTTGCGGCCAGCCTTCCGCCAAATGGGCAAACGACTTGCAGAGTCCGGTTACAGTGTATTAATAGTGAATCCGTTCTATCGGACCAAGAAATCGCCCGTTGCTAAAGACGCTAGCAGCACACCCATTCAAGAAGTGTTTCCGCTAGCTCGAACACTTAACGAATCGACGCATAATGCGGACGCCAAAGCGTTTATCGAATGGCTGGACGCTCAACCGCAAACTGACAAGAAAAAGAAGATCGGCACGATCGGTTATTGCATGGGCGGTCCGATTGTAATGCGCACTGCGGCGGCGGTACCAGATCGTGTTGGTGCGGCAGGCACGTTTCACGGCGGTGGACTCGTCACAGCAAAACCCGATAGCCCACACTTGCTGATACCAAAGATGAAGGCTGAGTTTCTCATTTGCGTTGCCGAGAACGATGACGAGAAAGAACCCGAAACAAAGAATGTGCTCAGGGAAGCATTCGCGCAAGCCAAACTACCAGCCGAGATCGAAGTCTACCCAGCGGGCCATGGTTGGTGCCCTCCAGACACGAAGGTCTATAACCAAGAGCAATCCGAGAAGGCCTGGGCTCGTCTCCTTGTGCTGTTCGAGAAAGCACTAAGCTAACGCGCGTTGGGTGTACTCAAGCTAGCTTGCTGGACGCATGTCGCTAACGCGATAGGTACTGAAACAACCTCGGCGTTGCCTCACTAAAGAGTTGCCTCAATTAGTAGTTGCTTTCAAGCCAAGTTCGTTGAACTGCAGAATGGAGTCAGCGACTAATTTTGCGGCCCGCTGGTGCCCTGCCTCCGACAGATGGATGCGGTCGGATCGAAAGTGAGATTGCTCGTTCGCAAACGCTCGATCGAGATCACAAACAGTGCAATGCTCGAAGCTGCCTATTGCTCGGCGAATCGTTTCATTGTACAGGTCATGCGTTTTCGGAATGTCGGCGACTTGCTGAGGCGCCATTTGATAGTAGTTCGCAAAAAACTCATAAGCCCACTGAGGCACATCGCCTGCCACGAAACCCGATGGAGCCGTAACAAAAACCGCTTTGCAATTCCATTCGCTAAACCGTTCAGCCATAGTCCGCAGATTCTCTTCGTAGTTGTCTAACGGGACGCGCACCGAAATACTTTTCGGTCTCCCTTGCGGCGTTCGATTACCGACAAGTGAGTGAGCCAGCCAATAAGTGTGGTAGCTGTCGAAGATCGACTGAGCCCGTCGCGCTAACTCGGTGCGCTCAAAGAGTTCACGATCGGAGCATCCGTTCAGAGAATTCCAATGGTCGTTCCAGCCGAAGTAAACGATGACTACTTGAGGATCCAATCGCGCCACTCTTGCTAACTGCGCGACGCCTTGCTGAGTTGAGTAGCCTGGGCAACTGGCGTTGTAAACACGAACCAAATGCGGAGCACTTGGCTTCAACAACTGCGGCAAGATAGCCGGATAGGGATGCTGACCAAGGAAACTGCACGAGCCGCCCATCACAGCGACTGTGACCGAACCGGCAGCCGGCTGAGCATCCGGTTCAGGTTTGCGAAATCCTCGCGGCCCTGTGAAAGGTGTATTGGCTATCGGCCTCCAAAATAGTTCCGCATCGGGTTCGAACAGAGGTGCATCGACGAAAACATTTCCCTCTTGTTCAATCCCGTCAGAATCATAAATCGGAATGCCGGTGTCATATCCAAAACGCAGTTGACCCACCACCGGCGGTTCGCCCCAGCCGACCGTCCGCAGCGACAACTCCAGAAAACCAAAGAAGCCCAGAACTAAGACCAACGAATACAGCAGTTTACGCCGCAAAGGAATATTGCTGGCCCGTCGCCTCCCGACACTCTTTTGATTGGTGCTCTTTGTCAATTGAGTTCGCATTCGGCCCTCGATGCAAACAATGCCCCACTTAACCTCGCGCACGAAGCCTCAAATCACGAAATTTTGCGCCCTGAGTATACACGTCGATATTCCCGTTGGCGCTCTTGACGAGCATTCCGCGGCCAAGAGGTCGCGAAACGCGCCCTAACTAACAATCGCCGTAAGTTTGAGGATAATCGCGCAGGGGGCACTGGCGGTGTGATCTCGTCGTGGCAAAGTTCATTTAGTGAGTGCGAAAAGTGTTCGATAGTCGATGAAGACACGACCGACGATGACGCTGTAGTTGCCGAACACGCCGGGCACCACCGTGACGGTCGCGGCCGATCCACGGATAGCATAGCGGTCCCACGGATGAATGCAGCTGTGGTCTCGCGGCGGAAATTCTCTTGGCAAGTTGCGAAGACAGATTCGAAAGTTGCGGATTGGATCTAGAACTCAGGTTCGCTGGACGTGTATTTTGTGCGCTACTGCACAAATCCATCCGTGGCCATGTCATCCGTGGCAAAGCTCACTAAGTCAGTGCGAAAAGCGTTCGATAGCCCACTGTTTAGCCCACGGATAGGCGCGTTTGGTGCCACCCCAAAAACGCTCAGCTAGAGACCGCGCCGTTAGGGACGCGACTGGCTGGTGGTTCGTTCCAATTGGATTTCAGAGTTTAGTCGTTTCTGGGTGGCACGCCCTGAGTCTTCGAAGGGCGTGGGAAGTTCGAGATGACTTGGCGTCGAACGTTATGATCCGACCAACGCAATAGCGCGGCGCTGAAATGCTTCAAGCTCGGAAACGGCTTGAAGGTTTGCTTGCTTGCCCCACGCCCTTCACAAAGCCTCAGAGCGTGCCAAACTAAAATCCAAGTGGAACGAAACACTAGTTGCTAGTGTAGTTCGAGGCCGCCATAATGCGGGACTCTGTTTTGAGTCTAACTCCTGATCGAGCGAAATATGCTGGCCAAGTTAAATACGCTTTCGCTGCTTGGCATTGAAGCGCTTCCAGTTGAAGTGGAAGTCGACGTATCGTCCTCGCCGCTGCCGAAAACGGTACTGGTTGGTCTCGCCGAAACAGCCGTCAAAGAGAGTATCCATCGCGTCGAACGAGCGATCGTCAACAGCGGCTTCATGCGGCCGAACGATCGAGTCGTGATTAATTTAGCGCCTGCGGAACTGCCGAAACAAGCGGCTTCGTTTGATCTGCCAATCTCTCTGGGAATACTCGCCGCCAGCGGTCAGTTTCAATCCGACAAGTTCACAGAATACGCGGCCGTTGGCGAGTTGGCTCTCGAAGGTCACATGCGCCCGATCAAAGGCGCGTTGTCGATGGCGATGGCCGCTCGCGATGCTGGTTACAGAGGTCTGCTCGTCCCCAGCGCCAACGCGGGCGAAGCCGCAGTGGTTGGCGACATCGAAATCATCTCCGTCTCATCGCTCAGCGAAGCCGTCGGTTTCTTCACCGGCATGCTCGACATCCAACCGCATCCATCGCAGTTGCAAGAGTTGTTCGCCGAGTTCAGTCGCTACGACCTCGACTTCGCCGACGTCCGCGGCCAAGAAGTCGCCAAACGCGCATTGACCATAGCCGCAGCCGGCTCGCATAACTTACTGATGCTTGGTCCGCCTGGGTCAGGTAAGACGATGCTGGCGAAGCGATTGCCTTCGATTTTACCAACGCTTACACCGGAGGAATCGATTGAGACGACTCGTATTTACAGTTCGTTGGGTCGCTTGCAAGCTGGTCAGCCGTTGATGGCGGTGCGCCCTTTTCGGTCGCCGCATCATACGATCAGCAACGCGGGCTTGGTTGGCGGCGGCAGTCCACCGGCGCCTGGCGAGATCAGTCTCGCACATCACGGAGTGCTGTTCCTGGACGAGTTGCCTGAGTTTGATCGACGCACGTTGGAAGTAATGCGTCAGCCGCTGGAAGATCGAGTGGTCACGATCTCGCGCGCGATGCGCAGCACGACTTTCCCAGCGAACTTTATGTTGATCGCAGCGCTCAATCCTTGCCCTTGCGGTTTTAGAACCGATCCGCGCCGCAACTGCTCGTGCAGTCCCACACAAATTGAACGGTACATGGCGCGCATCTCGGGTCCATTGTTAGATCGCATCGATATTCACATTGAAGTCCCGGCGGTACCGTTTCAAGAACTGTCTTCAGCTCAAGCTGGCACGAGCAGCGCGACGATGCGCGAGAGTGTCGAAGTCGCTCGCGAGTTGCAGGCGCAACGTTTCGGAGCGGAATCGATTTACAACGCGCAGATGTCCAGTCGCCAGTTGCGTGAACTGTGTCCGCTAGATCGCACCTGCAGCAACCTGCTCCGCGACAGTTGCAACGAACTGGGACTCTCAGCTCGCGCGCACGACAAGATCTTACGCGTCTCAAGAACGATCGCTGATATGGAGCAATCCGACTTGATCAAAATCCATCATTTGCAGGAGGCGATCAACTACCGGATGCTTGATCGCAATCTTTTCTAGAAGCCTCAAGATGCTGGCAGAAAACGATGGGCGAAAATATGAAGCGATTACAGGCTTCCGTAAATCAACTTTCTGCCCACCATCTCTTTGCCAACTGCAATTGGAATCACTTCTTCCAACGATCGCGCGGTGGAATGAAGGAGTCCATCACGGCAAGGTCTTCGCCTCTTACCGTAGCAGCGAAGCGAACGCCGAGATCGGCGATGCGGTCGGCAGCGTCCGTCAACTCGGCGGAGTTGTTGAGCTTCAGTTTTACGCTGGCAAACACCGTTTGAATCTCGTCGAGCAGTGGTTGGTTTAGCTTGCCTTGGGCGGCTTGCAAACGTTTCGCTGCCCGCGAGGCTCGCTGCGCCGAGTTGATTCCAAAGGTGGCCTTCTCCGTTGCGGCGGCGGTGGCACGCAAACTAAATTCCAAGTCCGCGATCATGCCAGCCATAAACAAATGACGCAGCCGCTCGGGGCTGGACGCTTCATTGGTTTGACCGTTGCTGCGCAAGAAATTATGTCGGACCATACCCTGCGACCATGACACCAATTCAAAATCCATGCTGCCTTCTTTGTGCCCACCAACGTTCACCAATTTCTCATCGGGAACCGTGTGGCAGCGATAGCAGCTCTGTGCGACCAGATAGATGTTAACTGGGTTACGCATACCGCCATCAATGCTGGCTGTCAGTCGGCTAATGCGATGCTCTGGCGACTCTGCATCTTTGGTGATCCCTTCACCACCGTAATCATTGTGGACACTAACCCAACCTTGAGCCGCTCCGTGACATGATTCGCAGGACACGCCTGCAATGGCTTCTACACTGGAGCTGGTATGCTTGACAGTGTAATGACACTTCATGCAAGCCGAATTCTCTTTGAAGGATTCGACTCCCATCTTCTGCGCGATCTGCTGCGCTTCGGGTCTGCGATGCAGAGTCTGAAAAGTTCCGAAGTGCGGCGTCTGCTTCCAAACACTGATTTCCGCGGCGTGGCATTTCTCGCAGCTTTCGACGCCCAGCACTTGATGCGGGTCGAGATTCACGGCGACAATTGAATCGCGTGGATCCGAGCGTTCGTTATTGACGGTCATGCCGATAGCCAACGAAAACCAGATCGAAAGCAGCGATGCCCAAGTTAGTTTTTGTTTCGTGGTCATAAGCATTCACATCAACTTTGCTGGGTTATTAAAACTTGCGGATAAACGCCAACGAATCTTCTCAGTGACAGCGATTAACTAAACATGACCGTTTCAAGTGTCGGTTACGCTTCCAGCACGATGTCCGTTGCTGGCCGCGCGATGCAAGTTAAGCACTCACCGCTGGCAAGCTCAACACTTATTTGTCGGTCATATTCAACTTCGCCTGAAATCAATTTAACGCGGCATGAGCCGCATACACCGCTGAGGCAACCGCTTGGTATTTCTAATTGGTTTGCCTTCGCGAGTTCCCATATACTTTGCTCTGCGTCTTCCCACTGAACCGAAGTATCGCTCAAATCAAATCGAACGGCATGTGTGGAAAAGTTTTCCGTATTAGTACTGGTCGGTATCGGATTGGAACCGAACGACTCCCAGTGAATGTGCTCCGCGGCAACGCCGCACGCGGTGAGCTGAGCACGCATCTGCTCCATCCAATTGTCTGGACCGCACATGTAAAAGTCGGTATTCGAACTCTGTGCAAACTCATTCTGTGCGAATTCACTCTGTGTGAACTTCGCCAGATAACTTTCGATTCGCCCTGAATGGAAAGTGCCGGGAAGTTCTTCGCTCAAACTCGCTATTACTTCGTCGGTTTCGCGGCTGAGAAACGTGTGTGCTTCCATCGCATCAAAGTCAGCTTGCCAAGCGTGGATGGATTCGCCCAGCGGCCAGTGATCGATGTCTCGAACTTGGTAAAGCAATTTCACTTTGCGGCTGGGAGTGTGCTCCAGCGACCAGCGCAACATACTAGCCATCGGCGTGATGCCAACACCGGCAGCGAGCAGAACTAGTTCGTTCGTGGATTCGGTTGGCAGGTAGAATTTCCCGCTCGGTCCGCCGACGAAGAGACAGTCGCCCTTGTCGATCGTACGGTGCAACCATGAACTGAGACCGGTTGATTTGCCACCGGCTGAGTCGCTTGGGGGCACTTGCTCTTTAACTGTGATTCGCCAGTACCTCGCATCCGGCGAGCTCGACAACGAGTAGCATCGCGTGGTTTGGTAAGCGCCGGCAACGGCGGGTCGGACCATCACATATTGTCCGGGAAAGAACTCGGGCAATTCTTGGCCATAGGGATCGACGAGGTAGAACGAGCGGCAATCCGCAGATTCCTGAATCACATCGGCGACTTCCAAAATGCGCCAGGGTGTCGAGTTTGAGGACGTTCCTGTTTCTCGCAGTTGGCTAGCAAGACGCGCGACGCGGGAAGAATAGTCCAGAACGGTGTGCCGCTGGCGCGTTTGTTCCGCATTTTGCGCTCGATTCGCGCGCCACCGGAGCGTGGCCGACGAAAATTGCACGCAATATGTTGACGAAATCGCCAAGACGATGACCGGCAGCCACCAAGTCTCTATCATTTACCCCTCCGCACGATGCAGCTAGAATTTTTTAAACCTAGCTCATATTTCGATCGCGGCGAGCGATTCTGCAATTCCAAGCCCCATTCAATTGACAAAATCTCCCAGCACGCGTAATTTCCCCCTCATCAGGATATTAAACCCAGGAATCGGGCGAGGCGGTAAGGCTTGAAGGCCGCAAGAAACGTCCTGGGTTTAAAGATATGAGTACAGCTTTGTCCCAAGTGCTAACTAACGACGACAAAATCGCACTCTGCCAAGCTCAGATTGGCTACACGTTTCGTGATTCGAACCTGCTGTTAGCTGCGTTGACGCACGCTTCAGGAGCGAGCAATCGCCTCGCGTCCAACGAGCGACTGGAGTTTCTGGGCGATTCGATCCTGGGTTTCGCTATTTGTGCTTGGCTTTTCAATCGTCATCCGGAATATCAAGAAGGCGAGCTGACGCAGGTCAAATCGGCTGTGGTTAGCCGAAGGACGTGTGCCAAAGTCAGTCGCAAGTTGGGTTTGGAAGCGTGCTTGATTATCGGTCGCGGCATGCAGCAATCGACTGGCGTGCCGAAAAGTCTGCTGTCCGATGTTTACGAAGCGCTTATTGCTGCGATCTACCTGGATGGCGGTTGGGATGCGGCTTGCGAGTTCATCATCCGCACGCTTGCCGATGAACTCTCCCAAGCGGTGCAGGGTCATTCGATCGGTAACTACAAGTCCGCGTTACAGCAGTTTGCACAGAAGGAACACGGTACCGCTCCCTGCTACCGCCTAGTTCAGGAACAGGGGCCGGACCATAGCAAGTCGTTCAAAATCTCGGCCGAAGTGAATGGTCGTCAATTCACCGCGGCTTGGGGTCGCAACAAAAAAGATGCAGAGCAGCGAGCGGCCGGTAATGCGCTGGCGGAACTCCGCGGAGATGCTGCACCCTACACGGACGCGTAAACGGAGCTCATCAATGTGAAGTCATGCGGACTTTGCGTTCAGCCCGCATTTGAGAAGTTATTCCAGCGTTTCTAAATCGATCGAAGCCGAATTCAGAAGCGTTGCTAGTTCGGCGATAGTCCCAACACCCATCTTTGTAAACACAGCTTGTCGACGACGATCTACGGTTCGCATGCCGATGTCCATAACCGAAGCCATGTTCTTGTTGGGTACGCCCGCTAACATCTGTTTCATGACCGTTCGCTCTTCACTGGTTAAGGTCGCAATTAAAGCTCGAACTCGCTTCTCGATCTGCTGCTTCTGAAAATAGCGCTCGCTGGCATCGAGAGCGCTCTGCACCGAAGCCACCAAGTCTTTGCTAGAGTAAGGCTTCTCCAACAGCGTGTAGGCGCCTTTGCGCATTACGTTTACGACCGTGGGAACATCCGCTGTACCTGACAATACAATTACGGAGAGTGGGCTTTGCAGCTCAAGTAATCGCTGCTGTAACCGCACACCGTCTACTCCAGGCATTTGAAGATCTGTGATTACGCATCCTGCATCGGTTAGCGAAGCTTCCGCTAAAAACTGATCACCCGAGAGATAACACTGAGGTGCAAAACCAAAAGTCTCAAGAACCGCTTTAACCGACTCTAGCACCGACTGCTCATCATCAACAACAAAAAGATTGGCTGAAGCCACTTCCGCCTCCTTATCTAACAAACCAGCTCCGTAAAAATGTGGTTATCCACATTACGAGTGCCTGTTGGGTCTACTTCATAAAATAGCAGCAAGCATTTTGGCACGCCGTTTCGAACCACCATTATAGCGGTCCGGTAAGTTGCTTGCGTTGCAACTACTGTTCGCTAGCCCGCTGAATTGAGGGGTAACCGAAGCAAATGGCGCAAAAACGCCCTCCGAATTACGAGGGTTGGTCCCATCCAGTGGATTGGTCACGACCTTCGCGTAGCGTCACTTCGTTCAACTGTCGCAGTTCTTCTAACCATACGCGAATATCATGTTCGTATTCGCTCGCTAAGTCACCGAAGACCAATTGACGATGAAACTGAGCAGCCCCATCCTCTAAAAGCTCCGCGGCTTCGGCGCTCGGAAAACGGCGCGATGGATCGGGAGTTACAAATCGGCGACACAAGTTCATCAGCAGATTATTGCAAACAACATCCGGCGGTAGCAGCTCATGCAGTTGGCTTGGCAACCGACGTTTTGCCTCCAGCAATTCGCGAAAATCAAGATCACTTGCAAAGCAAGGCCGACCGGCAAGCATCTCGATCAGCACATACCCAAGACTTGCTAAGTCGCTGCGCGGTGTGGAGCACGAACCTTCGAGGACTTCGGGTGCTGCGTAAGCGGGTGTGCATGCCCGAGTCGGAGGTAAATTGTCGAGCTCAAATGCCGATCCGAAATCGATCAGTTTTGCATTTCCAGTGCGCTTCAACATAATGTTCGAAGGCTTGATATCGCCGTGTACAATCCGTTCGCGATGCAAAGCAGCGAGCGCCGCCAGACAGTCGCGAACAATGGCTACGGCAACGCCCGCCTTGAATCGAACCTGCTCAGGCCCGAACGTCGCAATGACGCTGTCGATGTACTCCCAGCGTTTCGGTTGCGAGCGGTCGCGCACCATCGCTAAGCGAACGGGGTTCATCAATTCGCGCAAGTCGTAGCCGTCGATCCACTCCATGATCATCACACGAATGCTGTCGCGATCGACGAAATCCTGCACATCCAGCACGTTGTCTTGCTGAATCATAGCTACTCGGGAAGCGACGCGTGCCAAGCGTTCCATGGTCTTCACGTAAGCCGCAACACTAGGAAAACGCTCCGGCGAG
>JBGSOM010000206.1:0-37991 GCA_041739135.1 Pirellulaceae bacterium
CGGGCGAGGACGCCCGCGGTCCGACAAAGAGAACAGCAGGAAGCCATGTCTAAAGCCGCTTCACGCGCTAATTGCTTGGCAGTCGTAAGTAAAAAACCAACGAAATCAACACCTGATCTTCGAAAGTGAGTGCCATTGGGCTAGCGCCTCAGGCTCATGATTGTTTATGTGACTGTACATTTATTTCTAACTTAGTGCCTGATGGTTAGCTCTTGAACCAGTTGTAGCGGACGATGCAGTACAGGGTGTTGATCAAGTCCTTGATGCCGATCTTCTTGCCTTCTTTCCAGCCGCGGCAGTTGTAGCTGATGCCAACTTCCTGAATGCGCACCTTTTGCTGGGCGATCTTGGCGGTAATCTCGGGTTCGAAACCGAAGCGTGTCTGTTCGACGTGAATCTCGTTCAGCACATCGCGACGGAAGGCTTTGTAGCAAGTCTCCATGTCGGTCAATTGCAAGCCGGTTAAGCGATTCGAGAACGAAGTTAACATTCGGTTGCCCAGGCGATGCAAGCGCGAAGGATCCTGTTCGGCGCGCTCAAGATAGCGTGAGCCGTATACCACATCACTCGAACCGTTGCGCAGCGGCTCGATGACTCTCAAAATGTCGATTGGATCATATTCGAGGTCAGCATCTTGAACGATGACATAGGTACCGCGCGCGTGCTGAAAGCCGGTCTGCAAGGCAGCGCCCTTGCCGCGATTAATGTTGTGCTCGATGATCTCAACGTTATCTAGATGTGCCAGTTCGTCTAGCGACTCGCCCGTCGCGTCAGTGCTGCCATCGTTGACGATGATCACTTGCTTTGAGATCGGCAAGCGAAGAACGCGTTGCACAATTTCGATGATCGTGTCGGGCTCATTGTAGACCGGGATTACAATCGTCAGTTCGGGACGTGTAAGCGTATACGTCGCAGCAGCGTGCTCGATCAACTCTTCGACGTGAGCCAACTGTGCAGCAGCTTGATTTGCAATGGCAGATGTTTGGCTAACAGTCTGTTCGACGATTGGCTGCGAACTTGACTTAACGAGCTGTTCTTGGTCGAGCATGGGTCACCACTTTGTTGACAGAGCATTCTGGGCTTCGCTATCCTGGGCTTCGCTGAAGCGGATTCGTTCCGAGACTTCAGTCCCGTGGAAGTGTACCTCGCTGCTAAGTTGCGAGCCGAGTACAAATCGTCGAGCGCGAGCAGTAATCCGAATCGCGAAATGTTCGAACGGCAGCTTTGCTTCTGTCGCTACGATCCGTACGAGCTCTACAATGCATCCCCGCAATTTCGGCACCCGTGTAACGACATCCGTCTGAATCCACGTGCAAATCTGGATTCGGATTCAAGAAACACCGCCGGGCGATCCATGTGTCGCCCGCTGGGCTTTTACATATTGCACCATGCTTTCCGGTGGTTTACACCACCGGCAGAGATCTGTCGCCCTCTGGGCTTGGTAAAGATCTGTCGCTCGCTGGCTCGGCAGAGATCTGTCCCCCTCTGGGCTTGGCAAAGATCTGTCTCGCTGGGCTTTCGGGGGCGGCGACTGAACTGTCGAACTTCTGGGCATTCGGGGTGACTGCGACTATTCCGAAGCTTGCTGCTCTGCTTGATCGAAGAAATGGCGAGCGGCTCGACCGCTAATGTTCTCTTTCGCAAGCAGCTCTGCAGCGATCCACTCAACCGCTTTCCACGTTGCAGCATCGGATAAGAGGTGCTCGGTTTTGTCGAGCAAGCGTCGTTCAAGTCGCTCGACTTGGCGATCGCCACCGGCTCGCATTAAGGCGTACCGTCGAATGCCTCGCAGATCTTGCGCTGCGCCGTTGGGGCAGTAGCGGCCCGTTACTTGCGCCTCCGCGACCATGCCGGCGAACAAGATGAGCATCTCGTCCTCCAGCCAATCTTTCGTCGGTTTGAATCGTCCTTTCTGAATCTGGCACGCGCCGAGATAATTTTGATTGGGAGCGATAGTAACTTTTTGAATCGCCCGTCCTAGCGCGAGTGCCATCACTGCATGACCCGCTTCGTGGTAAGCGGTCGCACGCAGTTTCGGGTCGTTGGGTTTGCCTTCGTTCGGTTCTAAATCACTCACGACAAAATTCGCACGTTCAGTAGATTGATGACACCGAAGATTGATGACGCCGAGTTATTCGACGGACTCGTACTTCTCTGGGACTTTGTTACCGTACACGTTCACCCGATTTGTAGGTTTGCCGTCGGGAGTACTAAGTGGCTGAAGCGCTTCGCACCAGCCGAGCATGCTTCCCTTCAAATCGACCGCTGGAACATCTTTCGACTTCAGTTGCTTGACATATTTGCCGCTGCGGCCGCCCGAGAGGCAGTAGCAGACAACCGTCTTGCCCTCATACTTCTTGCGGTCCGCTTCGAACTGAGCCTTGGTAATCGCACCGGGAATGATTGAGACTTTCGTCTCGGTATCGCTGCGCACATCCACGAGAACGATACTCTTCAGCGCTTCTTCGCTCTCTTGAATTTGCTTGAACAGATCGATCGAGATCTGATCTTGCTTAGCGATTTTGGCGGCGATTTCTGGTCCCAGTTTCTCCTCAGTTTCTGACTCGGAACCAGGTCGCGCTGTGGTTGATTGCGCCGCTGAATTTTGAGCGAACGAGAGCGTCGCCAAAGTGCAGACAACTTGGAAAGCGATCAGTTTCGTAGCGAAAGTCTTCAAAATGCATACTCCGAATTATTTGTTGGGTTGAAGCGAACGAATGCTATCTGGATTGATTTCTAGGTTTGTTTCACTGTTGCGATATTAAGGTTGAAGAATCAGCGGCGAACTGTCAAGCTCGCGAGCATGCTTGCTCATGAAGGCATTGAACTCGCCCGAAGCATCTTGCAGAGCTTTATCAGTCGCCGCGCCGTGTCGCAGCGCTTGATCGATCAAGGATTGATTAGCCAGTCCGATGCCTTGCAATGTATCGAGTATCGATTTTACTTGCGGGTCTTCGGCGATGCGCTTGACTTTCTCGGCGTCCACTTCAGCCGTATTCGCTGAGCCCACGAAGTTGGCAACGCGGAACCATTCGCCCGGTTTCTCCATCGCAAAGAAATGTGTTTCGACGCGCACGATCGAAGACAGCGCATTCTGTTCCAATCGCGTTATGGTCACCCCGCGAAAGCCATCGCGTTCCGCTTGTTCAGCAGACCTTTTCCACCACCCGTCGCTGCGATCCTCACGTTTCTTGAACTCAGGCAATCCCAGCTCAGCGCCGATTTGGCTGATTGGATCCGAGCCTAAACCGCCGCCCATCATTTGTGCAATCAGCGCGCTGGCATCGGGTGTTTCCGATTTGCGAACGAATACTGAACCTGTCCCTTGGAACTCGATCTGAGCTCGCAGCACATGCTCTACGATCGCTCTTCGCGCCGACCATTGTCGATCAGACTCGGTTACCGTCGCTGCCACTTCTTTGCTGAGGTCGACCTCTTCCGATTCGATGTCCACACCGGCTTCAACAAGTTGCTTTTTCAGTTGACTTGCCGGTGTGATGTTGACGGCATCGAGTTCATGTTGAAAGGCGAGTCCCGCGACCTTGCGTCGATCCGGTGGTTGGATCACAAGCTCGCGATACTCCGGCTGTGTGAGTTCGACAATCAAGAATCGCTTACGTTGCAGTTCATCTTCAGTCGCATCTTGAAACCGCGCGAGCTCGTGATCGAGAAACGCTAACAATCCGCGGTCGTCAGGTCGATCGGCGATCCAAGCTTCGATGCGGTCGATACGCTGCTGGCGAACGGCTGCGAATCGATCGCGTTCCAACTGCGCGAATTCATCGTACAGCCCAGGATGCGTTCCTTTCAGCCACTTGCGTTCAACAGCGAATTGAACGCTGCGATCAGGCCGCTGGATTAAAGCGAAACCGTACAATCGCTTGCCCGATTCAAGCTTGACTAGATCCACCCCCAGTCGGCTTTCGGTGACCTGCGGGAGCTGCGCAGCGGCGGTTGTTGGCAGCAGCATTGTAAGCGCTGGCAGAACTAGCATTGGCTGTACGAGCGCTGGCAACAATTGCGAGAAACAAGTCAGCGCGAGTAGCAACGGCTTCGCGCAAATTCGGTTGAGCGAGTTCATTTTTTTTGCCAACGAAACCCTTCCGCCAAGAACGTGTCTTGGCTGCCAGTTGAACAAAGGCTTTCGAACAAGCGGCTTGCCGTCAACGGAAATTTCGACGTCGTAGCGATCGCCCAGGGCTGTGTTGCCACTGAGCATTCGATGCCAGTGATTTGGATAGCGTCGAGGTATTCAGCCGAGCCGGTCGCGTTGCTCAGGTATGCTACCGCAGCGTCGAGTGAACCGGCTCGCAACTGATTCACCAGCATGTCACCGGTTGGCGTCTGCACGGTAACGTTCGCCATCACATCTTTCTGAATGCCACCTTCGCGGAACGTATTCTGGGTGATCCAGCCCATAGCGCATTGCTTCTCGTGGCCAATTCCGACTCGCACACCCTCACGCGTCAAATCCTTGAGCGAACGGATGTCTAACGGATTGCCTTTCTTCACGAGAATCACTAATACATTTTGCGAGACATCGATCGGATCTGGGAAATACTCTTTGACTTGGCTCATGAATTCTTTGTCGCAAGCGAAGTAGGCATCGGGCACTTGGCCTGTCTTCATCTGCGCGACCAAAATCCCGCAGCCGTTGTAGACAGTTGTAACTCGGACGCCTTCGCGCTTCTCGAAGGCTGTGATTGTTTCTTCGATAGCGGGCCGTAACATGGAACCCGCAAAGATCGCCAACTCCGGCACGTCGCTCCAGGCTTCCGTTTTTTCCGCCGCGAAGCCGAACTCTTCATAGCGACTTCCGCCGCGATCGGTGGCCGCCAAGTAACGAGCAAAATGCAGCGCTGCGGACGGCTGCTTGGAATCGGCAATCACCCCCACAGCGACTTGTGAGGCAGCGCCGGCCAGTTCCGGGATAGGTACAAACTCAAGCTGCGGATAGGTGTGCAGCACGGCGTCATAAACGATGCCTGCATCCGCAGCACCGACCAGCACGTCGTTAGCAACATCGGTGACGGTGGTGCGATACGCATCGGTCGCTTTATCGATAAACTCCCAGCGCTGCGATTGGCTGAGCACTTCGCGCGTGAGTTTGCCGATCGCCGCCGCTTCGAAACTGGCCTGCACAAATCGCACATCGTTGTTCGTCAAGTCATCGAGAGTGCGGATCGCTTTGGGATTGCCTTTCTTCACCGCCAAGCCAGCTTGCATTCTGGCCAGTGGCAATACTTCAGCGACCAGTTTCTTGTCTTGCGCGAGTTGCAAGTAGCTTTCATCGGCGGGCAGATAAAGATCACCTGTCTTCGAAACGTCGATCGAAGCCAGCAACGTTTGCGATGGTCCATACTGAACTTGAACGACTCGCCCGAACTCTTGCTCGTAGTCACTGCGGATAGCTTCGATCACGGCGCGATTGCTGGCCGCACAGTACAGCATCAGCGGCTCCGTTTGGGAGGATTTTCGAGTGCTGGGTTGCGCGAGCAAGAACAAGCTGAGCAGCAGCAGCGCGACCGATCCCAACATCGCGAGTAACGTTCGATTCATGGTTTTTTACGCCCGGGTGCGATTGGCAGAAGCGTTGGTGGGTTCGACTGATCTGCAACAGTTTTAGGTGGCGGTGGAAGCGGGCCGTTCTCGCCAAACAGTTCTCGATTCCAATCCGTCGAGATCAACAAATCAAAGCCCGGGTTGCTCTCTTTGACTTGGCATGAACACGCTCCACATAGAAACAACGTGAGCTCTTCGAACAGTTTCTCGTCGACTTGGTCCGCTGGGATGACTTCCAGCGCGCGGCCGCGTCCAAACACAGGAATGACGAGCGGTTGTCCTTCGGCGTAGGCTTGCGACTGCAGGCCGCTGAACAAGCCGACTAAAAATTGTTCTTGAGCATCGTCGCGTTCGATTTCGAGTGAAGTGAACTTCAGAAACAAAGGCACTTCGGAATGCAATTCTGAGCCTGGCAAGCCGATGCCTTCTGGCAACGCAAGTTTGTTTGCTAGCGCTGCACTCTGCTCGCGAACAAGTTTTCCAATCCGTTCGTTGCGGGCGTTGTCCGGCGATTTGAGAATCAGCCACACGATCGAATCGCCGTTGAGCAAACGTTCCGACAATCGCTTTCGCAGCGGCGAGTCGAACACCTGCTCGGCGATCCCATCCAGTTTCCCGTGCCAAGCGGTGATAGGTCCGCGCGAGTGCGGTGCACGAACCGCGGCGTAAGGCAAGGCGGCACCGCGGCTCTTCTGCAGCTCAGTCCATAGAGTGGTGCTGGTCGCATCGGTCGAACGCTTCACATCTACCAACTGCACGTTCACATTTGTTTGTCCACCTGCGCCCGTTGATTGCTTTCGCAGCGAGTCTATTTGTGAACTTGTTTTCTCATCCAGCGATCCGTCGTGGAATACCAGCAGCTCGCATGTATCCGATCGCCAACGTTCGAGCGCGTAGCGAAAAACAGGTATGTTGCACGCATAAGCTGAAGCAGCGCTCAGAAAAATGACAACTGCGATGATCTTGCTATTGTGCATGGGGGGTTCACACCATGTTCAGCGTTCCAAGGTACCGTCGCGAAGCATCCAACGTTGTCTCTATTCTACATCAACCAAATGCACGCAAAGTTGGCAAAGAGTTGATGGGCAAAAGATAGATTCGGTACGGATAGAAAAACCAGGCTAACCTCACTTCATCCTTCTACCTGCCATCATTCAGCCTGTGATTGCTCAGTCGCCCGTTATGCGACTGAGCTGTGGTGATGTTAGTAGTGGAGCGTCAACGCTTAATCTTAGGGTAACTGGGTTTGGGTGGCACGCTCTGAGGCTCTGCGAAGGGCGTGGCGAATTACGCAAGAACCACGCCCTTCGCAGAGCCTCAGAGCGTGCCACCCTAAAATTAAACGTTGACGCTCCAGTAGCTGTTTTGGCAGCTAGCTGCCGGGCAGCCAGAGTTTGCCTTTTGAAGCTGGCGATTCCGATTGTCCAGGTAGAACGAGTCCACCTTCGGTCTCTTGCACGTCATCGCCAGGCATCATGCCGCCCATTCCGCCCATCGCTGGTGATGGACCTCGACCTCGCGATTGTTCCATGACGTACTGCATGAAACTGAGCAGGAAGGGATCGTTCGGATGATTCTTCGCTGCGTTGAGCAGACACTCTTGAGCTTCCTGTTGGCGACCGGCAGCTTGGAGGAACGTCATGCGTTGGATGACAACTCGACCGATTGGCGCTTTCGCTTTTTCAAGTGTTTCTTCCAACTCAGCACAGTATTGAATCTTTCCGTCCAGAGTTGTTTCGAACGAAATCATGCCGCTCAGCGCTGCGACACGACTTGGACTTTCCTTCAAACTGTCGCGACTTAAAATCTCCGTCGCGCTGTGGAAATAAGTTCGATAGGCTCCTAACGCGACAGCGCGTCCTGCGATCGCTTGCAGTTGGTTATCTGACAACTGATGGGAATCGATACGATCGAGATCGATGACGCTGGTTAACTGAATACTCTCCGACTGAGGGTTCACCGTCAGGGTTGGACGAGGAAGATTAAGTCGCGAGTAAACTTCGTCGATCGAAGAACGCGGAACAACAAACGACTGCTCACCTTCGAGGTGGACTAGCAAACCGCGAATCACCGCTCGCTTGCGCTCATCCTGCGCCGCTTCCAAGATGGTTTGATTTTCGAGGATTGGCAACTGGCAATTGAGGAAGTCTTCGACGAGTTCACGACCTCGCTGTTCAATACTAAGTTGAGCTCCCGGTGTGGCGACAAGCACCTTCGGTCGGCGCAGCAACAGCGGATAGGGGCTGCTGGTCGGGATTTGATGATCCGTAATCTCATTACCCAACTGCAACGTTTCCAACAGTCGATCGAGTTGCGATTTTTGTTGAGCCAAGTGCCGCGCGACAACGAGGACTCGAGCAGGGCGATCGGTCTGCTTGCCAAACGTCACCACAGTTGCGACGAACTGTGCGATCTCCGAACCATCGACCGCTGGGGCACCGATAATCTGAGCTTGATCGACAGAGAAGGGGCGATCGTAGACTGCAAACACGCGTTTCGCAGGCACTTCGTCGTTCACTGCAGCCGCATAGAAGTGACGCATCTGTTCGGCTTCTTGGCCGCTATACGACTGTGCGATGTCGAGTTTGTCGAGCGCCTCATGAATACGCTCGTCGGAATCGACTTCGCAGTAGCGCACCATCATTGGCGAGTCGATCGACTTTTGCTCTGGTTCGATTTCAAAAGCGAGTGCGAGGAAGTGAGCGCGATCATCAGCCGAGATCTGCATGTTCTCGGACAGTTTCTTTGCGGTCGCGTACGCTCCTTCTTGATCGAGCTGCGCATGCTGGGCGCGCAACAGATGTGAGAGGACAGTTGGTTGGTCGGGAACGTCCCGCAAGATCGCGCGCAGCTTCGTTTCGGCTTGCGGATAGCGGAATGTGCGGGTGAGTGCGGTGACTTCTGCGAGACGCTCTTTGCTGGACCCTTGCGCGCTATCGACGACGCGCGCGGGTGTTTTGGCGAGCAAGTTCAGCGTTGGATCTTTGAGCGGTGATTCCTCATCCGGTTCCGCATTGGGCATCATGCTGCTGAGAACATCGCACCAATAGCCGACCATCGACAATTTGCCTTTGTCGGCCATCGTGCGAATTAGCACTTGGATGGCGGGAATGGTCATTGTCGGGAATGTCTCACGCGACTCGGACATTCCTTGGAGCAGGTATCGGGCGGCGTTCTCCAGCGGTTCGTCATCATTGCAAGCAACCATCGCGCGCATGACCAGCGCTAGCGGATTGTCGGGTTTCAGTTTCAAGAAACGAATCGCTGTTTCGCGAAACGTCTCAAATTCTTGCATCGCCAGCGACAGTTCGCATTTGATCGCTAGCAACCAGGCTGTATTTGGAGTTTTAGCGAGGAGTTGGTTGATACGATCAAGTGCCGCTAGCTCCTGACCGCCTTCCGCCAAGCGCATGATCGTTTCAAGGTCTTGTGGTTGCTCAACGCACTTGCAGAACTTGAGTTTCTTGCCGTTGCCACATGGGCAAGGTGCGTAACCATCGATTGTCATCGGGACTTCCTCAGTTAGAGCTAATGGCGGCCTGATTTGGCATTTCCGCTTGGCAGAGAGTTATGTTTGATTTCGATTGCAAGCGGCGGTTTGGATGTGTCAGCGAGCGGGGGCTAGGAAACAGAAAACTTCATCCCAGCATCGCAAGGCTTAAGATTTTATCAAAATCAGCGATCTAAGGCGAGCCAACGCGAACGCGTTGCCCCGTGGGGTAAATCACGAATAGCATCAAATCAATTCCGACGGAAGTTAGCTCTGAACTACTCCATCGGAGTTTCGTCTAACAGCCCAGGGTTGCTCGCAACGCGAGCTTCCCTGGGACCGCGCATGCAACGTTCCCATCTACCGCAACGCGGTTGCGTTATCAAAACCGCACGCTACGACGTAACGCCGTTGGCGTAAAATCGCGTGCAGGATGGTTTGTCCCAGGGTAGCTCGCAACGCGAGCTACCCTGGGACCTCACATGCAACGTCCCCATCTACCGCAACGCGGTTGCGTCATGAAAACCGCACGCCATGACGTAACGCCGTTGGCGTAAGATCGCGTGCTGAATGGTTTGCCCCAGGGTAGCTCGCAACGCGAGCTACCCTGGGACCGCACATGCAACGTTCACATCTACCGCAACGCGGTTGCGTCATGAAAACCGCACGCCATGACGTAACGCCGTTGGCGTAAAATCCCGTGCTGAATGGTGTGTCCCAGGGTAGCTCGCTCCGCTCGCAACCCTGGGCTCTATGACGCAACTCCTTCGGAGTAGGCTGACTACCGAACGCCACTGATGGTAGTGTCTACTGATCGCCCAATTGATGGGTGGCACCATCTACCGATCCAATCCACTCGAACTTTGGCGAGTCCCGCTACCTTGAGATTCTCATGCTCTGCACGGCTCAAAGTGCTTCACAGCGTTGCCCGGGTGAATCACGTACGGCATCAAATCAATTCCAACGGAAGTTAACTCTGAACTACTCCAAAGGAGTTTCGTCTAACAGCCCGGGGTTGCTCGCAACGCGAGCTACCCTGGGACCGCACATGCAACGTTCCCATCTACCGCAACGCGGTTGCGTTATCAAAACCGCACGCCATGACGTAACGCCGTTGGCGTAAAATCGCGTGCTGAATGGTGTGTCCCAGGGTAGCTCGCTCCGCTCGCAACCCTGGGCTCTATGACGAAACTCCTTCGGAGTAAGTTGACTACCGAGCGGCTCAAAGTGCTTCACAGCGTTGCCCGGGTGAATCACGTACGGCATCAAATCGATTCCAACGGAAGTTAACTCTGAACTACTCCAAAGGAGTTTCGTCTAACAGCCCGGGGTTGCTCGCAACGCGAGCTACCCTGGGACCTCACATGCAACGTTCCCATCTACCGCAACGCGGTTGCGTCATGAAAACCGCACGCCATGACGTAACGCCGTTGGCGTAAAATCCCGTGCTGGCGTTTGTCCCAGGGTAGCTCGCTACGCTCGCAACCCTGGGCTCTATGACGAAACTCCTTCGGAGTAGGCTGACTACCGAGCGCCACTGATGGGTAGTGTCTACTGGTCGCCCAATTGATGGGTGGCACCATCTACCGATCCGATCCACCGGAACTCTGGCGAGTTCCGCCACGGGAAATTCTGTTGCGTTGGCGACTGCAAGTCGCCACCACTGATGCTTAACGTTGTACGCGGGCGGTGCCACCTGCGGCGAGCGCTTCGACTTCGGGAAGTTTTGCCATGGTGACGTCTCCGGTAAATGTGGTCAGCAGCGCGCCGTGCGCCCAACCCAATCGCAGCGCTTGCTCAGGCGTTTTGCCAGCCAACATGCCGTAGATCAAACCAGCCGCGAATCCATCGCCGCCGCCAATTCGACAAACGACGTCTAACTTCAGCGTAGGGCTTACGTAACGTTGGCCGTCGTACCACACAACCGCTGCCCAGTCATGACGATTGGTCGAATGGACTTCGCGCAGCGTGGTAGCGACCAGCTTGACGTTTGGAAACTTCTTGGTGACCTTTTCGATCATTCCGAAGAATTGCTCGGGATCCAATTTCGAAGCCGACTCGACATCCTGTCCTTCGATGCCCAATCCCTTTTGCAGGTCTTCTTCGTTGCCGATCAACACATCGCAGTGCGATGCGATCTCGCGGCACATTTCTTGTCCCTTCGATTCGTCACCAATTGTCTTCCACAGTTTCGCGCGATAGTTCAAATCGAACGAAGTCACCGCGCCGGCTGCTTTGGCCGCTTTCATACCTTCGACGATCAATTGCGAAGTGGTCGGTGATAGCGCAGCGAAGATACCGCCCGAATGAAACCAACGCACGCCGGAGGCGAAGATCGTTTTCCAGTCAAAGTCACCAGGCTGCAGCATCGCGCCCGCTTCGTTGGCTCGATTATAGAACACAACTGGTGCGCGAACGCCTAAACCGCGATCGCTGTACACGGTAGCGATGTTAGGTCCTCGCACGCCGTCATGTTGGAACCACTTGTAAAAAGGCTTTACGCCAGTTTCACGCACAGCTCGCTGCACAATTTCGCCCACGCCATAGTCGACCATAGCGGTTGCGATGCCCGTCTTCATACCAAAGCAATCGGACAAGTTGGCTGCGACGTTGTATTCGCCACCCGACACATGCACTTCGAACGAACGCGCTTTGCGAAACGGAATCGTGCCCGGATCAAGTCGATGCACCAGAGCACCAAGCGATAGGAAATCGAGTTCGCTGGCTTCCGACCGAATTTTTAACTGAGCCATTATTTCATTCTCTTTCAATAGAATATGGTTGAAGGGGTTGCGTGTATTTTTGTGCTTCAGAAATCAATCAGTTGTGAATTTCGTGTGAGAGCTTAAATCGTGACGGAAGAAAATCCACCGTCGACGACAATGTTCTGTCCCGTAACGAATGAAGCAGCGGAGTGCGAAGCTAGCCACACCGTGGCTCCTCCGAGTTCTTCGGGTTCGCCGAAACGAGCCATCGGAGTATGACCGATAATTTGCGAGCCGCGAGCCGAGAGGCTGCCATCCTCTTTGTACAGCAACCCACGATTCTGCTCGGCGGGAAAGAAACCGGGACTGATCGCATTGACGCGAACGCCTGTCGTCGCCCATTCACGTGCGAGGAACTGAGTCAGGTTGATCACCGCTGCTTTGGAGGCTGAATAAGCGACAACTCGGGACAGTGGAATCATGCCGGACATCGAAGCGATATTGATGATGCTGCCCTTGCGATGGGCGACCATCGATTCACCGAAGACTTGGCAAGGCAGGAGCACGCCGCCGACTAAGTTCAAATCGAACACGTCGCGCCATGCTTCGAGCGGCAATTTCCAAAAATCGCTGCCGGGTGGCAAAGTTGCATCGGGTCGATTTCCGCCTGCGGCGTTGACAAGAATCGTCACGTTACCAAGCTGCGATTGAATGCTATCGCGTGCCGCGACCAACGAATTAGGTTCGAGCGCATCGGCAGCCTGGAAAATCGCTTTACCACCGGCTGCTTCGATTTCGGCGACTCGCTCCGCGCCGCGATCTGCGTTGCGACCGACTACAGCCACTTTGGCTCCGTGCGCACCCAGAGCGTCCGCCATTGCGCCACCCAAACTGCCGGTTCCGCCAATGACGACCGCCACTTCGGCTGAAAGGTCAAATAGTCCCGCCATCTGCTCGCCTCCAAAATCACCCGCTAATTGCAGCCTCGAAAATCGATCGAATCCCGCAAAAGCATGGGCGGAATGCGTCATTTATTCAAGGGGCGGCAAGAGATTGGTCAGTTTGTCGGGCGAAGTTCCGGGCCCAGTCATTCCCTCGTTCCGGGCCGCGGAAGTAAACTGTCAGTGCGTTCAACCGACCTCCGAACCACGCCCACCCCCGCCTCGCTCAAAAAAAGGAATCCGCGATGAGTCGTTTCAACTCGCTCGCTATCGTGATCGCAGCGATCTTCATTCCGCTCGCAACCTTGCAAGCCGCCGATGCAAAGAAACCGAACATCATCTTTATTATGGCAGACGATCTCGGTTATACCGACGTCGCCAACTACGGCAGCCAATATTACGAAACTCCCAACATCGATCGACTCGCTACACAAGGCATGAAGCTGCTCAGCCACCATCATTGCCAGAATTGCACACCAACCCGCGCTGCACTGATGAGCGGCCAGTATGGAGCGCGAACGGGCGTTTACACGGTCGGCGGCATCGACCGTTTCAACTGGAGCAAGCGACCGCTACGTCCCGTTGATAACGTAACGGACTTGCCGCTCGATCGCGAACTCTTCCCGGCCAAACTTAAGGCGGCCGGCTATGTCACCGGCATGTTCGGCAAGTGGCATATCGGACAGCGCGGCGACTATCATCCGAGCAAACGCGGCTTCGACGAAGCGATCGCTAGCGCAGGCAAGCACTTCAATTTCGAGACCGATCCAAAAACAGATTATCCCGAAGGCGAGTACCTTGCCGATTTCTTGACGAACAAAGCGGTCGACTTCATTGCTCGTCACAAAGACGAACCATTCTTTCTGTATCTGCCTCACTTCGCTGTTCACACACCGATCAATGCCAAAGAAGATCTCATTGCCAAGTTCAAAAACAAACCAGGTGTTGAAGGCCATAAGAATCCAACTTACGCAGCCATGATTTACTCGGTCGATGAAAGCGTGGGACGCATCATGCGAACGCTGGACGAGCTGAAGATCGCTGACAACACCGTACTGATTTTCACGAGCGATAATGGCGGCGTCGGTGGTTATGTTCGCGAAGGAATTAAGAAGGGTGGCGACATCACTGACAACGCGCCGCTGCGCAGCGGCAAAGGCAGTCTTTACGAAGGCGGCACGCGAGAACCGTTTATCGTGCGTTGGCCTGGAGTCACGAAACCAGGAACAACTTGTGATGTACCCACGATTCATGTCGACATCTATCCAACCATGCTGGAACTCGGCGGCGCAGCCAAACCAACCCAAGTGCTCGATGGCGAGAGCCTCGTGAAACTCTTTCGCGACCCGGCTGCGAAACTCCAGCGCGATGCGCTCTACCAACATTTTCCCGGCTACCTCGGCGCCGGCGAAGACACTTGGCGGACCACTCCCGTCAGTTTGATTCAGGTCGGCGAATGGAAATTGATGGAGTTCCTCGAAGAGGGTCGCCTCGAACTCTACAACCTGCGCGAAGACATCGGTGAGTCGAAGAACTTGGCGACTGAAATGCCTGACAAAGCGAAGGAGCTTCACAGTCGGCTGGTCGCTTGGCGCGCTGAAGTGAAAGCTCCAATGCCGACGAAAAACGAAGGCGCCGCTGATACCCAGAAGCCGAAAGCCAACACCAAAGGTCGCAAGAAAAAAGCCGCTTGATGCAACTGCTAGTGCGATTCGCTAAGCTTCGTGCGAACGATAAGCGTTGTCTTTCTTTCGCGTGGCGTCGACTTTCAGTCGACGTTTCAGGCGTTGTTTCGCGGATTGGCGACTGAAGGTCGCCACCACTTATGCTTCGCTTGATCCTAACCTGCGACTTGAAATCTCTATGTCCACATCAAACAAGCTGCTAACGCTTGGCGGCTTCGTCGCTTTTTTCGCATTCGGTTTCACCGACAACCTGAAAGGCCCGTTGCTGCCGGAAATTCTCCGCAGCGGCGAGCTCAGTTACAGCCAAGGTGGCGCGATCGTTTTCGCCGGCTACCTCGGCTTCATTTTCGCCACGCTCACAAGCGGCTTGATAGCCGACAAGTTCAGCAACCGCAGTGTGCTGCTGTTGGCTGCGATCTGTCTGTGCATTGGCGCCATCGGCTTTGGCGCGTCGCACACCTACGCTGGCTTGATTGTGTTCATGGCGATCTCAGGAGTTGGCTTGGGCGCGATCGAACTAGGCGCGAACGGACTGATGGTCGAACTGCACAACGAAGCTCGCGGGCGGTTCCTGAATCTGCTGGCAACTTTTCACGGTTGCGGTTCGTTAGTCGCACCGCTGTACGTAGCGACAATGATCGGCAGCGGTCGAAGCTGGCAATGGATTTATGCGTCCAGCGTCGTTCTCGCAGTCCCATTGATCGCGATCTTCTGGCCTCGCAACGATTCGATTAAGAACACAGCAGATTCAAAGTCGCCGTCCAGTGGCGCTGAAAACAGTTGGCGGCAGATATGGCAAGTCGGCTTCACGCCGCAGATGTGTGGCTACTATGTTTTGATCGCCGCCTATGTCGCCGTTGAATTGAGTGTCGCGGCGTGGATGATGCAATTTCTACAACAAGTTCGTGGGATGACGGTCGGTGTCAGCTCGATTTATCTTTCGAGTTTCTTCGTGCTGCTGATGCTGGGTCGCCTGTTTGGTTCATTTGTAGTCGATCGCTTCGAGCCGCTGCGTATCGTGTTTTTGGCGATTGCGGCCAGCGGCGTTTGTTTGGTGGGTGGATTGTTCGGCAGCGAGGAACTGGTTTTTCTTTTGCCTGCGTCGGCGTTTTTTATGTCGATCGTTTTCCCAACCATCACCGCAGCGGTAACTCAGTTGCATGAGCACAACACCGGAACCATTCTTGGGCTACTGTTCGCGAGCGGCGGGTTTGGCGGCGCGTTCGGACCGTGGACCGTCGGACTGCTCAGCGACGCTTTCAGTTTGCAGTATGGATTGTCGGCTTCAATTGTCTTCGCATTGATCGCGCTGGGAGCGATCGCGGTGTTGCGAAGACTTAACCGTCCCCAGTGGCATCCCGAGGGCTTGCGAGATAAGGCCATGTGAGGCACCTTGATGAACAGACATCGTCAAAATTGGCGCAAGCCATCCCGTTCTTCAATGAAATCATGCATTTCAAGCTCAGCATAGGTGGCGGGTTCAGCGGCCGGGACGTCCGCGGTCCCGGAAGAAAGTTCACACCTTCGACACGGAATGTAGCTGATAAACATCGACGGGCAGAATCGGACGGCGTGCGAGAGGCAATAAAGTTAACCCAACAACTTAGCAGCGATCTTGTCGGCGCAAGTTGCGATGATCGCTGCGACCGCTTGGTCGACTTCTTCGCTGTTCAAGGTGCGATCCATGCTTTGGAACTGCAAAGTCAACAATGTGCGTTTCTTGTTGACGCCATCCTTTTTCGAATCGCGATAAGTCTCTTGATACTGCACCGACTTTAGAAACTCACCACCCGCAGCGCGGCAAGCAGCTTCGAGCTCGGACCAGCGCAGCGGTTCGTCAACGATAAAATTCAAATCCCGAGCGATCGATGGGAAAGCACTCACCGCATCAGCCCGTCGGACCTCTTCCAACGTTGAGGTCAGCAGATCCACGCTCAGTTCCGCCGCAGCCACGGGTTGATCGAGCGACAACTTGTTTTGAATCTTTGGATTCACCAAGCCAACGTAACCGAGCACCGATCCGTTCAGTTCCACGCGCTGGCAACTGCCACTGGCGAAGCCCGCATGGTCCGCAACAACCCAGTGCACCGAAGTTTTCTTACTGGCCACTTGAGCGATCAGATCTTCGACAGCACCTTTGACTGCCGAGAGATCACTGAGCCCAACTAACCCCAAAGTCGATTGCTCGCGAGGCAGCAATTCACCTTTGTCACCTGGGATGAACACGGTCGCGACTTCATACAACTGAGCATCGCGGATCGATTGCGATTGATTGGTGTACTTAGCGGCGAGCAAACTCGGCAGCAGCGCGCGACGCAGGAATTTGGCTCCGATCAACAGCGGAATCTCGGTCGTAAGCGCGGGTGCTTCCGTCCAAACGCTGCCGCATTGGTCGAGTTGTTCCGTCACCACGCTAGGAGTCATCGCTTCATCGAAACCGTACGCGCTCAGCACATGGCGGGCTCGTCGCAGCGCGAGATCCTTCGGTCGCTGGGCGGCAACAGAGAGTGGCACAGCGACGTTTTCCGGAATCTTTTCATAGCCGTGAATGCGCGCGACTTCTTCGATCAAGTCAACTTCGCGCTGCAAATCTGCGCGCCAACTGGGCGGTGTCACCTTCAGCGCCGAAGGGTTGATCGTCGCAACTTGGCAACCCAGTGCCGTCAGAATGCGTTCGGTTTCCTGCGTGGAAATATCGATGCCGAGCACGCGTTCGATTTGGGATAAACGAAACTGAATCGCTTCGCGCGGTTGTGGATCCGCGGCCGAATCCACCGTACCTTCACACAATGTTCCGCCAGCGATCTCAAGAATCAATTCACAGCACCGGCGGCTGGCCCAATCTAAGCCTGCAGGATCAGGACGACGTTCGAAGCGATAGGAACTGGGGCTTTGCAATTTCAATTTGCGAGCCGCGCGGCGGATCAACAGCGGCTCGAACGCAGCCGCTTCGATCAGCAAATCCGTTGTGCTTTCGGAGACTTCGCTGTCGGCGCCGCCCATCACGCCACCCAGCGCTACAGCCCGTTCGGCATCAGCGATCACGACCATCCGTTCGTCGAGTTCGTAAGTGTGATGATCGATCGCCAAGAATTTTTCTTTTGCGTCTGCGGCGCGCACGATGATCTTCCCACCGCGGATGTGTTTCAAGTCGAACGCATGCAGCGGCTGGCCGCATTCCATCATCACGTAGTTGGTCACGTCGACAACGTTGTTCACTGAGTTGATACCGATCGCGGCCAGTCGACGCACCAACCAAGCGGGGCTGCGTCCGATCTTCACGCCGCGAATGATCCTCGCGGTGTAACGGGAACAACCATCCGAGAAACGATTCTCGACTTGCAACAGCTCGCTAGCCTGCGGGCCGCTGGATTTCGGTTGCGGATTCGGAATGCAAAGCGGTGAATTGAGCAGCACTGAGGCTTCGCGGGCGACGCCGATGTGGCCCAGGCAATCGCCGCGATTGCTGGTGACTTCGAGATCGATGACCGTATCGGAACCGACTGTGGTGGTCGATTCATGATTGAGTCCGGACATAGCGAAGCGATGAGCCAACGTGTCTGGATCAGTTGTCAGGTTCACGTACTGCGAGAGCCACTCCCAGCAAACTAGCATCGCACTGCCTTACGGAAAAGTTCTAAGTGAAATCGATTTAAAATATTAGAATTGGTGGAGGAAACGCAGGTCGTTGCGGTACAAATCGCGAATGTCGAGCACTCCGTGACGCCGCATGCAGAGCCGTTCGACGCCGAGGCCAAACGCGAAACCGGTGACCTCTTCGGGATCGTAACCGACCGCCTTGAGAACATTCGGATCGACCATCCCCGCGCCGCCGAATTCAATCCACTGATCGTTCCACAAGAAGTCGGCTTCAACGCTCGGTTCTGTAAACGGAAAGAAGCTTGGACGAAAGCGAATCGTTACGTCGCCGCCGAGATAGCTGGTCGCGAACATGCGCAGCACGCTTTTCAGTTGAGCCATATTCACGCCGCGCTCGATCCACAAACCTTCCATCTGATGAAACATGGGAAAGTGAGTTGCGTCAGCCGGATCGGGACGATAGACGCGGCCGAGCGAAATAATGCGGACCGGCGGTGGATTCGATTCCATCACTCGAATCTGCACGGTGCTCGTTTGGCTGCGCAGCAAACGCGCTTCGTCGGCGTTGACATCGACCGACGTTTTGCCTGCGACGCTCAGATAGAAATTATCGAGCGGATCGCGGGCTGGGTGATCTTCAGGAATATTCAAAGCGATAAAGTTATGCCACGTGTCTTCGACTTCGGGGCCTTCCACGACAGCGAAGCCCAAGCGTCCCATAATCTCTTTGAGATGCTCAATCGTCTGCGTGATTGGATGAATGCGGCCGAGGTGACGGCGTGATCCGGGCAGGGTTGGATCGAGAATCGGTCCAGTCGCTTTCGCGCTCGCCCCGTTCGAACTGACTCGCACTTGCGCGGCTTCGAGTGCGGCTTGGATACGGTTCTTAACTTCGTTCAACTTCTTGCCAGCTTCAGGACGCGATTCGCTGGGGACTGAGCCCAGTTCCTTTTGGATCGCTTTCATCTGACCACTGCGAGCGCCGACGAACTGCACGCGAGCCGCTTCGAACGCTTCGGTTGAGGTGGCGTCCGCGAAAACGCCTTCGGCTTGGACCGCAAGACTTTCAAGCGAAGCAACGAACTCTTGCAACTCCATGAAATGCCTCTGCGTCTCTACAAGCTCAAACGAACAATGGCTCCAACTGCTGAATGTCAGACAACGACGATTCAGATTTTGTTCAGTGGAAGAACGAAGTGCACGAACGCTAATCTCAGACAGCGATGCGTGATTCCGCGCTGCCGGACGAATGAGCGTCCGGCGTGCGCGATTCTGATGACGAAACGATTACTCGCCAACGTAAGGCAGCAAAGCCATAAAGCGAGCTCGTTTGATCGCGGAAGTGATCGCGTGTTGGCTGACAGCCGAGCAACCGGTCTTGCGGCGACCAACGATTCGTCCGTGACGATTTACCAGTTTGCGGAGGAGTTCAACGTCCTTGTAGTCCACAAACATGGGACGTGGACGTTTGCCATCGACGAACAACGGATCCTTCTTTTTGGTCCGTGAACGGATGCGTGAACGTTTGCGAGCGCGGCTTTTCGCCGTCGGAGCTCGGCGCATGGTAGATGACGACATACTGAAACCTCAAAAGTACTGAAAACAGGGATTTTCGGTATTCGCAGCACGGATTGAAGAGTAAAACTTCAAGCAAACGCGAGTGAGTCGACCAACGTTTGCGCCGCGAACCAATTTTTAGAGAGCTCAGGAATCTACCAGCCGCAGTCAAAATCGGCAAGGCGTTCTTCGATTCAGTCGATGTTTCGTAGATTGGCGACTGAAAGTCGCCACCACTAACGCAAAAAGGATAACGTCCGAATCGAACGTTATCCTTCGCGAATTATAGCTTTTCGACCGCTCTGGCAGCCGAAATGAGCTTTTCTGGGTTGGTTTCTTTACTGTCACTAGTTTGCAGCAACGGTGCCGTAAACAGTAACTTCATACTGGCCGGCAGTGAACAGGTCGAAGTCTTCAGTCACAAAAGCGACGGACAAATCAAAGCTGGCGCTACCGGCTCCGTCAGAAGCTGCGGACACTTGCGCGATTTCGTCGCTAGCCAAGTAGTTCGTCGTATCGGTAGCTTGAGTCACTGTCCAAGCTCCTGGACCTTGCGATCCACTGACCGCTAATCCGAGTTGCACGTTGCGCCGCGAAGTGTTGTCTGTTGTGTTTACAAACGCGCTGGTCGTTGAAAACGTAACGTTAACTCCCGTAGCGACATTGCCTTTTACCGACCAAGTTTGAACAGGAAAATTCTGATTGTTGTCAGAAAGATCGTGGGTAATCGTCGGTGAGGTGGCTGGCGCAGTGATGCTGATTGTGGTCGGAACCACAACGCGAAAACCTTGGGTGTCATTATCGGCAGCTTGGACGAAGCTACCAACCGCAGTGAAAATAGCGAGCGCGGCGACAATAGTCGAAGATCTGATCTTCATTGGGGGGCAACTCCAACTTTAGACAGGGGGCAATTTTTATGTGCAGCTAATGTGATAGCTTTCACACCTGAAGCGTAGAACCGAAATCGGGCCTTGTCGGAATTCTGCCACGATTTTCGCGGAGTTGGACGTGCGAAGTCGCCGCTGCGCGAATGCGCAATCGACTTTGCGGATTGTGACGGCTCGATAGCTTAGGAAACTGCTGAGAAACAGTGCGTTACAATTTTTGGCGGCCGGTGATCGCGTCGGCAAGGATCTCTTTGTTCGTATGTTCCAGAATGCTGCCAGCGGTAATTCCCCTCGCCAGGCGGGTGATCTCGACTGGGAATTCGGAAAGAAGATTGGTGATGTAGAGCGCCGAGCCATCGCCTTCGACCGTTGGATTGGTCGCCATGATAATTTCGACAAAGTTCCCGCGTCGAACGCGTTCGATCAGTGCATCGATGGTTAGGTGGTCGGGGCCGATACCGTCGAGCGGAGCGATGCGGCCGAGCAGCACGTGGTACAAGCCGCGGAAAACTCCGGCTTGTTCGAGAGCCATCAGGTCCTGCGGTTGCTCAACGACGCACATCCGAGTCTGATCGCGCGACGGATCGCGGCAGATCGCGCACACATTCGACTCGGCCAGGTTGTAGCACACGCTGCAGTAGCACACGTTTTCGCGCACTTCGCGAATCGCCGTTGCCAGCGCGATCGCTTCCGCCTTACTGACTCGCAGCAGATGATACGCTAGTCGTTCGGCTGATTTCCGCCCGATGCCCGGTAGTCGTCCCAACTGATCAATCAAATTGGAAACAGAGTTCGAAGTTTCAGACATCCGCAGCGGGACTCCGGAATTAATGATAGATAGATGCGCTTACAAGCCAGCAATCGCGTCATCCAAACCTGGAATATCGATTCCACCCGTCGCTTCGCGCATCATATCGATATGCATTTTGCGAACTTTGACAAGCGCTTCGTTCATCGCGGCTGGGATAAGTTCTTCGATCAGCTCGATGTCACCGCCACTGATCAAAGAGGGATCGAGCCGAACCTTTTTAACTTCGCCGATGCCGCTGATTTCAACTTGAACCAAGTCGCCACCAGCCGCACCTGTCGCAGTCTGTTTGGCCAGTCGTTCCTTCATTTCTTTGACTCGATCGCCGATCGTGCTCGCCGATCGCAGCATTTGAGCCAGGCCGGTTAGGTTCTTAAACATAGTTTTTCCGTTGTGTTTGTAAGTAATTAGGAAGCGTGTTCGACCGTTTGTATCGGCACAGAGCTGGCTTGCGATGCTGGGCTGGCTTGCGATGCTGGGCTGGCTTGCGGAGCTTGAATGGGAGCGGCAGCATCCACGCGCAGGATTTCACCGCCGAGCAGATCGCTGATCCTCTTTACCATCGGATGTTCTGCGAGTTCGCGTAAACGCTGAGCGCGCAAGTTGGCAGGCGGCACAGCTTCGACCATCTTGAGAGGTGGTCCCGGCGGAACGACAAAGTTCAAACGAATCGAACGTCCCATAGTACGCTCAACCGCTTCCAACAAGGCTGACTTTCGTTCCGCAACTTCGCAATATTCCTTCGATTTCTGACTGCCCGGTGGAAAATAGACGGTCCACTGATCGCTACCTTGAGGGTCGACACTCTGTGCCAAGCCCGCAAAGTCAGCCAACATTCCATCGATGCGTGCCACGCAGCGTTTCCAGTCGTCGAGCGCCGCTGGAGTGCCGGGCGTCGCCCGCGGGTTCGTTGCGGAAAGCGATGGATTGGTGCGAGTTATCGAAGCGGGCCGAGCGATCAGCGAAGCGATGGTCGGCGCGGGAGCCTTCGCCGCAGTTGAGTCTACAACAACCGAATCTGCTACAGGCGAGTCTGCAATCGCCACTTTTGCAGCGGACGATTCTGGACCGCTTTTGAGCTCGCCTCCAGATTGCTGACTCGCGATGACAGGTTGAACAACAGGCGGAACAACAGCCTGCACCGAAATTTCCGCCTGGGTCAAAATCTTGGGCGAACTTTCGGGCGAATGACCAACATCAGTGTTCGTTGCTGATCGCATCGCGTTGGGAGCATCGATTGCGGGCGCGGAATCGGCGACGGTTGCATGGCTGGCGGGAGTTGCAGAAGTCGCAATGGCTACGGTTTCTTGCTGGCTATCGTTTTTTTTTTCGATACTCGCAGGAGCTTGCTTCGCTTCGGGCAGCTTCGCTTGAGCTGGTTCCGGCTTGGCGACTGGTCGTTGCGGAGTTCCGGAAGGCAGCGGGCCGCCGCGCAGAATTGCATCGATCATAGCGGGGATCATCGCCAAATCTTGCAACTGACAAATCTGCACCAGAGCGACTTCGAGCAGCGTGGTGGCAGAAATGCTGGAACGCATCCGCACCAGCGATTCGTCCAAAATCTGAATCGAAGAGAGTATTGTTTGCACTCCCCAGTCCTTCGCAATCTCGCTGAGCTTTGCGTGACCGGCGGGGTTGGCAACTTTCAGCAGTGCGGGGCCGCCGCCGATGCCAACGGTCATTAGATCGCGCAGGTAATTGAGCAGCTGTTCAGCGAGTTGTCCGGGGTCGGAACCGCCGCGCGTCGCTTCGTCAACAACGGCGATCGCAGAGAGTGGCGATCGTGCTCGCAGCGCTTCGACTAATTCCAGCAACCGACCTTCGTCCGCCGTACCCAGCAACGCATGCACTTGTTCGGCCGTGATGCGTTCCGTCGAGAAGCTCATCACCTGTTCGAGCAACGATTGGCTGTCGCGCATCGAACCGGCGGCTTTTCGAGCTAGCAGCGCGAGCGCTTCGTCTTCAGCTTCGTAACCTTCTGCGGTGCTGATTTCTTTCAGCCGCTGTTGGATCGCTTCGAACTTGACGGGCACAAAGTCAAAGCGTTGGCAGCGCGACAAAACCGTAATCGGCAGTTTGTCGGGATCAGTCGTGCAAAAGATGAACTTTACGTGCTCCGGCGGCTCTTCAAGCGTTTTCAGCAACGCGTTGAAGGCCTGATTCGTCAGCATGTGAACTTCGTCGATGATGTAGATTTTGAATCGCGCTCGGCTGGGACGGACCGTCACGTTGGCTCGTAGCTGTCGAATCTCTTCGATGCCGCGATTGCTGGCACCATCGATTTCGATCACGTCCATATCTTCGCCCATCTCGATCGACGTGGCGATCTCATCCTTGATCAACGCGCCTTCGTCTGGCACGTTGAGCGCTTTTGCAAAAATCCGAGCTGTCGAAGTTTTGCCAACTCCGCGAGCTCCGGTGAACAGGTACGCATGGCCGACGCGGCCCGAAGCGATCGCTTTCGAAAGCGCCTGGGCGATATGCTCTTGACCGATCAGTTCCGAAAACGTGCGCGGTCGGTAGCGACGTGCAACGACTGTGTAGGATTTTGACTTGTTGGGGATTTCGTCCGACATCAGATGCTCGCGCGGCTGGACTTGCGACGGGACTTGCGATTTTGGCTTGTGCGATTTGGCTTATTCGCAGGCGGTTGATTTTCATGCCCACGCTTCGTTCGGACAATAGCCCAACGCGCAATCAGAAGTTCGCAAAATCATTTACCTCGGCGAAGACACCACGTAGGATGGAGTTTAGGTCGAATCGACTCGTTTCAAACTGCACGGGAGTTCCGCGATGCTGGCTTCATATAAACTGAAATTGATTTTGGCACTTTGTGTGTCAATCGCTGCGTGGTACGCGGATTCTCCAACGGCCCAAGCCCAATTTGGCGGCTTGCAAATTCAAATTGGTCGCGGCGGCTACTACGGCGGTGGCTATGGCCTTGCCGTTCCGTTTGGTGTCGGACCATCGATCCCGCCAACGTCCCGAGCTTTTATGGGTCCAAGTTTCGGCGGTGGCTATCGCGGCTACTATGGTTATTCGGGTAGTCTCTATTCGGGCAGTCTCTTGCCGGGCGACTACGGCGTCTCACCGTTCAACTACCCCAGCCCGACGTACCGCAATTACAGCTACAACGGCTCCGGTCCCTACTCGGGCGACGGCGTCTCGAATTATCAGCAGCAGTTGGATTTGTACCAATCGCAGTTGCAGGCGGAGCAGTCGCGTTTGTATCCGCAGCAGAATTCACTTTATCGCCACCAGCAATCTCAGCCAGGACAGTCGCAATCAGGGCAAGCGCAATCAGGGCAAGCTTACGATGACTTGCGGCCGGGAATGGTTCTTCCCGATGGGTCCACAGTGATCTCTGTCGATCCGCCGTCAACCAACGCGAATCGACAGCCACCCGCGATTTCCATCCCTGGCAATGCTCCTGCGAGCTCGCCAGAAGGTACTCCTCAGAAAGCGAGATCCAATCGGGCTTCGTTTTGAACGTTCGCGCGGGTGTCTTGACCGGATCGATCCGTGGGTGCGGAAATAAAAAGTGGCTAGAATTCGTTTCACTTCGCTTGGGGTTGGAATGCTCTTGTCCCAAGTTCGTCCCCACGTTGGATAGCTGAGGCCGACCCTGTATTCGTGAAAAAGCCTATTTATCTTTCGGTAATTTCTGCGCTGGCTGCTGCGTATTTTGTCTGGTTCTTGTCGTTCCCAATTCTGACAGGATTGCAAGGAGCGGATGGCGAGCCGATATTTCGTTGGCAATTCTTGACGCGTTTGCTGCTGCCCGAATTGTGGTGGGGTGAGCTAACCGGTGGCGGCCAGTTGCCGCTCGGACTGCTGGATCGAGTTCCGATTTTGGTCGGCGCGGCGGTGTGGTTAGGAATCGCATTCGTTCTTGGCAGGCCGCTGGTTCGCACCGCTTTTGCAGTTCTGACCCGAGTCGAGTTCGTTGCGCTCTCGATGCTGGCCGGGTTGGCTTTGCTGTCCACCCTGACACTGATCGTTGGACTCGCCGGAGGCAGTGCAAGCCGCTGGGCCGTTGCGGTACCGGTTGCAGGAGCGCTGGTGGTGGCTTGGTTTGCGAACTTGCGAATCTTGCGAACTTCGAAGAAGCTCGAGTTCGCCACTGTGAGTTGGTTGCCTAAGGGTGTCACTGCGTCGGGCGTGTTTGGCCAGTTAGCGGGTCGTTTGGTTGTGGTGCTAACGATCGCTTTGGTCATTGTTTACGCCTTGGGAGCGATGATGCCTCCCTACGAATTCGATGTCGTTGAGTATCACTTGCAGTCGGCAAAAGAGTTCTTTCAAAAAGGTTCGATCGGATTCAGTGACCACAACATTTACATCAACATGCCGCTGGGCTTGGAGATGCATTCGTTAGCGGCGATGAGTCTGGTGGGCGGCGCTGATGGATGGTGGTTAGGCGGATTGATCGGCAAAGCGATTATCGGCGCGCATTCTTTGATTGCTGCTGCGCTGTTGGGTGGATTCGTAGCGCGTCGCGCGGATTCGCAGTGGATCGGATGGTGCGCGGCAGGATTGTGGTTGGCTGTGCCAGGCAATGCGCATGTGGCGATGGCGGGTTTGATCGACGCAGCCATGGGAGCTTGCATTGTGGCGAGCGTCCTCGGTTTGATTGAGCTAGCGCGACAGGTTCGTTGCGACTCAGTGGATCCAACTGAAAACAATCGAACTGACAACAATCGAAGTGAATTTGAGCACCGCGAATCGTGGTTGATCTTGTTGATCTTTGTTTTCGCGGGAGCTTCGACAGCCGCGAAGTACACTGGATTGCTTTATGGAGTGCTGCCTTGTTTGGTTGCCACCGTTGCAATCGTCGTTCATCGCGGGCGGTACTCGGATGCGAATTGGCTGGCGATCGTGAAGCGCTGGAGCGTGCCGCTCGTCTGCGGATTGACGCTGACGTGCGTTCCGTGGTTTGCGAAGAACGCAGTGCTGGCAGGCAATCCGGTGTATCCGCTGGCCTATCAGTTGTTTGGCGGCCGCGGATTAAGTGACGAGCGCGCGGCGCAATGGGCGCAGGCGCATCGCGTTCCCGTCGAGGCTGCGTCCGATTCCGCGTACTCGGTGATCGCATTGTTGAAGTCCGTGAAGCAAGTCTTCGTTGCTTCGGAGTTTGTGCAACCAAGTCTGATGATTTTGCTGGTTTGCGGGTTTTTGGGCGCGATGTTCGTTGGCGAGAAGCATGTTGACCAGTCGCTTGCTAACAAGAAGCTTGCAGCGAAGAAATCGGTTGACGGGTGGCGATTGAAGAGCGACGTGTGGGCTTGGGGTGCTTGGTCGCTGTGGATTTTGGTGGTGTGGTGGTTAGCGACGCACCGCATCGATCGCTTTTGGTTGCCCGCGGTCTTGTTGTGGGTGCCGATTGCAGGCGTAGGATTGCTGTGGCTCGCTCGCGAAATTTCGCACACCTTGGCGACGGTGCTTGTGCTCGCGGAGCTGGGCTTCGGATTATTAGTCAACAGTTCGCCGGTGATTGGCGACACACGCTTTTTTGTCTCGCTGGCCGCATTAAGGACCGATGACGGAAATGCTGATGAAGCGGGAGAGGCGAGCGAAGTGCAAGTCGGTCGGCTGAGTCGCAGCATCGCGTGGTGTAATGAGAACTTGGACCCAGCCGATTCAAAACTACTGCTGATTGGTGAAGCCAGAGCGTTCGATTTCCGGATGCCGATCCTCTACAGCACCTGTTTCGATGTTTCGCCAGCGGAAACATGGCTGCGCGTTGATGCGGCTGAAGAACGCGTTTTAGAGCGGCAGCGGGAGAATTTGCGGGACGCTGGCGTAACGCACGTTTTGGTGAATTGGTCGGAACTTGCCCGCTATCGCAGCCCTGGAAACTACGGCTTCAGCGACTGGCCAACGCGAGCCGACATGGCAAAACTGGCCGAATCCGGGCTGCTTAGGCGCATCGCGTGGCCCGTCGCTGAGGAAAACGCAGAATTATTCGCGGTCGTCTTCGATTAAGATCGCGCGATTGATTAGTGCCGTTTTTTTGTGTGGCGTCGACTTTGAGTCGACGTTTCGTAAATGGGCGACTGAAAGTCGCCACCACTTACTTGGTCGCGAACTGCGAAAGTGGTCCGATTTTGTGCGGAACGGTAGAAATCGATGAACCAGGGCCGGGTTAGCGGTCGTATGGGACCACGTACGTCTCCGTTTAGCGTTGTTCGTGGCAGATCCATTTTGGGGATGATGCGAAAGTCGGCAGGCGTGTCGACTTGATCGCTTTTCTAGATCAGAATGTTGCTCGAAACATCCGCAACTTTTGACTCCTTTCAAAACTTCACGATAAATCGCACTATGTTCGACGCCGCATCGATATCGGGCTTCGCCGCCAATCTCTCTTCGATGGCTCTGTTGGCCGCTGGTCCTAATGATCCTGCTTCCACCAAATGGCTAACTCCCCTTTGGTTTCTAGGCGTTGGATTGTTGATTGGTTTGGTCGCCGTCGTTTTGTTCATGTTGCTGACCCGCTTGCTGTCGATGGTCCCGGTCTGGGAGCGGCTTTCGCATTCGAATGCAGGGCATGCCGTGGCTTTCCTGCTGACGGCTGGTTTAGCTGGGGCGGGATTCTACTTCCTGATATATCCAGCGGTCGACAACACCAAGTTAGTGGAAGTCGAGAAGCTGATGTTGACGATTACCCTGACGCTGCTGAGTGCGATCGTGGGATGGTCGCTCGTGTTTTGCAGTTCCAAGCAAGCTTCTCGGAACGCTTTTGCCACGATGACCGAAGGCGTTTCAGGTTATTTGTGGATCGCGACGATCATCATGATCATCGTGGGTCTGGCCAGCACAGTCGTTGTCGAAAAGCCGCTGGTCGCGTTCAAGAGCTTGCCCGAGTTGTTTCAAACAGGTGAGTCGACTTTCTCGCGCACGGTCGAAGGTTCGCTCAAAAACGCCGATGCTGACTTCGTGCCAGTCGAAGTGAACGTTAACCCAGAGTTGGTCGAAAGTATCGAGATCAAATCGAACCGCATAATCGTTTTGGCAGATGCGGCAGATCCGCTGCAATTCTCAAAAGCACCGCGTCAAATGGACGCCGAGGAAACGGTCAGTTGGAGCCGGACGCAACAGACCAGCGGCAATCCTATTCCGTTTGGAGTCGATCAAACGCTATTCGTGCAAAACCGAGAAGTCGATCCGGCAACCATCGATTTCACGATTGTGACACGACCTGAAGTGCCCGAGTCCGCAACGTTTCTGCTTGGGGGAATTTGCGTTTTCCTGGTTGGTTTGACGATCTTGTTGCAACAAGCCGTAGCGCCGCGAGTGAGTGCGGTGGCGCTGGCAACGGTTAAGAACGAACTGGCTCAACCGCTATTCGTAATCATGATGTTGCTTGGAGTCGTCGCTATCTTGCTGTTCGTGTTCTTGCCATTCAATACATTTGGCGAAGACATCAAGCTGCTTAAGGACTGTGGTATCACCACGATCATGTTGTTGGCCGTTTTCCAAGGTGTTTGGTCAGCAAGCAGTTCGATCAGCGAAGAGATCGAAGGCCGCACGGCGCTAACTGTGCTCAGCAAGCCGATTCAGCGGCGGAGTTTCATTATCGGCAAGTTCCTCGGCATTTTCTGGATGCTGTTCTTGATGTTCGTTGTGCTTGGCGCATTCGAATTGGTCTGGGTGGCTTACAAACCGATCTATGACGCGCGCGAGACTTCGACAACGGATTTGATTTGGCAGACTTGCCATCGCGAAATGATGTCCACCATTCCTGGTTTGGCGATGGCGTTCATGCAAGCTTTGGTGTTGAGTGCGATCAGTGTGGCGCTGGCCACGCGGATGCCGCAGTTGGCAAACTTGGCCGTGTGCTTTGCGATCTACGTTGTCGGCAATTTGACCACGGCGCTGGTTAGCAGCACCCAAGAGGGCTTTGAGATTGTTCGCTTCATCGCAGAGTTAGTGGCGACGATCATTCCGATTCTCGAGCATTTTTCGATGCAGGCGGCGATCGATGCGGACAGTCCGATTACGATGTCATTACTCTCGGCCAGCTTGGTTTATTGCTTGCTGTACGTATTGCTGGCGATGTTTCTAGCACTGCTATTGTTTGAAGATCGCGATTTGGCTTAGACGCGTGCGATCAATAAGTGTCGTCTTCTTCGCGTGGCGTCGACTTTCAGTCGACGTCTCGATTGACGACTGAATCGCCACCACCACTTGTTATGCGAACAGGTTGTTCGCTACGACGCGGAGATTGAAATGCCGCGTCGGCGAGCGAGTTCTTCGAGCGCGAATTGGAAATACGGAAACGGTGCGCTAGGATTTCGTTCGATGGACCAGCGAAATACCAGATTCACCATCGCGCGCGGCAGCCTACCTTGGTCCACCGCTTCGGTGACTCGGTTTACGTACTGAACCTGTTCCGGTCGAAAGCAGCGGAGCCCGAATCGAAGTTGGTCGTCGAGCTTGACGAGGTGCATATTGCCGGCTGCGTTGGCGAAGTTGTTCCCAAAGCCCTCTTGCGCTTCGGCTCGGTCCGCTACGAGAGTGTTACTAACGCTAGAACCGGCCAGCAACGCTATTGCTGCCTTAACCCAACTTCGACGGAATAACATGCGCGCACCTTGTACTCATAATTAGGACTCATTCCAGTTTGGGATTATTGAATCCATGAGTATGTGTCAAGGTCATTTACGGCAAAAATTCATCGCGCGCATAGGAATCAGCGATGCGCAGTGTTACATTGGCAAGCAACTCGTTGTTGGCGGATTTTATGGATCGGGTCAATGTAATAGAGAGAGAACGATGGTCATTCGTAGAAAACAGTCTGAAAGCTCGAACCTTCCAAACTCGCCAATTCGTCGACGTTTTGCGGCTTGGAGCTTGGCGGTCGTGGGAGCCATTTCAAGTAGCGGCATGGTCTGCCTGCAACCCTCAGCCGCGTGGGGCATCGATGACACGGCTGCGGAGAAGAAGGACGACGAAGCGAAGGAGAGCGAATCTGAAGGAGTTCTCAATCGCGAGGTCTTCAGCAAGCTGCTGACGGCAGACAAACTCGACGAAGCCGCCGAGAAATTAGATGCCGCTCTTGCCGCAACGCCTGAAAGCAGCGAACTGCTGAGCATGGAAGTGCAACTTGCAAGTTATCTTTCTCGCTCGAATCCCGCTGAGTCAAAGAGGCGGTTAGCTGAGTTGACTCCAAAATTACTCGCCAAAAAAGAGTTGGATGTTCGTACCGCAGGCACCTTAATACAAGTTACTTCGATGCGCGTTCAGTTGGATCGCGAACTGAAGTACGAAGAAAAACTAACGATAGTCGATGCGGCAATCGCCAAGCTTAATGAAGCGTTGGGCGACAGAGCACCGTCAATGACCAGATCGCTGGTTCAAAACAAAGTGCGATTAATGGTCGAAGCCGACAGAGCGGACGAAGCCAAATCGCTGCTCGATTCACTGGTGGCCGACGCACGCAGCGCGATTGATCCCGAGAAACCCTCCACCCTAAGCGCGTTCGGATCGATCGCCACGCTTTACAACACGTCGCTGAAGAGCAAATATCCGGAAGAATCGAAAGCGATTGTCGACGAAGCTGACAAGAATTTCTTAGCAAGAATCGCTGATGAGCAGGCAACGCCACAAGATTTCGGTGGCTACATTAGCATGAAGCTGTCGATGACTTCTGGACTCACCTATTCAGATCCACGACTGGGTCTTGCCAACATCGCGGAGATCGAGAAAGCGATTGAAACCGCCAAGGAACGCTTTGAAGAAAAAGAGCTTCAACCGCTTGCCATGTTCGATCGCAGTGTGCAATCCCTGAAACGTCAGCTCGAAACGGCGATGGCGCGCGAGGAGTTGATCGGTACGCAAGCGCCGCCCATTCAAGCAAAGTATTTTGTGGGTACCGATCCGGTGACCATGGAAGACTTGCAAGGCAAAGTTGTATTGCTTGACTTCTGGGCCGTGTGGTGTGGACCTTGCATCGCAACGTTTCCGCACCTGATTGAATGGCACGAGAAATTTGCTGACAAGGGGCTCGTCATTCTTGGTTCCACGAATTTCTACAACTACAAATGGGACGAAGAAGGTGGTAAAGCGGTTTCATCAAAGGACGAACCCGTAGCGCCCAAAGATGAGTTAGTAATGCTTGAGAAATTCCGTGAGTCCTACAAATTGCATCACGGATTCTTCGTGAATCCAAAGGGCAGCACCTACGCCGCCTCGTTTGCGGTTTCCGGCATTCCGCAAGCTGTGTTGTTGGACAAGCAAGGCAAGATTCAGTTGATTCGAGTCGGTTCGGGTGAAGCGAACGCGAAGGCAATTGAGGCTAAGATCGAAGAGTTGCTCGCTCAATAGAGCAACCAAACCAAAGTATTGATTACGCATGACTAGTATTGAAAACGCGATAGATCCACGTCCGCACATTTTGAATTTCGAAGAGCCGCAGCTGCGCGAGTGGCTGAAGGAGCATGGGTACCCGGCGTTTCGCGCTGGACAATTGCTCGGATGGATCTATCAGCGAAGGGCAGAGTCGTTCGAAGCGATGAGCGATCTGCCCAAAGCCATGCGAGTCGAGCTGGAACAATCTTTCCGGTTGTGGACCGCTGAAGTCGCGGCGCATCAAACGGCAGACGATGGCACCGAAAAATTGCTGTTGCGATTGGCTGATGGTGGTCGGATCGAATGTGTTCTGCTGCGAGAAGAAACACGTCGGTCGATTTGTGTAAGCAGTCAAGTTGGCTGTGCGATGGGTTGTGTTTTCTGCGCGAGCGGTTTGGATGGCGTCGAGCGTAACTTGACGCGCGGCGAGATCCTCGAGCAAATGTTGCGATTGCAACGATTACTGCCGGACCTCGAGAGGCTCAGCCACATCGTGATGATGGGCATGGGCGAGCCCCTAGCGAACTTGGATCGGGTCCTAGCGGCGCTCGAAGTCGCCAAAGATCCAAAGGGGCTCGGCATCAGCCCGCGCAAAATCACGATTAGCACCGTCGGTTTACCGGCAGCGATCGAACGGTTGGCAAAGCATGCGACTCCGTTTCATTTAGCCATTAGTCTGCACGCGCCCAACGACAAACTGCGGAATCAATTAGTACCGGTAAATGTTCGCATCGGCATCAAGGACATTCTGACAGCGGCAGAAAATTACTTTAATGCAACTGGGCGCCGGCTGACATTTGAATATGTGCTGCTAAGCAAGATTAATGACACGCCGGCCTGTGCCCGCGAGTTAGTAGAGCTGTTGGGCGGTCGCACCAGCATGTTGAATGTGATTCCGTACAATCCGGTTGAGGGCTTGCCCTACGAAACGCCGACTGCCGATGCTATTCATCGATTTCGAAAGATCTTGGTGGAAGGTGGCATCAATGTATTATTCCGACAGCGCAAAGGCGATCGCATCCAAGCTGCGTGCGGCCAGTTGCGGCGACTTCGCGCGGAGTCAAACGATGCGTTGCCTGTGATCCAGTGAGTTATGAAAACCCAGTGAGTTATGAAAAGCAAGTGAGCTATCGAGCACTGTAAACTACTACAGAGATCAACGGCGGGTTGATAACTGTTATCAGATAGACTTCCGCAGAATCGTGGCAATTTGCCTCGCTGCGTTGCTTCTGTAAGCCTTGGTAGCTACAGTTGTCAGAAATATTCTTCGGCATGCAAGATCATTTTTGCAAGAGCACCCGCCATGAACCTTCGACCGTCCAATCATTCGTTCGCCTGCCCCGAGAATTGTCCTGCAGGCACGAATCGTCTCGCTGCACGCCCCGCGCTACAGAGACGACCTGTCCGTAAGTTGAATCCTAGTGCACAGCCATCTTGGCGGCGACGGATGCTGAAAACGGAGTTGCTGGAATCGCGATGTTTAATGACCGCCTCGCTCGGCTATCTTACGACGGACGCGGTTTGGAATCCGGTCAGTGCGGAAGAAGTCTCAATGGCTTCTGAAATCCGCGCGCTTGAATACGAACTCTACTCGCTCAACGAAAGCGATTTGCGCAACCAGTTGGCGCTTGCGCCGCTCGAGTTTACCGAGTCGGCAACGAACTCCAGCGTTGTTATTTCTTTGCCGCGTCCAGATGGATTGTTCGAGCGATTCTCGGTGGTCGCTTCACCGATTATGGAAGCGGAATTAGCGGCGAAGTTTCCTGAGATACAAACTTATGCAGGCCAGGGTATCGATAACCCGGGCGCGAAAGTTCGCTTTGATCTCACACCAGCCGGTTTCCACGGACAAGTCCTTTCGCCGGATGGTGCCTATTATGTGGATCCGTATAGTCGTTTGAATAACGAAGGTGGTTTGTACGCAAGCTACTTTTTGACTGGTGAGTTTCTCGTCCCCGAAGCCAAAGAGCAGGGAGTGGTTGAGGAATTTTTCCGAGGTGTGGATACAGCGAGCTTAGGGTTTAGTACTTCGGGCGACAGCGATCTGACTGGTGAAGGTCCAGCGACGGGCAACACGGGATTAAGTCGAACGGGAACGGAGCTGCGAATCTATCGCACCGCAGTCGCCGCGACCGGCGAATACACCGCGTTTCACGGCGGAACCGTGCTGGCTGGCCAAGCGGCAGTCGTGACTGCGATGAACCGCGTATCGGGGATCTACGAAAGCGAACTTTCGATTCGCCTGCAGTTAGTAGCGAACAACGATTTGCTGATTTACACCAACGCTTCTACCGATCCTTATTCGAACAACAATGCGGGCGCGTTGCTGGGCGAGAATCAATCGAACATCGATGCTGTTATCGGTAGCGCGAATTATGACATTGGCCACGTTTTCACAACTGGCGGCGGTGGATTGGCTGGTCTGGGAGTGGTTGGAATCGACGGGCGTAAAGCTCAGGGTGAAACTGGCTTGCCGCAGCCGATCAACGATGCCTTTTATGTTGACTATGTCGCTCACGAAATGGGCCATCAGTTCGGCGGCAATCATACCTTCAACAGCAACACGTTCAGTTGCAACGGAAATCGAAACGCAAGCACCGCTTACGAACCCGGCAGCGGATCAACCATTCAGGCATATGCGGGCATCTGTGGCACGGATGACTTGCAGACCAACAGCGACCCGTACTTCCATTCGATCAGCTTGGATGAAATGTTGCGACATGTCGATCAAGTTGTGCCTGCGGTCGGTTCGCGAATTCCAACTGGAAATAGTGTTCCGTCAGTTAGCGCAGGTGCCGACTACACCATCCCAGCTCGAACACCGTTCTTGCTGACAGCAACCGGTTCCGATGCCGACGCTGACGATCAGCTAACGTATAGCTGGGAGCAACGTGACTTGGGGCCATCGACGACAGTGACCGCGGCAGACAATGGATCGAGTCCGCTTTTTCGAGCCATCATTCCAACGGTTTCGCCGACACGTTACTTCCCGCGCTTAAGCAGCATCATCAATCAAACGACAACGGTCGGCGAGGTGATGCCGACGACGAATCGCGCGCTGAATTTCCGAGTGACAGTCCGCGACAATCGCGCCGGCGGTGGAGGCGTGAACACGGACGACGTGCGCTTGAACGTGGTGGATACAGGCGCGACCTTTAGAGTTACCAGCCCCAGCACTTCGGTCACTTGGGACGGACTGACTTCGCAGACGGTGACTTGGGATGTGGCGGGCACAGATAGCGGTGCGGTGAACACTCCCAATGTCTCGATCTATCTTTCAACCGATGGCGGCTCGACCTTTCCGATCCTGGTCCTAGCGAGCACACCCAATAACGGCTCTGCACAGATTTCGGTTCCGAACTTTGCAACGACTCGCGGACGACTGATGGTGCGCGGAGAGAACAACGTTTTCTTCAATTTGAACACAGCCGACTTTACGATCGTTCCCACACCGATCGATATCGACTTAGGTGCGGGCTCTGCAACGTACACCGAGAACGCTGCGCCGGTCATTGTCAGCCCCAATGCGACGGTGGTCGATCTGTTCAACACCAGCTACGCTGGACTCTCGATGACTTCCAGCATCATCGCGAATCGCGAGAGCACTGATGTTCTCTCGTTCCTCTCTGTTGGTAACGGACCTGACGAAGTTTCATTTACTACTAATCGTGTTCGATTTGGTGGAATCGACGTTGGTGGCTGGACCGCCTTGCCAAATTTGCTGACCGTGAATTTCAACGCGGCCGCCACGCCGGTAGCGCTCGCTGCGATCATTCGTCAAATCGCTTACTCGTCCACAAGCGAATCGCCAAGCATTTTGCCGCGCTCGCTGGAAGTTTCGATGGGGGCTGGTTTGTCAGCGACTCGCGATATTCAAATCGTCACCGTTAACGATTCACCGACGCTGCTCGATGTAACGTTGCCTGTTATCGATGAAGACGTAAGCGAACCTTCGGGTAGACAAGTTGCATCGTTGTTTGCCAGTGGCTTCCTCGATCCCGATGCCGGCGCTCAACTGAGCGGAATAGCAGTCGTTGCCAACAACACACCGGCTGAACAGGGTAAGTGGCTTTTCAGTAGCGATCAAGGTGTGACGTGGGCAGAGATGCTTGCCGTGAATGATAGCGACCGCAGCTTGCTGATATCACCGCAGAGCTTCATTGGATTCTTGCCTGCACCGAACTATTTCGGCAGTCCAGTTCCGTTAGAAGTCCGCGCGCTGGATAACAACTTTGTCGGTTTGTTCTCGACTTCAACAAGCAGTGTTCCTTTGTTCTTGAACCCCGCGCTGCGAGTACCGGATGGAGCGGTATCAACGAACGTCGGTAAGGTTCAGGCTCGCGTTCGTAATATCAATGATCCTCCCCAAGCGACATTGCCTCTGATCGCCATCAATGCGACTCAAGATATCGCGGTAAATTACAAATTCCCTGCTGATCTATTCGTCGACATCGACTCAACCAACTTAACGTGGACACTCACACCGGTCGGCATTCAATCGATTCCGGGCTGGATTCAGTTCGACGCGATCAACCAAAGACTGAGCGGCACGCCACGAAACGCTGATGTTGGTGTGTACAGTTTTCAACTGATAGCAGCAGATAGCGCCGGCGCGACGGCTTCGGTACCGTTAACGGTAAGTATCGCGAACGTAAACGATCCGCCTGAGCAGCTTACGTTGCGTGGTCAAATCATCACCGAGAATGACATCGGCGCGACGGTGGGTGCCCTGAGCGTTTTCGATCCCGATCCAAGCGACACAATCACGTACAGTGTTTCCGACAATCGATTCACGATTCGGGAAGGTATTCTGTATCTGCAAGCGACTGCTTTTGCCGACTATGAATCCGAACCGGTGATCACACTAATGATCACGGCAACCGACAACGGCACACCCACCCAATCAACCAGCGTTCCGTTTCAATTGGAAGTTCGAGACCAAAACGAGTTCTTCCCGAATCTAGAAACCAGTACGTTTTTGATACCGTTCACCCGTACCAATAATCAACTGTTAGGTACAGTAACGGCGACTGATGCGGACATTTTCCAGACGGTGAAGTATCGAGTTCAGCAAGACGACGCAGGAATTTTTGAAGTCGCTGAGAACTCGGGACAGGTCCGACTGAAGAGCGGCGCAGCGGTTACAGAGGACAGTTACCGACTCTTCATCGCTGCTTACGACAATGGCTCGCCATCAAATTCACGAGTGGTGTTGTTCAACGTTGATGTCGAAAAACCGAATCAATTCGCGCCTCAGATTCCGGCTGGTCAGCGATTCACGATCGCAGAAAATTCTGCCAGCGGCACAACTGTGGGAACGGTAGTCGCGCAAGACGCAGATGGCGACACGGCACTTACCTTTAGCATGGGTGCTGGCCCGTTCACCATCAATCCAACTACCGGAACAATTGGGTTAGCAGCAGGTGCTAATCTAAACTTCGAATCGCAAGCGAACTATGTTGTCAACGTTCAAGTGACTGATAGCGGTATCCCATCGCTATCGACCTCTGCGAATGTCACCGTCAGTGTTTCGAACGTGAACGATCCGCCGTCTGCGATCGCGCTGGCTAATCCCAATGTGCGTGCATCACAAATGGGAATTACACTGTCGCAAATACTCGTCACTGATGAAGATCCATCAACTCAGTATATTTTCGCAACATCAGACACCCGTTTTGAAATTCGCAACGGTAATCTGGCTTTGAAGTCGACGGAGTTTTTTCCAAACAGTTTGGCTGGCACGACGTCTACGGTCGATGTGTTAGTCACCGATGCATTTGATCCGAACAGCTTTCAATTGCTGCCGTTGACATTCAACATCACGGCAAATCCATTTCCATGGCAGAATCAATTAAACTCGCTTGACGTGAATCGCGATGGACAAGTCAGTGCGGTCGACGCGTTGATTGTGATTAATGCTCTAAATGGTTCGACGACCGGTTTAGTGCGTGGTGCGCTTCGAGTGCCGCGCGAGTTGAGCGATCTCTCGCTGCTGGACGTCGACACCAGCGGCGATAATGTTCTTTCACCTTTAGACGCCTCGTTGATTATTGGAAGTATTGCCAATCGCAGTACAGGCGAGGGCGAATCACGAGTCGCTCCGACAACCGAGCTCGCAGCCATCAAGCCTGAGCAGTGGTTCGATGCCTTCACGAGTCTGGAGGAAGATCGCAAACGCCGCGCCTAGTGCTTCGTTCCAATTGAATTTTAGTGTGACACGCTCTGAGGCTTTGCGTGCCACCCAGATTCGACCAACTCTAAAATCCAACACTAGTGCTGCGTTACAGTTAGAAATTAGGGTTGGCTGCTTGAGCGATTTGAGCGAAACTGATGGGAACCACGGAGGGATCCCATGCAGAAGAAGTATATCGTTCGGTTGAACGATCAGGAACGTCTCGAACTAATCAAC
>JBGSOM010000222.1:0-98201 GCA_041739135.1 Pirellulaceae bacterium
TACCGAACCGCCCCGGACGTAGTTACCCCCGGGAAGCCTACCCCCGTCGCCCCAAATCCACACACTTTCAAAAACGAAAAAAACCAGCAAAACCCAACGAAACAACAAACCCTCCATCAAAGTGAGTGCCATTGGGCGTTAGCCCCAATTCTTGCAACGCGTACCGCGGCTAACGCTGTGCGGGTTATGCCATCGGATAAGTTCTTTGTAACAGCACTCGCTAAGCAAGTCGGTGAAGACGTCGGGCTAGCCACTCGAGCGACAGGCTACCTGCTATCCAAGCCATCAACCAAGTGAGCCACCGGAGCTGGAACACGCGATCAGGCGCACCGGGCAAAAACGAAACTTGATCTTGCGGCGTGATCGCAGCAACAATCGCTGGCTTCGGCTTGGAAGCAATCTCAGTCACGCCATCTTTCGCCGGTTCTTCCAACGCGATGGCTTTCGGAATCCCAGTCCAATAACGCCCGCCCGTATCCAACGCCAACTGAGCTAACAATGGATCGTTGCGCTCACCGCGTTGCATTTCTATTGCAGGCACCTTCGCTTTAACACTTGTCGTTAAGACCTCTTCAGAAGCGATGCCACCCAATTGCAACTGAATCGAATAGTCACCTGACATCAGGACTGGAAATTGCCCCGTATAAACGCCCGGTTGCGAACCGTCCGCAAACGGCTTTAGTGATAGCGGAACATTGCGGCGCTGCGGATCGATCAGTCGCGCAATCACTTCACTCTGAATTAACGGTTGATAACGCTCGTCTTTCAAAACCGCTCGAACGATAACTTGATCTCCTAACAACGCTTGCTCGCGATCGACCAACAACACTCCGCGATCTGAATCGAGCAACAACCGGCCCTGTGAAACCCAACGCACCAACTTTGTATAGTAGCGATCAAAGTACTGATCACCGAGTTGCCGGATACGCCACATTTCGCCGCCACCCTGAAATACGACTCGTCCAGCGCCATAGAACTGACTGGCGAGATAGATAGGTTGTTGGTCATCAATCGCCGCACTTGGATCTCCGAAAGTGGCCAGCGCTTTCGCGCCCGGTTTCAACTCGTACGCGGCATAAAAACTAAACACACCTTCAAACGAATCCCAAAGTTTCTTGCTCGATTCGGGATCATCGTTCAGCCACAGAAACTCGGTCTGCTCGCCGTCCGCGGTCAGCTTAAGTGGCCAAGCATTCTCAGACTCAACACGTCCGTCAGCCAACAGCCGACTACCACGTTGCTCAAGTTGCACCGGCGAAAGCGATCGCAATAATTGCGTTCGCAAACCGCTGGCCGATCGTGCAACCCACTTCGGCATTTCAACCGACCCCGCCACAATCATCAAACCGCCAGCTTGCTCAGCCACCCACTGTTCCATCGCTTCAACTGAACTCTCAGGCACGCTGGTCCAGTCGACATCAAAGGCTAAGACCGCATCATATTGACTTAGTGCTGCTCGATCGGCGGGGAACTCTTGCAACAACTGACTCGATTCCTGGCTGGTACCTTCATCGCCGGTCTGCAATAACACATGCGATTCAACATCGCGATCACGGTAAAGCAAATTGCGAGCGAATTGATACTCACGCGTCGGACCACCCGCAAAAATGAGTACGCGATTCTTGCGCTCGATCACTTCAACCGTAGACTTAACAACATTGTCACGTTCATCCGCGTCGCCCTCGAGCGGAATGACTTTCACCAAGTACTGCCACTTACCAACCGCCTTCGGCTCCAACTCGAACTTTGCCGTAGCGACCGCTTCCTGATCCGGCAGAAACACCTGCTGTTCATTCTCAATCGACAGCGAAGCCGCATCAGCTCCTTCCGGACCTGCCAGCACCTGCACAGTCGCTGTCTTGCCTTCGAATCCACTCGAACCAAGTATGGCTGAAAGCGAAAATTTATCGCCCGGATACAATCGCTGCGGCACATCTACTTCCAGCATTCGTAGGTTCGGCGGACTGCGTTCCGATCCAAGCCCCACGACATATAAAGGCACGCGAGCACTCTTCGCACTTGCAATCACAGACTTAGGATCCAACCCCGCATTGCTGCGTCCGTCTGTCATAACAATGACACCGGCAAGTGGATTACCGAGCTCGCGATCCAGGATGGCCTTCACGGCGTCACCCAATCGAGTCTCGATGCCAGTTGGTTGCAACGCGAGCGACCAGTCTTGCGGCGCGCTCGGCTTACTTGGAGTCTCAGCACCTTCCGACTCGCCAACTACGGGTGACTCAAATTGCGTTTTGGTCAGTGGCGGGACGTCAGCCCCGAACAATGCGACCAACGGGTAACGCGTTGTCGGAACGATCGCACGTGCCGCCACAACGAGCGCGACCAATGCCAGCGAGGAACCGACCAACAGCATCCAGCCGCCACTCACCGACTTCTTCGCTCCAATCAACTGCTTGCCAAGCGAGATCAAAATCAGCAGCAGCGCGATGACACCCAGAGCAACTGCCAAGTACATGAACTGCCGCCCATTCGTCAGCGTTTCCGATTCGACATTGGAAACCTCTGCCGCTACGTCCGATGTATCCGACTTTTCAATCGCAGCCAAAGCCGTAGGCCGTGAGGCTTGATCAAATCGATAAACCGTCACGTCATGTTGGCTTGCCATCTGTTGCAAAAAATCAGATTGCCCCAACAGCCGCGCGACCTCTTCTGCTCGCGTATTGCTACTCGCTACTCCACTGTCTGATGGCTCCGCTGGCAAGGTCATGCTCAATGAAGCATCGATCAAGACTGCAACTCTCGAATCGCGCACCACGCGCTGCTCCGTCCGACGATCAAACTGCAAAAAATACAGCAAGATCCCAGCCAACGCAGCTATCCTCAGCAACATTAATGCCCAGCCAACTGGACGCTGCTGCTCGATTGCGTCTCTGCGATACCACAGTACGACGTAGGTCAGCACGAACAGAATGACGCAGCCGACTAGCGCCCAGTGCCACCATTGATCCAATTCTTCAAACCGCGCCCATTGATATGTCACGCGGGTTTGAGCCAACAGCGATTGCATATTAAGTGGCAGTAAATTCATCGACCGACTCCTGCCGCCAACCGCTGCGGATGGAAACTCGCTGAGTAAGCCAATGCTTGTTCGCCAAGCAACAACAAAGCCAACAGCACCATCAACAAAGTGCTCTGCGCAGCATCCTGCGAACTCAACCCAAGTTCGCTGAGCGAATCAGCGGTTCGCACTTTGATAGGCAACTTCTGTTGAAGCTCATTTTCACCGACACGCGTAAGATCACCTTCGGCCGCTGAAACATTGTGCGCGGCGTTGTCAACGAGATACTCGCCGTTCGCACCAATCATCCAGCTCTCGAATAACCCTGGTCGCAACAGATCGTCAATCAGATCTCGATTGCCCTGTTCAAGATCAATACTTAGTCTCACTCGCGATACATCGCCCGCGTCGTTCACTTGAACTTTCGGTTGCAACCGTAATCGTGTTCCGGTTTCGCGCGAAGGGATGAAAACTTCAGCCTCAGGCAATACGGCTTGGCCGGTGACAACCATTTCGACCTCGCTGCCGACACTCACACTCGTTTCTTCATGACGAAAACTCCCAAGGTATCCCATCGAACGCAATGCAAACACAACAAAGGTTGGATCCGTCGACCAATTACTCCACGTGTTATGTAAACCTGTAAGCATCGTGACAGCATGACCTTCGCCGAAAGTGTTGTCGATTATCAACGGTCGCTTTCCTGGTCCAATCGCGACGACTTCAGTGCCCGCAGGCGGAAAACCCTTCGTGTCGACAGTCAGCATCTGCCTTACTCGAATTAAAAAGAAGGGCGAAGAGGTTAGCTTTGTCATCGGCATCAAAATCGGATGCTCAGTCGCGGCTACCGGCGGCGGTCCTTCTCCAACAGGTTGTTCAATTTCGGCAATACCGGTTATCGCAACCGGTAATAATCCGCTTCCGTCGCGGAACAACTGCTCATTCATTGTGCTGACACTGGTGTTGGGTCCGGCGCAAATGAACACGCCACCGCCAGCCCTGCAGTAGCTCTCAAGCTTGCTGACTGCTTGCACATCCAAGCGAGGCACATCCAACAAAGCCACAGCGCTCCACCTCGACAATTCTTCCTCGGATACATCTCTCAAAAATGATGAATCGACCGTTTCCAGAGTCATGCCAGTTGCCAACTTCGCATCTGGATTTAACGCGGTCTTAAAATAGAACGCATTCGATTGATCGATGGCACCATCAACCAACAACACGCGCTGCGACTGCTGAATATTGATCACGCACCACCGCCGGTTATCGATCGGAAGCGGGTCATCGGGCAGCGCGACTTCGACCACATGCTGACCAGGCAATCCGAACAGCACCTGCACCTGCCGCGTAATGGTCTCGCCGCCTGCAATCTGTTCAATAACAACCGATGGAAGATCTTCGGCTTGTCCTGAATAATTCAGTTCTGGTTGCGGCCGCACACTACCATCCGCATAGCTGATTGTGCGAACTTTGACGACAACATTGCGCGCCGTCTGAGTCGATTGATTCCGGACTTGAAAACGTACAATCAGTGGAACACCAGCCGCCCAGACCTCTTGCTCAGGCTCAATCATCACGACGGACAGATTGTTCGAAGCGGCTCGCGCACAATCAATCACCTGAATCTTCGCGCCGCTAGTTGTCAACTGCTGCAACTTATTGCGGAGCGCTTCCGGCTCACCCCATTCATTGCGTCGCAGATCGCTCAGTAAATACACTTCCGCCTGCTCGCCCGAGTCCTGAGTGATCATCGGACTGACAAGATCCAGCACCGCGTCTGGCGACAACTGCAACGAAGTCGGTTGCGTCGCACTCAACCGATCCAATAACCGCGCTGGGTCGCGCGGTACCGATTGGGCGATCAGATCGGCCGCCGCATCGACTCGCGCTTCGTCAGCATTCTGCGAAGCCAGCAATGCGCGACTCCACCGAATCAAAGTTATCTGGTGCTGCCCTGGTTGATTTGCAATCGAACGAACCAAACCGTTTAGCGCCTTCAAACCGCGGCCATAGCAAGTCTCATTCTGCTCGACTTCCCCCATCGAAAAACTATCGTCCAGCAATACGTAATGATGAGTTGTTTGACCACCAAACCAACTCAGCCACTTGGCCGCGCTAACCCACTTGGCCAACATGGCAACCAATAGCAACATGATTAAGATGCGCGATGCGAGCAACAACCATTGCTTGAGCATCACCCAGCGGCGATTCCGCCGGTAGCTTTCCAGCAAAAAATCCATCGCCGCCCAGGGCTGCTTGCGATGACGGAGCATGTTGATCAAGTGCACCAAGATCGGCACTGCGACCAACAAAAAGCCCCAAGTTAAAGGCTGGAAAAGGAATTGCATTCGTTATCTACTCAGCAGTTTGGCTTTCGCCCGTTGGTTGTCATTCAATTTACTTCACTACGAAATTCGTTTTGCAAGATTCGCTAATTGATTTGTGCAGTGAATCGTTATTTGCGCACCGCGTGCATTCTGCCTGTCAAAATTTTGGAGAGAACCGCATCCGGCGCATCGCTAGTTCGTATTAACAAATAGTCGCTCTTCGACGCAGCACATGCGCGACGCACGCGTTGCAGGAACCGTTCAAGCGCTTCCATGTATCCATCGCGAAGCGCACGCGGATTGCAAGTCAACGAGTCCATCGTCTCGAGACCCTCAAAGCGCGTCGGGTCCGCAAATGGAAAATCAAGCTCGTCGTCATCGAGCACATGCAACACCATCACATCGTGACCCGCTCGACGCAACGTATCGATGCCGCGCAGCGAACTCTCTTCCGCGCCCAGCAAATCGCTGATCAAGACCATCAATCCGCGTTTCGGAAACGTCTGAACAACGTCGCGAAACACGGTATCAAGATTGGTCTTGTCCGCTGGCTTAGAATTCTCAAGTGCGGCGAGCACATCGTTCAAGTGATTTTGACTCGCACGCAACGGCACGCGCGATCGAATGCGGTTGTCGAACAACACACTGCCAACCGCATCCTGCTGTTTCAGCACCAGCATCGCCAAGCAAGCTGCCAATGTGCACGCGTAATCAAATTTGGTGTTCTCGCCGTGACCGTACAACATACTTGCCGAGCTATCGACCAAAAGTGCACAGCGCAAGTTGGTATCTTCTTCATACTGCTTGATAACCAACTTGTCTTGTCGAGCCCAAACTTTCCAATCGACGTGGCGAACATCATCACCCGCCACGTATTGACGATGCTGCACGAACTCAACCGATTGCCCAAAATACGGGCTGCGGTGAGCACCAGATAAAAAGCCTTCGACAATATGACGGGCTCGCAATTCAAGCCGCGCGACCCGCTTGACTGCCTCAGGAGGCAAAAATCTTCTTGAAGCGGGCATCGCGTGTTAACTCATCCTCTGAAGTTGGTGTCTCAGAAACCAATCGATCAATCACATTGTCCGTTGAAATTCCATCGCTCTCCGCAGCAAACGTTACCACCATGCGGTGGCGCAACACCGGCTTAGTTAACGCTTGAATGTCTTCCACCGAAACATGCGTGCGACCGCTCAGCAGCGCCCGCGCTTTGCCGCCAAGCACCAGAAACTGGACCGCGCGGGGACCAGCTCCCCAACTGACTTGCTCAGTCACAAAGTCCGGCACGCCTTCCGTTCCGACGCGAGTCTGTCGCACCAAGGCTAACGCATAGCGAATCACATGATCCGCAACCGGAACACTACGCACCAGATCCTGCAACTGCTGAATCTCTTCGCCAGACAGCACCGACTCAACGTCCGCCTTTATCCGCGCTGTCGTACGCCGCGCAACTTCCAGTTCGTCATCGAATGACGGATAGTCAACCAGTACTTTGAACATGAAACGATCCTGCTGAGCTTCAGGCAACGGATACGTTCCCTCTTGCTCAATCGGATTCTGCGTCGCCAATACGAAGAACGGATCGCTCAGCGAATGGCGTTGACGACCAACCGTAACTTGCCTTTCCTGCATCGCTTCCAACAAAGCGGCTTGCGTCTTCGGTGGCGTTCGATTGATTTCGTCCGCAAGAATCACGTTTGCGAACAGCGGACCTTCCATAAACCGACGTTGCAATCCGCCGCCCGGCTGCTCTTCGATCACTTCCGTTCCCGTGATGTCGGCTGGCATTAAGTCGGGCGTAAACTGAATTCGACTAAACGACAGACTCAATGTGCGCGCCAACGTGCTGATCAGCAGCGTCTTCGCCAAACCAGGCACGCCTTCCAGCAAACAGTGACCGCGGCTGAAAATGCAGATCAATAATTCATCGATCACATCTTGTTGGCCGACAATGACCTTGCCCAGTTGCGCGATGATCCGCTCACGAGCGTCCTGCAGTCGCTGAATCGATTCATTGGAAATCGACGTTTCGCCGTTGCCATTAACTTGACCGCTATGATTCATGCGCCATCCCTATCTGGCCAGTTTTCATCCGATTGTGCCACCGATAAACAGCCGTCTGTTGCCGTCAACCAATAAGCAGCGTTACGCCCAGCCAGCAGTTTACACGAGTTTAGCCCGAGGATATAGCAGGTTCGACCACACCGCCACGCGTTGCGATCGCTTAATCGCGCCACAGCAAACCAAGCCATTGCCTCGCGAATCCGTCACCGCCTTTGCAGCATGACAATTCCATACCGCTCCCGGATCACTTCGAATCCGCGCGACAGCGCTTCAGCCTCAACAGTTTCGACTTGCTCTGTCGACTGCTGAAACGTTTCCAAACGATCCAAAATCAGCCAGTCATAATGTCGAATAGGGTCACCCGCTCGATCCGCCAACTCAGCTAACTTCGTGCGACGCTCCAAGTATTGCCCCACGGTTTCCACGTCGCGGCAGCCAACCAAATGACTTGCTATGCGACCAGTTGCCAAGCACGCGGGCTCCGCTCGTCGAATTTCAGCCAACTGCTCCAAAAGCCAGCGACCGTCTTCGTCCGCACTTTGGCGTCGCAAATCCAAGCCGACACCATACGTCGTTGCTTCCACCTCACGCAGCGTCGGCGAACTAAATGGAAACTGCCCCACGAACAAACTTAAAACAAAGCCCGTCATCACCGCAGCCACCGCACTCGACAATTCATGACTGCGGCGAACGTGCTTGGCCGCGGTCACAGCTCCCGAAATACAGGCTAACCAAAACAACGGCTGTAACGTGGAAGGATACTGAAAAGCCAAACTATGAGCGGGCTGATGATCCCACACAATCAAGACCGCGAGAAGCAACAAAGTCGGCAACAAATAACGCCATCCTTTTAGCAACGCAGGCAATCCACACGGCAACCACAGCAACGCAACGAACAACACATTGTCCCACTTCAGCACTTGCCCCCAAAACACTTGGGGTCGAAGTACAGGCGACAACAAAATTTCTGAAACCGAACTCCCCAGCGCCACAAACCTGCCGGTCTGAAACTCCGCCAAGCCGCTGAATTTGTAGACCAAAACGAATCCCGTTATCGAGAAGCACGCAACCGCAAACCAAACCGCAGTCGGCAACGCTTCGATTATTTTGCTTGATGATTCGGCGACGTCTCCCTCCAGCGACTCCTGTGTGGTTTTCAACTTTCGCGACCGCAAAAATCCATCCACTACCGGCAACAAAGCACAGCAAGCCGCAACTAACGCCACGATAACGAACACACCTTCTTCCATCGACATCGCCAACAACACACTCGCAGCAGCCACAATCTTCCTACCGCTCAGCAGAGCCCAGATCGCGCCCAACAACAAAGGAATCGCCAAAGTGATCGGATGCCAACCATAGGTGTAGGCCAAGTTCATTTGACCTATCGCAGGCTGCATCAACCAAGCACTGCCAAACAAAGCGGCCGACAAACGCGAACACCCAACTCGCCTCGCAATTCCAAATATCAGCAACGCACTGACCGCAAGCGCACCCGCCTGCAGCGCAAACGCCAATCCCGCGTCCGGCCACAAACTCCACAAAGGCACAATCAACAACAACCCTGGATTGAAGTGATCCCAGAACATCGGCAAGACCGGCGACTCTATCAACACTCCGCGCCCCGACGCTGTGTTCGCAACGCGTTGCAAGAAATGAGCAAAGTCATTGAAGCCCAACATAAAGTTGCGATGGTACTCAAGCGATTGTGCGAACCACCAACCACCGCACAAGAACACCAACAGCACCAAAGCTAACCACAACCACCGCCCAAATCGCAAGTCAGCTATTTCATTCCAGCCAACTCCGCGAATCAACACTCCAAAACTCTGCCCAGTCCAACCCGCAATCCACAACACTTCCCAGAACTGGGCAGGCCACGCAACCACTCCACTGCCGCGCAATCCCCAAACAACCAACGGCAACAACCCGATCGCCAAATAACAGCTCGAAATCTGCCGATCAGTGAAACCACCTGTGGGTTCTCTTTTTTCTGACTGCACGCTCTTCCAATGCAATCCGACCCACGCGGCCGCTACGACCAAACAGATCAGCGTAACAGCACCTGATGCCGCAAACGGTTCCAGAAACGGATCGACTCTCTCTGCAACACCATACTTCACCAAAAAGTAAGTCCTGGTACTCGCCGCCATCACCACAACACACCAACCGAACGCCAACAAACCTGGCAGCCACAATCTACCCACATCTGCGCCGGATTCTCGTTGTGACGTTCGCTCTGGCTTTTTCTTCAATTTTCCACCGCGTCACTTCAGTAACAGAAGAAGCTAGCAATTCTCGACAAGCCCAAGTCCGTAAACTCGCCTCAATCCACAAATCTTACCTAAGATTGCGCACAGCCATCTGCCGATAGGTAAAAAGTGATTCTTCCATTGAAGTTCACACTCGGATTGAGTTTCGTTTCGCTCTTGCCAGCGATCAGTAACTCACTCGTCAGTCGCTAGCAAGGGAACGTTATGCGCACCGCATCCGCAAACACAAGCCGTCTGCCTAAAACTAATCCACAGCTCAGCGGAAAACAGTGCCTTCCGCTCAGCCTCGTAGCGATTTTGCTGCTGTCCACAGGATGTACTCTGTGTGCGCCCGGCTACCTTTGCGACTACGCAGGCGTCGGTGGCAAGTGGCAACGATCGGATCCTGAAAACGGTCGCGTCGGATCCATCTTCAGCGACCCAAACAGCGTCGTCGCAGCCAGCCATGGTTCAGCCAGCCATCACCCTGCCGAAGCTGCATCGCCAATCGAAATCTATCCCGAAGCACTCGATCAATCCATCCTCGAACCAAGCATGGGAGTTCCAGCGGATGAGGGTGGCGTGATCATCCTTGGCGAAGACTGGTAAGTTGATCGCCGTTTCAAACCGATTCAAACCGATTCAATGTGCAAGCTGCGTCGACGACGCTCCGCACGACGAACATCATCGAACAAACCAGCTACTTCCGGCACTTTATCGATCCCGCTAAGCACCATTTCCGGATGCGTGCGATCACTTCCCGTTAACCGAATCGTGCCCACGCCTAACATTCGCTGAATGATTCCCTGCGTGTAACTGACATCATCAATGTCGATGACTTCAATGCGATCCGTGCGCCGCACTAGCAACCCGATCTGATGAATGAATCGCTGCGTCGTCAATTCATAATGCACGCTCAAGCGGCGGTAGATATAAGTTCCGATGGCGATGACCCACCAGAAAATCAATACCGCTGCCGCAATAGGCCAAATGTTTGGAACTTCCATCGCGAAGATCGCAATCAAAGTTATCGCAGCAACAGTCACGATCGCCGATATCGCCCATGTGCCATACATGGCTTTAGGTGAATAACCTCCTTGCCACAGACTTCGCTCGACCAGTCCCTGCTGGTCGCCCATCTTCGCCGCCGCAGCGGCCAGGAATGCATCTCGAGGCGAAGACTGGCCTTCAGGTTGATTGGCTTCGTTTGACATTTACCTTCTCTTTGGTTCGATTCGTGAGTGACTTGTTGCTGATCCATTGACGCAGTTAACCGTACCCGGCTGCCTGAGCGAAAGTGGCTCGGTCGCGTGCAAAAGTGGGCGCTAGATTACCACATCTGCACAGTCATGGACGTAAACTGCGGCATCTAAAAGCGCACTAGACCCTTCAACTGATCCACTATTGCGGTTACGATCAAAGTCGGATTTTTTTTCTAGGGTAGCATCCCGGCCCGGAGCTGACCATGATCTGCCCACATTGTAATGCAGATAACGACCGAGTTCTCGATTCGCGCGCCTGTGAAGATGGCAAAGCGATCCGACGTCGACGCTTCTGCAGCCAATGCAAGAAACGCTTCACAACCTACGAACGCGTCGGGCACTCGTCGCTGCAGGTTGTCAAAAAAGGTGACGTTCGCGAGCCGTTTCAACGCGAAAAGATCGAACACGGTGTCAAACGAGCCTGCTGGAAACGGCCGGTCAGCAGCGATCGAATTCGGCAACTCGCGACCGAAATTGAAACCGAAATTCTCGCCGACTACGATTCAGAAATCCCGACGCGGCTGATCGGTGAAATGGTCATGGAGCGCTTGGCAGAACTCGATCAAATTGCCTACGTTCGCTTCGCCAGTGTCTATCGCGAGTTCACCGACGTCGAAGATTTCGTCGCCGAGCTCGCTCCACTGCGCTCCCCGCAAAACGCAGTTCCCAAAGTCGATCCTGAGTAAGCGACTGATACGACGTATGTGACGAATGCTCTACATCGACTTCCGCGTTGAAGTTGTTTCCGACGCGGTGCGTACTCTAGGCTTTGAACCACTTGCAATTTGAGCCGGCGGTGCGTCACTCAGCTCCGGTTGTACGTAAGCACTGCCGCGTTCGTACAACGATAACCGCTGCTGCACTTCGTCACGCTCCGCATCGGTCGCCAACTGGACCGCGCGCCGCTGATGCTTGACCGCATCCGGCATCTTGCCCGTCGCTGCATAAGCCGCCGCTAACGTGTCGAACGATCGCATGCTCGGAGCCGGATCTAGTTCTATTGCTTTCTTAGCCGACGATACGGCCAGTTCTGCGTTCCTAAATTTCTTGTCGGGACAAGTAGCCATTAACCAAGCCGCGTTTTGATAAGCTCGCGCGTACTGGCCATTGATCGCTACCGCTTGACGATAAAGTTCCGCCGCTTCTTTCCACACACCTGTGAATTGCAACGCATCGGCCAAGTCGGTGTGATAAACCGCGCTATCGGCCGCCAACTCAACCGCTTGGCGATAATCCTCAATCGCTTCGTCGTAGCTTTCCAACATGAATCGGCAATGACCGCGACTGTTGTAGTACTGCGGATCGTTACCCGTCAACTCAATCGCACGGCTGTAATCGCGAATCGCTTGAGGAAATAGCTTCAGCTCAAAATTCAATTCGCCGCGATTGAAATAGGCGTTCGCATAATCGTCTTTCAACTCAATGACCCGATTCAATCGATCGATCGCCTGTTTGTACTGCCCCTTCATGGCCAACGATATCGCCAAGTTATGGTGCACTCGCCAATTACCGGGCGCATACTCTACAGCCGTCTCGTAATCCTGCAGCGCTTTCGCATCCAAGGCATCGGCCTCGGGCAAGTCACCTTGCTCCACCAAAGCAGCCGCAGCCGCACTGCGCATCTCGCCACGTCGATTGAGCGACCAAGCTAACAGACTCGCCGCGTAATCCCGATCCGCTTTCGAACGCTTTGGATCTGGCACCGCTTTCGCGCAAACACGCGCGATCGCCGTCACTTCCACTTCGGTGGTAACTGACTGCGTCTTGCGATAAGCCTCAAGTAGGTCCGCTGAAATCGCTTGCGCCGAGCCGCTCGTCTTGGTCTGAGCGCATGCTGAGTTGCTAACAACTGAAATGAACGCAACTGCAATGACAATCGCTTGGAAACGCACGGCGCAGCCCCATCAAAGTTTACACAAGTACAGAAACCGAACCCCAGTTTCTATAGCTGTTCCACTGCTGTGCGAAAAGATCGATCTGCCCTCAGTTACCACCCAGCCTCGCACAAAAACGCGAATACAGTCGTCAACTGCTCCGCAATCGAAGCAACAACTCCGGCGCGGAATCTAAGCAAATCGCAAACAAAGCTCCTCCAGCGCAAACTGAGCGCGCTGCGGCGTCGAATGCGAACCTTTGATCTTCAAATCCAACTCAAGCAACCACTCGGTTATCTTGCTCGCGCGCTTCAGCCCAATTCTTCTAAGGCGCTCGTCGGCCAACTTCGCATCGTTGCCCCAAAATCCACTTTGCGAAATTGCAGCCTGCGGCGACATGCTCTGCCCAGTTCGCTTAGCTTGCAAAAGCAAATGCGCAGCGTTACCAAATCGACGCAAGCTCCACGCAATCTGCGGAACCACTGCCGCCGCTGCTTCACCGCCTGCAAACACTCGCTCCAACTCGCGCAGGGCATCGACAATCCGACCGTCAGCTACCGCATCGGCAATTTCCCACATCGTTCGCGTTCGCCAACTGCCCACATGCTGCTTGATACTCTCAGCCGTCAATGTCCCCGAGTCATCCGCGTACAAGGCCAACTTGGCCATCTCTTGATGCAACAAGCCGCTGTCAGTTCCCACCGCAGTCACGATTTGCAGCGCTTGCGGTCCTGTCAGTTTCAGCCCATGCCGCGATTTACCCCAAGCCTGCAACCACTTCTGCACCTCTGGCATACTGACCGTCTTGCTGCGACCACCTCCCGTGGGCAACCCGCAATCGATCAGCCAACCTTTGTCTGCCACCATCTTGAACAACTTCGTGTTCGACGGAAATGTCGGTAGTTCCATGATCAGCAAAGAAGACTCCGCCGGCGCCGAACACCACTTCTCCAACTGCGGACGCGACTTCTTCAGCAACTCGTCCGCATTGGTCACAATCGCAATCCGCCGCTCCGAAGTTGCGAACAAAGATAACGTCGCTAGTTCGTCATGCACATCAATCCACTTGCACTCTTCACCGTCATAACGCTTGGGCTCATCCTGCTCGACCGCGGCCAACTGCAATATTTGATGAACCGATTCCTTGCGCAGAAAATCATCGTCACCATAAGCCACGACAACTGCCGGCAAACCGCCCTCCGGCAACTTTCCAGACAACAACAATTCGTAACAGTGCATCGCTTTCGACATCGTTAACCCAACAACCTGTAAAACTCTCAACCTTTTGTCACTGCGAATTAGAAATTCGATACAGCGCGCTCGCTGTTCGAATCAACAGGTCGTTCTCCACGATCGCCGGCGAAGCCAAGCAGCGCTCGCCAAGCTTATTCTCGGCCAACTCAGTCGGTTGAGAACCGACCTGCAAGATCGTCGCCACGCCCTCTTCGCTCAGCATATACATCCGGTCACCAACCAACAGTGGCGAAGCCGAAAAGTTGCCGCCAATTCGCTTCTTCCAAACCTCTTTGCCAGTGGCAGCATCCACTCCGCTCGCAATTCCTTTATCGTTGACCATAAAGATCATTCCATCGCGAGCCACCAGCGAAGGCGTATGGGGCACGTTCGCATCCGTCTTCCATTTTAAGTGCGTCTCGGTGACATCTCCGGTGCCCGTTGGATCGATCGCCAGCATACTCGGGCGGTTGTAACCAGTGCAAACGTACACCAAACCATCGAAGTAAATCGGTCGCGGAATCACCGAATAGCCATCGTACTTCAGCCGCCAAATCTCCTCACCCGTTTCCGGCACCAAACTCTGCACCACATTCGAACCCGGCAAAATCAATTGCTTTCGCCCAGCGGCTTCGATGATCAGTGGCGTACAAAACGAAAACTTCTTATCCGCCTCTACGCCGCGCTCACGCTCCCAAATCAACTTTCCAGTCCGCTTGTCGAGCGCCGTCACGCGACTGATGTCCGCTCCATCCCGCGAGAAAATCACCAAGTCGCCAACCACGTCAGGCGATCCCCCGTTGCCATGCACCGGCGGATAACCCAACGTCTGGTTGCTCCACTCGATCTTGCCTTGCAAGTCCGTGCATACGATTCCCTGATGACCGAAATGCACATACAACCGCCCTGCATCAAACACAGGCGTCGGACTTGCGTGACTATTCTTCTGATGAATCCCCGGCGCCTTGGCTCCGCTCTGAGTTAGCAATTTCACACTATCAAGCAACTTGCCAGACTCGACGTCGATCATCATCAACATCAAATCTAAGTCCAGCTTTCCTTCAGTTGCACTCCCGTCCGTCGGCACCGCCGCAGTCACATAAACAGTCGATCCAACAACAACCGGACTCGACCAACCATTCCCAGCCAACTCCGTACGCCACTGAACACCATCGGTCTTCGACCAATTCAGCGGCAACTTCCTCGCCTCGTAAATCCCCTGCTCACTCGGTCCACGAAACTCCGGCCAATCCTCACCGAATCCGCTTCTTGCAATGCAGACGACCGCAGCAAATAAACAAAAGCACAGCGGGGAACCTGAAATCTTTGATCTGCACATGAGGTTTAGCCAACCAGTATTTCGTTGCATCATCCAACTTTAAAAATCAACCCGCAGTGGGTCGTTACAACTTCCAAGCATCCAGGAAGGAGACGAATTTTTCTTCGTTGTATCCTTTGCCCTCTTCAAGCGATCCGGTTTCCTGCGAATGCAGCAACTTGCCATCGTTGTCGATCACGAACAGATGAGGATAACCAGTGATGTCAGGATACTTTGACAGGAACGCTTCGTTCTTTTGCCCGTCCTCATACGTCACTTTCATCACCAAGAAATTTTTCGTCAAGTGCTCGCGAACCGCATCGTTGCTTTCCATGTACTTGCTCATCAACTTGCACCAACCGCACCAGTCACCGCCAACTTGAACCAACACACGTTTGTTCTCAGCCGAAGCACGCGCTACTGCGTCTGCCAAGTCTTTATCGGGATCGCGCTTCGCATCGTAGTGGTCCACAAAATAGAAAGGCGCCGAAGTGTGTTCAGCTTCCTTCGCGCCCAGTGTGTCAGCAGCCACAGCCGTCTCTGCATCAGCAACGTCTGCAACATCAGCAACCCCCGGCGGCGACGACTCACACCCAGCGAGCCCCAAAACTGTGACGAACACAGCGATTAAGAATGTTGATTTCATCTCAGCCCCAACATAAGAAATTGAATTCAGCAATAAAGTTCATTCGGAACGCATCCATCGCTTCGATATCATCACGTAACATCGACGACACGACTGCCTAACACATCAAACCTAGGTTTCACGCCTAACCCGGGTTCGCTGCTTGCTTTCATAAAACCGTTTTCTCTTTGCGGTGCACCTTCAGCAGTGCTTACAGTCACGTAACTATTAAAGTCCGTACTCGTAAATCGAAATTCCTCGGGCGTACTGTGTGCCAAGTGAGCGATTGCAGCCGTAGTGATATCGCCACCCCAGCTATCTTCCAGCGTCATCGCAATTCCTATCGACACACACAAATCACGAGCCTGTTTGGTCTTGGTCAGACCACCAAGTTTGCTGATCTTCAAGTTCACGACATCCATCGCCAAATCGGCTTTGCCTCGCAACAACATGTCCAAGCCATCGATGTTCTCATCCAAGACAAACGGATGATTCGTATGCCTGCGCACCGCCAAACATTCTTCGTAAGTTAAGCAGGGTTGCTCAATGTAAACATCAACGTCACTCACCGCGCGAACGACACGCATCGCTTCATGCTGAGTCCAACCCGTGTTCGCATCTGCCACCAAACGATCGCTGCCCTCCAACATCGCGCGAACCGCTCTGATTCGCTCGATATCCGTATCCGGATCACCACCGACCTTCAATTGAAATCGTGTGTAGCCCTCCGCCTTGTACCCGGCAACTTTACGAGCCATCACGTCAGCCGACTCCTGTGAAATCGCACGATACAAGCGCACGCTGTCGCCATAGCGACCACCCATCAACACGCAGACCGGCAATCCAGTAGTTTGTCCAAGAATATCCCAACAAGCGATATCGATCCCCGACTTCACATACGGATGCCCTTTCAGCGCTGCATCCATACGCTGATTAAGCTTGCCCAACTCACGCGGATCAAAGCCGATCAAATGCGGCGCCATTTCGCGCAAGCCAGCCCGCACACCTTCGGCATAAGCCGGTAAGTAGAACGGACCAAGCGGACAGACCTCGCCGAAACCCGTCAAACCCGTATCGGTCTCAACACCCACCACGGTGCTATCGAAAACGGTAACCGACTTGCCCCCCGACCATTTGTAACTTCCTTCATGCAACGGCAATTCCACGCGATGCGCAAACACTCGAACAATTTTCATTCTGTTGCCAATCTAAAGTCTTCGAATTCAGCTTAAAACAAGCTCTGCGTAGGACGCGATGGAACGGGTTCACCGCCCCGCGTTAAATAGATATCGTACAGCTGTGTACCAAAGTCAGTTACCATCATCTGCGCGATCGGAAACGTCACTAATAAACCGACAAAGCACAGCAGTACTCCGGTGACTTCAGCGATAAATGCAATAACAAATGTAGCCAACAAAGCCAGAATCATTTGCCCCCAAGTTCGCTTTCCAAAATCGATCGCCCACTTAAACACAAATCCTTGACCAAAGTCGTTCGCCAATCCAGCTCGCAGAGTACAAGGACCAACGATAAACATCACTGCAGCGAACACAGCCAACATAAACAAACCCAGCACCGCAAAAACCATCACCGCAGCAAGAGGCGACCCGCCGTCGGGATCGCCGAATACCGCGCCAATTACCGCCATGCCTATCCCCAAAACAATCCACATGGGAATGATCATCCCCATGCCCAAAATGATGTTCACCAACCAAGGCCACAAACCTCTACTCAAATACTCACCAAATCGATTCGGATCAAAATCAGGCCAGCCGTCACTACGTCCTCGACTGCGCCGATCGATCACATCCATCTGATAGCCGAACAATACAATTCCACCAACAATAACCACACTCAGCAACAAACAAATCGCCACCCAAACAGTATTCATTACCCAGTTAGGACTTTTGAACGGAGCACTAATCGCCCGCCCAAAGTCAATCGTGTGCTGGTAAGGCGGCGGCCCAAAGGGTTCAGAGAACTGCGGGCTGTTCGCATAACCTGCAGCCGAAAAGTTGGGGTCTGGGTTACCTGGTTCGTACGGATTGGTCATCGCTGTGCAACTCCTGACGCAGAAGAATTTCGAACAACAAAGCGGTAATATTTCTGAACAGCCCGCACCTAAAAAGCCGTTACCTATTAGCGCACTACCTGCGGTCCAGCCGGCAGACGCGCGCAGCGGTCGAGATGCGAACGAGCATTATGCCAGCGCGCAGCACTCCAAGTCCAGCGAACACCACTACGGCCGACTCCACAATGCGCGGCGTCTCCAAATCCATCACAAACAGCAACCCTGCTCGCAACAAATACAGCGAAAACAACACCAACGCCCATCCCGCAATTTCTCTTGCCCAAAACATCCAACCAGCCTTTCACTCTATTTTCTTGCTTCAGATTCAGATGAGCGTTTCACGAGAGTTCTTTTGTCAACGCTCGTACTCAAGCCAGCTCGTTTCAACTTCAGCCGCCGAAGCACAATCATCCGCAAGTCGCGGTAATGATACAGCATGAAGCTGCTCTTCATGTAAAGACTCGCCTGTGCAGCAGACATTTGCCGCCAAGCCATCTCCCTGAAGACTACGACCAGCATGATAGCCACCACCAACAAACTCGCTCCCGGCCACACCGTAAGGTCATTTTCTATCGAACTTCTCAACCACTCGGACCGCATCGAAACAGTCAGTGGCAAACGCTGTAACAAAATCATCATGACCACGACCAAAACAAACCATACAAACAATCGCGCCCCAGAAAACAACATCCAATGCGTCTCAGCGGACTCTTGCTCAGACGTACGTTTCAAATTCTCCATCGCACTAAACACGGGCCGTAACTGCCCAACAAGCCATTCGCTTAACCGCATCCGAAACGATCGCCCCAAATAGGTATACGCGATGATCGCCAACACAGTGACGCAAAACAGAACCGGCACGACTCCAAAGTACATCTCCGATCGCCGCGGCTCACGCAAAAACAAACTTGCCTGTAGCGCCAATAAAACGAACCAGCCTTGCGATTTCAAAATGCCAGCCAACAACGCTGCGATGACACCCAACCGAATCAACCAAATGACTTCAGTGCCTTCGAACAATAACAACTCAAGAAACAATCCAATTACCAACAGTTGGCACAGCTCAATGAACATCACCAGCCACCGCGCTGCCGAATGCTCAGTCAAATTGCTGTTCAATGGCTCAGCTATGATCGAGCTCCCTGTAAGAGCGTTCTGCCATCGCGCGCTAAATCCATCTCAGCAAGCACCATCTGGATCGCGGGCCGCTCACCAGAAAAAGTGACCGACACTCCCAAACGCATCAACTCTCGCTTCATCAACAGCGCTATATCGCGAACTCGTACCTGCTCAGCCGCTAACAATAAATCGTTCATACTCATCGACTTCGGTTCGATCGCTTCCGCAGTCGGTCGCAAAAATGTCGTCGTCGGACAGACGAACGCAACGCGATGATGCTTCGCCAACGCTAACTTAACCACTCGCAATAGCTGCGACAAATTTGGCCCGCAACTGAGTAAATCGGCGAGTACCACGAAGACTTCATTGTCCCGCGCATGCGCAATCGCCTTAGCCATCGAATCGCCCAGCAATTGCATCCGCTGCGCTCCGCTCACCGCAGGATCAGGCGGCGTCAAAATCATCGGCGCCATCCAAGGCAGCCCCGCCTGATGCAATAACTCTTGAAGATAGAAACCGAGCTTCTCGCGATCATGGATTAACTCGACATGCTCGTACGGCGACAACTTAAACACTTCCGCAAGCACACCACACAAGCGATACAGCTCGCGCGTCGAAGCAAAGAAACTAAACGGAATCGGATGATAGCGACGGGCAAGCAACTCCGGATAACGCTCGTGACAAACTCGCATCGCACACAATTGCAAGTAGGGCGTCGTACTCTTCGCAGCCAACGGTCGCGCATGCGAAAATTCCGCGAGTGCTTTCGTCAGTTGCAAAAAACCACGATCACCCGCTAACCAAGGCAACCGCTGCACTCTCGTCTCGTCTACCAACACGCCGCTAACAGGATCCCCAACCGAAATCGCAGCCCGCGCCACACTGGCCGCTACGTAGTTGATCTGATCCAACAATCGCAATCCATAACCGCCAACTCGCGTCGAGAAGGATCCGTCAACAAACAAGTGCACACGAACGGGCACTTCGGATTCGTATTTGCGAGTCATTAAGTTGTCGCGCCGCGCAGAGACCTTCCACGCAATAGACTTCGGAGGATCGCCAGGCGCATACTCGCGCAGTTCCAACAACTCGGCGCCAGTTCCTGATCGCTGCAAGCGATGGATGCCGTGCTGCGGCAACGAGTTCTGCCGCTTTATCGTCGGCCGCAATTCACCAGCCTGGTAATAATCGGGCAGCAATAAAAAACGCTGCTCAACCGCAACAAATCGATGCACCCGAAAAAATCCGAACGGATCTTCCAGAGTTAATCGCACGCCCGGTAACGCCAACTCTCCCGCAGCCCGCACATGGACCGAATACTTAAACTCTGCTTTCGTACATGCAGTTTCAATTGACCACTGATTCGGAGGCTGCACGTTGACTTTGGGTTCCGCAAACTTTTCAATTCGCTTCCACGATCGCTCGGCAAAACGATGCTTTTTATCAAGCACCGAATCCTGCGGTGGCTGCACTTCAAGATCAATTTGCAACTCCAAAATTTCCGGTACAACATCGCGAATCTGCAAGACAGGCTGAATCGCAACAGAACTGGTTAAACGCAGTTCAATATGGACCAAACGTCCGACCCAAAGCGAACCGCGAGCTTCATTGCGACCGTTTATAAACCGCTCAAACCGCAATCGTGGCAGCTCGAAATGAACTCGCATTTGAAAGCGAAACCACTCGAACAGAATCCAACCAAAAGCCGACAACGACAGCAATGACAGCAGTACTTGCCCCCGCAACACGCCACCGAACAATCCGACCAGCCCAAGTAACATGAGCCATCGAGCGCGGCTGGTCATAGCGGATCCTCAATCACCTGCGCATGCATGGCCGGATCTTTCAGCACGGGAACCGACTGAATCAACTGCTGCACCACCTGCTCAACCGATTTCCCGTCCATCTCGGATTCAGGCTTGAGGATCAAACGATGCCCGAGCACCGGCAGCGCGATCGCTTGAATGTCTTCGTGAGTTAAGAAGGATCGACCTCGCAGCAACGCGTTCGCACGACCCGCTTTCATCAGATTAATCGCCGCTCGCGGACTTGCTCCCAAAATCAAATCACCATGAGCGCGACTCTGGCGAACCAAATCGATGATATATCCCTTCAACTCCGCCGTGCAATACACTTCGTCGATCTGTTGTTGAATAGCGATGATCTCTCCAGCACTGCTAATCGCACTCAACTTTGCAGTCGGACGACTGTGCAGATCGAGCATGTTGATCTCTTGCTGACGATCCGGATAACCGACTTGAACACGAAACAAGAATCGATCCAATTGCGCTTCAGGCAAGCGATAAACGCCCTCTTGTTCGATCGGATTTTGTGTCGCCAACACCATGAACGGTTCCGGCAACAACAACGTCTTCCCTTCAATCGTCACCTGATGCTCTTGCATCGCTTCCAACAAAGACGATTGAGTTCGAGCCGGTGCACGATTCAGTTCATCAGCTAACAGCAACTGACAAAACACCGGCCCCTTGCGCAACACGAAATCGCTGGTCTGTCGGTCAAGCACCTGCGTTCCCGTCACATCGCTCGGCAACAGATCAGGCGTGAACTGAATCCGCTCAAAATCGATTCCTAATACCGTTGAAAATGTTCGGCACAGCGTCGTTTTCGCCGTCCCCGGAACACCTTCGAGCAGCACGTGCCCTCCGGCAATTAGAGCCATTAACAACTGATCGGTAATCGCCTCGAGACCGACGACCACTTGGCCGACAGACTGTTGAGTCTTAATGCGCAGGTCTCGGACACGTTGAGCAAGCTGAGTGAGATTCGAAGGTGCTGACACAAGTTGTTTTCAACGTAAAAGTGATGAAGCTGCATAGGTTACAGATTTTGATTGTTCGGCGAGCCAATACCGCGGCCAGAACGCCATTTCGCTCGCTGTATGCTAATCGACTTGCCCAACAGTTGAAATTCGTGACTCGACATTCGCGTGTGGCAACCGCGACAAGCGATATCGATGATCCGCGCCAACTCTTGATACTCCGTCTTGGTCATCGACGACGAATTCGCCATCAACTTTGCCAAAAAATTCTGCCAGTCCGCCGTGTTCCGAGACCCAGTTAACTCGCAACAAAAATCGCGTGCCAAAAACCCAGCCGAATTGCGATAGTCATCGGTCTGACTGTTGGCATGCTCGCGAATCTGGTAAGCCGACCGCATCGTGCGCGGGGGCAGGAACATCGACTGAATAGCACTGTTCATGAGGATCATCGCCACCGTTCCGATTAACAATCCGATCGCGACCAGATACAGCAATGCACGAAAGTAATTCGCAGGCTGCACACCTCGCGGTCGTTGACGCAACGCCTCATTCATGATGTTCGACTCTGCAATCTCTTTTGTAATCGCATTCGCTAACCGCAACGCTTTATCGAGCGCTGGTTCAGGAATATCAGGAATTTTTGGCGGCTGATTCTCTGCGCTACTAGGATCGATGCGATTGCGGTAACTGTCCAGCACTTGCCCATCAGACAGAAACACCAACTGAGACTTGCCCTCGCCGCACAACAAATCCGTCACACGAATCGCTGCCACAGCATTATCACCATGCCACAACATGCCGTTACTGAAGATGCTCGCATCAGCCGCGACAACTGCCAAACCAGTCTCCTTTTGACTCCATCGCCCAACCGCCACCAAAGGCATCTGCTGACTTGACGCCGGTCGGCATTTGGCAGGCAAAGAAGCCACGACTTCCCATTCCAGAATGCCAACGTTGCTCGGTGCGAACCATCCGGAACGATTCGTGATAATCGCCGAGACGCCATCAAAGGTGACGGAGTTAGGTACGACGCGAATGCAGTCTTCAAACCTTTGGTATTGGTCGCCGGCGTTGGTGGTCGTCACTGGACCTTCATAAAACCTTCCCATGCCTGGCAATATGAACGAACTGTCCGAAGCTACCAACAGAGTCCCGCCATCTAGAACGAACCGGACTAATTTGCTCCAACCATCTCTGGAGAGACTTGGTCGGTCACCGACAATCGCAATCACCGACTTCCTCGGAGACGATAACGCGACATCAATTCTGTCTGCTACTTGCAAGCCGCGTTCTTCGAGCAACATCTGCAGCAAGTCATAGCGGAAATGCCAACTCTCATCCGCCTGATTTGTCGAAGCTGCCGGGTTTGTCGGAGTTGCCTGGGCAAAAGCAGAAGAAACAAACCCACTCCCAAAAAGCGACGCGCACAGCGCTACGCACAGAGACAAGATCAACGAACTTTTCTTCCAACTCAGCATTTAGATCGTCCCAGTTTGATTCTAAGTGCCAGTGGCAGCGCATTGTGAAAGCGCTGCTCGAACGCGATGCAGCTCTTCTGAACTGAGCTCAAATTGTGGCGGCAAGTAGCGAGCCTGCTCGTAGACGCTCGTCAAATCCATGATCACTTGTGTTAATTGGGGTGACGCTTCACTTATTCGCGTTGCGACATACCGGTGATTCCACCACATCGCAACTGGTTGCGAATGACGAAGCACGAACCGATGAAACGCACGCACCACATCCGCGCGCGTTCGAATGCCATCAGCCAGTAACTCTTTCGCGACCTTCGCATCCGCTTCGCGCGCCGATGCCGCCATAACAATTCGCTTGCGCGCGAGCAGAAAAAACACCGCTAATGCCGCAAACGCCAGCAAGCAAATCACCCAAATCATGCTTTGCCAATTGAAACCCAGATTGCTCGAAACGCCTGCACCACCGACCGCATCATTCGAACTCGACCGGCTCGATTGGTTGGACTGTTCAGACGGCGTCGTACGTATCGCTCCCCAAACTTCCGCTGCTAAGTCGCGCAGGCCCGACATGGACGACGCAACAACTCCATTTTCACCGCTAGCGTTCCCCTGCTGGCTCGGCTTACTCGCCGTCGAAGAATTTGCCGTGGACGGTTTTGAAGTGTTGGACTTCGAAACCGAAGACGCCTTTGAATCAAGCGACGGACTCTGAATCTTATCCGCTGGTCGCGCTCGCGCCGCGGCTGAAGATCCATCGTTCACCGTACTCTTCGACCCGTTCTTAGCCGCTGCCGCATCTTTCGAATTCAACTCACCCTGTTCTTTTAGAGTTTTCTGCACAATGCTTCGCAACGCACTCCCCAAGCCCTGGCGTTCCAGTTGAGTCTTGAGATCCATCTCTGGAGTCTTGGAATTCTTATTGGCTGAGCTTGTCGATTCAGTAGTGCGGGAGCTTGAACCCGCGTGATCGGGAATGCCTTGTGAACGGCCGTTTTCAGTTGTCCTGCCTGGTGGTAACCCGGGGCCATTACCACTGCGAGTGCCGCTGGCGTTCAAATCTCGATTCAACGATTCCGATAACGGTGACGACTGCGACGACCGCGGTCCCTTGCTGGGCATCGCATCCGGCTTCTGGGACTGCAGCAATGGATTGTTCGGGTTCAGTTCCGAAGGCATCGCGTCAAGATCTTCACCACCATCGGCCGACTTGGGCGCAGCGACGTCAGCCTGTTCAGAGTCATCGATAGCCTTCGGTTCGAGACTTGGCGCACGGTTCAGGTTGTTAGGCTGATCGTTGGAAAGATTGTTGGGTGGTGCTGGTTGGGATCGCGACCTCAAACCGTTGCTGCTTGACGGCTCTCTCGGCGAATTTGAAGTTTGCGGGCGAGGTGCAGGACGCTGACCGGGATTAGAACTTCCAAGCTTCGACACGTCAGGAGTTGAACCGCCAAGCTGGCGAGCGTTTGAACCCTGAGACCGCATCGCATTGGAATTCTCGTTGACTCGGTCACCTTCGATTTTCTTCAGCTTCTCAAAAAGCTGCTTGAGCGCATCGAGCCGTTCAGCGTCAGGTACTTGCGGCAGCGGGCTCGACTTTGAAGCTCCGTCTACCGCTTCACTATTCTCCGGTGCATCCGTGTGTTCACCTTGGCGACTTGGATCAGCGGGAAGTTTTCGCTGGTCAGCGCCATCCTGATTTTTCGATTTTGGTTCAGGGTTCGATTTGGGTTGAGCGGATGGGAACGGAGCGCCATCTCGGCTGGAGCGTTCGGGGTCGCCCGCAGCCGAAGGCAACTTGCGATCGCGGGCGTACTTTTCCAACAATTGCTGCGCCTGCTTACGCACCAGCGGATCGCCAAGCGCTTCGTTGATCCACTCGGGAGGAATGTCTTCCAAGTTCGGTAACTTGTCCGAACCGAACTTTCGGCGCAAATCTTCCAGCGTGTTTTCCATCTGCTGAAGCTGTTCGTCGCTCAGCTGTGGTAGTTGCGAATCGCCAGACTCAGTTGACATCAATTCCTGCAACTGCTGCAACAATTTCGCTTGCGAATTCAGATCGACTTCATCACCTTGTGGCAGCGGTAGCCAACGCTGCGTAGGTCGATCCGTCGCTTCAGGCGGATCGAACAATGGCCTTTGAAAGCCTTGCGCGCGCACACCCTGCATACTGGCAAACAGAATGCTCAACCCGCCAATCGCAACACAGATCTTGTTCCGCACCGGAACTCCTTGGCTTCGCAGCAGCGACAACTCACTCTCTAGCACCCGGCTCATTCTATCCGAACCGCATAGTGGATTCCAACGGTCGAGAGCATCCTCAGAGATTGTTCCGAAGCGCTACACCTCATTGAACTGCGCCGAACAATCGCCGAACTGCGCCGAATTCAATCGCCAGCGAGAACTAGCGCGCCAAATGCATAGTGCCCACGAACTACTCGGAACCCGTGTCGACATCAGGTGGAGAATGGTCGACCGGTTCTTCGATGTTGCGAATCAACTCGCTGATGTCGCTCTGAAGAATCAACAAGCTTTGCCAAGCCTTCGTGTCGATGCTGATTTTGCGACTGTCCTCATGTTCGACAGCACTGTCGAGCACGACACGCATGCCGCAATGCAAGTGATCGAGCAACTCGCGCAGCTCAGCCGCTTGCCCCGGCGACAACCCGCGGGGAATGGCGACTTCATGACGCGAGCTATTCATCGAACGCGATTGGTTCAAACCGGTGCTGTATTCGATGTCCAGCGAATCGACATCACCTTTATCACCGTGGTAACTGTCGCTGCGAATACTACTCGTAGGATTATCGCTGAACCATTCCGCAATCTGTTCGCGTGTGCCGACGAGCAGCACGCTACGGCCGATTGCGATCGTATCGCCGTAGCGAAGAATCTTGAGGTTACATGGATGACCGTTGACGCGCGTACCATTGGTGCTTTCAAGATCCGTGACAACGAGGCGACCATCGTCCTCTTGTATCTTCACATGAAAACGGCTGACACGTTCGTCGTTTAACTGAATTGTATTGCCTTCTTCTCGGCCGATCGTCATTGGCGTTTTCAGTTCGCGAAAAACTCGTCCTCGATCCGCCCCAGAAATTACTCGTAATGTCAACTTATGCATCGAGTTCTAAATCCTGTAGCTTGCACAGCGTAGGGGCAAATGAGCGTCGAACGAGCTTGCGATTGGGCGGGTGGTCAAGGCGATAGTTGTCGTGATCATTACCCAGCGTTCCAGTTCCCGCTCAATGACTAGACTTACATTGTGAAACAAAGCGAAGTGAATCGCAACAGCTTCCGATTGAACTCTGCCGAACTCTTCGCCAATTCGGGCTATTTCAGCTACAACTCAGCGTCCGTCTTTCAAGCGATCCCCCAAGAACCGATCCAGTTCAGGGATGTCGTAAATCCGCTGCGCCGTCTTCGCGACGTCGTACTCGACTCGACGGAAAGTTACAAACGGCTCTTCGAGGATCACGTAGCAACTGCGCCAGTCGCCGTCGCGAGGTTGACCAACGGACCCGACATTGATCATGACTTTGTCGTCGGTCAATCGATACCGATAGCTGATTTCGTCCGGACGCAAAAACTTCATCTCTGACGTGAAAACGCCAGGCACATGCGTGTGTCCCTGGAAGCATGTTTTCTGAATCATTGAAAACAATTTTTCCATTTTACGCCGGTTATAAACGTCCTCGGGAAAGACATACTCGTTGATCGGGTTTCGCACGGAACCATGCACGAACATGATCTGCCCTTCGCGGCGAGTGCGTGGCAAATGCGCCAAGAACTCTAAACGGCGAAAGCAATTCTCCGAGGTATCGCCCGCTTCCATCTGCTGCCGAGTCCACAGAATCGCTTGCTCAGCCGCGTTGCTGAAGCCCTCGGGATCGAACAAAGCCGCCAAGTCGTGGTTGCCCAAGATGCAAGCGTCGAAGCCGATGACGACATCGAGACAAGCTTGCGGATCGGGACCGTAACCAATGATGTCACCCAAGCAGATAATCTGCTCGCATTCCTGCTGCTTGATGTCCGCCAGCACACTTTGCAGGGCTTCCAAGTTGCCGTGTATGTCGCTTACTATTGCCCGTCGCACCAATCGGCTCCACTTCAGTTAGGCGGCGGAAGATCCCGCAAAGTTTAAATGAGTTTTGAAGTCCGGCCGACAAAGTGCATTCGATCTAGCGAAACAACTTCGCGCGGCTAACGACCACTGCGAAGCCGATCTCCCAACATGTTGTCGATGTCGGGAATATCATAGATCTTCTTAACTGTCGCATCGATATCGTACTCGACGCGTCGAAATTCGAGATCGTTTTTTTTCTCATCCATGATCACATAGCAAGCACGGCGGTCTTCGTCCCGCGGTTGGCCTACCGAACCAACATTGATCATCAGTTTTTCGCCATTCTCGATGCGAAAGTGATAGTCGCAATCGTCCGGAGTAATGAACTCCGCTTCTTGAGTAAACACACCGGGCATGTGCGTGTGACCCTGGAAGCAAAGCGACGTGACACGATCGAACAACAACTTTAATCGGCCCGCATCGTACACAGTTTCGGGAAAGACATATTCGTTCGTTGTATCGCGTGGCGAACCGTGGACATACATAATGACAGCTTCGCGATGCGCTTTTGGCAACTCACTTAGAAAATCCCAACGCCGGTTGATTCCCGAAGGCCCGCCAGGTCCGCGGTCGAGTTCGTCGCGGGTCCAGTAAATAGCTCGCAACGCGACCGGATTGAAAGAGTCTGGATCAAACAACGCCGCTTGATCGTGGTTGCCCAGAATCGTAAACGCGCATTTGTGAATTACTAAATCGAGGCACTCGCACGGGTTCGGACCGTAGCCCACCACGTCCCCCAAACAGACAATGCGATCCACCTTCTGTTCGCGAATATCAGCCAAGACGGCGGTCAAAGCTTCTAAGTTTCCGTGAATGTCGCTAATCAATGCTTGCCGCACAGGGACTTCTCCGCCACTTCTAATTCCACGATGTTTGCAACCAAGGCCGCTCGAATCATCCACCGTACTTATTCGGATGTTGGAGTTTCTACCTGCGATAGGTTACAAATGAGGACTTGGGGAATCTCGCCCAAAAGCAATTTCGTCGCTTTACTGTTAAATCTTCCCACGAATTAGAGATTGTAGCTTATTCATGACGAATCTGGCCATCGAATGCTCGGGAACGGCAGGAAGTGTGGCACTATTTGATGGTGATATCTGTATCGCTTATGCAGATTTAGACCCCAAGATCGGCAGTGTCAAAACACTGGCTGGTGCAATCGAATCGATTGTCCGGACGCACGACCAACCGAAATACCTCTCTGTGACCAACGGACCCGGTTCCTTTACGGGGCTCCGAGTTGGGTTGACCACCGCAAAAATGCTCGCGCTGGCTTGGAACATTCCAGTTGTTCCGGTGGATACGTTGCAAGCCACCGCCCTCCGCGCGTTCGGCGCCGTTTGCAGCGAGTGGGCCGATGGCGAGTCGGTAGCTGCGCTGTTTATCTCAGTTATCAACGCGTATCGCGGCCAGGTTTTTGCAAACGCAGTCCGGTTTAACACCTTCGGGGAGCTGGTTGTGGCCGCGAATTCTACCGTGCTCGACGCGCCGTTATGGCTGAGCGACCCGGTCGGCAGTCTGGGATTGCTGACTGAACGCCCCACTCAGGTGTGGATCTCCGGACCAGGGCTCAGCAGCTACACATTGCCCAGCGGAACATTGCCCAGCGAAAAATTGCCCAGCGAAAAATTGCCAGATTCGCACACTTCGGTGCTGGCTCCTGACGTTTGGCAGCCGACGGCGCGGGAAGTTGGCATGTTGGGAAACCGGGGCATGGCCGCAGGGAAAGCAACGTCCTCTTTGCTGCTTCAGCCAAATTACATTCGCGCAAGCGCCGCTGAAGAGAAGCGACCGCAACTGAAGAGCTGAGCCTTGCAAGCAGCCTGACGCTTGCGAGCACCGTTACTTTCTGGGAAACTCTGGTACTTTCTGGGAAACTCTGGAAAATTTGCCGCTCAAACCGGACCTCGCGCGTAACGTTCCACCAGCCACGAAACCAACTCCATGGAAGAAGTTCCCTTTGACGACCGACGCGTCCCGAAAGCCGAAATTGACTGGGAGCGCTCGTTCTGGTGGTGGTACCCGCTCACTCGAGCCCTGCATCCGGCCATCCGCATGTCTTCGCTCGGCGTCAGTCTGCTAGCCATCGTCGTTGTGGTTTTGGGTTGGCGTTTAGGAATCTGGCTCTTCCAACCTGATGTTGCGCCAATTTTTAGCCCTTTAGGCGTGCAGGTTGGTTTGTTCGATTCGCACGTGACCGTTTGGCAGGGGACGCTGCTGCACGTTTTGGCCGCAATCTTGCAGCCGACCGGAATCAAAGGTTTCGCCTTCTGGACCTTTGAGATCTTCTGGGCCTCGCTGACCGTTTCACTATTCGGCGGCGTGCTTGCGCGAAGGGCCATGATTGAACTGGGCCAACGTACCGTGGCACCCTGGTTTCATTCGATTCAGTTAGTCGCGAAGCGTTGGCAAAGTTATCTGTGGTCCGCTGGGATGAACTTGGTTGGCATCGGCGCGCTCCTTCTTTTTCCAGTCGTGTTGGGACTGATCAGCAGACTCGGATCCCCCGGAGCGATCGTCGGCGGCGTTCTGCTGATTTTGTTTTTTCCGATCGCGTTCGGAGTCGGACGCTTCGTTCTAAGCCTTACGGTGTGTTTTCCGCTGAGCGTGTGCGCGATTGGTGCGGAGAAAAAAGCGGATGCGTTCGAAGGCTTCAGTCGCTCGAACGCCTATTTCTTCCAGCGTCCCGTGGTTGCTTTCTTGTTCGCAGCAGGCCTGTTCGCGGCTGGATACATTGGCGAGCAACTGGTGTCTTGGACTCTGAACGCGGGTTGGTCGCTGGTTCGTAACAGTTATCTCTACAGCGGCGGGATGACGCAACCAGCGGCCGCGCGGTTTGTTTCCGCCGGAAATTGGTTGGCACAGTCGCTGATCGCGGCCTTCTGGTTCAGCTACTTCTGGTCCGCTAGCGGCGCTCTGTACTTGCTCTTGCGTCGCAGCGTCGACCATACCGAATTGAGCGAAATCGACTTGGATGAACAAGCCGCAGCTCAAGAGTTACCGGAAATTCCACCCGCCCCGGCAACTGAATCTGCAACTGAAAAACCTGCGGTAGACTAGCGAAGCTGTTAGTCAGTTGTCGCACTAAAAACCTCGCAACCCGCAATCGTTTAACCGCGTGGGCAACGCCCCGCGTTTGAGCGTGGTGCCGAGCGCGCCCCGCTGGGCACGCGGTTAAACGAAACCCGTACGCTACCTGGTCCTAATGACGCCTGGCGACCAGTTACGCTTCTGCGCCTGGTGCACCGATTCGCGGCATCGACTCGATGGCTTTGTCGATCAGCCCATAAGCGACACCTTCGTCGGCCGACATAAAGCGGTCACGATCCGTGTCCGCTTCGATTTGCGAAAGCGTTTGGCCGGTGTGCTTGAGCAGAATTTCGTTCAGCTTCTGCTTGATGCGTTTAAACTCTTTGAAGTGAATCGAAATCTCTTCAGCGGTTCCTTGCATGCCAGCCAGCGGTTGGTGGATCATGATCCGCGCGTTGGGCAATGCGAATCGCTTGCCTTTCGCGCCGGCACAAAGCAGCACCGCGCCCATCGAAGCCGCTTGACCGATGCAATAAGTCGCAACGTCACATGAAACGAATTGCATGGTGTCGTAGATCGCTAGCCCAGCGCTGACGCTGCCACCGGGCGAGTTGATATACAGATGGATATCCGCTTTGGGATCATCCGATTGCAGGAACAACATCTGTGCAACCAGTGCGTTGGCGACTTCATCGTCAACTTGCGAACCCAGAAAAATAATGCGGTCTTTGAGCAGCCGACTGTAGATGTCGTAGACGCGTTCTTCGCGACCGCTCTTCTCAATAACATACGGGATCATTGGCATAGTGGTGTTTCAACTCCGAACTTTAATTGGATGTGTTTGTATGCGTTAGGCAGGTCGGTTCGCTTACGCCTTTTCATCTACTTCGACAGGCGTTTTCGCGAGGATCTCATCCACCAAGCCGTATTCCTTGGCCGCGTCCGCAGTTAGGAAGAAGTCGCGGTCGGAATCCTTTGCAATCTGTTCAATCGGTTTGCCAGTGTGCGTCGACAGGATTCCGTTTAGCAAATCACGGTAACGCAAAATTTCAGTCGCTTGAATTTCAATGTCAGAAATTTGACCTGAAACGCCACCTGCAGGTTGGTGAACCATCACGCGACTATGTGGCAGACAATAGCGTTTGCCCTTCGCACCACCGGCCAGCAAAATCGCTGCACCGCTAGCGGCTTGCCCGACACAATAGGTGGCGACGGGACACGAAAGAATTTGCATCGTGTCATAAATTGCCAACGTAGCGATGACTTCGCCACCGGGACTGTTGATATAAAAGTGGATGTCTTTGCGACGATTTTCGCTTTGAAGATACAGCAACTTCATCACGACTTCGTTGGCGTTGCCGGTGTGGATGTCACCTTGCAAGAAGACAATCCGATTCTCAAGCAGCAAATCGCCGAGCGTCAATTGCCGTTGACGTTGATAGCTCTGGTAAGCATGAGAATTGGTAAGCGAATGATTCGGGTAAACAGAATTCAACGTACACTCCCTTTCGGCTGGATGCCTTGCGTGAAGTCAATCAAAAATGCGCTTGTAGTTACACCACAATGTTGGCCCTTCGCCTGGTTTTGGCAAGAGCATGTTTGTCTTTTTGGATAAGCTGGGCGGAGATGGGAAAAGAAAAAACCGAGCGGCTGAATTCTCAGCGGCTCGGTTTCGAGTTGCTTGGTTTGTAGTCTCAACTCTGTCGGACGGCAATATCGCTATTCAACGTTGACCGTTTAACTCTTGAGCCTGTTTACTCTTGAGCCTGTGCAGGTCCAACAGCCTTTGGTCCGTCCGGCAATTTTGGCGTGCCGGGCAGTGTCTCGGGTTCGTTGTTGAATTTCGCATCTGGAATTTCAACCATTTCACCGGCGATCAAGAAGTCAACGTTGCTCGACGGCGATTTATCCATCAAAAATTCTTCGTCCGGTTGATCCGTAACTTTCGCCGCTTCGGTGATCTTTTCGATCACTTGACGTTCGATGATCTGATTGCGGATTGCATCCATTTGCCCCGATTTTTCCAAGCGGGCGCGAACGCGGCGCGGCGACGTATCGCTTTGCTCAGCAATCAATTCGATTTCTTCGTCATAGTCAGCCGCAGTCGGCTCAACTTTGAGGTCTTCCGCGATCTTTTCAAGCACAAAGTGCTCACGCAACGCACGAATCGTCGACTCGCGAGCATTCAAGCGTGATGCGTTCAGGTAACCGGAAATCTGTTCAGGGCTGAAGCTGTTTCGCTGCAGTTCCAGTTGCAAACGTTGCAGTTCTCGCTGAGTTTGACGACGGATTAGCGACTCTGGCATCTCCCAGTTTGCACCGCGAGTCAGTTCATCGACAACTTGCTTGCGGACCGCTTGTTGTTGATGGTACTTAAACTGGCGAGCGAGTTCGGTGCGAACAAAAGTGCGAAGTTCTTCGACACTTTCGAAACCGAGATCGTCCAATTGCTTGACCGAGATATCTTTGATCTCGATGCGGCGAATTTCATGAACTTCAAATTCCGCTTCAACTTCTTTGCCGCGGTAATCTTCGTTCGTCGCTGTATCAGAAATCGTGAAGGTGGTGGTGAACTTGTCACCTTCCTTCTTACCGACAATCAGTTTGTCGAAGTCGTTGATCACTGCGTCGCCAAACGTCAGATTCTTGCGAACGACGATACTCTCTTCATCGAGCTCGCTGAGCGTTTTTCCATCGACGTTGAATGTCGCGTTTAGAGTGACCGTGTCACCCAACTTCGCTTCGCCTTCGATCGGCTCGCCTGTCATGAATCGAGTCAGGGTGCGCGACAAGTGGTTGTCGACGTGCTCTTCCGTCAAATCGCAAGCGGGTCGCGTAAGACTGAGCCCTTCCCACTTCGGAGTTTCAAAGTCAGGTCGAACTTCGATCTTGAATTCGTAACGAAAATCGCCTTCAGGCGGCAGGATCACAGCGTTGTAATCGAAATCAGGTTCGCTGATCGCAGAAAAGTGGCCGGCGTCGGTCACCAATTGCAAGCTGTCCATCACCAATGAACTTTTGACCTGCTCCGCAACTTGATCCTTGAATTGCGATTCGACCAGTTTTCGTGGCGCTTTGCCGTTGCGAAAACCTGGCAATTGCGCTTTCGGAACAATGTCGTTGAACGCTTCTTTACGATACCGGTCGACTTCAGTGCGAGGAATCGTAATTACAACGTGTCGTTCGCAAGCAGAAGGCGAGTCGACTTTTACGTCAAACTCAAGCTTTTGCTTTTCTTCGACAGCGGTTTCTTCCGTCTGAATGTCGTCTTGAATGTCGTCGGTCGTTGCCATCGCCATTGGGCTCCGGTTCATCCTGAGAAAATTGATTTGGGAATTGTCCCTGTCGCTTGCTTCCAACGGTTCGCGGAGCCCGATTGTAGAGCACGGCGAGGCTGGAGCGCAAAGCTATAAACTTACGCACATTAAAATAAAAAAGGGCAAATCGGCCTAGAGCGGGTGATGGGATTCGAACCCACGACAACAACGTTGGCAACGTTGTGCTCTACCAACTGAGCTACACCCGCATGGTGTACCAAGGCCGATTTGCCCTAAAGTTTTAAAATTTTGCCGTCCACCACCAGCGATTTGGCATCGCGTTCAATGGACGATTCGATCGCGAGTAGCCCAACACTTGCTTGATCAACGTGAGCTCAGCTTATCGACAGGCAGAGATTATATGCTTAGCCTCTTGGGTTGCAATAGATGATCTGAGTTCCGTGAAAAGTGATTGACAGTTATTATCCCATGCAGTCCCCCAGCCACTCGACCAAGGGCTCAGACACAGGGCTTTCATATGGGACACAGGCTTTCATAAGGATTATCGAGTGCCTACTCGTCAGGAAAAACCAGCTCACCGCCGTCCAATCGCCCAATTTTCTGGCGCGGCCAACCCAGTTGTGCCAGTCAGAGCGATCCGGTCGACGACGCATTTCTTCCTCAGTTGGCTGCTTTTGGGCGTGTCGAGTCTTTCGGCAGGGCTGGTTTCCAGCGATGTAGTAGTCGTCGTCAATGGAAACTCGCTGGATTCTCGAGCGTTGGCAAACCATTACGTCTGGCTGAGAAACATACCGGCGGCGAATATCGTGGTGCTAGACCGAGTTCCGAACGCCGAAGTCATTTCCATCGACGACTTTCGCCAAAAAATCCTGGCTCCACTGTTGCTCGAACTCGATCGCCGCAAACTCAGCAACCACGTCCAGTGCGTCGCTTATTCGTGTGATTTTCCAACTGCGATCGACATTCAAACCGATCTGAAGCCGCTTGGGAAATTGCCGATCTTCTTCACTTCGCGAGCCTCGATCAATGCACTGACCTACTTCTATCAATTCGTTCAGGCAGGCAACCCGAACTACATCCAGCTCAATGCGAACAGCTACGCACGTCGTGAAATGGATGCTTTTTTCACCAACCCGCTCGGCGCTTTGACCGAGACACGCTGGAGCGAATTGCAGGCACAAATAGCAGCCGGAGAGCATCAGGCCGCCGCCGAATCCCTTACGAAACTTGCAACCGAGTTTCCGAGCCAGTTTCCGATCGCGTATTTAGCAGCCGCCCAATTTGCGAAGGCCAATGACACTCAAGCCGCACTTGATTGGCTGGAGAAAGCGGTCGCAGGCGGATGGTCGGCGGGCGGATATCTTCAAGAAGATGAACGATTTACGAACTGCCGAGACGATTCACGCTACCAACTTCTGCAACTGTCGCTCGATGAGACTCAAGCGAAATACCAGCCGACGGTCGGGTTCGAAGCGAAACGAGCGTGGGGAACGAACGGTGTCCCCGCGGCTGATTTGAAGCTCGGGTCGCGCTACTTGCTTAGCACAGTTCTGGGAGTAACTCGCGGCGCCGGGACAACTTTGAAACAGGCGATGGACAGCCTAGAGCGATCTGCGAAAGCGGATTTCACGCAGCCCGACGGAGGATTTTATTTTTGTTTGACCAGCGATGTCCGTACAACAACCCGCCAACCCGGCTTCGCGGACGCGATCGAAACGCTGCAGTCGCTCGGCTTCGAAGCGGAAGTGGTCTCGGAAAGCCTGCCGAAGGGCAAAGCCAAGGTGCTGGGCGCGATGCTCGGCACACCCAATTTCGACTGGTCGACCAGCGGCAGCACGCTACTGCCCGGTTCGATTGCCGAGAACTTGACCAGCGTCGGAGCGGTCATGAATTCGCTTGGCGGGCAAACAAAACTAACGGAATTGATCAAAGCCGGCGCGGCGGGCAGTAGCGGAACGGTCACGGAACCGTACGCCATCCAACCGAAGTTTCCGCACCCGCAATTGTATGTTCACTACGCGCGCGGGTTGTCGTTGGCGGAATCGTTTTACGCGTCCGTGACGGGTCCCTATCAGTTGCTGGTCATCGGCGATCCGCTGTGCCAACCCTTCGCGACTCCTCCGAAGCTGAAGGTAGCGATTGAGTTGCGAAAACTTGCATCCGATGAACCGCTAAGACTGCCGCTGGACTATGAAAGGGAGGCTATCGCTGACGGCAAACGTGCCCCGAACTCGGCGTTAGCAGTGAGCATATTGTTTGGGGACGCGCCGCCGCAAACCGCTGCCGTGCAATCGAAAGTTGAAATCAAATTGAATGCGACTCCACCCGGTTATTATGAAGCGCGTTTGATCAGCGTTGGTGACGACGCGTTGATGCAGCGCAGCGAAGTTGCCTTGCCGCTGTGGATTGGAGACGCTGACACAGTTACACTTTCCGCACCAGAAAAAGTCGCCTTTAGCGATCGCAAAGTTACCGTAAAAGCGGCCGCGAAAACCGCGAAATCGCTAACGGTGTGGCACGACAGCGAACAGTTGGCGATAGTCTCGGGCGCCGAAGGCGAGTTCTCGATTCCGCTTGCGGCTATCGGCATCGGAAAGATCCGGTTGCACGCCCGCGCCGAATTGGAAAACGGCAGCGTTTCGCGCAGTGTGCCAGTCATCCTCGAAGTTACGCCGTAACGTGCGCTTAGTTTTGTTCCAATTCGCAACGCGATTGGAACGGAACAAAACTTGAATCAACTCTTTATGCCAAACTGCTATTTGTTGCATAGCGCACGCACAGCCGAGGTAAAATCTACATTGACTGCGCAGGCGGCTATGCAACTGTCAAACACAAACTCTAGTGGTCCCAAAATTGGTTCGCACAAGATCTGGCGGACTGCTTAGCGGAAGCACGCACTCGGATAGAATAGGCGCCGCTTCACGCTTTTTGCCTCGAAACCACGCTGGAAGGACCGACATGTCATATACGGATAGCAAAAAAGACGGCAAAAAGTGGAAATCGGAGCCGAAACGACCAGAACCGATTTTGGACCGCACCCCGCCTTGCGACATTTCGGCTGAAATCGCCGTCTTAGGAAGCATCCTGCTGATGCCCGATGTGTGCGACGACTTGGCGCTCGTGCTGAAGTCGGACGATTTTTACGACGACGCGAATCGAATTCTCTATCACCACATGATGGGGATGATCGATATCGGACAAAAAATCGATGTGACGCTGCTGGTTCATCGACTTAAAACGATGGGCGACTATGAAAAAACGGGCGGCAGCGCGTACTTGGCTCAGTTGGCTAACGCCGTTCCGAACGCCGCGCACGCTCTGTATTACGCTGACATTGTGCGCAGCAAGGGCACCTACCGCCGCTTGATCGAAGCCAGCACGAGCATTTTGCGCGACGCGTACGACGAAGCGTTTGAAGCGAAAGAGCTGGTCAGTCAGGCGGAGCAACGCGTTTTTCGGATTCAAGACGAACGGAGCAGTCAGTCGGCGGATTCGATCGGCGACTTGTTGACGGTCGCGATGGAGCGGATCGACGCGCGCATGAAGGGCACCTTTGCCGTCGGTGGAGTCGACACGCATTTCAGAACGTACGACGAAATGTGCGGCGGTTTTCACAACGGCGAACTCGTCGTCCTGGCAGCTCGACCGAGTATGGGAAAGACCGCTTTTGCGATGAATGTCGCCGAAAATGTGGCTTTGAAAGGCCGTGCGCCGGTTCTGTTCGTCAGTCTGGAAATGTCCGGCGTTGAACTCGCCGACCGCTTGCTGTGTTCCGTCGCGCGAGTCGATAGTCGCAAACTGCGAACAGGCACAATCACTCAAGAAGAACGAAAGCGATTGGTTGAAAAAGCGATCGCGATCAGCAATGCGCCGCTGTACGTGGACGATTCGCCGAGCCGAACGGTCAGCGAAATCGCAGCGGTGGCGCGGCGCGTCAAGCAGCGTGACAAATCGCTCGGTTTGATCGTGATCGATTACATGCAGTTGATCGAGCCCGACAATCCGAAAGATCCGCGGCAGGAGCAAGTGGCCAAGATCGCCCGCCGATTGAAAGGCCTTGCGCGCGAAGCTTACGTGCCCGTGCTGTGCCTAGCTCAGCTCAACCGGCAAGCGGAAGAAGGCAAGGATCACCGCCCGCGGATGAGCCACTTGCGAGAATCGGGTGCGATCGAGCAGGATGCTGACGTGGTTATGTTCGTGCATCGTGAGGAATATTATCACCGCGGCGATGACGCTTCGCAGTACGCTAGACAAGCCGAAATTATTATCGCTAAGCAGCGAAACGGTCCGGTCGGCGAAATCGAATTGACCTGGGAAAAGGAGTACACCCGATTCTCAGACCGCGCGCCAGAACGTCATGCTGAATTCGATAACGAGTTTCAAACGCCGGGCGGATACTAATTGCATCCGCTACGCAAACTGCACTTCAGCAACTTTGAATAGCGTTTCGACTTTTTGAAAGCCATAACGCTCGTACAAGCGAATGGCGGCGGTGTTTTGAACCGTCACTTCCAAATTCACAAACATGCAACCTGCGTCGCGGAAACCTCGCAACGCGCGTTGCAATAACGCTTTACCGATGCCCATATTCCGGCACTGCGGATGAACTCCGAGGTTTTGAATAGCACCCTCGCGAGCCGTTGCCAACAATCCTTGCACAGTTCCGCAAGCTTGCAATTCGTCATTGAATTCATTTCGACGAACGGCCAACCACGTTGCTTCAGGCACAAAATTCGACCGGCTAACGATCTCTTTCATCAGATGTTTGCAGCCCTCGCGTTCGCCCAAGCAAGGAAAAACGTGTGTATCGATTTCTTGCGCGAAACTGGCGAACTTTACCGCCGCATGATGGTTCACCAACGATGGCGACCAAGGCAAAAGAGCGAATCCTTCCGGCACCGCCAGCAAATCCAACTCGACGCGGTCGAGCCTTAATTCCATGCGATAGCGTTTGAAGTACGTCAGGCTCATGCGTTTTGCTCCGAGCGAATTGCTCCGTAGCAGAAATCTACACGCCACAATCGGCAACGTCAAACTTCTGTGTGAAGTTCTCGAGGAACTATCTCAGTTTCGTATGCTGCGACCTGATCCCTTGCATTCCCCTGCGTTGACGCACCGCTTCGTAAAGCATGACTGCCGCGCTGATTGAAACGTTTAAACTGTCCGTAGCATCGCGCATGGGAATTGTCAGCGGCGTAAATTGCGGCCCGCTCCAACGATCGTTCAGCCCGTTCGCTTCATTCCCCACCACCAGCGCAGCGCCACCACAAAAATCCGCTTCCCAAAACTCCGTTGAAGCGTCGACGCGGGCCGTGAAGAGTTCAACTTGCAGTTCTGCGCACAACCCAACCACTTCGTCGATCGTCGCGACCGCCAGCGGCATACTGAAAATCGTCCCGCGACTCGATCGAATCGCATTCGGATTGAACACATCGCAGATCGGATTCGAAAGCAAAACCGCATCAACACCGGTCGCGGCTGCTGTCCGCAAACACGCACCCAAGTTGCCAGGTTTTTCGATTCCGTCGAGCACTAAGAGCAGCGGCTTGGACGGCAACTTCAGTCGCTCGATGCCCAGCGTTGGCGTTTTGGCGACAGCAACCAGTCCAGAATCGCGTTCTCCATAAGCCAACTTGCGCATCACTGCGGCCGAAACGGGTTGAAGTCGCTCTGGGCCGACCGCAGAAATCAGACCTTCCTCCACTTCGCGTTCCGCTTCTGAAAAATAGATGCAGTCGATAGCAATCCCCGCGTCAATGGCTCGTCCAACTTCCATCGAACCGTCAATAATGAAGTGGCCAGACTCGCGCCGAGTGCTTGCATCGCGCAATTTTGCAACCTGCTTGATGTGCTGGTTTTGAACACTTTGGATGTAAGGCCTCATCGATTTGCGACATTCGAATAGGGGTAAGTAAGTTTTGGGATCGCTCGATTTCTTATTGAACACCGCATTTAACCACGCGCGATCCCGGACTTCTAGCGCAAATGGACTGAGCAAAATAGACCGAGCGAAAAGCGATCGCAATGCGTACAATACGGGGACTGAAGTCACGTAGCTCTAGAATGAAGTGATAAATGAGCGATCACCCTCTGCACCGTTTAGCATCACCAATTGTCCGCAAGCTGTCGGCCGTTGCCGCACTGATTCGGAATTATCTGATTGTTGAGTCGCTGTTGTGGATTGCGCTGTGGTGCTTGGCGATCTTCTGGCTCGGCGGGATGTTGGATTACTTACCGATCACCGCCGGCGCTAGCGAGACGCCGCGCGCGGTGCGGATTGGAATGTTAGTCGTCATGGCTGCTGGCGTACTCTGGGTCCTGGTCATGCGGCTCGGCGTGCGCTTGCTAACAAAGTTGCCGACGAAGAGCCTCGCGTTGTTGATTGAACGCAAGTATCCCGAGTTCAACAGCGAATTGGTGACCGCAGTTGAGCTGGCCAATAAGCCTGAAGTCGAAGTCTCCAATGCGGTCGCTTATCGCGAGATGCTCGGCCGCGTTCATGAATCAGTAGGTCGTCGCATTGCGGGTGTCGAGCCAGCGACGCTGCTGAATTGGCAACCTATTTGGGGCTTGGGAATCGCTTGCTGTTTCGCGTTGGCGGTAACGGCGATCGCCTCATTTGGCATGTCCAGTTGGATGTGGCAATGGTCGCAGCGCTTGTTCGCATTATCCGATGAACCGTGGCCTCGACGCGCTCGCTTGAGCGCCGATGGTATTCAGTTGCAGCTGCCCGCCTTTACCGGACAGTTGGCGGCGGAACGCGTTTTGATTCCATTCGAAGAAGGACTTGCGCGCTTGCCAACGGGTGCCGCCGTTCAGTTGCAAATCTCGGCAAGCACCAAAGCGATCGCAGTGCCGGAGACTTGCACACTTTTCTATCGCGCGAGCGATGGTTCGCGAGGTAGAGCAAACATGCGTCGCGTGGGCGCAGCGGTTGGCGGTTGGCAGCAGTTCACTTTGGAAGGCCCGCCGCTCGATGGACTGACCGCCGATCTCGACTTCGACGTCATTGGACTCGACGCCCGCTTGCGAGACTTGAAATTGCAAGTCGTCGAGCCGGCCGTGGTCAGCGAAATGCAGATCGAATGCCGCTACCCTGCGTACCTGATCGACACGCTATCGAACCGCCCCAGCGTCGAACGCTTGCCCTATCGCAGCGGACAACGCATTCCTCAAGGCAGCGATGTGACGTTGATCGGCAAATCGAGCGCTCTACTGCAACTGGTTCAATATGTTGTTCGCGGTGCGAGTTCAAGTTCGAGTGGCGATAGCCCGCTGCAGATTCTGACTGCGGAAGCGAACGGCGACGAGTTCAAATTGCCACTCGGAAGACTGGATTCAAGTTTAGTGGTGGAAGTGCGTTTGCTCGATCAATTCGGATTGTCGGCCGATCAGATTCCGCGCTATCTGCTGACCATGCAAGAAGACACTGTGCCTGAAGTTGAAACGAGCCTGACGGGGATTGGGGTCGCTGTTACGCCGAAGGCTGTTATTCCGATTCGGGGCAAGGTTTCCGATGATTACGGTCTGGAAGAGATTCTGATCGAGTTGGGTAGGAATGAAGATGACCCTATTAAATTGCCAGTTACACTCGATAGCGATGATGAATTGAACACGCGAGTTGATTTAGCAAAGTTAGCTGAAGAGGGTGTCCTGAAAGTTGCACCAGAAATGACGCTCGGTCTGGTTGTCTCAGCTCGCGATCGCTTTGATTTGCAGGGGCAGCAACACATCGGACTGGGCCAACCTCAACAACTCGCGGTCGTAACGCCCGACAAATTGCTTGTGATCCTCGATCGGCAAGAACTGGAAATGCGACAGCGTTTAGAGTTGATCATCAGCGAAGTGCAACAGCTGCGGAACGCTTTACAAGACACCGCTACAACCTTAGCCAAACCTGATTCTGCCGGATTGCAGAGTTCGAAGAAGGTTTCGGGTTTGATCAGTTTTCAAGATGAAGACGGACCAAGACCACCGCAGATCGATGTCGCCGCGCAACTACGGCGGCTCGCGCTGACACGCGCTCAACAAGCGGTCTTGCAGGGCGACAAGTCGCAGCAAGAGTTGTCGAGCATCATGCTAAAGGTCGACAACATTCGAATGCAATTGGTGAACAATCGCATCGATAATCCGGATCGCCAGTTGCGATTGCAAGAAAAGGTTTATCAACCGCTCTCGGAACTACTTGAGGGCGACTACGAGAAACTGCGCAGCGGACTGCTCGCTTTTCAAACTGCGGCGATGTCCGACGCGGGCAGTGAAATGCAAGCTCGTTCAGCGGTGAATGCAACCGACCAAGTGCTACTAGCGCTCGAAGCGATCAAGGCGAACATGCTGGACATCGAATCTTTCTCTGAAATCGTTGACCTGGTTAGAGGTTTGTTGGATGATCAAGAACGGATTCTGTCTGAAACTGAGAAGGCGCAGAAACAAAGACTTCTCGATCTATTGAAATAGCTATTTGACGAATTATCCGCGAATGGATGATGAGGATATTGGAAATGATCGAAGTCCGCTCAAAAAACTGCTTGCAGTCGCCCATACGACGCGGGTATTTTTCATTGCTATTGTTCGCCTTCATTCACTGCGCCACAGTTAACTTTGCGTTCGCGCAGACGCCGGACGGAAATGCAGCTCCGAAGGCGGATCCGCTTTCCATTGAACAGCAACAGGTTGCGAACCGCTTTCAAAAGCTTGAAGAGTTGTTGCTTCGTTCGGCAGAGCTCGAGTCGGTCGAGAACCCAACTCGAGCTGCTCTGTTACAGCAAGCTGCTCAAATGGGCAAGAAAGCTCAACTGTCGGATTTGCTAGTCCGCGCGGCGACGAGTTTGGACAAGAAACAATACAGCCAAGCGTTGGATGATCAAAAAACGAGTCGCGAAAATTTGAAGCGATTGCTCGAGTTACTGCAAAGCGAAAACCGTGGCGAGCGAGTGCGCGAGCAAAGGGATCAGGTTCGTCGCTGGATCGAGGAAACCGATCGACTGCTGCGATTGCAAAAATCGTTGAGCGGTCGCACTGAAGGCGGTCAAGAGATTCAACAAGCCGCCGGTGACCAGGATAAGTTGTCCGATAAAGCTCAGGAGATCGCCAAGGAACTCGGCGGCAAAGAAGAAGCTTCCCAGTCACCCGATAACAAGTCACCCGATAACAAGTCACCTGATAACAAGTCTCCCGATGCTAAATCAGGCGACCAGAAATCAGCTGAGCAAAAATCAACTGACCAGAAATCAGGTGACCAGAAATCAGGTGACCAGAAAGAACCGAGCGAAGAAAAGTCTGAAGGGTCTAAATCGGACTCGCCACCGCAAGAGGATCCGAGCCAAGAGGCTGATAAGAACTCGAAGAAAGATAACGCTGGTAAAGATAACGCTGAGAAAAAGGACTCTGAAAAAGAAAACTCTGAGAAAGGCGACAAAGACAAGAGCAAGCCCAAAGATGGCGAAAAGGGCCAGCCAAGCGACAGCGATAAGAGCAAACCATCGAAAGAATCGAAGTCAGAGTCCGAGCAATCCGAGTCCGAGCAATCCGAGTCATCGCAATCAGAATCGAGCAAGCCTCAAGACGGCGAACCAAAGAGTCAGCCCAAGCAAGGCGAGTCACAGCCTCAGCAGTCAGACGGCAAGTCTGGTGAGTCCGGTGAGTCCGAGCAACAGCAGCCGCAGGATGCGGAGCCGAAAGACCCGACCGAACGAGCTCGAAAGCGCATCGAACGAGCTAAGCAAAAAATGGAAGAAGCGGAGCAAGAGCTGAAGAAGGACAAACGCAAAGAGGCGGTCGAAAAGCAGCGACAAGCCGAAGAGGAACTGCGGTCGGCGATCGAAGCACTTGAAGAAATCCTGCGTCAACTGCGAGAGGAAGAGATCGAACGCAGTCTAGCTTCGCTCGAAACGCGATTGCGTCGAATGCTCGAAATGCAAACAAAAGTTTTCGAAGAGACTCAGCGATTGCAAGAAATCACCGGCGAGCAGGCAACCCGTCAGGTGGAAATCAGAGCGAGCAGTTTGGCGTTGGAAGAAAAGAAGATTTTGAATGAAGGCCAGCGAGCATTTCTGTTGCTCAGCGAGGAGGGTTCTAGCGCTGCGTTCCCCGAAGCGATGCAGCAAGTCAACACGGACATCAGCAAGATTGTCGAACGACTAACGAAAGCGGACGTGGGCAACCTGACCGTTTCGATCGAGCAAGAGATCATCAGTTCACTCGAAGAGATGGTCGCTGCGCTCGTTCAAGTGCAGAAGGATAAGAAAGAGCAAAAGGACAAGAAGAACCAACCGGGTCAACAGCAGCAAGGCCAACCGGGCGAGCAACCGCTTGTCGACAAGCTAGCCGAGTTGCGATTGATCCGAACGCTGCAGGCGCGCATCAACAATCGTACAACTTCGCTTTCGCAAATGTTGAAGGATCCCGCCGACGTGGTTGGTCAAGCGACAGAGGCTGATTTGCTGGGCGAAGTGAAGGGGCTTGCCGAACGACAAGCGAGCATTCGCAAAGTCGCGCGCGACATTGTGATCGGCGCCGACGAGTAACTGGAAGCGATTTGGACTCGGTCCGCCAAGAGCATCTGCGAAGCAAAATCCTCGACTAAAAAACGAAAAAGCGTTTCGAACTTTTAGAAATTCGAAACGCTTTGTGTTTTAGTTTGTTGACGTTCTTCAGGTAAGGCGTCTTTAGGCGAACTAGGCCGCGAAGAAACTACGCCGAGAACGAACTTCCGCAACCGCAGCTCTTCACAGCGTTCGGGTTGTTGAAAGTGAAGCCTTGCTTTTCGAGGCTATGGAACCAATCGACGGTGGTGCCATCGAGATACAGTGAACTCTTCTTGTCGACAACGACAGCAACGCCGTGGTGTTCGTATTTGCTGTCGGTGGCTTCATCGAATTTGTCGTCGAAGCCGAGTGTGTAATTGAACCCGCTGCATCCGCCGCCGGCGACGCCGATGCGGAGGAACATGTCATCCGCAAGCTGTTGCTCGTCGCGAAACTTCTTAACTTGGGAAGCGGCGCTTTCGGTTAGAATAACTGCCATGGAGTTTGCCCTCTTGAGAACTTGCCAATAGATTTCTGTGGCGAACTCAGCCACTGTACTTAGTCATTACGCCCGCTCGCATCGATTTGCCGAAAAGCGTTTGAAGGCTATCGACAGTCAAATTGCTTTGAGCCACACTCCTATTTTATATGCGGTAGGAGCTAATTGGAAAAGTCGAATCAAAACTTGGCGGGCGATTGAACCGTAATTGTTTTGACTTTTGCGATTCCATTATCCTATCCGCACCTACCTCTCGCTCTCACCGCCGCGAAATTCGGAGAAAAACTATGCCAAATTGGCTTCTTCGTGCACTCTGCTGGTCCATTGTACTCGCTCCAACAAGCCTGTTCTCAGCCGAATTCAGCTTGAAGAAAGGCGATCGAATCTGTTTAGTCGGCAATGCGTTAGGCGAACGATTGCAGCATCATAATTACTGGGAAACGTTGCTCCATCAGCAATTTCCCGAACTGGACCTGACGGTCCGAAATCTTTGTTTCCCCGGAGATGAACCGAATTTGCGGCTGAGGTCGATGAATTTCGGCTCGCCAGAGGACCATCTACGGCATTCGAAGGCGAGTGTGGTGATGTTCTTTTTCGGCTTTAACGAATCATTCAAAGGGGAAAGTGGGCGAACGGCTTTCGTTGGGCAGATCACGAAGCTGGTGGAGGAGACCATCCAGCAGAATTATGACGGGCAAGCGGCTCCACGTGTCGTGCTCGTTTCTCCCATCGCGTTCGAACGAACCGGTGATCCCAATCTTCCGGACGGCGAAGAAGAAAATAAGCGGATTGAGGCTTACTCGGCGGCTCTCAAGCTGGTTGCGGACAAAACGGGCGTCACTTACGTCGACCTGTTTCATCCGACACAGAAATTGTTTTCCAACAGCGATCAACGTTTGACACTTAACGGCGCTCACCTCAATGACGCCGGCTACAAGGCTCTCTCTCCGCTGTTCATCAAAGCGTTAGTCGGTACGGATCCAAAGTCAGAACCGAATCCAGTTTTGCGAGCGGCGGTCGAGGATAAGAATTTTCATTGGTGGCATCGTTATCGCGCCGTGAATGGTTATTCGATTTATGGCAAACGCGGTGAAGCCGGTTCGGATGGCACTTATCGAAATCGCGAAGTGATGGAGCGTGAACGCGAAGTCTTGGATCAGATGTGCGCCAATCGCGACCAACGCATCTGGGCGCTAGCGCGCGGTGAGTCGGTATCGGGCGAAGTTGACGACAGCAACACGCTACCTTTTATTGAGCCGAAGACCAATGTCGGCTTACCCAACGATCCGAATAGAAAGTCCGGCAAACTTGGATCTCTAGACTATCTCAACGCTGAAGCGCAGCAGAAGTTATTCAAGCTGGCACCGGGTTACGAAATACAGCTAGTTGCGTCGGAAGAGATGTTCGCTGATTTGGCTAATCCGGTAGCTTTAAATTTTGACAATCGCGGGCGACTGTGGGTTGCGACGATGCCTAGCTACCCGCAATGGAAACCGAAAACGCAACTGAGCGACAAACTGCTGATTCTTGAAGACAAAGATGGCGATGGGCGCATGGATGAGTGCAAGACGTTTGCCGACGGACTGCATCAACCAACCGGCTTTGAGCTCGGTCGCGGCGGAGTATGGGTCGCTGAGCAACCGGATATTCTATTCCTCGAAGACCGTGATGGTGATGACAAAGCAGACGTGCGCACTCGCAAGCTCTTCGGCTTCGACACCGCGGACAGTCATCACGGCATCGCGGCTTTTGAATGGGGTCCGGATGGCGCACTGTATTTTCAAGAGGGAACGTTCAAGTACTCGCAGGTCGAAAGTCCCTACGGCGTTGTGCGGCTTGGCGAAGCTGGAGTGTGGCGCTACGATCCACGTACTGAACGTATAGACGTTCACGCCTCGATCGCCTTTGCGAATCCATGGGGGCATGTCTTCGATAAATGGGGACAGAACTTCATCTGCGATGCTTCGCCTGGTTACAACTATTGGGCAGCACCGATTAGCGGCAAAGTCACTTACCCGGACAAACATCCAGGCGGATCTCAAGCGAAACAGCAGAACAATCCCGGTTCAAAGATCGGCAAAGAACCTCGGCACTTTATTAAAAAACGCACACGGCCCTCGTCGGGTTGCGAGATTGTCTCGAGCAGTCATTTCCCGCCCGACGCGCAAGGAAACTTCTTGATCAACAATGTGATTGGTGATCGGTCGGTGCTACAGCACACCATGAAAGATCGCGACTCGGGCTTTGAAGGAACGGAAATCACGCCGCTTGTTTATTGCGAAGATGGAAATTTCCGTCCCGTTGATTTGCAGTTTGGACCAGACGGCGCACTTTACATTGTCGATTGGCACAATGCTTTGATCGGCCACCTGCAACACAATTTGCGGGAACCCAATCGCGATCATACGCACGGTCGCATTTGGCGAGTTGTTGCAACTGGGCGCGAACTCCAAAAGCCGCCTAAGATTGCGGGGGAATCGATTGATAAGCTGCTTGAGCTGCTGAAGACGCCCGAAGATCGGTTACGTTACGCAGTTCGTCGCGAGCTGGCTGAAAGAGAATCGACTGACGTAGTGCAAGCGCTCGACAAGTGGTTAAGTAAGAATAAAGGCAGCGACGAAGCTTCGATTCACGCGAGGCTTGAGGGACTCTGGATGTATCAATCGCATAACACCGTGAAAGTTGAACTGCTGAAAGAGTTGCTGACTTGCAGCGAACCGCGAGCGCGCGCTGCAGCCACGCGCGTGTTGTGCTATTGGCGTGAGTCCGTTAGCGATGCAACTTCGCTATTGAAAGAACGCTTGAAAGATGACGCGCCGCGAGTGCGATTGGAAGCGGTTCGCGCGGCCAGCTATTTCTCGCCGACCGAAGTGCAGGTAGCGGTCTTAGAAGTGCTCGACAAACCGATGGACCCAGACCTCGAATATACGCTTGACGAAACGATGCGACTGTTCGAGTCTCAGTAATTGTTGCCGCCGTTCTCTTTCAGATTTCTACGATAGCCAATGTGCCAATGAAGACAAACGCATTAACACTAGCCCTAGCTTCGTTCATTGCATTAACCAGCCAAAACTTTGTCGCTGGTCAAGAGCATGCCGAGCACGCCGGTTCGAACAACTCGGGAACCTCTGCGGTGGAACCGCCCAAACTGTTCCTCGACAAAAGTCCAAAAGTAGTCGAGTACCAACTCAAGCGTTTATCCAATGCGCAGTTGTTGAGTGTTAAAGTCGTTGCGAACGATGCAAAGTTTGCGCCGGTCCTTTCGGCCATCGCTAGTCGTGCCGGCATGAGTTCGGAACAGCGCGAAAGCGCCATCAATAGTCTGGCAAAGATCAAAGGGATGTCGTTTGTGGCAACAGCTTTTGAGCAGCTACGCGGCTTGAACAATTCGGATCGCAGTCAACAACAAATCGCAGCGGACCTCACGAAATTAGTCATGAGTGCGTCGCGAGGGGGTGCTGATGTTGGTGCGCTGCGTAGCGCAGCCGCCGATGACAATGCATATGTCGCGCGAGCCGCTTTTGCTGGACTGATCGAAGGTAACAACAGCGGAGAAACCAGTGAAATCGCCAAGTTGAACAACGCATCAAGAACAAACCTGCTGGCAGCGATGAAGTTAGTGCCAGGAGAATCAAGCTTGGCCAAACTTCAAGACTTTGTGACTGAATCGTTAGAAGCAAAGTTCCCGGTTGACGTGCGCCGTGCAGCGGTTGCCGTATTACCGAAGCTTAGCGACGCTTCCGAAGAAAAATTCGCTAAGCTTGCAGAACTAATTCGTGAACCGGAGTTGGAAGAGGTTTCCGTGCAGAGTTTTTTGACTCTGGATCTCTCAACGATCGCATCATCGCTGGCTGAACCAATTGCACAGCACTTAGTCGCGAGGGCGGAAGCGACGGCGGCAAGCGATCGGACTTCAAATCGTTTCGTCGATTCTTCGCAGCTTGTCGAGCGCCTGTTGACGCGACTGCCAGAGACAGAGTCGCGTATGCTGCGTAGCCGCATGCAAGCCATTGCAGTCCGCGTGATTCGTATTAAGACTGTCCCCGAGGAGATGCGCTATGATCTGAAGTACTTTGTAGCGGCAACGGGCAAGCCTATTCAGTTACTTTTGCAGAACGATGATTTGATGCCGCACAATCTTGTCATCGTTCAACCGGGAACTTTGAAAGAAGTCGCGATGCTGGCCTCTGCGATGGCTCCCGAAGCACTCACCGACGGCAAGCAGTACGTTCCAGCGATCAAGCAAGTCCTCTTCGCAACGAACATGGTTCAAGCGGGAAAACAAGAGCGACTGACATTCACCGCGCCGACTACACCAGGCGAGTATCCGTTTGTATGCACTTATCCAAATCACTGGATGCGAATGTATGGGGTAATGGTCGTCGTCGATGATGTCGATAGTTTCATGCAGCAACCCATCGAACCCAAAGACCCAATCGGCAACAATCGCTCCTTCGTAAAGGCTTGGAAGCTGACAGATTTTGAAGGCAAGTTGGAAAGCGGCTTGCGTGGTCGGTCGCAAGCTATCGGTGCGAAACTCTTCGTCGATGCAACTTGTCTGCAGTGCCACGTTATTGAAGGGAAAGGTGGACGCGTTGGTCCAGAGCTGGATGGCGTGTTCAAGCGACATCAAGAAGATTCGTTGGCTGTTCTTCGCGAAATCATTGATCCTTCGCACAAGATCGATCCCAAGTATGCATCGCACTCAGTTTTGACTCGGGATGGCCAAGTTTACTCGGGTGTGATCGTCGCCGAGTCGGAGAAATCGATCTCATTGATCAACAACCCTGACCAGATCAAGCCGACGGTTGTTGAACGATCCGAGATCGAAGACATGGTCCAAAGCCCAAAGTCCATTATGCCCGCCGCTCTACTCGATCAGTTCACTCAGGATGAGATCTTTGAACTGTTGGCGTATGTTAAGGAGGCAAATGCGAAAGCAAGTCAGTGATTGAGTTCTTTTCGGAATGCGAATGGGAACCGTGCGTTCCCAGCTCGAAGTATCTCAGTCGCAACGCGACGGCATGCATTAGCCGGACGACGCAAGTCCCAGGCATGTGGCAAGCGCAAACGCTAGAGTCGCGAAGCGACGTTAGGTGAGTGATAGTTCATGCCGAAGGAATCCGGAAGCCAATTAGAGGTGATTTTTCCAGTTTAACTGTGATTCCACGAACAACACCTGCCGTCGCTTCGCGACTATGAGAACTGACAATAACTCGTCCTGGGACTCGCGTCGACTTGCGTCCCAGGCTGATGCATTTCGTCGCGTTGCAACTGCTACTGGCTGAGAGCTACCACCTATAACCAACATTAACTATCGAAATCAAAAAGCTCCGTAAGGTCAAGCCTCGCTTGGGATTGGCAGTGCGGCGAGATCGACGCGGGAATCATGAACTCATCGATTGATCGATAGTGCCTTGCGTGTGGTTCGCGATGCACGTGAACTTTTTTGCCAACGATGTCTACGCCCCAGTACTCGGGGATACCGTGTTCAGCGTAAAGCGTTGCCTTCTCGCCGAGATCCTGCGCAAGACTAGAATCCGCAACTTCAATCAGCAAAACAACATCCTCGTGCGTTGGTCGCACTCGTTTTGAACTCGGTTTTCGCACCCAAGCCAGATCAGGTTCAGGTCGGTGGTCACCGCAATTGATACATAATTGACAACGAATGGAAACTTCGCGCCGATCGGTATTTGCGTACGACCAATTCGTCAAGAACTCAATTTCGGCCTCATGGATAGGACCTGCGGGGTTCATGAAGCGAAGCTCTCCGTTGATCAGTTCGATTTTCATCGGCTTGAGGCTCTCAAAAGCCCCGCGCTCAACCATCGAATCAAAATCGGAACCACAGAGTTTTGCAACTGTGCTCATATTGGCTTCTTGGCTCCACATGCAAACAGTTAAATCGGTAAGATCGGCTCGCTCAGTCCGAGTCCGAGTCCGCGTCCATTATTGGTCCACGCCCATTTCGGTCAATAAATGTTCCGCACCGTAGGCGACTCCGGTGATCCACAATACATAACGTATATCGACTCCGATGGATCGGCTGTAGTTGGTATTCCATGCAAAGTCATTTATCGTCGCTTCGAAACAGCGGTCGAAATTGACGCCGACTAAATTGCCGCGGCTGTTGAAAACAGGGCTTCCTGAATTTCCACCGGTTGTGTCGGTATCGTACAAGATCGCAACTGGCACGTCGTTGACTGCGTTGCTCGTAAAACGCTTGTCAGTTGCCGAGCGGTACTTTTCCAGGACCGCCGCAGGAGTATCAAAGGGCTCAATGCCGGTCGTCTTTTCAATCACACCCTTAAATGTGGTAATCGGAGTTTTAATGATTGCATCCGACGGCGAGTACGCGCGAACTCTTCCTGTAGTCATGCGCAAAGTGCTGTTCGCGTCTGGCACAAAATCGCGTTCGAGAAACTGCTGCTTGACGTCGATCAATGGACCGTACAATTGACCGAGCCGACCGTCGCGCGCTTTGTCGGTCTCACGCATTTTCATGTATGTCGGATAAAGCTGCACGATCAATCGCAACATCGGATCCTCCGACTTGGCGAGTTCCTCAGCCGACTTAGCAAGGCAAGCTTCCACGAAAGCGACGTCGCCAAGTTTGGTGTGCGTTATCAACGCCGAGGCTTGCGTATCGATCGCTGCAGTATTGCTAACAAGTGGCTTCAGCGCAGAGATTTCGCTGGCGGCGGGCAGAGTGGATAAGCGATGCAGCAAGCCCGCCAAGAGCTTCTGATCCGTTGGCGAATGAAAATCCGTCATGGAAGTCTTGAGCTTTTGGATCGAGTCGGCAAAGTTGCGATCCATATACGTCGATTCGCGTTCGAGATCAGGCTTCATGCGCTCGTTGGCTGCATCGTAAACGAAGAAACCGTAAGCTGCGGCTCGGCAAGCAGAACGCAACTGATCGAGGTGCATGTCGAGCGGCGCAGTAGCGGTCATCTCCGCATACACTGACTGAATATCGCGCAGCAAGTTGCCGTACTGAGCCTTCCGAGCTGGATCCGCATTGATGAACGACTGCAACTCGGCCTCTTGTTTCTCGCGCGTCGCAACAATGTCGGCTCGTACTAACCCTTGCAACTGACCGCGCGATCGCTTTTCAACGTTTGCCAATGACTTGATACGCGAAGCCTGCTGAATCGCAATCGAACGTTCTTCCGCGCCCGCTTTCGTCATCACGTCGATCTGCCATTGATACAAGTCAACGATTGTTGGCAAGCGAACTTCCTTCTCGTACTTCAAAAAAGCAGCCGTCTTATGCCGAGCCGTTCGACCGGGGTAACCGAGCAAGAACACGACATCGTTTTCGTTCACGCCTTTGGGGTCAACTTGCACGAAGCGTTTGGGTTGGTAAGGAACATTGTCTTTCGAATAAGTGGCGGACGATCCGTTTGGTGCTGTGTAGACTCGCATAAAAGAAAAATCACCGGTGTGGCGCGGCCATTCCCAGTTATCCACTTCGCCGCCAAAGTTGCCGATGGACTGGGGCGGAGCGAAAACTAACCGGACATCTTTGAGATAGGTGTAGAGAAAAAGAACGTACGTCTTGCCAGCGAACATTTCAGCCACTTCGGCGCGCAGCCCCGGGTTGGCTTTTTCCGCCTCCGACTCCACCTCCTTAGCGCGTTTGTCGATCGCTTTCTTACGATCCAGGCTGCTCATTTCACTAGTGGCTGCAGCCAGCACTTCAGCGGACACATCGCGGTAGTCTTCGGTCACGCGGACTTGATAGTCGGGCGCCGGGATTTCATCGGCGAGCGTCTTCGCGTTAAAGCCGCTGGTGAGTAGATCGCGATCGGCGCTGCTGGCTTTTTGAATGGCATCGTAAGCGCAGTGATGGTTAGTGATGATCAAACCGCGAGGCGAAACGAACGACCCGGTGCAACCGTTCACCCGGCACACACCGTCGACAAGACTGAGCTCTTTGGGATTAAATAGCTGCTCGGCAGAAAGTTCGATTCCCTTAGCTTTGAGATCGATTTTTCCGAGCTCGCTCATCGGGAACATCCCCTCGTCTGCGTGCAGCAACGCAGTCCATGACAGGACAATCAGGAGCGGAAGCAAACGGAGAATAGATGCTAAAGTCAATGGCATCGTAAAACCTTGTCGAAAAGAGCTGATGGCGCGGAAGCTGGCCGACGCGATTTTCGGGCGCGCGAAGTTGAATTTTATTCGCAAGTGAGTCGCGAACCTATCCGCACGTCGGAAAATTGGCTTAAATTGACTTCTGTAACCACTTAACAGTTCTTATTGCACACGAGTTGCATTTGTGGCCGATGAGCGATAGAATTCGGGAGACGCGGCGAAGTCGAACTTTGCCGTTGGCTGAGAACTGAAAAGGAATGCAATGGCTTTAGCAACGACAGAATTTGAAGAAGTTCGATTGGATTGGTTCGGCGTCCTGTGCTCGTTTGGATGCGCCATTCACTGTGCTGCTATGCCCCTACTGATCGCTACGCTGCCGAGTTTGACGAGTATCCAGTGGCTTGCCGATCCGCTGTTCCACCAAGTTGTCGCGGTACTTTGCGGCGTACTAGTGGTTCGTGCTATTTTGCCTGGATTTCAAGTACATCGTGATCAACGTGTCGTGGCGTTGGCTGGCATCGGAATGGCATTGCTCTTTGTCGCCGCATTCGTACTTCCGGATGCTTGCTGCTCGGGCATCAGCAACACCGCAAATCTGGAGTCCTCCGCGCCAACAACTGCTACTGCGAAAATTGAAACGTCCTACATCAGTTCGAAAATCGCCAGTTCGAAAATCGTCTTGGTCTCGGTCCGCGAATCGTGGGCTGCGAAATTCGGGACGGTCGACAATCGAGCCACTGAGGATCATTGTGTGACCTGCACTCACGATCACAATCACGAGGCAACCTGCGATCACAATTTAACCGGCGGTCATTTGAAATCGGGTGCGTGTGAAGAGGCTGCATGCGAACACCCTTCAACGCTCAGTCGTCCTTTGCTGAGTGCGGTGGAGCTCGAAAGTCGTTTGGGTCCAGCGCTCGCGCATCCATTAATCGCGGCACAACCTTACCTGTCTCCGCTGGGTGGAGTTTTCTTGATACTCGCGCATGTGTTAAACATCCGACTGCGAGGTTGCAACCGCGTGCATTGTTGCGACGCGAACGCGTAGCAGCGGCCTGCGCACCGTTCATCAATGCTTTAATGCAAGCTCACGCATTGTGGCTTTCAGAAGGAATCTTCGCAGTTGTCTTGGCCGTTGCTTGCGATTCCACAGACGCAGTGGGATCAGCCAATGCGTCCTCATTTGAACCGTTTGCGAGCCCGTTAGGTGTTGGAAACAGTTTTGATTTGAACATCCGCTCCCACAAACTCGCTTTCCGAAGCCGAGGATCCGAAGCTGGGAATGTGTGGTGTTTGCCGCGCCGCGTCTTCAGCACGACTTGGCCATCCGCTTCAACGCCAACGACTAACCAGTACTTATCGACCTGGTATTCGTACATCTCACCGTGGGGCGTCGCGATAACATTCTTGGCGCGCGGACCGGGCTTTGTGGTATGCTTATCCCGGGTGAAAACGACCCGGTCACCGACGCGAAAACTCTTTCCCATTAGAAAACCGCTCCGACAGAAAACATCCGCAAACAAATCGGCTGGTGTCAGCGCACCTCGAGTCTTCTAAGCATATGCAACTTGGAGACCTCTAGTATAGTTCCAGAGAGTTATCAGGAAGTTAATTGGAATGTTTTCCTAGTTATGACTAAAAAAGTTCTTTTTGTGTGCCTGGGTAACATCTGCCGCAGTCCAGCTGCCGAAGGGGTCATGCAAGCGATTGTTGAACGTGCAGCAGTCGATGTTCAAGTCGACTCGGCTGGCACGAGCAGCTTCCATATTGGTGAACCAGCCGACAAACGCATGCGAGCTGCGGCCGCAAAACGCGGTTACGAACTGACCAGCCGCTCGCGAATGGTGACGCGCCGCGACTTTTCAGAGTTCGATTTGATTGTCGCGATGGATCGCAATAACTTTCGCGAGCTTTCGATTTTGGCTGGAAGCACGCATCGAAAACTAGTGTTGCTCAGTGACTTTTTGGAAGGAGACTGGCCGCGAGATGTACCGGATCCGTACTACGGGGCTGACGATGGCTTTGAAACTGTACTCGACATGCTGGAAGCGGCTTGCCCCAAGATCTTGGAGGCAGTCTCAGCGGAGGGCGAGCAAGCCAAGTAAACTCTGTAGAGGCAAACAGTTGCATTGGCGGGGGTTTGTTTCATAATCCAAGTCGAGAGTCACTTCAGTTACAGCCCTCGCGAAAAACTCTGAGTCAGTCCCTTGTTTAGCGACGATCACCAAACTCGGAAACGCTCTCGAACAAGCTTGGCGGTACAGGATTCCCCTGAAGAGCGGCTTCGGCGGTTCGTCCAAGTTCAGATCGCATCGATGGCCATCCTTCAAGGAAACCCGGAGGCCTATCGCGCCTACTTGAAACGCAACTACGCCTCTCGAAAAATGGAATTTGTGGATGGCACCTGGAAACCCGCTGCTCGTTCTTGATCATCTTGTTCAGCACAACATCCCTGCAGTTGTGATCGGCGGTTATGCAGTGACATTTCATGGATATGTCCGCGCCACGGAAGATGTCGATGTGGTGTTTGTTCGCAGCAGCGCGAGCGAAGCTTCACTCCTGAAAGCGTTAGAAGAGATCAATGCGAACTGGATAAGCGACGAACTCGATCCTGCGACGGGCTTGGAATTACTTGTGCGAGTCAACGCGGCTTACGTTCGCTCGACTCGCCTGATGATGCTCGTTACGGATCTGGGTTTTCTCGATATATTCGACTACGTCCCTGGATGTCCGAACGTATCCACTGAAGATTTACTTGCGGAATCCGAACCGCATCCGGCTGGCTATCGATTTGCCTCGTTAAGCGCACTGAGGCAGATGAAAGCAGCTTCAGCGCGGCCGAAAGACCTCATCGATTTGGAGAATCTGCCGAAGCCGTAAACGCGCAGCGGTCGAACCCATGATCGCACCGTTGCCGTCGGTTGGTCTAGACTCAGTTGTCTCCGCCCGAATTTCCGGCGAAGTTCTCGGGGATGTTGAGCTGCGGTCGCTTGAGTTTTCTCAGGGCTCAACGTAGCCTAGGCAAATCGTTATACCGCCGCGATCGCAATCCGCGTACGCGATTATCAACCCAGCTTGGAAGGGCCTCGCATGCCAAGATTCGTTACACTGCTTGCAACCCTGCTCGCTATTCTAAACGTTTGGAATTCGATGAACTTGAACGCTCAGGAAAAGTCGGTCAGCTTTGGAATCGTGATTCACGGGGGAGCCGGTGGCGAACCTGACAAATGGTCCGATGAATATAAAACCCAACGTCGTGCAGGTCTGAAAGCGGCGCTTGATCGCGGTCTAGCGATGCTCAAAGACGGCAAGTCCGCGCTAGACGTCGTCGAGCAAGTGGTGCGAGTGCTGGAAGACGATGCGATGTTCAATGCGGGCCGCGGATGCGTGTTGAACGAAGCGGGCGAGCACGAGCTGGATGCGGCCATCATGGACGGTTCCAATCGGTCATGCGGCGCAGTCGCCAGTGTTCGCAAAGTCAAGAATCCAATTTCACTCGCTCGCCGCGTTATGACGGATACGCCGCACGTCTTGCTGATCGGCAATGGAGCTGATGAGTTCGGTCAGTCGCTCAAGTTCGAGCAGGCTGGAGCTGACTTTTTCCGCACTCCAAAGCAGATCGAAGCTTGGGAGAAATGGAAGAAGAAAATCCCTGACGTTTCGTTGCATCGTCCCAAAGCGCAAGGCGATGAGGACGAACAACTTTACCTGGGAACCGTTGGCTGCGTGGTGCTTGATTCCCAGGGTAATCTGGCCGCAGCGACCAGTACCGGAGGATTGATGGGTAAGCGTTGGGGACGCGTCGGCGACAGCCCAATCATCGGTGCCGGGACGTTCGCGGACAACGCCACCTGCGCTGTTTCGGGTACGGGTGTCGGCGAAGACTTTATACGCAACAACGTAGCCGCAGATATTGCCGCTCGCATGCGTTACGGTTCGAAGTCGCTAGCCGAATCGGCGAAAGCGGTTATACAGACGGTTCTGCCTGAAGACTGCGGCGGAATCATTGCGATCGATGGCAAAGGGAATATCTCGATGGAGTTCAATACGCCGGGCATGTCGCGAGCGGCGGCTGACTCGAGCGGTCGCTACGAAGTGCTGTTGGGTAAGGATAAGTAACTTCGCCGAACCAGGATGCAAATGCTTTGTCTCAGCTATGTATTAGGTTAGGACGACCTTCCTCGTCCGTCTAATTTAGCTATTCGGCCTACTTGGCGACGCTGACGGACTAGAACGTCCGTCGTACAAATAACCAGCCGTCACGAAAGTTCTATGCGCTGGCCGTTGGACATGCTTTGGCGAGCCATTTGAAGGGCGGTTAAGCTGCGGTAGATATCTTCCAGATCAGCCGTCTTGCGCACCAAACTGGTCACAGCGCGATGAAACTGAGTGAACAGTTGCTGTCCGACCGGCAACTCGGTGTCGAGCGATTCTTGATGCCGTCCAGCCTCGTCGAACCAAATCAACGTGCTAGGAAGGTCGACGAAGGCAAGCCCTTTTTCGCAGCAGACCTGCACCGCGGCGGGCGGTCGAAATGTGATCGCTTCGCTCCACGTTGCCGGCATGTAGGCTCCGCAACTGATCTGAGCAAGCGTAGCAAACGGGGGCGATTCCGGAGTTGAGAGATCGAGACTCAGCACCTGGTAATCGGACTCGCCGCTGATCGATTCCGAACCCGGGTGACCAACGGCTTGGATCGCCCGCACATTCCGGCCAACAATAAAGCGGCACCAATCAATCAGCTCTACCAATTCCCGATCAGCGCGAGCAGTCAGCGATCGCCCGTTGCGTTTTGAGTCTGAGTTTTCGCGTGGCATGCGACGATGACAGAACAGCAGTTTGGGCTGGCCGAGCCGAGTCGCGATCAACTCTTTTAACCGCAACGTGGCGGGCGCAAAACGCCTTGGAAACTCAGCCATAAACGCTACGCCTGAATCATTCACCGCATGTTTGAGTTCGGCGGCTTGATGCGGATCAAACTCCACTTCGCCGCCGCAATAGATCGCTTTCCCATACTCGCATGCAGCCATCAAAGGCGCCACCCCGTACCAATCGCCTTCGAGCATCATGATTGCGTCGATGTCTTCCCGCGCGATCATCGAACGAAAGCCATCGCAAGCTTGCGTTCCAAACTCGAGCGCCACCCCGTCGGCTAGTGCCATCACGGAACTGTAAACGCCGCGCAGCTCAAATCTCTCTTGCAACATTCGCAGTGCAGGATGATGTCGTTGCTGCCAATCGCGAGAGATACCGACCAGCCCGATTCGAAGTCGCATGTTGTTGGGGGCGCCTCATAGTGCCATTTTGAGTGATTTTTGCGTCTTTTCCTGGCTTAAAACCGTCAAAAACGCAGTTTCACAAAGTTTTCTATGGTGCAGTGTACACCCAAACCAGTAGCTATTTCCAGCTCGAACTTTGCTGGCGGGGCTTATCTAACCCGAAAAAAGCGAACGACTTAGGGAAAATACCCAAAAAAAGTTGGACACTTTGGAATGCTAGCTTCACTTCCTCAGGCGGTAGCTCCCGATACCTAACGACTGTCTGGCTGGTTGCGACCGAAGTTGGCTGCCTTATACTGCGGCCCAAATTGGTCGTTAGACGCAACGCAATCGGAATACTTTTGCTAGTTCCCCTCGCTCCTCAGTTTATCCTCATCATGATTTTGGGAACTGCGTCTAACACGTGACACCCGTTGGTGTGCTGACAAGTTGAAGCAGTTCGACCAGACACCGAAGTGAGATTTATCTCGCATGACGTGGTTTTCCAGCAGCCATGAAAGGCTGCGGTAGCACCCCGTCAGGCGTGAGCCGTAACTTGGCGACGGAGACCGGAATGCTCCGATTGTGTCGAAACGCGAACAAGCGCAACTTTGCGTTCGTGCGACTAGGCACTGCGACAAGTTATCCAGAAGCTTCCGAGTCTGCTCCGAACAGCAGCTTCAAGGCTGATGGGTGTCCCGCTGTATTGTCTTTTCAAGAAGGATGACAAGTATGGTTCATGTGGCACTAGCTTTTCTTATGGCCTTAACGGGCGCAGGTAAAGAGAGTTCTCTAAACTATGAAGAAGCGTTCGCCAAAGCGGAAAAGGAAAAGAAGCCGCTCTTGATTCTTGTAGGAGCACGTTGGTGTGCCTCCTGCCAAGTTATGAAGCGAGATACTTTAGAGCCTATGAAGGAATCAGGGGATCTAAAAAACGTCGTTGTCGCATTGATCGACAAGGACGAGCGACCCGAGTTGGCTGAGCAACTGATGCGCGGCGAAACTCTTCCTCAAGTTGTCGTTTTCTCCCAGAATTCAGGTAACTGGAAACGATTTAGTCTCACAGGCATGCAAAGCAAGTCACGAATTGCTGAGCTGCTGCAACGAGCAAACACCAAGTAGCGGTTTCCTCGGGAAATCCGATCCTGGCTGAACACCGCTCGTTGCAGAGTTCATGCCAAAAACACCAAGCGGTCGACTCTTCAGCACAGTCGACCGCTTTTTTCGTTTGGTCTACCGAGTGCTGCTGACTTGTCAGAACCTCGACCATTACAATGTCGGATAAACCTTCCGATGCAAGTCACTCCCTTTGGATCAACACCGACACGATGACACTGTTTGAGAAATTTCCGCACATCGTTCGCGAGCACGAGCCGCTGGCCCAGTACAGTTGGCTGCGCATCGGCGGTTCGGCGCGCTACTTCGCTGAACCAACCACCTTGAAAGAGCTGAGTGCTTTAGTCAAAGAAGCCAGTACAGCGGGGCTGATCATACGTATCCTCGGCGGCGGTTCGAACCTCCTGATCCGCGAGCAGGGCGTTGATGGCTTGGTGATCAGCTTAGGTGCGCCCGATTTCGCTCAGATTCACATCGACGGCTGCGCGGTGACCGCGGGTGCTGGTGCAAGGCTCGGGCATCTAGTTTCTCGCACCGTCGGCGCCGGTTTGGCTGGACTCGAACACCTCGTCGGCATCCCCGGCACAGTCGGCGGCGCCGTGATCGGTAATGCCGGAGTGATCCACGACGATCTCGGTAGCAGCGTTGTGGCAGCGACCGTCTTGAATCGCGATGGCACAACTTCGCGGCGTGAGGCCAGCGGTTTGCAGTTTGCGTTCCGCCGCAGCAACCTCGACGATACGATCGTGCTAGCGATCGATCTTAAGCTGGAAGCCGGCGGCGAAAGCGAACTGACGCGCCGCATGCAAGCTAGCTGGATTATGAAGCGTGCGAATCAGCCGTCTACCGATCTGCGTACAGTGCTGGCGTTCGTCGAGCCGGATGGCGTGAGCTTGGCGGAGCTGTTTGAAACCGCCGGCGTGCGCGGCGCATCGGACGGTGAAGCGGCGCTGAGCGCCCAATTCCCCGGCTACATCATCGCTTCCGGTGCTGTGACTAGCGAACAAGTGCTAGCGTTGATCGCGCAAGTTCGTCGAGCTGTCGAATTGAAGACCGGAGTCGCGTTGCAGTCGCAGCTACGAATCTGGTAAGAAGTCCGGTTGGAGAGCGAACTCTGACGCAGGCCATTGCCGGCGCTCAGTTTGGTTTCATGGCTTCGATCACTAGGAGCTGCCAAGGTTGGCTGCATCAAAAGACAAGGAAGTTAAACCGGTCGGGCTGCAGAAGCTCGCACAGTGGATGCAATACGTCCCCGGTGGCGCCTTGATTTTTGCAGTCATTCCGCTGTTAGTGATCAGCTACTTTGCTTGGCGCCATTGGGGCGCACATCACGTCGACCAAGCCCTATACGCGCTCCGCCTAGAAAACCTTGTAACGACTCCACAACCGACTTGGATCCGAAATTCGAAGGTTCGCGACGAAGTGTTTCACAGCGGCGGTTTGGGACAACTATCTTTACTCGACCCCCAAGCGAGCGCAACCATCGCTCACGCTTTTGAATCGCATAGCTGGGTGCAACGCACAACTTACGTCAAGAAGAATTCGGATGGCAAAGTCAACGTAGACATCGTTTACCGTCGACCGGTGGCCATGGTTTACTATCCCGGATCGTCAGAAGTGATTCCGGGATTCTTCCCAGTCGACGAAGAAGGGGTTGTTCTCCCGAAAAGCGATTTTGATTCCAGCCAAGTAACCAGCTTTTTTATGATCTATGCCGACGGCGCTGCGCCTCCGAACGATATCGGAATGGCCTTCTCCGATATTCGCGTTCGGCAAGCGCTCGCACTATGTCGCTTTCTTGAACCCTCGCGAATCGAATTGCGACTGGAAGGAATCTATGTCGAGCGAGACCTGCGGATGGGCGGTCCCAGTCCTTGGATTATGCGCATTCGAACGTCAGACAATCGCGCGATCACATGGGGCCATGCGCCGGGCGTTGAAATGAACGGCGAACCGGACGCCCAAACAAAACTAGCCGCACTTTTGAGATGGCACAACAGCTCGAACTCAACGATTGAAATCGATCTCACCAAGTCGCAACCGCAAGACGCGAAACTGACCAGCGGCAGTTTCTAAGAATCGTGCGAGGTGGTGGCGACTTTCAGTCGCCAAGCCACGCACTTATCGCTCGCACTATGGTAAGCCTTTCCGATCCTGTCCGCGGCTCTATGTTCGCATCGAGTTCGCGATGCGATAACATTCGTGCATGCGAACGCTCAATATCCGCAGAACTTCGTCATCGGTTAGTCCAGCAATCTCATCCGCCTCGATCTTCTCACCAACCGCCATGCAGATTGGATACAGTCGTGGCAGTTTCGAAGTGCGAGGGAGCGCTTCATAAGCGCCGGTGATTGCGATTGGCACCAACGGAACTTTGCTGCGCCGCGCGACAGCTAGAAAGCCCGGTTTTAGCGGCGCTATTTTACCGTCGCTGGTACGAGTTCCTTCGGGGAACACGAGTACCTTCTTGCCGCCTTTCAGTCGCTTGAGCGTCTCCTTCAAGCCCGCGATTCCGCTGCGATCGCGATCTAATTCGATCGCATCCAGCAGATAGATGATCGTTCCCAGTAAGCGATTGTTGAACAGCGATCGTCTTGCCAAGTAATTCATGCGGCCGTTAAAGGAGAGCCCGATTAAAACGGGATCGAAGTGGCTTTGATGCGTGCTAAGTACCAGCGCAGCGCCGTCGAACTCCATGTTCTGCCTGCCGACGCAACGCAGGTCGAACAGCGCGACACCAGCGATCCGCGCTGAATTGCGGACCGCGCGATAGAACAGACTTTTCAGCCACGACTCAGCGACTTCCTTAACCTTTGTTGCAAGTCCGCTCATTCTACTGGCTTCACCGATTCGGTTATACGCGCTGGCGATGGATCATGCGTTCCCTTGAACGGCGCGAGCCCAAGTCGCTCGACAACAATCTGACGCAATCGCTCAACGACCTCGTCAAAGCTCAAACCGTCCGTGCAAACTTCGATTGCATCGGTCGCTTTACGCAGTGCGCCGACCGGTCGCGCGGCGTCTCGCGCGTCCCGCTGCTCTTGCATTTGTAAAACTTCTTCGTAAGTCACTTCGATATTCTTCGAGCCCAATTCCTTGACACGCCGACGTGCGCGTTCCTCAGGACTGGCAACTAAAAAGATCTTGCAAGGTGAATCCGGAAAAACGACTGTGCCTTGATCGCGACCTTCCGTCACCATCCGACGGCCAACTGCACATTCGCGCTGGATCGAAGTCAGCAAAGTGCGAACCGCTTGGTTGTCTGCAATCGCACCAATATTCCGCGTCACATCCGGCTCACGAATGGCCAGCGAAACGTCCTCGCCGTTCATCGCCACTTGCGTACCGTTCAGTTGAATGTTCAGTTGTTCTGCTACAGCCACCACTGCGCGTCTATCTGCCAGGTCAACGTGCTGGCGTAAGCAAGCTAATGTCACGCAGCGATAAAGCGCGCCGGTGTCGAGAAAGTCGAATCCCAAGGATGCAGCGAGCCGCCCAGCCACGGTGCTTTTGCCGGCACCGGCTGGACCATCGATTGTTATCACCACGCTCTGCACCTGATCACATCGAATGTATTGCACGTTACGTTTGTCGATCACGAGTTCTGTTCTGATGCATAGGCCACGGCGATTCCAACCAGCAGACCGCCAAGATGACAAAGATCAGCAAGCCGCCAGCCTGGAATCACGTTTGCAAGTCCCACCGTCAACCCCAGTACGATCATGCCGACAAAGATCACGACCATCGGCATCGGAATGACAATTCCCATTTCGGGATGCAGCTTCGATCGAATCCAAATATAACCAAACAACCCGTATACGACGCCGGAAATTCCTACGAAATTGGGCGAACCGCGCATCCACTCCGGTGAAAGCCCTTGAAGCAAATTCGGGAACACAGCCAACATCAATACGAACAGCGCATATTTCGGAGTGCCCTGAATCCGCTCCGTCAAGCGCCCGAGCGACACCAGCAGCATCAAGTTCATCGCCAAGTGCAGAATACTGCCATGCATGAAAATTGGCGTGATCACCCGCCACAGTTCGCCGCGTTTCAGACTAGCCGCCGGATCGCCGCGACTCGCCACAAGCGCTGAAGGTTCCACGAAACTCAACTCGTTGATAATCGTGCGTCCCCACGTGTTATTTTCGCGAGGCGCCATAAAACCACTCAGAAGCGAGACGATTGCGGCCAGGATCGCCAGCGTCAGCGTCAGCGGTGGTACTTTTCCGCCGGTCAAGCGTGAAGGCCCCGCCATCTCGACACGACGGATGTTCTTCGCCGCTTGCTGCCGCGCGCGTTGCTCTTCGTCCAGCAGCCGAGTGGCTTCCTTCAGCGCGGAATCGTATCGACTATCGCTCGGATTCGACAAAAAGGTGTCCAGCTCTTTGCGAGCTGCGGGCATCTGATCTTCATTCCGAATCCAAACCTCCCACCGATCCGCTTCGCCATCTACCCCTTCGATATGGGTCTTAATTTTCTGAGTTAGGAGGTACGCTACGAAGCGCTCAGTCGGTTTGCGTCCGTCGATTTGTCCCAAAGATCTCATCAGTGTTCAATTTGTCGCGAGTGGTGTGGCTAAACTTTCAAAATATAGCGGATTTCGCTTGCCACGTTCAGCCTACTCGACGCATGAAATCCGAATGAAGCTTTCTCAGGCGTACTCTCTCCGAACTCGATGCTCAACTATACTGTCGTCGCTTTTTGGCGTCGCTTTCTCGGCGTCGCTTTTTAAAATTATCGTCAGCTAAAGTAACCTCATGCGACCTGCTTTCTCATTCCGAGTACGTATCGTTCTCTTTATCGCAAGCGCCAGTATCTTCGCGCCCAGCAACCACCTAACTGCGATCGCCCAAGACGTTCCGCCCAAACAGTTGGTCGTTGCAACTTGGAACGTTGAATGGATGTACGACGACGACAAGTCTGACAACCGCAGCGAACTTTCGCGCGAACAGTCAGCTCCTTCGAAGGCATTTTGGCAACAGAAGCTCACGAACGTGGCTAGTGTCATCGCGGCTTTGAAGCCAGACATCATCGCATTGCAAGAGATTGAAGGCGATCAAACGCTGATCGCAATAGCAGCCGAATTGCGACAGAAGCACAACGTGAACTTTCGACATGCTTTCATCACCGGCTCGGATCGCGCAACGGAACAAGATGTCGGAATTCTATTTCGCAACGGTTTGACTCAGTATCGTCGCCATGAACAAAATCGCGAGATGTTCGACAGTAAGAACTACTACAACTTGTCAAAGCATCTGGTTGGCGAGTTCAGTTGGAAGTCGATCGCGAGCCCGCTGACGCTGATGACCGTTCACATGCGCGCAACGGTTGAGGCGGAAGAACTGCGCATCAAACAAGCGCGACTCGCTCGCTATTGGCTCGAACCCCAAATCGCGCGCGGCGAAGATGTGATCTTGCTCGGCGACCTAAATTCTGAGCACCCTGTAGGAGAGAACTCGGGCGACATGGCAGAGCTTGCTGGGTCGGGAAAATCCCCCGCCATGGTCGACTTACTGCAATTCGCACCCGCTACTCAACGCACAACGCACATGATTTTGCCGCGAGCCTTTGATCGTATTATTGTCAGTCAAAGCATGGTCGACGATGGACCTGGAATGGACTGGGTCTTTAAGCAAATGGAAGTTCGCACGGACCTTGTCATTCGTGGTAAACGCGATGGCGAAGAGCATTGGGACAGTCGGCTGACCATGCCGATCGAAGAACTCGACGTCAGCGACCACGCGCCCGTCGTTGCCACCTTTGAATTGAAGTAGTTTACTCGTAGCAAAACTCTACTTGGTCCGACTCACCAACTCAGCACGAACCGATCAAGCTTTCACTGTAGTGCCATTGTGGGGGCTACGCTCTCACGTTCACAAATTTGTTCTGTACTGTGATGAAGGAGTTGGGATGTGTTCAGTGACCATCTGCAGAGAAGAGTGTCGATTGGCGAAGAAAAAAGCGATCTTCGTTTTCGGCATTTGCTGCATTAGTTTGTGAACAGTCACATCGGACAACTTATCATCTTGAATATTGAGGAATTCAACATCCCCAAATCGTGCGATAGTTGCTGCCGAAGCATCAGTAATACTTGTTGCTTCAAGGTGGAGCTTTCTGAGATAGGATATCTCCGCGATTTTTGGCGCTAAAGTTGCGAGCAATTCGTCGTTGAGTGGATGTACTAAATCGGTGCGCCTCCACACAGCGCCGGGTCTTGTGTAACCTGCAAAATCGAGATGGTCGACGCGAAACATGAACTCTGGCCGAAAGCAAAGGGTATGGAGCCAAGCTGGCCCACAATAGGTCCGCTCAACATGCCTTACATGCGGCGATATTTCTCTGAGGACATATTCTTCATGCTCCCACGCCGCCTTTTTCGCTGCTAGCCAAGCTAGCGGCAGAGCTGATATCAAAGTGATAACGAAAAGAGATCCAATCCCGAATCGTATGTAGCGTCGCTTTGTTTTTTTCATATCGCGAGATCAATTCTTGCAGGGCAGAACGATTATTCCACAGACGACTGTACTTTGGCTTCCGCGAACTAGGTTTGCAAACTAGCGTTTCAGTAGCACGACGTCAAGGAAATCCTGCTTTTGCAACCTGTAATCGATCCATCAAGCCGCAAGGCGAACTCGAAGCGTTCAAAGTAGTTGAATTTACCATCGATTCCAATGATTGATAGCATCGCAAGCTAGAACAGAGAGACTGTGGGATGTACGACGAAGAAGCGTGGGGAGACGACTTATTCACTCTGATCATCTAAGAATTCGATTGAAATTTTTTTTCACCCTCAAACTGCTATTGGGTAAATCAATTCGACTGTGGTACGGTTTTACCACGACCCAAATCGGCGCTTCCCAGAGCGCTCACAGATTTTTTTACGCGCTCCAACAACGAGGCAAATTACTTGCTAGTGTCGTTCCGGAGTAAAACAGCATTGGCATAGGAGGTGCCCTCATGCAATTCGTTAGCATGGAAGTGAACCGTCACGGTTCCAGCGATCAACTTCAGTTGGGAAGACTTTCGCCGGGCTTGAACGCCATCTGCGGTCCCAACGGCTCCGGAAAAACGACGTTGCTCCATTGGCTTCGTCAAATGGCCGTCGACAATTCCTCTACTTCGGATTGGTCTGCGCGCTCCGCTCCAATCCGCGCGCCACAGTACGGCAAAGTTGAATTGCGGAACGGTCCAAGCAACTACCGCATCAGCCAAACAGCCGCAGGACATATAACTTGCGAAGTCGCCAGTGAGTTCAACCGCGCGGGCTACTTGGCGAGCACATCGACGGCGCTATCCGCTGAGCAACAGCGCGCGTTTGCTGAACTGACCAGCATCGATCACGGTATCGACAACGTCAGTCGCATGGAGAAACTCGCACTGCAGCTTGGCTTGGATCAGCCGGTGGCCAATCCGATCGCTTCCGAACGCCAAGCTTTACTTGCGCGACAAGCCGACATTAACTCCCGTTTGCGTGGACTCGAAGGCTTGCGTTCGACGCGTGAAGGGCTGCTTTCACGGCGCGGACAACTGGAAGCCGAATTGCACCGCGCGCAACGCGAATCCCAAGCCTATCGTGGCTACGGTGTACTCGGAGATCGCGAGCGGATGGAAGACCATCGCTCGGCGCTCGCAACGGAACTGCGCGATGTGCGCGCGGAGCTTGCCGCTTTGGATCGCGATATCGCTGGTCATCGATCCGGTTACGCGCTCCGCCGCAGTCATCACGAGTTGGACATCGGTGCCACTTATCGTGAGCAGCTCGAACAGTTGGACGCTCGGCTGGATCGCTGGCGTCAAACGCTGCGCGACCTTCGCGCCCATCGCGAGCGGCTGGAACACAACGCGACCGACGCACGTTTAGACAAGCAGATCGGCGATCAGCTTTCGATTACAAAGACTGCTGATCCGCGCGGTGCGCTACGTTCACTGGAGGCTCAGTTGCTGGCCGCGAGCCAGCAGATCGAAGCGCTCGTCGCTCGCAACGATCGCTCCTACGAAAGTTATCATGCGCAAGCGTCACTGCCCGAATCGCTGCGCAACATGCAACGCGACCTTTACGAAGTTTGCCAACAACTCGCGCGGCAAGAGTCGACCACTGCCGCTGAAACGCTTCGCCAGCAAGCGACTCAACTCGCTCGCAGCGAATCTGAATTGCTTCAGTCCGTTGAAAAGCTGATCGACGAACGAGCCGCGTTGCTTCGCAAGATCGCGGATGAATACCACTTGTCGATGGACCAACTAACACTCGCTTTCGGTGACTGGTGCGAGTGTCATGACCACCCACATCTGTCGCAATGGTTGCTGAACGAAGCACCAGGTGCACACTCGCACAACGCGCCCGAGCAAAGTGCGAGGGAATTTTATAGCGACGAACTTCGCCTGTGGGAGACTCGACGCGGTGCATTGCAAAATCGAATCGCAGAATTGCAATCGCAACTCAAAGAGCTCGAATCGCAGCTCGCGCTACGTCGCCAACCAGACGCTACAAAGTCGCTTCGCAGCGAAGCGGAAGTCGCTCGCGATCTCGACAAAGTCATCGCTGATCTACATGACTTGGAAGAACGAGATCGGTTGCGAGTGGAGCTCGACGAAATTCGCCGCGCGCTCGCAAAACTGCCCGTCGAAGTTCTAGGTGCAGATCGCTATCGACAATTGGTCAATAAACACTTGGATGGTTTGACTGGTCAACGTTATCCAGAAAACCGCTTTGGTAACAAAACCAACAACGGTGTCGTTCACAGTCACACCGCTGTTTACTTGAACGGTCACGCGAGTCATGCCAACGGACGAACTTCAGCTCCAACAGCAATCGTCGAGCTTGCAGCGCGATTAGCGATTGCCGAAGCGATGTTGGTGCAGGGGCAGCCAATCAGTTTGCTCGTCGACGGACCGCTCGACAATCTGACTATCGAACAACAACGAGTTGCCCTGCGTCACCTTGAAACGGTCGCGGCTAGCGGTCAACAGGTCATTTTGTTCAGTGGAGATGAACGTGTTGCCGAGTTGGTGCGCAGCGCCGGCGGTTGGGTTGGCTACATGCATGAACGCACCGCCGTTCGCGCGGTTCCGAAGCCCGTCTACTCGGTGCCCAAAGCAGCCTACGACGTTAACCGTCAATTGCTTGCGGTTGCGAACGATCACGAAGCTGAGAAGTGGTTCGAGCCTGCCGTTCCACGGCAACGATTGGTGCGACGGGCATCGGGATACCAGCAACTTACCGAAGCCTCATTGATTGAAGAGTGTCCGTCGCTGGATGCAACAACTGCGGCGCGCTTGCGAGCTCTCGGAGTTGATCGAGTCGGAGATTTGTTGAACACAGATCCTCTTTGGTTAGCAGAACATCTGCGACTGACAACTGTGACCGAAGATGCCGTGATGCGATGGCAAGCGGAAGCGAAGTTGCTGTGCAGCGTGCAACAATTGCGACCGTTCGACGCTCGCGTGCTGGCCGGCGCTGGCATTCGGCACCCGCGTCAGTTAGCGGAGATGCATCCCAGCCAACTACTCGATCGCGTTGAACGATTCCTAGCAACGGATCGCGGACGCGAAATCCTTCGCAGCGGCAACAGTTACGAATTGTCGCGAATCACTTCATGGATCGCTTCCGCAAAAAGTGGCGAAGGACGTAGTCGTAGCTTTGTTCCGACAAACATTCGCCCCGCCTACAACTACGATACTGACTACGCAACCGTCGCGGACCATGACCAAGATCATTGGCAGAGCGAACCGCGTTACACGCGTCCAACTCGCGAATACAACGCGGAAACGGAAGCTAACCGCGTTCGAAACTTTGATCGCAGCGAACCATCCTACCCGGTGGTCAGTCGCGAATACGAACCACGTGTGCAGCGCGAACCGCGCACGCGCGATGATCGCGATTCGCGTCGCACAGATCGTCAACCGCGAGAGACTTTCGAACGCGAATCGCGTACACCGCGTCCAGCGGTAGCGAATGTCGCTCGCGCTACGATGCCCAACATCAAGAACGGCCGCCAAAATACCGGCCGCCAGAATACCGTGGCCGCCGCTCGCTTCTACTTGGACCTTTCCAGTCCAGTTGTCGACGCGCCTTCGATCGGCCCGCGCATGGCGGAAAAATTGGAGCAGCTTGGCATCTATACCGTTGAAGATCTTTTAGCAGGTAGTGCTGAGGCGCTCGCAGGGCGGCTGGAAACGAAACGCATCGACGCGATTACGATTCGAAGTTGGCAAGATCAAGCACGTTTAGTTTGCCGCATTCCTAACCTGCGCGGTCATGATGCACAGCTACTTGTGGCTTGCAAAGTAACCACGCCAGAAGAGCTTTCGAAATTGAACGCGGCAAACTTGCTCAGTCAAGTTACTTCGGTTGCTAAGACGGCAGAAGGACAGCGTATGCTGCGTGGCAGTCAAGCTCCCGATCTCGCCGAAGTTACCGACTGGATCAACTGGTCAAGCAACTCGCGAAGCCTAAATGCTGCCTGACTGACCGAAGACCAGAACGAAGGTGCAGGCTCTAAAGAGCGACCGAAGAAAGACAAACGGTCCGACCCAGCAAAAGACTAAACCACAACGGCAAGCCCCATCGGCTTGCCGTTGTTCGTTTAACAGTTCGCGAGCGCAAACACTACAAGTCAGCCGTCGCGATTGAAGTAAAATAGACTACTGCTTTGCCCAAGCACTTCGTCTCAATCGCTTTATTCATGGTCTGTTATGTCCGCTTCACAATCATCCTTCAACCCTCAAGAACTCGGCTCAACGCCAGCGCACAGACCGCTACCGCCGGGCATAATGAGAGTTGCAGACTGTGAGTATGTTAACGACGGTCACCCGCGACATCGACTCGATTTGTATCTACCGGAGAAGGTGACACAGCCGCTACCGGTTATCTTGTGGGTCCACGGCGGCGGATGGATCACCGGAGACAAGGCTGGCGGTCCTGCAATCCAATTCGCGACCAAGGGTTACGCGGTGGCTGCGATGAACTATCGTTACAGCCAACATGCGACTTTCCCAGCGCAAATTCATGACGGCAAGGCCGCTGTTCGATGGTTGCGAGCGAACGCCGACTCTTATTCGCTCGACGCAAATCACATCGCTGCTTGGGGTGCTTCGGCTGGCGGGCACCTGGTCGCGATGCTGGGGCTGACCGCTGGTCATGAAGCACTGGAAGGCGACTTGGGCAACGGCGAGCAGTCGAGCGCCGTTCAAGCAGTAGTCGATTGGTTCGGCCCCACCGATTTCTTGACCTTGGGTCCGCGTGAAACACGGACGCAGTTCTTGGGCGGGGACGCGATTGAGAACCCAGAGAAAGCGAACGCAGCCAGCCCAATGCGGTTTATCTCCAACCAAGCGCCGCCTTTCTATATTGCGCATGGCGATGAAGACCCGCTCGTCGCGTACTCGCAAAGTTCAACGTTTGCCGAGGCTCTTGAGAAAGCCGGAGTCGAAACCACTTTTGTGACGATCGTAGGCGGCAAGCACGGCGGTTCGAAATTCTCTCGCGCCGATCAGATCGCCCGACTTGAAGCATTCTTTAATAAGCATCTCAAGTCATCGCGGCTTGAATAATGCTTTGTCGCGTGGCGTCTTACAGTCGATTTTTCGAGAACTGGCGACCGAAAGTCGCCACCACTTATTCCTCGTCTGCCCTTACGCAGCCAGCTTTACGCGGCCCCCATCGATGCGGCGCCGAAGCATGGATTGAAAGGCTTCAAAAACACGTTCCATCTGGGAAGCTTTGTAAGGAAAGATCTCGACTGGATCCATCGAGTGCACCACCGCGCCGCTGTCGATCTCGAATACCAACAGCCGACCATCGCTCGTTTCGGCACAGTCGATTGAATAGTATTCCAAGCCCATGCGACGATCGATTTCTTGCAACGCGACGCGGTGCTTTACAGCAAAAGCGGTATCAAAGGATTGCATGAACGCAGCTTCTTCGTTGCGGTTCTTTTGGTTTTGCAACATGTCAGCGTTCAGGTAATGCACCATCCATTTCTGGGAAATGGCCATGTGCGCTGCAAACGGTTGACCGTCGACAACTGCGATTCGATACTTGCGATACCAACCATCTTGGCTTCGATAATCGATAAACGGCGCTACAAAATACTTGGCGGCTACCTGCGACTTCAGGAAATACGTCAAGTCGTTTGCATCGTTCAGTTTTACTAAACCATGACCAGCGTGTGAGTTGACTGGACGCGCTATCAACGGGAAACAGTCGCTCACAGCAAGTTCTGCGATTTCGCGGCGATCCAATCGATGTGCATCACTCGCAACCAATTTCCGACAGGTGGCCAATTTCTCGCTAACCGCATTGCGACTTAGCTGTGCGATGGCCGTGGGAGCGTTAATAAACGGCTGAGGCCAATACTTCATAACGTCCGCTAAATCTCGCAGCAAATTCTGATTCTGGTCGGACTCGCAAACTGCTACGAAGGCGACATCGTGTTCGGGGATTGTCGAAAGAACCGGTAGACCTTCGCCGACGTACATCAATTCGACGGCGACATCGGAGTTCTCAACTAAAAATTCCAGCGGCGTGTTCGCCATTACTTCGCCCGGTCCCATAATCGCCAGCAAACGCAAGCTGGGAACCATCGGATTGGATTTTAGCCGATAGACTTGTTGCTGCTGCAACGCTTGAGCTTGCAATTCGAGCGCTAATTCGGGTTGCGCGTTTAACTGCATCACGACGGACAGATCGAGTAGCGCAGCAGCATCAGCTTGATCGGTTTGTATGCGACTGACAAGTTCATTTGTCAGTGCTGTAAGGTTGTCCCCCTCAAAGGCCATTCGCATAATGTGAGCGATACCGCGAATCGCCGGTGTACCGCTGCGCTGAATGTTCGCTGCTGAGATAACGTTCATGGACATGACCTTATAACTTCGAATGCAGGTTCTCTAACAGCAGTTTGCCGTAGCGCACAACGGCGGCGATGAGATTGTCGATCTCAATTTCAGTGGTGCGATGATTGAAGATTGCGGCGCGAATGGCGAAATGGCCATCAACAGTTGTGGATGACGGAGCCGCAATTCCGGACTCTTGAATCGCAACGACGATTTCCGCGTTGAGACTATCGAGCAATTCAGGTTCGATGTCAGCACTACGAAAGCGAAAAGCAACGATGTTCAATGCAACCGGCGCAAGCAGTTCCAGATCGCGAGAATCGCAAATGCGATCAGCGAGATACTGCGCGAGTGAGCAGGTGCGATCCATCATGCGGCCAAGCTTCTCCGTTCCGTAGACTTGCAGCGTGAACCAGACTTTCAGCGCTTTAAAACTGCGCGACAGATCAGGTCCGAAATCGCATGGCCAAGGCGAACCAGCCGCCATGCCGCGTTCTTCCCGTCGCAGGTAGGCAGCAGGCGAAGCGAACGTTTCGTAATGCACTTGTGAATCACGAATCAGAATGAAGCCAGCGTCGTAAGGCACTTGAGCCCACTTGTGAAAGTCGAGCGCAATCGAATCCGCCTGATCGATGCCTTTCAGCTTGGTGGCAATATTCGGTGACATCATCCCAAGCGCGCCGCAGGCGCCGTCGACATGAAACCACAGTTGCTCGCGCACCGCGATCTTAGCAATGGCAGCCAGATTATCGATAGCTCCGACATCAACGGTACCGGAGCTGCCAACTATGCAAAACGGGATCTTGTTCGCAGTTTGATCGACAGCAATCATCTGCTCAAGTTGAGCGAGATTCATCTGATGCTTGTCGTTAACGGGCACTCGACGAAGCTGATTGGAACCCATTCCAGCTAACTCGAGCGCCTGCGCGATACATCCGTGCCCATCGACCGAGGCATAAGCAACCAACTTGCTAGACAATTCACCAATTCCATCCGACCGAACCTGCGTGCCAATCTTCTTAGTCCGAGCCGCAAGCAAGCCGATGAAGTTGGCCATCGACGAACCCGTTACAAACAGACCACTGGCCGATTCCGGAAAGTGGAAAAGCTCCTGCATCCAACGCACGACCTGTTGCTCAACGGCGATAGGGATGTGATCGCGGCCCCCCAGATTCGCATTCAGTCCGGCGGCCAGCATCTCCGCTAACATCCCAACTGGCGAACCGCCACCGTGTACCCATCCCATAAATCCTGGGTGCGCATTGCCGACAGCGTAGGGCAAAATGTGCTTTAGAAAGGTGTCGTGCGTCGCTGCAAGCGAGCTCGTATTCACTGGCAAACTGGTTTTAAAGATCGCTTCTGTCGAATCCGGGGCGGGCTGCCAAACGGATCGCTCGCGAATCTGCGCGACGTAGTCGAGCATATCGTCCAGCATGCGATGGCTTTGGCTGCGCAGTGCGTCCCAATCTTGCGGATCGAGTGTCGTTCCGAGGTCGAACAAGCGTGCCTGCGACTTCCTTGAAAAATTTACAGAACCGTTACAGCTTGCTTTATCGACAAAGTCGCGCGCAACATTTTGCCAAAAACGAATTTGTAATCGTGAGGGATAGTAAATTTCGCCGCGAGCAGGAATGCTGAAGGGTTGATAGCATTTGAGCGAGAGCACCGCTTCTGAGAGTCGCCCCCAGCACCTGAGTCCACTTTGAATCTACCCGAACCATCGTCGCTGAAGCTGTCCAGTCGCTGGCGTGCTATCGTGCAGGGGCTGTTGCTGGTGGCGTGCGCTGTCGTTGTCGCTGGCACTGCATACCGAAGTATTAGTAAGTACCACGAGCCGAAATTAGGTGAGTTCGATCGCGCGAACCAAGGCCTATTCGATTTCCATAACGGCGTTTACTATCCGGCAGTGGGTATGACCGCGGGCTACGATCCTTATGGTCCTGAATTCGCGGCGGACTTTCCCGTTACTCGACAGATACCGCCCTATTCTCCGCTCGCACTTGTGCTTCATTGGCCGCTCGGCTGGTTGCCCCTGCGACTCGCCGAAATTGTTTACTACGCAATCACGTTAAGCTGCTTGATAACGATTGGTGTGTTAGCGATCAACGTGTTGCCAGATGTTCGTGAAAGAACCGCATGGACGCTTATGGCGGTGCTGCTCGTTCTAGCCAGCCGCTCAGGTCACACGACTTTGTTTACCGCGTATTTCACTGCAGAGTTGGTATTGGGAACAATGTTGGCGCTGCGGTATGCAGAGTCGCGACCGGTGGCCAGCGGACTCGGTATTGCGTTGGCCTCGATTAAGCCGAACTTCGGAATACCTCTTATTCTGTTGATGATTCTGCGCGGCAACTGGCGCGCAGTGCTAATTGGAGTTTTCTTTTCTGTCGCGGGCGCATTACTAGGAGTTGCAATACTATTGCAGAACACCGACTTGGCGACGTTAATTCGCGATGTCAAGTCGAGCGACAGCGCGCACGTCTCGGATGAAAATGAACTGCCGGTTAACACTTGGACACGAATCGACGCGCTGGCAGTTGTCGCAAAATGGGCGAAAGCGAATCCAACGGCACCCGTCGCGCTCGGAGTCATGCTGTTGCTGACGATTGCACCTGGATGGGCACTGTTTCGATTGCGGCGACAAGGCGATTATGCGGGAGATCAAAGTTACTCGGGCGTTTTGATTTCAACTGTAGCCATGTCAGCCCTGTACCACCACGCTTACGATGCCTTGCTTTTGATTCCCGCCGGTCTCTCGTTGCTGCTAGATGCCGAATGGCGAAAGTGGTTTACATTTCCAGTTCGAATTCTGTTAGGTGCAGGGTTATTGTTCGTACCCTGGAATTACTTGAGTGCTGAAGTGATTTTGAATCGGTTGAATTTGCCGCCAGTTGCCGAACAGATCGCGACTAGTTCGAGTGGTATCGTGTTAGTATTCATCGGTTTCGTGCTCACCGTTCGAGCATTTCGACCTGCAAACCGACTTTTGAACTGACCATCGAACCGAAATGAGCAACCTTCGCCATAAGCGGTAATTGTGGATAAAGCGGGGCGAATCTCCGAAAACCGGAGCTTGCGGATAGGCTGCTACAAACGCATTCTTCGGCTATAATCGGTTCCAACAACTGCGCTCGAATCCTCCCGCAGCACCGATTACTAGAGATTTTGACCGACAAACATACATGACCCAGCCAGCCGATCGCCCAACAACTAAAGCCAGAGACGTTTTCGATATTGAAAACACGACGATCCCTGTGCCGCGCGAACAACTAGAGCATTCGCTTCGTTTGGCGAAGTCGATTGTAAAAGCGGCGGCCGAAAACCGCGGGCAAGACATCGTGGTGCTGGATTTGACTGAGCACACTTCGCTGTTCGACTACTTCATCATTGCATCGGGTTCGAGCCGCAGACAACTGTCGGCCATGGCTACCGAAATAGATCGAGTCATGAAGACTGAATTCGGTGAGCGGAAATTGAGTGTGTCCGGTTATGAAGAAAGCCGCTGGATCGTACTTGATTTCGGCAGCGTAGTTGTTCACCTTTTTGACGAAGAGACTCGCAAGTTCTACGATCTCGAATCGCTTTGGGGCGATGGCAAACCGGTTGATATCAGCGAGATCGTTGAACAGGCCTCGGCACAGATGGCGCGTTTCGCTGAATAGTTTACAACATTCCAGCCCGCCTTTTTCCTGGCGACTGACAAGCCCATGAAGTGGCAACTCGTTCGCATTCTTTCGTTTCCAAGACGTTGATGGAATTGCAATGCAGATTCTGACGTTGATTCGTAACCGTTTCGAACAAGCGTTAACCGGTTGGGTCGACAACCCAGCGGAGCCTGCGAAACTGGTTTCGCTTTCGCGCGAACCGCAATTGGGTGATTATCAAGCCAACATCGCGATGCCGCTGGCCAAACGACTGGGGATGAAGCCACAGGAGATTGCCAAGCAGTTGTGCGAACGCTTGAAGATTGACGACATCTGTGAACCACCTGAAATTGCAGGTCCAGGGTTCATTAATCTGAAGTTGCGAGAGAACTTTATCATCTCTCAGCTTTCGAAGGCGATCGCTGATGAGCGTTTCGGAGTCGATCGCTGCGAGGCGAAGACCTTTGTAATCGACTATTCAGCGCCGAATGTTGCCAAACCGATGCATGTAGGCCACATTCGTTCTACTGTCATCGGTGATGCGCTTGCCCACATCCTAAGATTTCTCGGCCACCGCGTGATCTCGGACAACCACTTGGGTGACTGGGGCACGCAATTTGGCATGGTGATTTATGGTTATAAGCACTTTGTTAATGAGTCAGCGCTGGAGGCCGCTCCGGTCGCAGAGCTGAGTCGACTTTATCGCCTAGTTCAGCAAATCATCGGTTATCAGGAAGCTAAAACGAAGGTTTCTAAAGCGCGCGAGCAGGTGGATATGGCGGCCGCTGAAGTAGAGCGGCTTAAAATTGCTGAACAATCGGATCCTAAGATCGCTAAACAACTGAAGGCCGCGAACAGGGACTTGTCGAGTTACCAAGATTCGCTCGCAGGATTGCTAAGCAAAATTGAAGCCGTTGAAAGCGATCCGCAACTCGCGAAGCTGGCCGTCGATCACGCCAACCTTGAGAATCGCGCTCAGCTTGAAACGGCGAAACTGCATGCGGGAGACGAAACCAACCTAGCGCTATGGAAGTTGTTCCTGCCAGCGTGCATTGCCGAAATCGAGACGGTTTACCAGCGACTGAACATTCACTTCGACTACCAACTTGGCGAGAGCTTTTACCATCCAATGTTAGGGGGATTGGTTGATCGGCTAGTAGAGTCAAAGCTAGCAGTTGAGAGCGATGGGGCGATATGCATCTTCTTAGAAGGCTACGAAGCCCCGATGCTAATACGCAAGAGCGACGGCGCTTTCTTGTACGCAACTACCGATCTGGCGACGATTGAGTATCGCTTGGGGCATTTATCCCCGAATGCGGTTCTCTATGTGGTGGATCATCGCCAAAGTGAGCACTTCGGAAAGCTGTTCGCGGCGGCTCGCGCGATCGGATTTGATCAAGTTGAGCTGCAACATATCAGCTTTGGCACCGTGCTCGGCTCCGACGGGAAACCATTTAAGACTCGGTCCGGAACTGTCATTGGTCTGGATTACCTTCTAGATGAGGCGATCGAGCGCGCGTATCAAGTTGTTTGCAATCCAGATCGATTGCAAAAGGCAGGCTTGGCAATGACCGAAGATGAGAAACGCCAGATTGCCGAAGTAGTAGGGTTGGGTGCGATAAAGTATGCAGACCTATCGCATAATCGCACAAGCGACTATGAATTCGACACAGAGAAAATGGTACAGCTTGAGGGTAACACTTCGGCTTACATTCAATACAGTTACGCGAGAATCTCAAGTATTCTCCGCAATTCTGGCGTTGAAATTGATGAGTCAAACGCCCAACAGTTCCCACTTAAGTTCGTAACGTCCGCAGAGCGAAATCTGGCAATTTTGCTGCTCCAGTTCGAAGACGTTATCCACCAGAGTGTGGATGAGTACTACCCAAGTGTCTTAGCGACTTATCTATTTAGCGTTGCCAAGCAGTACTCGACATTCTTCGATCAATGTCCGGTGTTGAAGGCCGAGTCGGAAGAACTTCGCAACAGTCGAATCGCTCTGTGCTTTGCGACTGGACGAGCCCTGAAACTGGGCTTAAGCCTCTTAGGAATCTCGGTCATACCGCGCATGTAATCTGAATGCATATTGTTTTTGATCTGTCGCAATATGTATTCAATTGCCGGGTGATCTTCCGCCAAAGCCTGCATTGACAATAAGGACTTGTTGACAACAAACCATATTTCGACAATGGTTATTGTTAACTAGAGGTGCTGCACGTATTCGGTCGATACATGTGGATTTAATTTAGCTCGAGTTGCTTGGAAGCAAGATGTTCGCTTGGAAGCAAACGTTTCAATGGTGAGTGACGAACTGCGACCGGAAGTTGTCAACTCATGTTGCACTGGACTGAGGATGAACCTCAGCGTGCAAGTAAAAGATGTCCCGTTACAGCGAGCGAAAAATGGCACGTAAAACTAAGAGCAAGATCAACAAGTCGAATGCGATTCGCGAAATCAAGCGCGCGAATCCTGAAGCTGGTCCAACCGAGATTTCTCGTTTGATCCAAGAGCAGTTCGGTGTGGAAGTAACCGCTGCGACCGTTAGTACGGTATTGTCGACTGACAAGAAGCGTAATGGTAAAGTTGGTCGTCCTGGCCGTCCAAAGGGCTCGAAGAATATCACTAAGGCTTCTACCACAGCTTCAGCCGCCCCTGCATCGGCTCCAGCTCCTTCCAAGCCTGTTGCGTTGAATGGCAGCCAAGACGCATTCTTGCAAAACCTGCTCAAAGCAAAGCAACTCGTCAGCGATATGGGCGGAATTTCAGAAGCTCGCAACGCTCTGAATGCGCTTGAATCGTTGATGAACGCTGTTTAATCGTTATTGAGTTCAGTCATACTGAACCGTGCGAACCAAATCAAAAAGTCGAGCCCGCTGCCCAAGGCTCGACTTTTCGCATTTACAAGTCGATCAAACTCGGTGGTGAAAACGCGACTCTCGGCAATGCGCCGTGGCTGTTCTTGGCTCTTGCAGTTATCATCCGAACTGGTCAACCGAAACTCGGATTTGCGCACCGAGTCCCTTGATGCACTTTGGCCTTACGAATATTTTTCGAACGCATTTTGCTGGAAACTGATCGATGGAGCAATCATTTGTAGCTTGGGCAAAGATGCGAGCTCGCCGTTTACCTCAAATTAAACTTGGCATTGGTGACGACGCAGCGGTTATGGCTTGGTCAGGCGAAGACTGCGTCGCAACCACAGATACGCTGATGGACGGAGTCCATTTTCTTGCAGACAAAGTTAGCGGCGAGCGCATTGGCCGGAAGCTTATCAATGTCAATCTCAGTGACCTTGCCGCGATGGCTGCCGAACCGGTTGCCGTATTGCTTAGTCTTTGCTTGCCACGGAGCGCGCCGCAACAATTGGCCGCCGATATCTACGAAGGCGTATGCCAAGCCGCGGAGCGTTTTAACGTTGCGATCGCAGGCGGTGATACGAACTGCTGGGACGGTCCACTCGTGATTAGCTTGACGGCTATTGGCCGCTCGGTGGATGGCATCCAATGGCTTCGTAGCGGCGCACAACCGAATGATGCAATTATTGTGACCGGGCCACTGGGCGGTAGTATTCTTGGAAAGCACCTGGACTTTACACCTCGAATCGAACTTGCACGTCAGATTCGCGGGCAAGTGCCGATTCATGCCGCCATGGACATTAGCGACGGACTTAGTACCGATTTGCTACGGATGTGCGACGCGTCTCACTGCGGCGCGGTCTTGAACTTAGAGCAAGTGCCGGTCACCGAAGAAGCCATTCAGCTCGCACAGTCCAGCGGCAAATCGCCTGTTGAACATGCGCTTGGCGATGGTGAAGACTTTGAATTACTGTTGGCGGTAGCACAGTCCGATGTACCAAAGCTGACTGAGTTGATTGGTCAGGCACAATGTCATCAAGTGGGTTCATTTACCAGCCGTACCGGACTTTGGGCTCGCGAAGGATCGCGCATACGACAACTGCCCGTTACCGGATATGTCCATCACTAACAACGCATTTAGAGTGTCTGTAGTTTCTTTGGAGCAGTAATGATTCGATCGATGAGAGTGGGCATGTGGAGTTTGTGCGCAATCGCTCTACTACCGATCGCATCGACCTTAGCTGCTGGCCAAGTTATCGATGATCGTCGGTCGTCAGCTGACGAAAACACATCACAATCGAATCCGCAATCGAATACAGATCGCTACGAAAAGATATTGCGAAGCAATCCGCAAGCAGGAATCGCGTTCGATAGATTCTACGACTCTCTGCAGCAAGCTGGCAAAGTTGACGCGTTTTGCAATCAACTTGAATCGCAAGCCCGCGAGAACGACGACGCCAAACTGTTTCAGTTGTTGGGATTGCTTCAGCTTCAGCGGGGTGAGACAGAGAAAGCGATCGCGAGTTTCTCACGTGCGGCAGAGCTGTCACCGAGCGATGTGACTGCAAAACTGCAACTTTCTCTCGCATTGATCCAAGGCAGAGAATTTATTTCTGCGATGACAAGTTTGCGAGCTGCCGTTGAAGCGAAGCCATCGCAAACATTCGCATTGCAAATTGTGAAGCAGCTGCAGCAATTGGCTCGACGCGCCGATCGCGAAGCAACTGCAGTGCTGTTGGTCGCGCTTGCGGATCAGTTTCCAAACAGTCAACCAGTTATCGAGAAAGTAGCCCATACACTTGTCGATATTGATGCGGCGAGTGCGCTGCCGCTGTACGAAAAATTGATTCCATTGACACGCGACCCTCAACGTCGAATCGAATTGCAAATCGAACGTGCGAAACTTCATAAGCGTCTTGGCCAACCCGAGCAGTCGTTGTTGGAACTGGAGAAATTAGTTGCACAGGTAAAATCGGAAAGCTGGTTGCATACAAATCTGCTTGAAATGATCGAGCAAATCTCAGAAGAACTGAACGGAACAAAGGGTCTGATTCAGCGCTACGAACGTATAGTATCGGAGCGACCAGACGACATCGAAATTCACATGCGGCTCGCAAAGGCGCTGCACCGTGCGGAACGATTTGAGGAAGCCGAATCGGTGCTGGCCGCAGCCCATCGCTTGGCTCCGACGCAGACCGCGCCGCTGTTGACGCGGGCCGATTTCTTGGAGCAACAACAGAAATATAGCCAAGCAGCACAAGTGATGAATCAACTGATGGAGTTGGCACCGGAAAATGCTGACTTCATTCAACGATGCGGTCGCTTGCTGCTGAGAGATTCATCGAAGGAGATAGCTGAACGCCAGTCTGAAGCGGAAGCGGTCTGGCGAAACCTTGCGATCGGCCACGAACAAGATGCCGCGAGGCTTGTTCAAGTCGCGGAGCTTTTCAACGAAAGTGATATGCCTAATCAAGCGATCGCCTTCTACAACCAAGCGATAAGCGTTGAAGAAAACCAAATTCAATGGCGTGAGCTGCTAGGAACTTACCTACATCGCTTAGGACGAATCGATAAGGCTCGCAACGTATTCACGGAGGCGATTCGGGTCGCGGGAATGGATCGCGTCAGCTTAATTGGACTCAGCGATGTCACTGCGCGTTTAGGTTTCCGCGGCGAAGCGATTCGTGCGCTGCAAATCGTTTGTAGCAACCAGCCACAATTTTCAGACCGAGTGAAGTTGGCGAAGTTATTACTGAGCGACGATAACGCTAGTCTTGCACTGAAGCAGTTGAATCAAGCAGCAACGTTAGCAGAGAACTCGGGCGAGTGGAACGCGTTGTGGGATGCACAACTCGAGGTACTCGGGGCTTTGCCATCCGATGAGCGACAGACGACAACTGCTGAAGAGAGAATGCGATCCGAAGATAGCCTACCCGTTGAAGAGTGGCTGAATTTAGCGTTGCTGTACAGCGCTAGCGACAAACGCACTGAGGCCGCCTCTGCAGCCAAACGAGCCACCGAGGTTGATCCAAACTCGGTGCGAGCATGGGTGCTGGCCGCGAGGACAGCGCGCGAAGCGGAGCTGACATTCCAGGAAATCGAGTCGCTGCAAGCGCTTTGTCGGCTCGACGATCTCAACAAGAGCGACCATCTACAACGACTGGCAACAATTCAGTTTCAGCAAAAGCAAACGACCGAATCGCTTGAAACCATTGAAGAGATCATCGCTTCGCGAAATGCAAGTTTGCAGAGCTATCAGATGGCGTGGACACATTGCCTGCAAGCTTCGATGACTGAGCGTGCAATCGACTACATGCGTCGAGCAGCCGAGGCGTTCCCAAGCGATCGCGGAGTGTGGTTAGCTTTAGCGCGGCAGTTCGATCTAATGTCGAATCGACCCGAATCGCAGGAAGCAGCTTGGCAAGCGCTCAGGCTTTCTGAGGAAGAAACTGAACAGCGCGCCGTATTCGATTTACTTCTAAAGCTCTATACCGGCGCGAGCGCGCAGATGGACTTGGTAGAACGGCTTGTAGATTTTGGAATCGAGAATGACCGTGTTGACGATGCGGATAAATGGATCGCGTGGACCCTGCGAGCGAGCGATCGAGCTGAAGTGCCAACATGGTTTTTCGAACGCTTGGAGGATCGATCGAAACTAACACCGCAATTGTTAGAGGCGAGTGTTCAATTGGCACTGAAGCATCAAGCATTTCGAACTGCACTTGAGTTTCAAAAACGTTTGGCTCGCCAAGTCCCCAATCACATGAACCGATTGCGAGTTGGAGAGTTACTCGCGATGGATGGAGATTGGATGGGTGCAAAGGCCGCTTGGCGCGAAGTGCTTCGTGAGCCGGAGGCCACTAAAACGCTCGTGGTATTCGCGCGGGACTTGATCGCTCGCAAACAGATGCGGTTGGTGGCTGAGTTTGTTAATGAAACAGCACAACAGAAGATAGATTCATGGGAGTTATTGGGGTTCGGTATTGTTGCCGCACTCGATCTCGAAAAGATGGATGAAGCAACTTCGCTTGCCGAGCGATTGCTTGCGCTGAGTTTGCCGCACGATCTACAAGCCATCACCGATGTCGGCGCGGCGAGCGACAACGTTGCAGCGGTGTCTGAAACGGCGCGCGATCGACTCGCTTGGTTAGAGCACGCTGGCGCTTGGCAAGCGAAATTGAACGAGGTCAATGTAGTACGAGCAAGTTATCGATCGCTTCAGTCGAACCCGCGTGCTTCCCGAGTTTCGGCGATCCGGCAACTCGCCGTTCAACGTGGGGCGGCGCTTCGGACGACTCCCGATCGATTCTTAGCGATGAAGTGTTTTGGCGACGCGCGTGCCCTGGCGGTTTTAGTCAAGTTTGGCAAGGCGAACCTAAAACGGACCGGCGACCGCGAAAGTTGGTTGGAGTATTTGAACGCCGCGCTTGCTTCGAAGGATATCCATCGATTGTGGGATTGTGTGCTCCTATTAGAACCTCAACGTTCGCGAGCATTGTCCGTGAATAGCAACGGTGAGATTGAGCACCGATCTGAGGTTGGACTTGATCGCTATCCCGAAGTGCTCGATACCTTGATTGCACTCGACCAACATGAAGCCGCTGAGTTAGCGGTCAACGATGTCGTAACGCGTCGTCATATGCAGTATCAAATGGCGAATCGCTTGTATCAATCGACTCCGAAGATGACTGAAAGCGAACTCACGCGACTGCAACGACTCGTGGAAGCCTGCGACAAACTAGGCATCCAAATCCCACTGACCGGAAAACTAACTTTGGCTCTAGATCGGATGCGTTCGGAGCCACTGTCGAATGCGGCAGAGAATCAGCATCCGATGGCATTACTCGAGAAGACGCTGTCGGTAACGAATGACATCGCAGAACTTGCATCTTGTGCGAGCCTCTTTCAATCACTGGGTCACGAAGCGGAACCGATCACTTCGCAACTTCTATTGAGAGCGTTTACGTTGCAGTTAACTTCCCCGGTTAAGAGCAACGAATTGCAAGTCGCCTTGCACACGTTTGTAAATGCGCAAGGAATGCCACGCAGTCGTTTTGCGGCGTTCTTAAGTTCGCTGGTCGACATCCAGGCTGGATATGTCGCCGGCTTAAACGCAGACGAGCTATTGGTCGATTCACGCATGAATATGTCGCGGGCACACTATCGCAATTCTGCAGAAGTTCGCCCTAACCAAGTGCTTCCAGACGACAGTTCGCTGTGTTCGTCGGGTCTGTTGCGGTCGTTAGCAGGCGCGGTGACTGCATTGGATGAAGCTGAACTGGATAGGTTACTTGTCGCAAAGGCCAATGGGACGAGTAACGACCCGCGTGCGCAGGCTGAGCGTACGGTGAGTTGGTTCAGCTTGAGCGTGGTGCAATCGATGCGAGGCCAATACAACGCGGCTCTTGAATCGTTGCTTAACGCGGGTGAACAATCGTTTGCATCGGAGATTGTCGCGTTGCAACGAGTGCGGTTGCTGGTTGCCATGAATCAACTGAGCGATGCGGCCAAAGTTCTCGCCGAAGTGAGTACATCGAATAACTCGATTCTCCGCGAATGCGAACTTTGGAAACTGGAGTTGGCTTTGAGAAGCGATGATGAAGCGGAGTCACAGCGCGCGGCGAGTGCGTTGTCGAACTTACCGCTTTCTCCGCAAGAGAATGCAACTGTTGCGGCTATACTCAATCGAAAGCAAGTGCGGGATTAAGCACACAGGATTAAGCACATGTACTTCTGCGATGTGAACGATCGGGTTACACGCGATAACGCTTGAGATGAGCATCGCTTAGTTCGAGGCCGAGTTCGGTGACGATCTGAACCAACTCAGCTTGTCCGCGTAAGCCTAGTTTTTCACTGATCGATGCTTTATGACGCTGAATAGTCTTTGGGCTGCGGTGCAGCACGGCGGCGGTTCGCGGAACGTTCAGCCCATGACCGAGGAGAACCAACACTTCTAATTCGCGCCGACTCAAGACGCTCAGCGAACCGAGATCGATGTAGTTGGTCGAAACAACCTCAATTAAATCGTTATCTACTGGCAACCCAAGCTCACAAGCACTTTGATGGGACACGACGATAACGCGGTTGAAAGGCGGCCGCTTGTCCTGAACTGGCCAGAGGGTGGACTCGATTCTGCGACCATGATAGACGTGCCGGACGCGAACTGTTTTGGATTCTTCAACCACTTTCTTAAGCATCGCCAATCGTTCGGCAACAAATTCTGGTGGATGAAAATCAGCAATACTTTTTCCAACGTAATCAACGTTCGTTTGCTCCGAGAACAATACCATCGTTGTGTCGTTAACGAATAGCAGGCGGCCGCTCACGTCAGTAATACTGACGCCGATTCCGGGAGATTGGCAAAGTGCTGTCCATAGTAAAACGGGATCAACCATGGGGTCGATCCGAACGGTTTGTGAAGTTTGGACGTTTGTTTTGGGCGGAGTTGTTGACATATATGGGCGTATAAGCGTTGGACTCAAGCCTTAAAGGGTGACATTGAGCGGCTTCGGGTATCCAGAAATTCTTCCCGAAAATGGATGAATCGCCTCATAGTGTAACTTCGCCGACGGGTCGATACTACTTGCAGTCTCGAAGGAACGATCAGCCCGGACAACTTGTGCCATGGATGGCACGCTTTTCTTTATTCTTCTATTGCGTAAGGGGCTACGGGCGATTCGGGTTGCATACTGAGTTGCCTGTGCGGGGAGGGCCTGGGGGCAGGGCCTCCCCGCCTCTTTTTTCGCCAGTTCTCGCGCCAGATTCCCGCGCCAAATTCTCCGGCTAGCGAAGCCGTTCGGAGGGAGTTTCACGATCTCCGTTCGCGGCTCATAATGGCGACTTCCAACTTTGCCATCTCAATCACTCTGCGGAGTTAACAAGTGCATCGACTGAATCATCGTGAACTGGGCACCGCCATCGTAGCCGTGTGCCTGCTGTTACTTGAAGGCCAAGCGATAGGGCAATCGCCGCAGACGAAGCTGATTGCCGAGCTGCGAACTGCACCGGTTGCACAGCGTGCAACACTTGTCAAGCAATTGCAAAACGATCCCACGACCAAGTTAATGGACTTGGTAACTGCGATGGCGACAGTGGATCCGGTGCTAAAGAATTTCTATCTCAGTGTAGCGCAGACCGTTTTAGAACGCAGTTCGGGCTCAACGGAAGCGGAGTTGCAAGCGATTGTCGACGATAAGAAACTGGATGCGGCCGCGCGGTACTGGGCATTTTCGGTGCTGTCGCGCGGTGATGCGAAGAAGCGCGACGCGATGCTGCAAACGATGTTAGACGATCCAGCGCTTGAGCTGCGTTACGAAGCAGTACGACTTGGACAGGCTGAAGTAAAGGTACTGAAAGAGGGTGGCGCCGAGCCCGCGCAGTTAACGGAGGCTTATCGCAAGTTGCTTATTGCGGCGCGATTGCCCGAGCAGATCCAACAGATTGCAGACTCATTGAAGGAGCTTGATCAACCGGTCGATTTGCTGAAGCATTTTGGTTTTGTCTCTAAATGGCAACTGATCGCTTCGTTCGACAATCGCGACCGGATCGGTTTTAACACCGAGTATGAACCTGAGAAGTCGTATATCGCCAAGCAAACGATTGATGCCAACGGTGAGTACGAGGGAAAAGCAACGAAAGTCAAATGGCAATCATTCGAGACAAAAGAGGCGGATGGTGGCGTGGACTTGAACCCAGTTTTCAAGAACGAGAAAGGGGCCGTCGCTTACGCTTACGCGGAGTTCATCGCGGCTTCGGCAGTTGATTGCGAAGTTCGGCTGGGGTGCACGAATGCCAACAAAGTTTGGGTGAACGGTGAGCCTGCGTTGAGCAACGAAGTCTATCACACTGGAGCTCAGATCGATCAGTACACCGCGCCGGTAAAATTGAAAGCCGGAAAGAACACCGTGCTCGTCAAGGTATGCCAGAACGAGCAAACTGAACAATGGGCGCAGGACTGGAAATTCCAACTGCGATTCGCAGACGCTTCCGGACAGGCCATTCAGCCCGCCGAATAGCACCAGTGTTCCACACTTCATCAAATATCGAATTCAGTTTGCCATGATTAAAGGTTTTTCCATGTTTAGTTTCGCGGTTTCTAAGGCTGTGGGAATCAAAGTTGTTCAGCGATCGCTGTTGTGCACTTTGTTGGTTGCAATTGCGACGGCAGAGGTTCGAGCGGATTGGCCAGCGTTTCTCGGGCCAGGCGGCAATGCGGTATCGATCGAAGCTTCCGTGCCGCTCGAGTTTGTTGCGGCGGCAGAAGGCAAAACGCAAAAGAATATTGCGTGGCGAACTCCGCTGGAAGGTCGTTCGGTCAGTGGCCCGATTGTGGTCGGCGATAAAGTCATCACCACCAGCAGCTCTGGGATGGAAGGCCGCTGGTTGCATGTTGCGGCGGTTGATGCAAATAGTGGCAAAGTGATTTGGGAACGCACGAGCAAAGCAACAGGGCGACCTTACTGTCATCCGACCAGCGCAAATGCAGCCCCGACACCCTGCTCAGATGGACAACGCGTGTATGCGTTTTTCAGCTCGAACGACTTGGTTTGCTACGACTTGAATGGAAACCTTCAGTGGTATCGAGGTTTGTCTTACGATCACCCGCAGGCTGGCAATGACGTCGGAATGAGTTCTTCACCGCTGGTTGTCGACAACACAGTAGTTGTAATGATCGAATGCCAAGCGGATTCGTTTGCGGCTGGGATCGACACAGTCACTGGAGAAACCAAATGGGAAATTCCGCGTCCTCACAAAGCGAACTGGTCATCACCTCGCTTGGCTGAAGCCGCCGATGGTAGCAAAGCGGTTGTGCTGCACGGATTGGACAACTTGCTAGGCATCGACCCAGCGACTGGCAAAGAACTTTGGAAGATCGATATGGCTTGTTCTTCAGTTGCAACAGCCGTTTTCACCAAAGGCAAACTGCACGTTCCAGCTAGCGGGACGAAAGCTTATGAGTTTGCAACGGCGACTCAACCGCCCAAGCTGCTGTGGGAGACGACTCGTATCAACCCGAGCTCCAGTTCATTGCTGGTGACAGACATCGGTGTGCTTGGACTGAATCGTAGCGTACTGATTTGTTGTGATGATAAAGGGGAGATGAAGTGGCAAGCTCGATTGCCAGACGCTGGTCAGTTTTGGTCGACGCCAGTTGTAGCAGGGCAACATCTCTACGCTTTTGCGATGAACGGTAAAGTGTTTACAGTTCAGTTGAGCGACACCAGTGGCGAAGTGGTGGCAACGAGCGAGCTGGGTGAAGATGTGCTGGGTTCGCCAGCAATTCACGGCAATGCGTTGTTCGTACGTTCCGTTGGCGCGCTGCTGAAATTGGCTCAGGATTGATTGGCCAAGACTCCGGATTGAATGGCCAGGATTGATCGGCCAAGGTTGTCGCAAGACAGTCGGCAAGGCAATTTTTCGATCAATCGGAAACCTACCTGAAACGCCAGTCGTTTCGCTGGAGTAGCGGTAGTCGCTGTACTTGGTATCCTGTAACCCCACGAATTGCGACTTAAACTGTTTCATACTGAATAGAAAATCGATCGATGAAAGTACTCGCCAGCAGCGACGCGTCGGCTCAAATTCCTTGCTCAGCTTTGGTAGTGATTGCGTTCGATGGTCCGCAACTGAGCGGTTCAGCGGCTGCTTTGGACGCCGTGACGGGTGGAGTTCTGTCGCGGTTGTGGGACCGCGGTGAATGCACGGGCAAGCTGGGACGCACGAGCGTCTTTCACGAATTGCCGGGGGTGCAAGCGAATTCGGTTTTAGTTGTCGGAGGCGGTCTGGAAGCGAGCTTCGATGAAGGAGCGGCTTTTCGCGTCGGTGGCGCAGCGCTGAAGCGGTTGGCGGATCGGGCGCGCGAACGCGTGGTGCTGGATTTGCAGAGCCTTTCCACTGAGATCGCTGCGTCGGCCGTTGCAGGCGCAATGAATGGATGCGTTGGGCAGGATACTTTTCGAGCTGAAAAGAACTTCCGAGCGATCGATGAGTTGCTATGTAGCCAAACCACGGAAGAGGCTGTTCAGCGTGGTGTGATCATTGGCGACGGCATGTTACTGACGCGTGAGCTGGTAAATTTGCCGCCCAATTATATGTACCCCGAAGCATTCGCAAAACGTGCTGCATCGGTCGCGGTCTCGTGTGGGTTGGAGTTCGAAGTGTGGGACGAGTTGCGACTGCGACGCGAAAACTGCAACGCCTTGTTAGCAGTTAATGCTGGTTCGTCGCGCCCGCCACGATTACTCATCTTTCGCTATCCCGGCAACAAGCAATCGGCGCCGTTGGCACTCGTCGGCAAAGGTGTTACGTTCGACAGCGGCGGGTTGTCGCTGAAGCCGTCGGACAGCATGACGACGATGAAATGCGATATGGCGGGTGCCGCTACCGTGCTGGGAACTATGCAAACGATTGCTCAATTGAAGCTGCCGACTCCAGTCGTTGGTTTGGTCGGCTTGGTTGAGAACATGGTCAGCGGCAATTGCTTTAAGCTGGGCGACGTATTAACCGCTCGCAGCGGCACGACGATTGAAATATTGAATACCGACGCAGAGGGTCGTTTGGTCTTGGCGGATGTCTTGAACGTTGCGTTGCAAGAGAATCCGCAAGCGATTATCGACTTAGCAACGCTCACGGGCGCGTGTGTGGTCGCACTCGGAAACGACATCGCCGGTCTAATGACTAACAACGCAGAGCTAACCGAGAAAATTGAGTCGGCGGCGGGTGCAGTGGGCGAAATGGTGTGGCGATTGCCGATGCACGCTCACTTCAGAGACCAAATACAGAGTCAAGTTGCTGACATCAAGAACATCGGTGATGGACGCTGGGGTGGAGCAATTACGGCTGCGAAGTTTTTAGAAGAATTCGTGGCTGAGAAACCATGGACGCACATCGATATTGCTGGCCCAGCTTTTGCTGATAAACCTAAGAACTTTATCGACGCAGGCGCTTCGGGTTGTATGGTGCGCACGTTGACGAAGCTGGTTGAGCGGATGTAGATTCACGAGAGCTACTCTATGCTCAGAGCGAGAAATTTGAACACGTTAGTTTGAGGACATAGCAATGGTTCGTACTGCAAGCACAATGTTACCGCTGGGCACTTCAGCTCCAGATTTTCGATTGCCAGATTACGACAATAAAGAGGTTAAGCTTGCCGATTTCTATGGTAAGAAGGCGTTGCTGGTAATCTTCATGTGCAATCATTGCCCTTACGTAAAGCATGTCGCACCTGAACTAGCACGGTTGGCTGATGAATATCAGAAGCGCGATGTGGCCGTGGTTGGCATCAGCAGCAACGACATCGTGGCGCATCCGGAAGACGCCCCAGACAAGATGAAGGCTGAAGCGGCCGAGCAGGGTTATCATTTCCCCTATCTGTACGATGCCGACCAATCGACCGCCGCGGCTTATCGCGCCGCCTGTACGCCAGACTTTTTTCTGTTCGACGCCGATTTCAAACTGGTCTATCGTGGCCAGTTGGACGAAACACGTCCCAAGCAAGGTTCAGTTCCAAACGGAAAGGATCTGAGAGCAGCACTCGATGCGCTCCTGGCCGGTCAAGCGATTCCTGAACCGCAACATCCAAGCATTGGTTGCAATATCAAGTGGAAGAACGGCGCAGCGCCTGCTTACTTTGATCCGGCTGGTGTTAAGTAAGTTCGTCGCAACAATCGCGTGAACCTTACAAGGCGATGCGTTTGGATGAGTGGAAATTGCGAACGTCAACATAGTCCATCCCGGCTGCGCGAGCGGCTTGGATACCCAAGTCGGAGTCTTCGTAAACGAGACAGCGACTTGGGTTCGCGCCGGCGCGACGCGCGGCTTCCAAGAACACATCCGGTTCAGGCTTGTGTCGGGTTGTGTCTTCAGCGGCCACCAAATCATCGAACAGTCCATCGCAACCAATTTGAGTGATCTGTTTTTTGATGACGTCGCGAAAGCCACCGCTGGCTACGATCATCGGGATTTTCTTGTAGAAGTGCCTGGCGACATCGACGACGATAGCGATCGGTTCAAGCAGGTGAAGCAACTCAAGAAAAGCATCTTCTTTTGCGATGGATGCTGCCAGCGCATCGACTTCGACTTGCTGTTCGCTGGCTAACAAGCGAATGATCTTGTCGGTTGGCATGCCGCCGAGTGCATAGAATCGGTCTTCAGAAAAAGCGATTCCAACTCGCGACAAGGTGCGTTGCCAAGCGATGAAGTGCACCGGCATCGAATCAGTGAGAGTCCCATCGCAGTCGAAGATCAGTGCTTCGTAGTCTTTGTTGGGCATGACTGGGTTGGGGATAATTTGGTTCATGCTTTAGATCGTAGTCGCGATCTTGCCGTTACGGGAGGCGGGTGCCTGGTACGCGCAGGTGCTGAGGCACGTGATGAATCTTGACGAACAAGAATCGGATGGACCCAAATTGCCTGCCCGAACGCGGTTTTGCCGGTCATTCGGACGTCCGCAGGCGTCTGCCAAAGCCGCGTTGGTATTGGTACCATTTTGGATCTTATCGCTCACTGATCTAACTTTGTCGACAAAGGAAAACAGATGGAAAACTTGCCAGACTACGAAAAGCTTGGCTCGTTCTACCTTGGGAAAAAGTTCGAGTTGGTGGGACGTCAACTGCTTGCTGATAAAGTTCTCTACGACGCAAAAGATCTAACCACGCACGCGATGTGCGTTGGTATGACGGGCAGCGGCAAAACCGGTTTGTGTTTGGCGTTGCTGGAAGAGGCCGCTATCGACGGTATCCCCGCGATCGCACTCGACCCCAAAGGGGATTTGGGAAATCTGTTACTGGCGTTTCCGAATCAGTCTGGCGCCGATTTTAAACCATGGCTTGAACAAGCAGATGCATCCAGAGCGGGCGTGACGTTGGATGAATTGGCTGACCAAACGGCTGCGAAATGGAAATCGGGGCTCGAGTCTTGGGATCAGAACGCAGCTCGTGTCGCCAAGTTCCGCGACTCGGTAGACATCGCGATCTATACGCCGGGCAGCAACGCGGGCATACCGATGACGGTCTTGAAAAGTTTCAATGCACCACCGCAAGCGGTCATCGATGACGCAGATGTATTTCGCGAGCGGATCGCGGGAGCCGCTTCAGGCTTGCTAACGCTTATGGGCATCGAAGCGGACCCGTTGAGCAGTCGCGAACACATCCTGCTATCGAATATCTTTGATACCGTTTGGCGCAAAGGACAGAACCTTGATTTACCTGGCCTGATTCGTTGCATTCAGTCGCCACCGATGACGAAGGTCGGAGTGTTTGATCTCGATAGTTTCTTCCCAAGTGCAGACCGCATGAAGTTGGCAATGACGCTGAACAACTTGCTGGCATCGCCCACCTTCGCCGGCTGGTTGGAAGGCCAGCCGCTCGACATCAAACAGTTGCTCTACACTGCGCAAGGCAAACCGCGACTTTCAATTATTTCAATTGCGCATCTAAGCGATTCGGAGCGGATGTTCTTTGTGACAATCCTTCTGAACGAGTTGCTCAGTTGGATGCGCACGCAACCTGGCACGAGCAGTCTGCGCGCGTTGTTTTATATGGACGAAGTTTACGGGTACTTTCCGCCGAGCGCCAAACCGCCCAGCAAGCCGCCGATGTTAGTGCTGCTCAAGCAAGCGCGTGCGTTTGGCCTTGGAATCGCGCTGGCAACGCAGAACCCAGTCGACTTGGATTACAAGGGCCTGAGCAACATCGGAACTTGGTTCTTAGGTCGGCTGCAGACGGAACGCGACAAGGCGCGTGTGCTAGAAGGACTCGAAGGCGCCGCCGCGCAAACTGGTAAAGCCTTTGATCGTAACGCCATGGAGCAAACATTGGCTGCGCTAGGCAGTCGTGTGTTCTTGATGAATAATGTGCACGACGATGCTCCCACCATTTTTCAATCACGCTGGGCACTCTCGTTTTTGCGAGGTCCGCTCAGTCGCCAACAGATTCAAGGGTTGATGGATCCGCGGCGCGCCGAGTTAACAAGTGACTTGATCTCAAATAGATCAGCTTCCAGCAGTTCCAACACAAATACAACCTCTGGCGCTGTCAATTCTCATGAGACCACCGGCCCAACCGACACACGTCCGATTCTACCAACCGGCGTTGCAGAACGCTTTTGGATACCGGAGCGGTTACCCAGGCAGAATTCAAAACTGATATATGGGCCATCCATCTTGGCTCAGTCGGCGTGTCACTATGTGCGCGCGAGCAGCAAGATCGATTACTGGGAGGACATAAGCTTACTCGCGCTTTGCGAACGCGGTGTTCCAGCGGACATCTGGTCGAAAGCGATGCGTTTGCCGCCGAACAAAATTGAATTGAGTCAGCAGCCTGACGACGGGTATGTCTTCGGCGAACTGCCATCTGAGTTGATCAACGCCAAGCAGTACAAGACTTGGGCTAAAGATCTTGCAGATCACTTGTATCGCAACGTACCGATGAAGTTGTTCTTCTGCAAAGAGCTCAACGCAACCAGTGCCGCAGGTGAATCGGAGATGGATGCAAGAATAGCATGGACGCAAAAAGTGCGCGAAGCTCGCGATGAAGCAAAGGAGAAGTTGAGTGACAAGTATGCGAAGTTGATGAGTGCGCTCGAAAGCAAAATCCGCACTGCGCAGCAACGCGTCGAACGCGAGAAAGCGGACTATGACAACGAAAAGTGGAATACAGCGCTCAGCTTCGGGACCTCCATCCTCGGAGCACTGCTCGGCAACAAGATCGCAAGCCGCTCCAATGTTTCACGAACTTCAACAACGGCGAGAAAGATCGGCAAGGCAGCTCAGGAACGCAGCGATATGCAAGCTGCTTCAGCGTTACTCAATGATCTGCTGGCAGAGAAATACGATTTAAACGATGCGTTCGAAAAGGAAGTGCGCGAGCTGACGGACCAGTTTAGCGTCGAAGGACTGACGCTCGAACCGCTTGAGATACCCTGCCGAAAAGGCGACATTAAGGTCGAATTATTGTGTTTACTATGGATTCCCTACGAGTTGGATAGCCGCGGGATGGCAACCCCGCTGGTTGAACTGCTTGACAATCGGTAATACCCAATTTTCGCAAGCGGCGCAAGAACTATCTAACGGCTGTCTGTTTACTACAATAGTCAGTCGTCCCGCTGGATAGTTTTCACGTCATCCAACTATCGAAACCAAACCCACCAACAACTCTGGAGCTATGTAATTTATGAAACACACCCGCACTCTCAAGTCGCTGTTGACGGCGACTGCTTTGACAGCCTCGCTGGTAGCAGCGAACTTCGGCGTAACAGCGATTCATGCTGCAGATCCTTCGATGGCGGCTGGAGTCGATCAATCTCCGTTAGCAATTGTGGCTGATCGTGCATTTCCAAAAATCACTATCGATCGTCCCGTCACGCTAACGAATGCGAACGACGGATCGAACCGAATTTTTGTCGCGGGACAGAGAGGCAAGATCTTCTCGTTCGTGAGCGATCAGAATGTCGAAGAGCCTACGCTGTTCATCGACATCGAAGACCGCGTCACATACAAGGATAATGAAAACGAAGAAGGTCTTCTGGGGCTGGCGTTTCATCCCAAGTTTAAAGACAAAGGCGAGTTTTTCGTTTATTACACGACCAAGAAAGAACCGCACCTGTCAGTGATATCGCGGTTTAAGACAAACGCGGACCGCACTCAGGGCGATCCGAGCAGTGAAGAAGTGCTAATGACCATCAAGCAACCGTTTTGGAATCACAACGGTGGAACGCTTGAGTTTGGCAAAGATGGTTACCTGTACATCGCACTGGGTGACGGAGGCAAGCGCGACGATCCACTGCAAGCCGCGCAGGACTTGACGGCGATTCTTGGCAAAGTGCTTCGTATTGATATCGACAACCGCTCGCCGGGTCTGCCCTACGCTATTCCTGGCGACAATCCGTTTGTTAAAGAGCCCGGTGCTCGACCTGAAATCTACGCGCGAGGTTTTCGTAATCCATGGCGTATTTCATTTGATCGCGAGACCGGCGAATTATGGTGCGCCGACGTTGGTCAAGACCTTTGGGAAGAGATCAGCTTCGTTAAGAAAGGTGGCAACAATGGCTGGAGCGTCCGCGAAGCGACTCACAAGTTTGGTCCGCGCGGCGTTGAAGCCAATGAACAAATGACTGAACCAGTGTGGGAGTATCCGCACGAAGAACCGTGGGGCAAATCGATCACTGGCGGTCGAGTTTACCGAGGCAAGTTGCTGCCCGAGTTGACGGGTTACTATCTGTATGGCGACTATGTAACCGGCAAGTTGTGGGCATTAAAAGTCGATTCGAAGTCCGGAAAAGCGACTGAGAATCGCAAGATCGAATGGTCGAACGGAGCTAACTTGCCGATCGTTACCTTCGGTGAAGATGAAGCTGGTGAAGTTTATTTCACTAGTGTTACGAGTGGCGGTCGCATCTATCACTTCCGCAAGAAGTAACGCTGTTCAACGTAGCCTTTACAGTTAACTTCCTGCACGTTGCCGTGGCATTGATCCGTTGCCACGGCAACATGCATCACTGATTGCGTGGCAGGATTGTCGTTTGCTCAGTATCAATAACCCAGTCGGGCCGCGCGTCGGAGGAAACCGCCGCGGCCATCTCCACGTTGCTGGGTACGAGGCCGCGAGCTTCGATGATGTAGTCGATCGAACCACCTGCAGGCAGGAACTTTTCAATCGGCTGGAGTTCATAAGTGTCGTTGTTGCGAATGAACGTGACTGGTTCGCCCGTCAGCTTTGAGACTTGCACAAGTTCGATCCCTTGCGGCACTTTCAATCGAACTCGAATGTTATTGTCACCCAGGTTTTGACCGTTGCGGATGGTTAATGGGTAACGGAACACGGAACCGACTATCGTTGGATCGCCGAGGTCATTAAGTGCGATCGAAAGTGCTCCGGTACGTTCCTGCGGAGTGTTTGGTGCAATGCCACCTCCACCACCAATATTCGGTGGCGGTTGCAAGCCGCTGGCAGTAATGCGGGTGGTGGCTTGCGCTTGGTCTTGAACGTTTTCGCGACTGGCTACTTGAACTAGAATCGCCGCTTGTGCGACTGGCGATTGCGCTTCGTACTCAACGTACAATAGCGAGACAGTATCACCGTAAGTTCCAGCCAACATATCTTGCGGAGTCCAAATTAGCCTTGTGCCCGGCACTTCCTGTCGAATCAACGGAATGTTGGCTGAGTCCGTTGCGATCGCTCGAAGCGCTGGGTCGCTGTTGATCGCGACGCTCAATCCAGTCAACGTCGTTTCTCCGGTGTTCTTAACTGTTATGACAGCCCGCGTGCGAGAGCCAACCGTTACTGCCTCTGGGAACTCGATTGAAACATCGACCCCCGGTCGCTTGGGTTTAATTGGCGTTCCGAATACCGTCGCTTCGCGTTCCGCTAAAACTGAGTTGCCCGACAGAATCTTGATGCGAGCCTTAAGTGCGCCTTCGCGTTGAATGTTGAAGGCAACACCCGAATTGATCGTCTGTCCGGGCTGCAGCATTGAAAGGCGTTGCTCGACTGCGTTCGCTCCCTTCTCCGCTTCAGGCAGACCAGCATCCGTTTCAATCATCAGCACGAGATCGGTCAGCGTTTGACGCCCAGTGTTCGTAACGTCGATGTCAAAGTTAATGCGGCTGCCGGTTTCCGCTTCCGCCACACCGCCAGCCGGCGCAAACTTCAAGTCGACGGAAGGTTGAATAATCTGAGTTGCAACATTGGATTCAGCATTTAGTCGGGGTTCGCCAACAGAGCGGAACATAACTGAGTAGTCGCCGGTCTGCTGAGCTTGAAGGACAATGGTCACATCGACTTGCCGTTGCGCCGGAAGCACACCTTGGTCCCAAACCAGTTGAGTCGGAGTTTGACGAGTTGGTTGCAGCGAAGTGGTTACGAACTGCATGCCCGCAGGAATGTTCATGCTGAGCGATACGTTTTCGGCATCGATGTCACCGGGATTCGCGAGTGTTACTGAGTAAGTCAGTTGCTCACCGACGATGCCCGCTTGCGGTCCAAACGACTGCAAGGCAAGTCCCGGGGAGCTGAACGTGACGACGGTTTGACCGCGACCTAGCAGAATTTCGGGCAAATTGTCCGATGGTTCGGCAGGGCGGATGACTTCGATCACGACTGGCGTTGTTCCGCGAGATCCAGGCGGCGCAGTGATTTGAACGTTCGCTTGGCCGTTTGCATCAACGGTAACTCGAGCAGAATTGCCGCTCACTTTGACTGCGTTCGGATCGGCCGGTGGCGCGAACACTGCGACGCTTGGGTCAACGATCGTGTACAACACCGTCCACCCGGCCGCAGGTTTGAGGTTCTCGGCTTTCGTAACTCGTGTCAACAAGTTGATCGCATCGCCACTGCGCGCGATCTGCGGTTGCGGGAACTCCCACTGCGCGTCGACCCAATAGATCGTTGCCGTTTGTCGGCGCTGATCCCACAGCTCACTTTCCGGCGCAAGCACAGTCACGCGACTAACACCTTCGCTCGGCGAAGAGATGCTCAGCCACGTTTGACCGTCTTTCAACTGAATGTCATCATCGACTCGCTGCGTGCCGCGTGTGATTAGAGTCTCACCATTGCTGGTGCGTCCGCGTGCAAAATCAACATCCAGCTTCTCAACTTTCGGCGCATGCCTGAGCGTGCTTATCAATCTGCTCTTCATGTCGTCGCCGACTTCGATGAACGTACCAACGCTGTCCGGTGATAGCATCCACTCAAGCGGTTCTCGTTTAACCAAGTAGCCATCTTCGCCGCAGATGCCAGCCAGCAACACGACTTCGCCGCCCACCGGCGCGACAACTCGCAGTGGGGTCAGTTGAATTTCGCCGCATTTGCCGGGCGATTTGTGGCTAAGCAGATTGTGTTTGTGACCGACCAGCTTGTGATTAAAGAGATTGCACAAACCGCCTTCACCTCCGTCGAGACACGGTGGTGGCGTAGCAGGTTGTTGAAAAGCCGGCGTCGAAGAAAGTGACAGTTCCGTGGTGTTGGGAAACGGAAGGAATACGTTGGCGCCAGTGGGATCGAACCGAGGTAGGTAAATGCGCTGGCAACCAGTGTTCATCAGCAAACAGCAGGCGGCGCCCAGAAGCACTAATCGTGCTAACCATTTTCGCGCGAGCACTCTGGCAGTGCCTTCACTGCGCTGTTGCAAGTCGAACTGTCCTTGTTCAGTCGACATCATCCCGAGTCGCCTTTGAGCTAGCTTCCTATTGCAGCGGCATCCTACAGCCTCTGCCGAGTGAAACGTAGCTCATCAATAGCGACCGTGACGCTCAACCACGCTCAGAAATCGCGGAGTGTCGGAAAGAAGCGTATGCACTGCACGGGTTATAGCGAATGCGCGGAGCAAAGTTCGCACGCGGTTGCCTGACTTAAGACGCTCTTTGGCGTCGATTATTGCTGCGTCGGGTGCCACTTCTATGAAAAACTTTGGATTGTCAATAGTTTGCACGACGTTATTTTACGATCTAACTTTCCATTAACCAGCAGAGGATAGGGCAACGCAGAGGTGCGACCCGAGCGCTGACTGGGGCCAAAGTCGAAGCG
>JBGSOM010000207.1:0-28912 GCA_041739135.1 Pirellulaceae bacterium
ACCACCTGCGCCATCACCGCCAGCCGCTTCCGCTCGTTCTTGCTCATCAAAATCGTCTCCATGGCAAATACCTCCTGAGAGGTAATCATGGGGACATTTCTAATGAACGCTTATGGGGTCATTTCTATTGGCGCATGACAGTAGCGACGCAGAGCGCAGCCTACAGAGCTTATGCCGGTAGTGCTTCGCTAAAAAAGCGAACCCAATTTCCGTGCATGATGGCGGCAATATCGTCGGCTGGATAGCCACGTTTTTCCAGCAACTCCGGCAATCGCTGCAAGTCGCTGATCCGATCCAAATCGCTCGGCGTCTGCTCGCAACCATAAGCACCGTCAAGATCGCTGCCGATGCCGACATGACTTGCATTGCCCGTCAACTGGCAAACGATATCGATATTATCGACCGCGCGTTCAATTGTAACTTCGTTCTTCGATACGCCGCGGACGTAACCTTCTTGCATCATGATGATATCAAACGCCATACCGACAACTCCACCGCGCTCAATCACCGCTTGGTATTGTTCGTCCGAAAATTGCCGCTGCCAATTTGCAATGCGTCGCGAATTCTGATGACTTGCGTGGATGCGGCCGGGGAAGCGATCGAGCAATTGCCAAAAGGCGACGTCCGATAGATGCGTTACATCCACCGTCATTCCCAGTTCCGCGATATGTTCAAGCAATGGAATTGCGTCGATCGCTAAACCAACTTCACAACGTGTTCCGCCGCCGTATCGATTCGCGCCGTAGTGCGTCAGTCCAATCGCTCGCAAACCGTGTTCATGAAACTCATAAATCGTATCCGGCCTAAGAATCGGATCGGCACCTTCCATCGTCAAGATGAAACCCAGCGGAGTTTCGATCGGATTGATCTCGTACTGGTTCAGATGCTGTTTCAAATCCGCTTGATTACGAATCATGCGCAGCAGCCCGTCGCGCTCCATCGCGCGGTAGTAGGCTAAGTGCGCGTGAGCCATTGCATAGCAAGCGTGTGGAGTAGTCCATCCGAAACTGTGATCGATCTCTTTCTCTTGCCGGGCCAGCAATGTTGCTAAGCAAGTGCTTACCTGCGCCTGACGCAACTCCGGTAAACTGACCGTATTTGTGCAGCGACCTTTGTCGGTCATCTCCAGCGAACGTTCCTGAGCGCGGATATCGTCGACTGAGTTGCGAAGATCGCGATTCCAGTCGACGCCATTCAAGGCTAAATCCAGATGCGCGTCAAAGATATGCACCGTTCACCTCACACGTTGCTAGCCAATTCTCACATCGTAACTTCGAAACCAAGATCGTTGACCATCTGATAATCTGCCTCGGGCGGCTGGCCTTTGGTCGTCAAGTAATCGCCGACGAATAGACTGTTAGCAACATACAAACCCAGCGGCTGCAACGAACGCAGATGTTTCTCTCGACCACCCGCGATCCGCAACTCGCTCGACGGATTCACAAATCGCATCATGCATAATGCACGCAAGCAGTCCTGCGGAGTCAAATCGTTTCGATTCTGCAGCGGAGTGCCCTCGATGGCATGGAGGAAATTAAGCGGAATCGATTCAGTCTTCAACGCTCGGAGATCCATCGCCATCGAAACCAAGTCGCGATGCGATTCACCCAAGCCGATGATGCCGCCGCTGCAAAGTTCTAGTCCGGCGTCGCGCACGTTGTTCAGCGTTTGCATGCGATCCTGATAAGTGTGCGTCGAACAGATCTCGGCATAGTGCTCTTCACCGGTGTTCAAGTTGTGATTAACGCGATCGACGCCGCACGACTTCAATCGCGCCGCGTGTTCAGGAGTCAACAACCCGAGGCATGCACAGATCTTCAAACCGAACTCGGATTTGATGCGCGGCACGACGGTTTCAACGGCTGTCATCTCGCGCTCGCTCGGCGCACGGCCACTAATTACGATGCAATACGTTTTCGATTGACGCTCAGCGGCCACTCGCGCTCCATCGAGCAACTGATCGGCCGACAGCATCCGGTACTTTTCGATCGGCGCGCTCGATATCTTCGACTGCGAACAGTAACCGCAATCCTCGGGACACAGACCGCTCTTGGCGTTCACCAAAAAGTACAATTGAACTGTCTTGCCAAAATACTGCTTGCGCAATCGAAACGCGGCTGCGACCAACTCCAGCAACTCGTCATTCGAACTCGCCAGAATTTCCTCAGCTTGGTCGAACGAAACGTCGGTGCCATCGAGCACTTGCGACGCGAGTTGATGCCATTTGTTGTCCGCTGCGACAGATGGGTTTGAAATTATCATGCGAGTCCGTGTATTCTTGGCTGATGAATGCCATCGGTTGCTTGAATTTGAGCACCGATGACTTTACGCTCTAATCTAGTTCTGTTTCTCTAGTCCGCCGGAACGTCCGCCGGAACGACAGTGTCCGGTTCACGACCAACAAGCGGATGCTCGCGCATTCCAGCCGATTTTGAACCTGGGCTTGCTGTTGCAATCCACAGTCGGCTTGGGCCGTTCCGCTCCAGTTAAACGAAGATGATAATCGAACCGCCGTTACTTCTAAATGACCCACGGACGCGCTTTGTAATGCTTGAAACAATTTTCGATGAAGCGAATGACTCACACGCAGATGCTTCGGAATGCTATCTCACACGAGTCGGAAAACTGGGACAATTCGGTCGTTTTCGCAACCTCGAACAAGCGGCATTGAAGCGTGGCGCCCGAGTTGTGTGCCGCACGCGGCGCGGCATCGAAGTGGGGCAGATCCTCGGACCAGCTCAATTGAAAACGGCTGCAACCGACAACAGTGATGGACGCGTTCTGCGATTAATGACTGTTGAAGACGAGATCCTGTGGGGACACCTCCAAGAGCAAGCCAACCAGGCTCAGCAAGCCTGCCAACAGTGGCTGAGCGATCATAACATTGTCAGTTTGCTGATCGATGTCGAACCGCTGCTCGATGGCAAGACGCTGTACTTCCATTTTCTCGCCGACGTTTCGCCCGAAATTCAACAACACTTAGACGAATTGGCGGCGATCTATGAACGTTCAGTCCGCGAAAGCAAATTCGCTCAGTTGCTCGAACACGGCTGCGGGCCAGGCTGCGGAACTGAAGAAGCCAAGAATGGTTGCGGCAGCAAAGGTGGTTGCGCGGTGTGTCAAGTTGCCAGTAAGTGCAAGAAGTGATCGAAGAACGTAAGGCTCAGCCGTGAATCGCACTTATCACCAACAACTTTTGCAAGAAGCGCTCAACGGCAACGCAGAATCGCTCGGCACCCTGCTCGAGAACTATCGCGCGTACCTGACTGTGCTCGCACAGCGTTATCTCGATCCGCGATTAAGCGGGCGACTCGACCCAGCCGACGTCGTGCAGATCACTTTCCTCGAAGCTCAACGGGACCTGAGCAGTTTTCGTGGCCACCAGATCGAAGAGCTTCTAGGTTGGTTGCGAAACATTTTACGCAACAATGTTTCGTCCGCTCATCAACGCCACCTGTTCACTCAGAAGCGCTCAGCGGGTCGCGAAGTCTCCAACAGTCCAACGGACAGTCGACCTGCGATAACTGACCTCGCTCCATCCGAAACTACATCGCCCAGTCAGCGGCTGATGCGCGACGAAGCCGCCGTTTACTTAGCGAACTGCCTGGAAGATTTGCCTGCAACGCAGCGCGAAGCGCTACGTTTGCGCTATGTCGAAGGATTTTCGTTGAAACAGATTGCTGATTCGATGCAGAAGAGCGAAATGGCTGTCGCCGGTCTACTAAAACGCGGACTCCAAACGCTCCGCGAGAAAATGATAACCGACAGCTCCTCAGGCGGCTTCTTAGCTTAGGGTCAGGCGAAGAAAAAGTGATGGCGACTTTCAGTCTCCAATCTAGGCCAGACCCAACTCGCGTGTCGCTCAACTCGGCCTGAACGTCACGGCAACAACAACCATCGAAACGATGGACAGCACTACGGCTAAGATCGCAAATCCAATCTTTCCACGTCGGCTGAGCATGATCGCTACGACATTCAATGCTATTCCGCCGAGCGCGGTAGCTCCACCAACCCAACTTGCAAAAGCCATAGACCGTAGGCCCGAAGCGCCTTGGAGTCGAGGCGGGAGATTTGGATTCTGACTCTCATCCCCTAGCCGCATCGCCTGTGGGATCAAAATCAATGCAACAAAAAAGAAAATCAAAATCGCAATGATGGAAACGCCCAAGCAGATCCGCTGTGCAATTTTGGAACCGACCAGCTCGCTACTTACCGTTTCGTCAGTTAATGGCGGAGTGTAGGGATTTTCCATGGGATTCAAAGTGATTCTCGGAATAGAAGTGTGACGCCGGCGAACGATTGCACTCATCTCGGCGTGAATGCTTTGTTACGACGCTTATCAATATGCACGACCGACGAAGTGAATGTCGTACGGTTGATCACGTTCTGGGATTTTCGCCAATCTATCGAAATTGATGAAATTGCAGCGATCGCGTGGAGAATTTGCCCGCCGCGTCGCACGCTAAGGCAGCAGCGAAAAACACAACGGCAGGAATTCCATACGCGACCTTGAAGTTGGCGATCACTTGCGACAGTGCGAACCCGGAAAGTACAGCCAAGGCCAACCAAACTCCAAACAGCCAATTTGCGCCGGCAACTCGCACCCACAATGGAACGGCTTGCGCAAGACGAGCCCTGTATCCGCTCAAGGTTTCTTCCGTATCGGACCAATGAAATTTAGACAGCGAGTCGTACTCGTCGCAGTGCTTGCAAAATGTCGTATCCACGGCGCTGCGCGGATCGCAAAGTCCATAAAAGTCGTTGCCACTGATGTGCGTCCCTTGTCCGCAACGGGTGTGCGTGTATTCGCGCATTACTATTGGTTGGTCGAATTTATCCATATTCACGGCGAGCCTTCAGGGAAGTATGCGTTCGTCGCCACACGAACGTCGCATTGTATACGAAGTTTAGCATAAGGCGTTGCGTGCAGTCCATTGAGCGTCTCCCTCGCAGACCATTGAAGGGCTAAGAAGTACAACTAAGTTGAACGTCTCAATCAGCGGTCCAACAGAAGGTTCGGCCGGATGAAGTGATGGCGAGCAACTGCTTTTCGTTCGCGCTTACCTCAACATGTTTGACGTCGAACTCAGGAAGCGGCAAAGTCAATAACTCTTGACCAGCGACAAAATCCCAAACTCTGATGATGCCTGCACCGTCGCAGACCAACCGCCTACCATCAGGGAAGAAATCGATGCGCCGCACCTCTTCGCGATTTCCTGTAAGCTCAGCAATCAACGCTCGGTCCTGCATACGCCACACTTGCACCTTACCGGCTTCCGTTCCAACCGCTAGATAACGATCATCGCGACTGAACGCAGCGCCCATACCCCATGCCCAAAACCCTCGGAAGTCAGCCAGATCGGGCTGACGAGCGCCATCGCTGAGCTGAAACAATCGCACTCGACCGTACTGTGTCCCGCAAGCCAGCAACTCTTCGCTATGTGAGAAGGCTAAGCTCAAGCACGGCGCATCCAGACGATACAACGGCTCATGCGAATCGCTGTGCAAATCAAAAACTTCCAACATTCCTCCTTCGCCTCGCGTCGCAAGATAGTGCCCCGCCGCCGATAACTCCAAACAATCTTCATAGATTTTATAGTTAAGTTCGATAACGTGCGGTTCGACATCCCCTGGTCGAAAGACGCTGATACGGCTTCCGTCAGTCGAACTCGGTCGAAGGTAGACGCGCGTTGAGCCATCAGCCGAGAATGCTCGCAGATCACCTACTAACTCATCGGCCACTGACCCAGCGGCCTGTGGATCTGCGGACAGTCCACTCGCCGGCGCCGCATCCTTCAGCGCAGTCACTGCTTGCAGCTCTTGCAAGTTATCTGCCAATGGATCCCACTTTAGTACGCGACCATCACGACCGACCAGCACATCGCACGAATCGCTACGGAATCGCGCAATTGAAAAAGCACTCTCCGAAGCTAGCGTCCGCCGATGTTCTCGACCACCTTGTAAGTTCCAAATCCGAACGGCACCGCTTGCATCACCAGTCGCAATTCGCTGCGTCCCGTGCTGCATGGCTACGGACGAAAGTGTATCGCGAGATGCCAAACCGAACGTCTTCGTAAAGTCGGTCATCGACAACACCCGCAATTCTCGGTCGTTTCGCGAAGCCACGATGAGTTGTTCACCGTCGTCCGAGAAGCTTACGGACAGCAACGGTCCGCCGCTCACTCGCGTCGATCGTTGCACTTCCCCCTTCGCGCCATCGGCCAGGACCAGAGTGCCCCAATTCGAACCGACCACCATGGTTGCATCGACTGCTTCATCGCTCAGCGACATCCCGGCGAAATCAACACCCGCAGTCAACTTGTCACCGCTCAGCAACCATTGCTGCGAGTGCCTGCCTCGACTGCCCCAATCTGTCGACGTATACAACCGCTTGCCATCGCGCGAGAAAAAGACTCGCAGCACTGGACTCATTGGCTCCGCCACCAGCACTTGCAACAGTTCCCAGTCGCCAGTCGTCCACAAGCACAATTCGCCCTGCTCCGTTCCCGCGGCGATCAATCGGCCGTCGGGTGACCAATACATCGATTTGAAGTAGTATCCGGTGTGCGACTGATGTAACAATTCTAGAGTTTTCGCGTCGTACACCAACAAGTCTCCGTCGCCTGTTCCGATTGCAAAGCGTGAAGAAGTTGGATCACCAGCACAAGCGTTAACCGTTGCGGAGAAGTCTTTCTGCATGCGCACTTGACCGTCGTTCACTGACATCAAGCAGACGTACCCCTTTAGCTCGCCGCCCCCCACAGCCACGATGCTGTTGCCGTCGCCAACATAGGCGAGTGCCATCACTTCACCTTCGCCAGCCTTAACCTCAGCTAACAAGTTGCGATGAAGATTATTCTTGAGCCACTGCCATTCAAACCCGCGATTGTCGGGCTGGCCCTCTTGAGGAACAATCGACTGAAGTAGATCCTCACACCGCGCAAACTCCTGCGCCTCAAGCGCTCGTTGCGCTAGAGTGATCTGGCTGTTATACAGCCGTCGCTCAGCCAGATCGCGTCCGATTTCGAGTTCCTTGTTGGCGATATCTCGCTGCGCCAGTGCTTCCGCTTTTTCAGCTAAAGCAGCCGTGCGATCGGCCAGTGCTCCGAGCTTGTCATCGTACTCTTGCTTCAACCGTACCAAGACGGAACTAAGTCCGATCAGCGATACGGATACCAGTAAGGCGATTGTCGCCAACAGCGCCGCGACGCTCCGGTTGCGATTGCACCACTTCACGGACAACTCGAACCAACCCGGCCGACGAGCTTCGATCGGTCTGCCCGCAAGAAATCTCTCCAGATCCAACTTGAGCGCGTCGGCACTCAAATACCGATGCAATGGGTTTTTATTAAGGCACTTGAGAGCGATCGTTTCCAAGTCGATCGGTACATTGTTAACCAGTTGCCTAATCCGAACCGGCTCTCGACTACGCACCTGTTGCAGCGTATCTGCCACCGTCGCTCCGCGAAACGGTGGGCCTCCAGTTAAGCACTCATAAAGAATCGCACCGAGCGAATAGATGTCCGCGCCTGGTGTGATCGCATCCGAATTGCCATAAACCTGTTCTGGTGGCATATACGCCGGCGATCCGAGCAGGGCTCCTGAACCGGTGTCGGTGATATCCTGATCCAACCATTTGGCGAGCCCAAAGTCGGTGACTTTGGCCTTAAGCGATGTTTTGTCTACCAACAGAATGTTGCCGGGCTTCAAATCGCGATGAATAATCTTCAGCGCATGTGCGGCTGCCACTCCCTCAGTGACCTGCACCAGCAATCGCGCCGCTTCGTTGGGGTTCAGCGGCGAACCTTGAAGCCGCTTGGATAACGTCCCTCCTTCGCAATACTCCATCGCGATGAATGGCAATCCGTTCGCTTCACCAATGTCGTACACAGGAACAACCGCTGGATGCTTGAGCTGTGCAATCGACTTAGCTTCCACCGCAAAGCGATGCTTCTCTCCAAGTCCAGAATCGGCTCCCGCCTTTAATCGCTTGATAGCAACCGTCCGTCGCAATTGAGGATCATAAGCTTCATAGACGATCCCCATCGCCCCTCGACCAACCTCGCGCAATATCTCATAGCGTCCGACAAATTGACTCTCACTCGAATCCGCCGCCAAGTTTGATGAAGGGAGCGTCGAAGTCGGAGAGTTATCTGACGCATCGCCAGCGCGATGTGCGATAGTCTCTTGCTCATTTGGATCCGTCGAGTGGCTAACGTCGAAGAACTCGTTGATCGCCCACTGCGTTGCAAGTTGCTCGACAAAACTCGGAAAACGCAGTTGATACTCTTCCAGAGTGGGAACTTCAGACTGACACTTCCTAAGACGCACCTCATTGCAAACCAAACTCAACAAATCATCCGGGTTACACCCAGCGGTCGACAGGCAGTGGCTTTCCAGAAGTCTTTCGATGCGGCAAGGATTGCCGTTCTGCCAAGCGATTGTCTGCAGTTCTAGAAGTTGCTCGATAACGAGATTTGGCTGTCCATCCATCGTCTTGCACCTATCTTTACAATTCGATTCCTAACTCCACAGCAACGCGATGGATCGCACGCGACAGTCGCTTCTTTAGCACCGTAGCACTCACTTTCAACTCGTCCTCAATCTCGTTCCAAGACTTGCCACTTCGCCGCTTTTGCAACAACTCCCATTCGTGGGCGGTAAGCCTCTGTTGCACCCGCATTGCCAACTCTGTTAACTCAAGCCCGGCTTCTGGAGATTGACTGTGACCGGTCACTTCCGGAATATTCTCTAATGAATGCGTCTTCGCGCGATCACGTTTCTCGGCTGACTCACGCCTCCGTAGCATTGAGAATTTTTTCTTAGCGATCGACATCAGCAAGCCTCGCAAATCCGCTTCACTGTGCAATACATAATCACCAGCCGACAATCTCAGTAAAAAACCACCCAACACCGATTGACAGACATCAACGGAATCGGCCGCCGCCATCAACGCTGCATCTTTAATTCGAAAGCGTATCGCACGTCGGATATAAGGTTCATATTGAGCGACAAACGCTTCGATCGCTCTTTCATCGCCGGCTTGCAGCAAACGCAATTGGTCTTCGAATCCGATGTTAGGAAATTGATCCGACATAGCGTCACTCAACTAACCAAACATTAAAACTTACTGCTTTGATTGCAACACTTGCACCACCGAATCAAATCCCTCGACTCGACGTAGTGGTGCTACATCGAGATCGGTTTGCAAATATTGAAAGTCGTTGTACCCAAATGAAATCGCCTGTTTCAGCGTTTGGAGAGCCTCAGCACCAGCGGACTTGCGGTCGGCTTCGGAGAGTTCCGCTTTTTCACTCGCGATCGCAATCGCAAATGCGGCCCGAGCCAAACCGACTGGAACCCAGGGTAGTTCGTCTGCTTGGGGCATATTGGCAATCTGAGTCTTAATGCTGCGCGCGGTCGCCACGGCGCTCGACGCTTGACCAGCCCACGCTTGCTCGAGCATCAATTGCTCTTGATCGCCGATCAACTGTCCCAGATCTTTTACTCGATCCGATCTCTCGCGCAGATGCAAGTCAGAGATCAAAGCAGCGCGTTCAAAGTACTTGCGAACCTGCTCAGCGTTCCCTTGTCCCTCCGCTGCTAGCCCCAATCGATAGTAGGCCACATCGCGTTGAAGTCTCAGCTGGTCTAGTTGCGCATCACTATCGAACAACTCTCGCAACAGTTTCATACTCGTCGCATACTGCACGCGCGCTGCTACTGGGTCCTGTTTTCTTATCAGAAGATAGTCGCCATACAGGCCACAGACATCTGCGAGCATGATTCGGTAGTAAACGCGATCGGGCTCCGAGGAGGCCAGCAAGCTGAATGCGCGGTTGGCCAATTCATGCGCTTCGAGCTCCGTCGCATCATCCTCAGCGCGCCGTGCGAGACTAGCCAGGTTGATTGCAGCGACTCCGAGATCGCGACGCGCCGTAGCTTGTTCGGCAGGCGAGTTTTCCAGTTCTTCGACGGCCGCTTGCAAGTGCTGAATCGCGGTTCGACAGGTCTTTATCGCTGACTGAACCACAGACTTCCTCTCAGCCGCTGGCAACGCGTCGAGCCCCCGTGACTCAATGCCCGCCAATCGGTTCCAAGTATTGCCCAAGTTGGCGCGACGCTTACCCAGCGAATCCTCAGCTTGTTCGATCTGTAGTGCTTCTTCACGCAACTTAATCGCTTCTCGAATTAAGTTACTCGCCTGAGGTTCTCCCCGAGTCGCCGCAAGATCAGCCAACAGCGAGTTCGCCATCGCAAGGTTACCCGCGGCTTTCGCGCGATCGCGAGGATCGCCTTCATAAACTTCTTTGGCTATCTTCAGCGCGTTGCGATAGTGCAACTCAGCGACGTCGAGTTGCCCACTTAGCAACGCCTGCTGTCCGCTCCGCGTTTCCACCGCCATCTGCCCCCAAGCTCGCGACGAATCGAATCGATTGTCTTCACGCGCATTGTCGGACGTCTTACTGAGCAGATCATCCATCTGCCCGAGAATGATCTTAAGTGGGCCGGCAGCCAAAGGCACGCGTTCGAGCAAATTGGGGATATTGTTGACGACCGTTGAGATAGTCTGCCTCGCCGAACTCAGACGCTGTTCAGCAATTGCACGCTCTTGCTCAGCGGCTTGACGCTCGCTCTCAGCAATCGCTCGAGCCTCTTCCTTCAGATTCGATTCCTCACGCGCCAGTTCAGCTTGCCGCCGCGCTTCCAGCATGCCGAGACTGGTACCAATGAAGCCAGCCATAAGCGCGCACGCAACGAGCGTGGCTGCGACGACTGGACCGCGATTTTTGCGCAAGAATTTCGTCAGCCGATAACCGACGGTCGGCGGATGAGCTTGTACAGGTTCGCCGTGCAAGTAACGATTGATGTCAGCGGCGAACGCATTAGCCGTCTCATAGCGACGAACGCGATCTTTCTCCAGTGCTCGCATCACGATCCAATCCAGCTCATTGCGCAGCAACAACGAAAGCCGCTTCGGGTCCGTCCCGCGCGCCGCAGACAAACTTGGCAATGCATCTGCGGTGCTCAGTTTTGTACTCGGCCGAGGCGGGTCGACCTCGCGAATCACTCGCAGAATCTCCAAGTAGCCCGCCTTCGCAAGCTCCTCTTTGCGGAACGGAGTCGAACCGGCCAGCAACTCGTACAAGAGCACGCCCAACGAATAGACATCACTACGAGTATCAATATCAATGCTATTCATCGACGCTTGTTCGGGTGACATGTATTGCGGCGTTCCCACAATTCCGAACCCCGTGTCCAGCGACAACTCGGTTAGCGCTTGACCAGTCGCCTTTGCCACACCAAAGTCGATCACTTTCGGCACGGGACGGTCGTCAACCATCGTCACCAGCACGTTCGAAGGCTTAATGTCCCGATGAATAATCCCTTTGTGATGCGCATGCTGAATCGCGTGACATACCGGCACAAACAACTCCAACCGCTGCTCCGGAGTCAATCGATGCGAGTCGCAGAAGTCGGTAATTGGCTCTCCTTTCACCAACTCCATTACAAAGTAGGGCGCGCCTTCATCAGTAATGCCGCCATCAAAGATTCGAGCGATGTTGGGATGATCCATCATCGCTAGCGCCTGCCGTTCGGCTTCGAACCTCGCCAGCACCGCCGCTGAGTCCATCCCTTTCTTGATCAACTTCAGCGCCACGGTGCGAGTGATTGGTTCGCGTTGCTCAGCCGCCCACACCGAACCCATACCACCTTCGCCAATCCGTTTCAGAATCCGATACCGACCTCCAATAAGACTCGTTTCGGTCTTCTGCGTTGCATCATAGTCGACAGTGAAGTCAAGCGACCGTGTACCTTTGCCACTTCCTTCCCCACCGGTATCAAGAGTGACCGCCAAGTTATCGTCGTTAGCCGGTCGCGTCATCGCTTCGATTAGAGCTCGCACGCGATTCTTCAACGCTTCGTCACCACCGCAGGCTTTCTCAATATAAGCCTCACGTTCTGAAATATCCGCAATCTTGCTTGCAGTTAAAGCAATCAGTTCGGGATCGGGAATTTCTTCAGCCATGTTTTCCCTCAAGCAAACTATCGGGACTAAGAGCCCAGTGGTGTATTCCGGTAAGCATTATGCCCGATTTAACGTTGAACTGCATCACGACCCGAAGTCTACATCCACGACCTAAATGAAACCCTCAATGCACCCAGCAATCTGTCGACCTCCCCGGCTCCAAATCGTCTTTCAGCCGAGGTGCACCAAGCATTTAGTTATTGTTGATTAGCCGCATGAAAAAATTTCCTTGATGCTCAACCGCCTGCGTGGCCGTCGAACAAGCAAGTACGCGCCTGCCATAAGGGACAGAACGATCGACGACGGCTCCGGAACTGCAGTAATCGTAACGGTCCCAGAATTGAAGTCTAAGTTAAGGATCTGCTCACCGTTGTTATCGAATGATCCATCTAACAAACCATCTTCGTATGGCTGAAGCGAAAAGTTCCCCAGGGTCATACCCGCGTTGAAGGTGACCGTTCCAATCACAACCGGAGCGATGGATGTTGGGCCGCTGAATGGAAATGGTCCCGATGCAGCGTTGAATGGGAAGATGTTGGGCCCGTCTATCGTAAGTGCAGTAGGAAAAGAATCAAAGCCAGCGGGAGTGAACTGAAAAGCGGCTGTAGCCGTCATGGCAGAATCGTCGAACTGTAGGCTGAACTGGTAGGAGTCCAAGCCGATCAAATCGTCGTATTCCAACACGACATTGGCAGAGAAAGACTCACCTTGAACTACAGAAAGCGTGTTCTGTATTCCATCAACCATCGGGTTGAAATCAACCGAAATAACGAGGCCTGCCTTTGCGAACGTAGTTAAGTTGCAGGTCAATGCAATCAAAACTACATAATAGATGGAACTCGTCCTAGGCCTGCCAGCCGGGTTCGTACACAACTGCCTAAGTGAACACATGTCTATCTCCAGTTGAAAGTCCTCTTGAGTAAACTCTTGCGCATCTCGTTGTTATCGAAAGCGCCAACCGCGCCGTTACCATCAGCATCAAAGCGACCATCAAAACCAGTATCACCTTCGACCTTATTGATGGTTTTTCTCAGCGCATTGTTCTCAAATGCGCCAGCGACCCGCAAACCTCGCACATCGCCGAAGAAGCTGTAGAAAGCATGCGACTGTTGATCACCAAATATCGACGAGCTGCCCGCGTCATACGCAACGTTGCCAACAAGCGAGCGAATCTTGCTTCCATCGATGACCAATTGATAATTGCCATCTTGCAAAGCAAGCGATCCTTGGCGAACGGTGGTATTTCCAGGCACGTGTACGAAACTGATCACGACGCGATAACGTCCGTCACTGTCAGCAACTTGCGAAACTTGAATCGGCACGTTACTCGGCATCAATTCACCAGCACTATTGAAATCGCGGCGCTGAACGATAAACGCCCCCGCGTCCAGTTGCAGTTGAGTGTCAAACAGCAAACTCAACTGCTTGACCAATGATCGCTGAACCGTTCCATCGCCTACGACGATCGATCCGATAAGCTCAGGCGCATTGTCAACGGTAATCGTTAACGACTTCGAGAAGACATTGTCCGCCGAGTCGCGGACTTGGACTCGAATCGAGTAGCTGCTACGCGCTTCAAAATCAAACGCTTGTCTGGCTCGCAACTGATTTCCAACGATCTCGAACGCCGCATTGTCGGTATCGCCCAATCCTGGAACAAGCTGATAGTGATGCGTGTCGCTTGCGTCCGGATCAACGGCGCTCAGGTTGCCTACCAGCGCGCCCGCAATTTGGTTCTCGGCAATGGTAGATTTATCGATCAGAATGTCAGTCGGTGGCTGGTTGGCTGCGGAACCTTCGACCGTGACGCTTGCTTCGATATCGCGGAACGCGTTGCGAACGTCGAAGATGCGAGCCACTAAGGTGTAGGTCCCGGCTTGCGTAACGTTAAATGTTCGCGCGTTGTTTATGTCTGCTGCGCTCCATGTCGCGGGCAGACCGCCCGCAGCAATCGAGCCATCCGCTCGCTTCAGCGCAAACGCGTATCGGAACCCAGCAGCGGTGTCATCATGCGACGGGTCGCTGGCGTTCACCAGCGAGACAGTCCACGCTGTCGCAGCCGCAACGGGGCTTTCAGGCACTCCGACCAAAGTCGCTTGCGGAGCGATGTTCTGATTTGCGATCAGCTCAATCGAGTCCAGCAGTTCTAAGTCGAACTGGTAGTCCAAACCAAGAACATCCAGAGTATCAAAGCCCGCCTCGCCAAAAATCGTGTCGACTCCGCCAGCTTGCGTTGCCAAGAAAAGATCATCCGCCGGAGATCCACGCAGCTCATCGTCACCGAGTCCACCTACCAATGTATCTCCCGGCACTGCAGGCAGCGGCGAACCACTCGCAAGCGAACGGAAACGCGACACAAACAATTCATAGCGGTCACCCGGAGCGTCGATAGCTGGTGCATCACTCAACGACACTTCGATAAAGTACTCACCATCTCCCGGCAACTGCACATCGAACAGCACCGCATCCTTCGTGCCTTCGAACTCATCATCGTTCCACCCGATCAATAAGCCGCTGGAGTTATACAATTTGACCTGTCCATCGAATAAGCTCCCACGCATCGGTCGGAGTCCATTCGCCATAACTTCGATATTCACCCACTCGCCTGCACGACCTGTGAACCGATACACATCCCGTTCAGTCGTCGTCGTTGCGCCGTTAGTTTCAGAAGCTAAGTTACCAATGACGGCAACCGCGCTAACTTCGAATACAGAACCCGAGTAGCTGTGCCCGTTCGCAGGAGCCAAATTCGGAACGTACAACCGGGCGAACCCGCCAAGATTCTGCGCCGTGCTATCTCGGTTGCTATGACTGCCGAAATCGCTGTTCGATTCTCGAAGTGTAAGACCATGTTCGTTGAAGGCTAACTTGATCGACTCCCGCGCGCCCCAGAAGGTTTCACCTAGCGCATCGGCGATCGTGGTACCCAACGAAGCGGGGCTGGCGATCAGGTGGTGGCGAGTTTCACTAGCACTAAAGGGCCCGCTGTACGGTGGATAGATCTCACTGACATCGGCGCTGGTAAGAAATCCGCTGCCGATCGGCCCCAGCGCGTCCGCGTGACGCAGACCAGCCGTATGCCCAAGTTCATGCGCAGCGATATGCGCCGACAAACGAACGATGGCATCGTCGATCTCGGCCAAAGTCGGTTCACGTTCAAGCAGCTCAGCTAAGATCGCTGGCAAGCTGGCCTTGAGCGAGTTGATATTGACTTGACTTACCAATCCGCGATTGATGTTTCTAAAGTCGATCTCTCCCGCGTCACCGCTAACGCCACCTCCACGTCCCTCACTAAAGTTCAGACGGACGTACGTACGGCCAGAGTCACGCGTCCACTCGACCGCTTCCGTTTCGTTCAATGTGAATTGCCAATGAAACTCCGCAAAACGCGAAGCAATTAAGGTCAGTATCTGCTGCCGTTGCGACGCGGTGTAGTTGTAATCGCCACGCTGCTCGCGGTATGCACTATCGAAGTCCAGCAGCACGACTTGTGGAAGGTCCCCAACTAATCGGTCTTCGCCCTCGCGACCATCCAGATAGTCACGACCGCTCGCGCCAAAGAGTGCGTTGTCATTCGCATTGCCCAGTATGCGATCATCAAAACTGGTGCCAACAACATTATGAATCGACAGCGGCTGCAGCAGCGTCAGCGTCAATTCACTATCGAAAATTTGCGCGGTGTTAGCATTCAAGTCGATATCGATCGGTGCATCGAACGCAGCGAAGTCAAGCGTCCTGCGCCCTGGATACGCCGCATGATCTTGTATGACAAGTGAACCCAAGCCACCTCCCGCAAACACATACAGATCATCTCCGCCCAAGCCGTCGACCGTATCATCGCCACTCAACAACTCAAAGCGATTGTCGAGCGAGTTTCCAACAACGAAGTCATCGAACTCAGTGCCAGTCAATTCTTCGATCGCAGCCACCGGTGCATCGGATGCCAGCGCACTTTGCAGCGTAACGCTAATCGTCCCGCTGGCTATAAACTGCTGTGCATTGCTGGACATTGAGAACACGCCAAGCCCAGCCGTCAGCTGTGAGAAATCTAAACGATCAATACCTTGATTCTCAGCTTCGATGATTCGCTGCGAACTCGGCAACGCAGTGGTTGAATCTTGAATCACGTAATGATCGTTACCATCGCCGCCGATCAAAGTATTGTGGTCATCACCGCCGATCAAGACGTCATCGCCACCGAAGCCGAGCAGTTGATCGTTACCTCCACCGCCTTCCAACCGATTGGCTTCGTCATTCCCATACAACCAGTCGTCCCCAATCGTACCAATAACGTTCTCGAAAGCTCCCAAGATCTGTAAGCTCAAACGTCCAGAGATCACAGTCTGGATAACGTCCAGAAGGCGAAGATCTAGGTTCGCTCCAGTAGTGCCAGCGGTTACGACCTGCGACAAGTCGATCGTGTCCGCGCCGCGAGCTTCGGCTTCAAAGTTCTCGCTATCGAGGAACAACAACTCACGAATCAAGACCTCACCGAGGTCATTGAAATGACCCATCACATACCAATCGTCACCATCGTCGCCATACAACTGGACATTGCTTTGAAACGCGGTCAAGCGATCATCGCCGTCCCCGCCTGAGAGGATAACATCGGTTCCACCATGGTATTCCAATTCATCGTGACCACCTTCACCAAGCAGCAACACGACATTCCCGCCGTAACTTCGCAGCGAGTCGTGTCCCGCTCCGCCAGCCACAACGACGTTCGAGCCGCCATGCACTTCGATGCTATTCTGGCCGACTTCTCCAGCCACCTGGATATTGGCACCCGCATTAACATTGAACGTGTCGTCTCCCAGTCCGCCGCGCGCAAAACTCTGACTAGCAAACTGCAAAGTCCCTGAAATCGGATCCACCATCGAATCGAAATCGACATGGTCCGCGCCAGCCTCCATGAAGACGCCAACTTTACTACCGCGATAAACAAAAACTTGATCGTCGCCCGAACCGCCGAAAACATAATTTCCAACTCCGAGCGAACGAACCTCCAAACGGTCCGCGCCGTCGCCACCCGAAATGGTACTCGTACTTCCACCTTGTAATAAAATGGTGTCAGCACCATCACCACCAAAAGCGAACAAACGTTGATTGCCCATCAAGGTCAACGAGTCGTTCCCCGCTCCTCCAACCAAAGCTACGGACGAGGAGTAAGTGGTCGACACGGGTGACGCAATGTGTGATGGCAATTGCATCCAACTCGGTAAGTGCGCGAAAGGTTCGATCGAGATATCGCGCAGTGGATCATCCGCAGCATACAGCGGCAGTACCTGCAAGTCGTCATTTCCGTCGCCGCCATCTAACAGCGCATACACTTGACCTTGCGAAAGCGAGTTACCAAGTTTGCCGTAGACGGTCATCCGATCTGAACCAGTCCCGCCGACTGCTAACGTGCCCACACCGCCGAAGATGCGCAGTTCGTTTTCGCCTCCATCCAAGCGTAAAATAGTCGATGCACCGTCGAGCAAGACCGCCAAGTCATCGCCCGCACCACCGTCGACGTCGACTTGCTGACCGCCTTCAAGCAAAAATTCATCATCGCCTTCACCCCCGATGACGCGAACGTTCTCTCCTCCACGAATGAACGCGCGATCATTGCCGCTTGCTAGATACAGCAACATATCTAACCCTGACTGCACCGTAACAAGGTCATCACCTTGATCGAAAACCGCAACCAGATTCTCAGCTCCAGTCACACTCAGTACGTCTGTGCCACCGCGTAGTGCTATTCGATAGTTCGTGCCATTAAAGATATCGACCAAGTCATCGGTGCTTGTGCCAAAGATGTCGATATCTTGGCTGGTTCCGTCAACGGTCGCTGTCAGACCATACACCCCCGGGCTTGCCGTACCAAACAATCCACCCTCGACGCGCACACGCTGCGCGCTATCCAACGTGAAGCGGTCACCAAAGGCTCCAAAGATATCGATATCTTGCGACTCGACGATTGTGACCTGAGAGTTGCCGAGCGCACTGCCAAAAATATCGATGTCCGAACTATTGCCGACGACAACTAGATTTAGCACCGTCTGAGGCACGGCACTTCCGAATACGCCCGCGACAACCCGCGCTCGACTCACATTGGTCAACGTTACTTCGTCGCCCCATGTCGTGACACCTGAAACTTCAACCGCCGCGGTGCCACCAAAGATATCGATATCGCTGCTGTCGCTCGCTTGCACCACTGAATTGCGATTCGCGCTGCCGAAAATGTCGATGTCACTGCTCTGGTTGGCAATCGTTACTTGCAGAGGACCAAGCGGGACCGTCGAGCCGAATACTTGCGTGAATATCGCAGCTCCGTCGACTTCATTCAGCGTTACCGACGCGCTTCCCTGACCATAGATATCGATATCTTGGCTGGCAGTTGCCTCAATCGCACCGCCGCGTACCGAGCCGAAAATATCGATATCGGATGAGTTCACAATCGTTGCGTTCAATAGCGAGCTATCTGGTGATACGCCTCCAAAGATATCGATCTCCGAGGAATTATGGATCCTTACATCCAACTGTGCACCGCCCACCGCTCCAAAGCTGCTCGACTCGATAACCGCTCGAGTCACCGCGCCTGTCAGACTGGAACTGTCCGATGGGCCCAATCGAATTTCACCATCCAGCACACCGAAGATGTCGATGTCGCTGCTGTTGGTCGCGATGATCGATGTGTTCTGAGTCGCAACACCAAAAATGTCGATGTCGCTCGACGCGTCGATCGTAGCGGTCAGCGGAGTGCCGGTAGGCGAGGCTGAACCGAAAATATCGATATCTTGGGAATCCGTAATCGTGATTGGCAATGTTCGAGTTGTGGTCGATCCAAAGTCGGAGATCCGGATCGTCGCACGCGCGATGGAATTGCCCAGTGCATCGGACGTGAAGAGGATCGATCCCTCAGCGACGCCAAAAATATCGATGTCTTGACCACCTTGCACAACGATCTCGCTTTGACTGCGAGCCGATCCGAAGATATCGATGTCTGATGAATTGCTGACCGTTGCGACCAACGTCGAGGGGGCACTCGCTGAACCGAAAATCTCGATATCCGATGATGACGTGAGAGTTGTAGTAAAGACTGCGCCCGGTCCAGCCGTACCAAATCGCGAAACGTTGATCGTGCCAAGACTAACATTGCTGAGTTGAGCGACATCGCCCGCGGTTCCGAAGATATCGATATCCTGACTTTGCGACACAACGATCGTATTGCCAGGCTGCGCAGATCCGAAAATGTCGATATCACTCGACTCGCTCACCGTAATGGTGCGAGTGGATGCAACCGGCGGCGCACCAAATTCGCTAATGGTTCCCGAAACGGCTCCGTGATGAGCATAGATTTTACCCCGCACGCGTTCGGCACTAATCGAACTGCTACCCGCACCACCTACGATCTTGACTTCGGCCAATTCAGCAGTCCCACTCGGTAATGCTCCAATTACATCGATCGATCCACCGCCATCGCCAAGCTCAATCGTCGAACTGGAATCAGCGGCCAGCGTTCCAATGACTGTGCTGCTAGCGCTTCCACCGATAAACGTGCCACTGGCGTTAGCGAGCACTAATTCGCTGTTACCAGTACCACCATCCAACGTAATATCAGTCCCCGCAGCAACCAGTCGATCGTTTCCTCCTCCACTGCGAAGCGTCGTACCGGGGCGATTCGTTGTGAGGTTGTCGTCGTTGGGACTACCGATCAGCGTTTCGAAATTCCCGTTGATGGCCAGCGTGCTACCAGGGAATACCGTCTGAGCAAGGCCGGAAACCGATCCAAAGTCGAATGTGACACCTTGCGCGGCAAGCGATAGGTCGATCGTGTTGCTACCACCCGCAACATCGTGAATAGCAACTTCGCTAAAGTGTACGAAGTAGTAATCATCACCTGTGCCCCCAGTCATCGCATCGTTGCCACCGCCTATGAAAACGTTGTTTCCATTGCCACCGACTAAAGTATTGGAACCCGGCCCTGCGATTAAGCGATCATTCCCTGCACCGCCCATGAGGGTATCATCGCCATTGCCGCCATCGAGGGTTACTGAACCGGTTGCGGCTGAAGCATTAAGCGTATCGTTGCCTTCACCACCCAAGACAACAACTGGCAAAATAATTCCACCGGATACAACTATCGTGTCGTTGCTATCCAAGCCCAGATAAACCAATTGATCAGCTCCAACTGCAATCGCATTCGCTTCCTCCGTGGTAGTGATACTCGCAAAGTCATTGCTATTGCTACCCAACAGCAGATACGACTTCACTTCCGTAACACCGGTATCATCAGCCACGCGCACGGACAAACTACTTAGTCCGCTAAGGTTGACTGGGAGTGCATTGGAACCGCTTGGGCTTGAGAATGCTCCACCATTGACGCTCCACGAATATTGCAAACCTGGCTGATCCAACGCTCCAGGATCAGTCGCTTCCGCTACGAAAGTAACACTGCTGCTACTGTTACTCGACACACGCAGTTGAACCAGCGGCAGCGCATTGAGTACGTTGATCCCTAGCGCGCTAAATCGCGAAAGCTCCTCAGTCACACTCAGGCCTTCACTGTCGCTAACGGTCACTCGCACTCGATGCACACCCTCGTCCAGCGGCGTGAACTGCAGTTCGCTAGGACGACTCGCTAGCCCGCTGACTACTGTCCAGTTGGTCTGTCCAGGTCGCTGCAATTCCCAGCGATAAGTGAGTCCAACGCGCTCACCCGTATCGAGCGCAGTCGTGCGCACTCGCACCAATTCGCCTTCAAAGACCTGTTGGTTGGTAGCGTGAGAAAGCAGATCTATGGAAGTGATCTGCGGAGCCAAACCTTGAACCGCGATCGGCTGTGAAACCGCTTGAGCCGTTTGGCCATCCGAGTACACCAACTCTAAAACCGCCAAGTACTCACCGCCGCCCGGAGGAACGAAATCGTAGTTCGCAACGACGGGACCGCTGCCGGCAACAAATTGCAACTGACGACCAATGCGATCCAAAGCCGACCATTGGTAATTGCTGACCGTTAACCCAGGCGGCAAACTTGGAAGTGCTGCAGCGAACGCATAGACATTACCTTCGACAAAGCCACCGCCAGGCAGGCTGGGGTTTTGAATCGCTAAACTCTGATTCGAACCAGCGACGTAAATCACCTTCTGACCCGTCGCTCGGCCAACACCTGAACCGGAATCAAAATCGTCGTCATTGGCCGTCGCGATGACCTTGTACACACCAGGCTGAGTTGGCGTGAAGCTCAGCGGCCAAGGCGCAGCGGAACTGTTAGCTGAAGCCACAACGGCGCCACTGCGTTCGACAACCCAACTAACCTGATGCGTGTCAGCCGAACCTGGATCGAAGATATCAGCTATCAGGTTAAGCGTTTGTCCAACCGCTGCGATGCCATCAAATCCTTGGACCGAAACAATTGGGCTGGCATTTGTCACTAAGACGTTTTGCGGTGGCGCGACAATGTTGCTGATGCCATCCGAAACAGTTAGCGAAACGACATAGTTGCCATCATCATCGGGCGTGAACTCGATCACACCCGCAGCAGGCGATGCGAAGGTGTAAGCGTTTCCGTTCTTAAGCACCTGCCAAGCGAAAGTCAGCTCATCAGCACGCTGCAACTCCGACTCGGGCGCTGACGCGCGAATCGTCTGTCCCTCGCTGCCCAAGCTCGGCACAAGTATCGAAGTTGTCGAAGGTGCCCCGCGAACTTGCAGCAACCGGAGCATAGAGCGCGAACCATCGACGCCACCATCTTGATCATCAACGGTAAGCCTCACGTAGTGATTGCCGCCCGATGTCGGCGTAAAGCTCGTTGTCGTCAACGTTGTTGCAGGTCCAGCCGTGTAGACGACCGGCCCACCAGGCGATCCGTAACGCACTTCCCAAGTGTGTTGCAGCAGATCGTCTCGACCAGGGTCGCTACTGCTGCTTTTTAGCGAGACAGTTTGTCCAATAGTGGCTTGACCTAGCGTCATGTCGAACTGCGGCGTAGGAGCCACGTTGATAACATTGATGTTGTGCGGCCCGAGTACCACAGTCTGCTGATCACCCGCGGTATTCGTCAGCGTCAATTTCAGCCGAACCGTGTAAATACCTTCGTCATCAGGCGCAAACTGAATTCCCGCTTCGTTACCTGTCGTGTACAACTCGCCCGCTTTGAGAACTTCCCAAACGTAACCAGTGATTGCGTAGCCGCTCACAGTGCTGTCGACTGCGAACGCCTGCAAGTTGATTGGCGTTCCCTCGGGCGATCGCGTCGGCAAGCCGCGAATGAGAGCGACCTGCGGAATCGCCCCGGCCCCGATCGCGGATGTATTGAAGTTCGAATCGCCTTCAGTCAATGCGCCGCTAATGGTCGCAATGAGAAATTTGCCAGGAGTTAAATCTCCGAGGTCACTGATCTCAAATTCCGCGTTCCCATTCTCGTCCGTAACCACAAAACTCGATCCAACGAACAGCTCCGCTTGCTGCTGTTCTGAACCCTCAAAGAACTCAATCGTAAACGTTGTAAACGGAGTGGCGTTAGCAATTTCACCTAACGCAAAACCATCCAATCGAGCTTGTGAAATAACAATGGTGCCGGGAAAGATATTGGTACGAATGGGATCGACGAAGTTATTGAAGATCCGATTCTCCGTGATGACCGCGTCCCCGCCAAGCACATCCACGGCGCCATAAGGATTCGCAAACGGTCCAAACGGCCCGCTAGCCACAATCGTATTGCTCCGAATCAGCGTCCGCACACCTCCGATATGACTAATGCCGGCTTCGCTGTTGCCAACAGCAATTCCCAGGGTCGTGCTACCCGAGCCGTCGGTACCAATCCAGTTGTTCACAATCAGCGTATCGCGAGTTGCAGCAGTTGTAACTTCAATTCCAATACGATTGCCACTGACCACGTTGGGGGCATTAGCGCCGATCGAAGTATCGCGAGCATCACCGATCACAATCCCAAACTCATTGGGTATCGCTGCTGTACCTGCAGCCGTTAAACCAACCCAGTTGCCATCGACGCTGTTACCCACCGACTCGGCACCCGCAACAAAGACGCCGACTTGATTTCCCCCAATCAAATTCCCAGTTCCACTGATCGCCAATCCAACGGAATTGTTGCTGGAATTCAGTATCGCTACGCCGTAGGTTGAATGCTGTTCAGTAAAGACTGCTGATTGTCCATCGGGATGAACACCAACATAGTTGCCGATAATGACGTTGGTTCCCGAACCATTACCAAGGACAATTCCCTGGCTAGAGTATTGAACAATCACGTTGCGTTCAGCAGCGGTTGCGCCTCCGACCACATTCTGATCGGAATCGAGAATCGTAATCGCATTACCAAAGTATCCGAGCGGCAAATTGCTGGCACTCAATCCAAAGCGATTCGCCACGATGCCATTGCTGTTCGATTGATTCTCAACAGCAATTCCGATTTGCCCGGCGCTCCCTCCAACAATTAAGTTGCCATTGATATTGCCGTCGCTCGAGCCGATTGCTGTAAAGTTCGAATTATTGAGTCCAACTGCAACGAGGCCATTGGTTAACTCAGTCTCACCACTAACGTCCGTTCCCAAGTAGTTACCGAGAATACGATTACCGTCCGACGTAACCAGCGCCAATCCATTTAGTCCGTTGCCGCTGATGATGTTGCGAGAAGCAGCATCCAGTCCGCCGATGATGTTGTTCGCAGAGCCGTTTTCGATGGCGATGCCATGGTTGAGATTGGGCACCGCTGCGGATCCTGTGGCATTGAGCCCGATGATGTTTCCAGCGACCGTATTCAGGCTTGCACTTGAAACGAGAACGCCGTGCGTGTTGTTACCACTGATAACGTTCTGAGTAACATTCGTCGATGTCGAGTTGGCGAGCACGATTCCGACGCCGTTCGCAAGCGACATACCACCGGTCGCGTCGACACCAATCCAGTTGCCGACAATCTGGTTGCCATCCATAAAGTTGCCGTTCGCATCGATCTCAATTCCGGCGATCGTGTTGCCGCTGATCAAATTCCCCGCACCAGGCGCCGTACCTCCGATCAAGTTGTTATCGGCCGCTTGAGCGATTTGACGTTGAATATGGATACCGCGTTCGTTGGGCCTGGCGAGCAACCCACTTGGATCGGTACCAATGTAGTTGCCTTGCACCACAGCGTTACTGACGGAGAACATGTCGATACCAGCCGAAGTCGAGTTGCTGATGACATTGCGATCCGCGATGGTCGTACCGCCAATCAGCACCTGCGAATCAAGGCTCGGCGCAATAGTGATTCCAATCCCGTTCCCACCGCCATCGGAACCATCCAGTGCAATGCCGACATAGTTCCCAGCGATACGAACATTCTCGGCGTTTATTGCGATGGATACTCCAATTCCTGTCGCCCAGTTCGTAATGGATAACCCGCGTACCTCGCTGTTCGAAGCCGTGATCGTGATACCTACGTTGGAGTTGCCTACTTGATCTCGAAATTCAACAATTGGATTTCCAGCAAAGTCATACTGAGTTGTCGCGTCGATGGTGGTCGCTTCAACGAGATTCAACTCTCTGCTGTTAATCAGATACCGACCATCCACAAGCAGCGAATCATCAATGGCGAACGCAACGAGATCGTGTCCCGGAGAATTGTTCGCATCCAAAGCCGCTTGACGCAACGACCCCGCACCTGAACCATTTGTGTTGCTGACCAAGTACCCCTTCCCCAAGAATTCCAGCTCCACATCATTGCCGTCGCCAGCTGTGTAGCTAATACGGAACAGTTGATTCCCGCTCACTGAAAAAACTTGACGTTCACGCAGCACACTCCCGGCATGCTGGAACTGGCCAACAATACTGTCGCTCAAGTCATTTTCGAGCACCAAGAATTTCTGACCAATAGTTGGGCTATACGCAGGATCGAGTAACACATCCAACGTGCCCGCCAACGTCACGCTGCCGTCAACCTGCAACTGGTCATACTGCGTGCAAACCGTTGGACCATCAATTTCAATCTGCAGCGTGCCCGCCGCCGCCAAGTTGTAATCGCCATCGATCTCCAAACAGCCTGGTGAATTACCGGGAGCCAGTGTACCACCGCTCTGATTCAGGTTTGTTGGCAAGGTCCCCACGCCAAACAGCGTGCCACCTTCTAGCTGATACTGGCTCAAGCTTGTCAGCGACCCACCCACGCGCACCTCACCGTCAACTTGTCGGATGGTGGTAGCAACGAGAGGCGAATCCGCGGCGATGTCAAGAATCTCAGACGCTGACAGAGCGCGATCATAATACCGAACCTCGTCGATTACTCCTGGAAAGAAGTACGCCGGATTACCATTCTCGATATCGGCTCCCAGCACATGGGGTCGATTGTCATCGTAGCTGATCGATCGAGTCGTCGTGAACGAATGCAATAAGGAACCGTTGAGGTACAACTGTACGAGATTGCTCGCGTCATCAAACGCCAACGCCACATGGTTCCACTGGCCAACTTGTCGAACGAGGGCAACACTTTGCCAATCAAAGCCTCCGCCATTTCCAATCCCGTAATTGATGGAGTCTCCATTGAGCCACACCGCATACGAATTGAGCGTACCACTACCGATTGTCTTGCCAAACAGGACGCGTAGCCCCGTTTGCAATTGATCCAGCTTGTACCAAGCAGCAACGGTCAAATTTGGGTTGTTCAGAGCGCTGGCGGCGGGAATGGTAACGTGATCGTTGCCCCCGTCAAATAAAAACCCTTGGCCTTCCAGCCCAGTCGAAAACCCAGAACCATTTACAGGCGTCGCAACGATACTCTCTGCGCCTGTTGCACTGTTCAAGTAATTACCATTAGCTGCGAAATAGCTCTTCAGGCCGGCAGTTGTGATGGGGGCGGATGGAGCCAGTCCGAAACGACTCGTCGCATCCACATCTACTTGGCCGCGCACGAGGACCTCACCGACAGGCCCGTAAAAGACACCATTCCGCAGACCCAACGCCCCTGCAGTACCAATTTCAGCAAGCTCCGCAATCGCGGTGGTAGAATTCGTCGTATGGCCATAGATTCTTGGCATCGTACCAGCCAGAATCAGCTCAGCCTCCAGTTTCTTAATCACGAACGAGTGAGTCGTATTCGTTCCTTGAAACAACCGGATCGTGCCGTCATTGGCTTCAAACGTTCCACCTTGCAGCGTGACACCAAAGCGATTGTTGCCAAGATTACTCACGTCAGCGAAGTTCACCAATGTTGTAGGTCGAACATCGATCACCGCGGCATCTGAAGCTCGAAGAGTTCCTTGGTTCTCAAAACTGGTGACTACAATCTCTGTTCTAGCTGCTGAGCCACCTACGGCTAGCGTCCCTTGATGAAGGATAAAACCATTACCTTCAAAGCGAATGCGTTCGTTCGTCGCTGCTGGATTCTGCTCAGCTAAGGTGATGCCAGCACCAATCACCAGCGTTCCACCGGTCGCCGGAATAGTGAAATTGGAAGTGATGCGATTTGTTTGATGATTGAATTCGATCCGGCCATTGCCGTTAATCGTTTGGCTTCCACTGCCGTTTAGGCGATAGTCAGAAACGAGCTGACCGTAGCTTGTCGCGTTGTCGCCTAACAACAAACGGCCGTTGAGCGTAAGGCCGTTGGCGATCGTTAAGAATAGGTGACTGCTGGCGACAGTTACATCGGTCCCATCTGCAATATGCACATTATCAAACGTGAAGAAGTTCGATGATTGAAAGTCGACACTTGGATGTACCGTTAGCGTCGAATCTTTCAACCTGCCACCTCCTCCATACATCCAAGTGCCTGTAGCCGCAGTCAGCGTCAGAGGGCCAGTCAGATTTCCAACCAACGTGACGACTCCGGGCTGGATGGCGTCTCGCTGAAAGTTGCCCATATCGGCTTGGGTAAAACTGCCTCCCAGCGACACTGTCGTGTTGGCAATTTGTATGAGACCTTGATTGTTCCAAGTGCGATTATCACTGGAGTTGCCACCAATTAGAAACGTCCCGCCGCTGGTGATCACCTGCCCTGAGGGTGTGTTGATAAACTGGGTGGGGCTGATGCTGAGAGTGCCAATCGCTGATCGTATCGTTCCCGAGTTGGTGAACCTGCCGGGTTTGATATCCAGGAGTGCCCCAGCGCCCGTCGGCTCCAGAGTTCCCTGTAGAGCAATCGAACCGTTGCCTTCGATGATTAGTCGGTTTCCGGTCAGCGTAATGCCGCTGCCAACGACTAGTTCGCCATGGGTAGCGGGGGAATTAAATTCCGAGCGTAACGTGTTGTTGCCTTGATTGTTGAAGACAATTGAACCATTACCGTCAATCAATTGGGTGTTGGCACCAAGTTGATTTTGGCTTGAAACGAGAACACCCCAACTGGAGGCATCGCCGAGGCGTAGCTGAGCATTGAGCTCGATGGTGAGGCCATTGATTATGTTCAAGGTGTTGGTATTGGTCACCGTGACAACGGAATTGCTCGCGATCGTAACATCGTCGAATGTGAAACCGCCAGTCGATTTAAAGGTAACGCTCGGGTCGACCGTCAATCTACTATTCGTTAGTCGCCCACTCCCGGAGAAATTCCAAGATCCAGTGCTGGCGTTCAAGGTTACGTCATTGAGAACATTGCCAACCAGAGTTACAGTTCCAGGCTGGATGGCGTCTCGCTGAAAGTTGCCCATATCTGCTTGGGTAAAACGGCCCCCCATCGACACTGTCGTGTTGGCAACCTGTATCAGACCTTGATTGTTCCAAGTGCGATTATCGCTGGAGTTGCCACCAATTAGAAACGTCCCGCCGCTGGTAATCACCTCCCCTGAAGGTGTGTTGACAAACTGGGTAGGGCTGATGCTGAGAGTGCCAATCGCTGATCGTATCGTTCCCGAGTTGGTGAACCTGCCGGGTTTGATGTCCAAGAGTGCAGCCGCGCCTGTTTGCTCCAGAGATCCCTGCAGGACAATAGAACCGTTGCCTTCGATGATTAGTCGATTTCCAGTTAGCGTAATGCCGCTGCCGATGACTAGTTCGCCATTGGTAGCGGGCGAATTAAATTCCGAGCGTAACGTGTTGTTGCCTTGATTGTTGAAGACAATTGAACCATTACCGTCAATCAACTGGGTGTTGGCACCAGGTTGATTTTGGCTTGAAACGAGAACACCCCAACTGGAGGCATCGCCGAGGCGTAGCTGAGCATTGAGCTCGATGGTAAGGCCATTGATTACGTACAAAGGGTCTTTGGTCACCGTGACAACGGAATTGCTTGCGATCGTGACATTGTCGAATGTAAATGCTCCAGCTGATGTAAACGTAACGCTCGGGTCGACCGTCAATCTACTATTCGTTAGTCGCCCACTCCCGCCAAAATTCCAAGACCCAGTGCTGGCGTTCAAAGTCAGATCATTGAGAACGTTTCCAACCACAGTTACAGTTCCAGGCTGGATGGCGTCTCGCTGAAAGTTGCCCATATCTGCTTGTGTAAAACGGCCCCCCATCGACACTGTCGTGTTGGCAACCTGTATCAGACCTTGATTGTTCCAAGCGCGATTATCGCTGGAGTTGCCACCAATCAAAAACGTACCGCCGCTGGTTATCACCTCCCCTGAAGGTGTGTTGACAAACTGGGTGGGGCTGATGCTGAGAGCACCTATCGCTGATCGTATCGTTCCCGAGTTGGTGAACCTGCCGGGTTTGATGTCCAAGAGTGCAGCCGCGCCTGTTTGCTCCAGAGTTCCCTGCAGGACAACCGAACCGTTGCCTTCGATGATTAGTCGATTTCCCGTTAGCGTAATGCCGCTGCCGATGACTAGTGCTTCATCCAAGTTTAATTTTGGGATAAAGGGATCGCAGTTTTGTCCTGGCATCGTCGACTTTGAATTGCCAGTCGACACCTCGTTGCCGTGAATTGGTTGCATTCTCCCAAGCCTTCGTTTGCTCGCGAATAGC
>JBGSOM010000246.1:0-23454 GCA_041739135.1 Pirellulaceae bacterium
TCCAGAAATTTTACGAAATAGGACGGAGAGCGACAGATGAGATGAAAGCTACACTAAACATTCTATACGATGCAGTTGTCCCAAAATGGAATTATGTCGCGCACCCAGATTGCGCTACTAATTGATTGGCCGTTCCTTAACACGGTATTGATCCGGCGTTCGTTGTGAGCGATTCGTTCTTGCAAGTCCGCTAATCTGGCGATCGCTGGCGAGTCGGTCTCGTTGGGCCGAATCAGTGCGGAGGTCTTGCGGATCTCGCTATTCCAGCGTGCGGTGTCGCGACCAAGGGCCAGTCGTTCGTCTTCGAGTTGCTTGAGCTGACCCTTCATCTTGTCGGCGACACTGGTTACTACGTCTTGGATCAGCTCCGGCGCGTAGCCGATCTTCTTGATCTGCTCGATGACGAAGTCCTCGATCTGCTTTGCCGGGATCGACTTTGACGGACAGGTATGCCAGCCGCGTTTCTGAGCGGAAGTGCAAACATACTATCGATAGCGTTTGTTGCCGCCTTGAGACGTATGATTTGGGGTCACCGCACAGTCGCGGCAAGCGCAACGAACCAAAGATAGTACGGCGTGCACAAAAGCAGTTGCAACGCTCGCTCCGAACCCGTGGTAAACGCTTCACGGTTCACGCGCCAAGACTGAGCACCACGAGGGACGGGACACGCGAGTGATTCCATTGTTCCCCGATATTGAAACCGAGTTGTTGAAGCTGTTTGTTGAAGCTGTTTGTGGAAGCTGTTTGTGGAAGCCACGTCCGAATTTGTTTTTCCGGGCATCGATGGAAATACGAATCTGCGCTCAACACTTGAAAAGATCATCAAGCGCGCTGGTGTGAAGCAGTGGCCGAAGCTTTGGCAGAACCTACGGGCGAACGGCGCGACGGACTTGGCAAGAACGCTCCCGAGCCACATTGCCACCGATATCTGTGGGCATAACGAACAGGTGGCTCGCGAACATTACTGGACGGTAACAGACAGTGACTTCGATCAAGCGCTTGCTTCGATGCCGAAGATTTTCGAGGCCGATTGTGGACACAATGAAGGGCGTTTAGGGGCAACGGAGAGCATTTCGGAGGCTGTTAGCGTTTCGGCCGAATCGTCGGGAAACCTCGAAAAACCATGGAAAAAGCAGCGTTTTGCAGTCAGTGGCAGTTCTGGGCAAAAAGTGCCTAATATCCCCAGGTGGAATCGAACCACCGACTAGGCTTTAGGAAAGCCTCGTTATATCCGCTTAACTATGGGGACGAGCTGATTGAGTGACGGCACAGTTGCATAACTGCGGCGGCAAACTTCTTCGACTGGCACGACTTCGTGGCAGAATTTGGGATGCGATTTACGGCACTCTACGATAACGCAACGAATGACTTTGGTAAAGCAAACTCCTAAACGCTTCGGGGAAGCTTTCTTTCGCGGGAAGTGGGGATGGGATGTTGTGAAAAATGCGAATATGGCGGCTACGTGGAACGGCGTTTGATGCGGAAACGCTGGTAGCATGCGGTTCTGCTGATGGCAGAAAATCGGTTTCGAGTTTGGTTGGTGTGAGATCAGTGATGGCTGCGAAGTGGCAGCGGTCGGTTAAGATACAACTGGTCGTGAGGGCAGGCAGTGAGGGTGAACGGTGAAAGCACGGGTGACTTCGGTCTTTGGAATTTGTGAGATTGATGTGGTGGGAAGGAGCTTGCGATGACGAGCGAGGATGGTGGAGTGGGCGACTTGGATCTGGAACAGCGAGGTGTGTTTGTATCGGACTTACACGTCTTCAGCGGTAGGAGCGTGGCTGAGTCGCTGGGTTCTGGCCTCCAGCATCAATTTCCACATTCACAACTGCTGGTACTTGGCGGTGACATTTTCGATTTCAAATGGAGTTCGATGAGCGGACCGGGCACGTTGCTGGCCGCTGAGAAGTGGTTGCTGAATCTGCTGAATCAGTGGCAAGGTGAAGTTGTGTATCTGGCTGGCAACCACGATTGTTTGCCGCCTTTTATGAATGTGTTGCGAGAAGTTGCGAGTCGCGAATCAAGATTCACTTGGCACGATCATCAAGTGCAGTTCGGCGACTCGGTGTTCTTGCATGGTGACGTGTTAGATGCGGGGCACGATGTTGCGCAACTTGGTACGTACCGCGATAAATTCCATCCGACTTCGAATCAGTCCAAGTTATCGCGCCATGCATACAGCGCGATTGTTGCGATGCGGATTCATCGAATGGCGCCGAAGTTGCGTCATCGAAAAGTGCTGACGTGCCTCAAACTGCATCGTCTTCTGCCACAGTTGGTCGAGCGACCGCGCGGTGTACGTCGCGTGTTTTATGGCCACACGCATGTTTCGGTACAGGGATGCGAAGTTAACGGCGTGAAGTTCTACAACCCCGGCGCAGCGATTCGACACATCGCGTTCCAGCCGGTGCAGTTCGAGTTAGCGGCTTGTGCTCAGTAACCGAAACTTTCAACGTCTTGTTCGGGCGCGGGTTGATAGCCGTGCGGTTCCATCGAACAGGAAGCGCGACCTTGACTGAGTGAACGGATGGCGGACGAGTAACCGAAGAGCTCTTTTAGTGGCGCGAAGGCGGTGATCGCAGTCATCATGCCTCGAGCTTCGGTGCTCTCGATCAGTGCGCGGCGCTGCTGCAAGTCGCCAACGATTTCGCCCATGTAATCATCTGGGGTGGTGATGTCCATGCGCATGATCGGTTCGAGCAACGTTGGTCCACCGGCTTTCAAGCCCTCATCGAATCCATCGTTCGATGCGATGCGGAAAGCGACTTCGTCCGAGCCGACTTCGCGCATTTCACCGCCGAGCAAACTGATGCGGATGCCTGTCAGCGGAAAACTGCCGATCAGTCCGCCGCCTTGAGCGCGGCCGCGAAGTTCTTCGAGGATGGACGTTTTGATTTCGTCAGGCAGAGCGCCTTCACCGAAGTTCTTATCGAGCACAATCACGCCTGCTGAGCGATCCTCAAGCGGCTCGAACAATAACTTGACGCGGGCGAACATTTGCGTTGCGCCAATCTGACGATTGCACTGGCCGATGACTTCCGTCTTGCTACTGATTGTTTCACGGTAGTTCACGCGTGGTTTGTAGAACTTGACATTCAAATTGAAATCGCGCGTCAAACGATGTTTGATAACATCCAGGTGCAATTCGCCCATACCGCAGATCAATGTTTGCGCTGACTCTTCGTTTTCGATTGCGTTGAAGGTCGGATCTTGTCGCTTGAGCATATCGAGCACTTCGGACAACTTTTTGCGCTCGGTTGCGTTTTCTGGTTCGATCGCCATCGAGATCACAGCTTGAGCGAACTGGATGCTGGGCAATTCAATCATCTCGCGCGTATCGCACAGCGTGTCGCCGGTAATCGACAGGCGTGGACCGATCGCGCAGGCGATGTCGCCGCATTCCAGTTTTTGTACTTGGCCTTGTCGCTCTTTTTTCGTCGCATGGATCTGCCACAACTGAGCGACGTTTTCTTTCTTGTCTCGATTCGGATTGTAGACTCGCGAATTGGCTTCGAGTGTTCCTGAGTAAACGCGAATCCAATACAGGTCACCGGTTTTGGCCGGCAAGATTTTGAAGACCAGCGCACAGAACGGATCTTTGGCTGATGGAGTGCGTTCGAGTTGCTTATCGCGTTTCTTCGGATCGACGCCGACGACTGGCGGCCGTTCCAGCGGACTGGGCAGGTAATAACCAACTCCGTCGAGCAGCGGTTGGATTCCCATACCATGCAAAGCGGAACCGCAAAGCACCGGTTGGATCTGCATGCTGATGCAACCTTCGCGAAGTGCTTTACGAATCAGTTCAGGAGGGATCGGTTTCTCTTCGAGAGCAAGTTCTGCGAGTTCGTTGCTGATTCCGTACAGCGCTTCGAGCATGACGTCGCGCCAACCCTGCGCGTCTTCCACCAATTCCTCAGGAATCGGTTCCTTCAACGCTTGCTTGCCGTCATCATCTTTAGAGAAGCGAATGAATTGCATATCGATCAAGTCGATCACACCGGTAAAAGGATCCGACGTGTGTGTTGGACCTTGGCCGGCAGGGATTTGAATGGCGACGGGCGTAGCATTGAGCCGCGCCGCGATATCTTCCATGACTCGATAGAAGTCGGCTCCTTCGCGGTCGAGTTTGTTGATGAACACGATGCGCGGCACTTGGTACTTATTGGCTTGACGCCACACGGTTTCGCTTTGTGCTTCAACACCTTCGCGTGCGCTGAAGACCACGACCGCGCCGTCGAGGACGCGCAAACAACGTTCAACTTCTGCTGTAAAATCGACGTGTCCAGGAGTATCGAGCAGGTTAACGATGTACTCGCCCCAGCGGAACGTCACGCAAGCGGAGTAGATCGTGATGCCGCGCTCTTGCTCTTCGGGGTCATCATCGGTTTCAGTAGTACCTTCGTCGACGCCGCCCGCGCGGTGTTTGGCTCCGCTGACGTAGAGCATTCGTTCGGTGACAGTCGTCTTTCCGGCATCGATGTGCGCGATAATGCCGATATTGCGAAGTGCTTCGAGTGCGCGAGCCATTTCAGAAGCCTTGAAATAGTTCTTAAGTTATCAAAGTGGAAACTCGGGAGAAATCAGCTTTCATTCTGCGCAGAAAAAGAGCCACGTAGCTCACCAATGTGCACAACGCGGCTCTGAATTTTCTGTCGAACGAATTACCAAGCGAAGTGAGCGAACGCCTTGTTAGCGTCAGCCATACGATGGGTGTTCTCACGACGTGACATGGCGGTGCCTTCCTTGCGGAACGCGGCCAGCAGTTCTTCAGCCAGTTTCTGGTGCGTCGCGCGGCCCTTCTTTTCACGAACCGCTTGAAGGATCCAGCGAATCGCCAACGATTGTTGACGGTTGCGGTTCACTTGCATCGGCACTTGGTAAGAAGCTCCACCAACGCGCTTTGAACGCACTTCGATGTACGGCTTGACGTTTTCGAGAGCGGTCTCGAAAACTTCGATCGCTGGACGGTCTTTGACCTTCTCTTGAATCTCGTCGAGAGCGGCGTAGAAGACGTGCTGAGCGGTGCTCTTCTTGCCGTCGTACATCAAACAGTTGATGAACTTGCCAGCGAGCAGCGAATTGAACTTGGCGTCTGGTCGCAACATGAAGCGACTAGCAGTGATTTTTCCCATGAATTTATATTCCGTTACCGAAGTTTTGAATTTTGGTTGGGCTGCGTGGCAGCGTTAAATCGTGTTAGCTCTTCTTCGCGCCGTAACGACTGCGAGCTTGCTTACGGCCGGTTACACCCAGTGTATCGCGAGCTCCTCGCACCACTTGGTAGCGAACACCCGGCAAATCGCGAACACGACCGCCGCGGATGAGCACGATGGAGTGTTCTTGCAGGTTGTGGCCTTCACCCGGAATGTACACCGTGACTTCTTTGCCGTTGGACAAGCGAACACGGGTGATCTTGCGAAGTGCCGAGTTCGGCTTCTTCGGGGTCATCGTTCGGACCTGCAAGCAAACACCCTGTTTCTGTGGGCATTTTTCGAGCACGACCGTCTTGGTTCGAGTTCGTTGTACGACGCGGTTACGTCGAACTAGCTGGTTAATTGTTGGCATTTGATTATGAATTCCACTGAAGCCGTTTGTGCGCTATTAAAACCCATGCGTTGCTTCGATCCTTCACCGCATGCAACTCTTGCAGTTTTAGACCAAATACCAGAGGTGGGACTCGAACCCACACACCCTTGCGGGCACTGGATTTTGAATCCAGCGCGTCTGCCATTCCGCCACTCTGGCGAGTGATTTTGAATCCACCGGGTACGGGCCGATTCGGACCCAAAAAGATACTCGATTCACCCGGAACTCAGCAAGGCCCGATCGAACATTCTTGACGCGTTTTTGCTGCTAAAGGCAAATAATCGGTCATCGGCGATTTTCAAAGAGCAAAAAACAGAGCCGAATCAAATGCAAGCAGCGGAACTCACTCGTTATAAGTTGAATTCCGCCGCGATCGCTTTTGACGTGTTCAAGGGCTAGTTTCAGCTGCCCAAGTCGTTCATTGCACCTTCAAGCTTGGCTTTGGGTGGCATTCCCATGAAGCGCTCGGCAACTTCGCCATCTTTGAACAGCATCAAAGTTGGAATGCTTTGGATGCCGTACTGATTCGTGACATTGGGGTTGTCGTCGATGTTGATCTTGCCAACTTTCACTTTGCCAGAAAACTGTTCGGCAAGTTGATCGATCAATGGAGCGATTTGACGGCAAGGACCACACCAAGGAGCCCAAAAGTCGACCAAAACACCGTTGGTGGCGTTCAGCACTTCGTCTTGGAAGTTGTCATCGGTAAATTCGACTGTGTGTTGTCCCACTTCTATGCTCCCTGAGAAATTTCTTTTCACAACTACTGTAGAGGGATTTTAGGTGCCCGCCAAAGGCTGTCAATTCGACAAAAAACCTTTGGTGCGAAATTAACCAAGCAAAAGCTAGTCCAAAGTTATGCTTTCATGTCGGCGAAAATCTCTGCGAGCGCGGCCAAAACCAAAGTCACATTTTGCTCGGTACTGCTTGAGCCCATCAAACCGAATCGCCAAGCCTTACCTTTAAACGGCCCGAGCCCCGCCCCGATCTCTATATTGTAGTCGTTCAACAATCGCTTCCGGACCGCTGCATCGTCGACGCCTTCCGGTACGTGAACGGCATTCAATGTCGTCAAGGAATGCTCGGGAATGTAGTTCAGCCCGAGCCGCTCGAGCCCGGATCGCAATGCGCGGTGGTTGCGTTCATGACGTGCGATCCGCTCCGGCAAGCCTTCTTCCAGCACCATTTGCAACGCTTCACGTAGCGCATAAGTCATGTTGATCGGCGCGGTGTGATGATAGACTCGATCCGTTCCCCAATAGTTTTTCAACATCGTGATATCGAGGTACCAGCTAGTCACTTTCGTCTTCCGCTTCATCACCATATCAACGGCGCGGTCCGAAAACGTTACCGGCGACAAACCCGGCGGGCAGCTTAGACATTTTTGCGTGCCACTGTAACAAGCGTCGATACCGAGTTTGTCGACTGGCAAATCGATGCCACCGAGACTAGTCACAGCGTCCACGACGAACAGCGCACCGTGAGCTTTAACAATTTGCGAAATTTCATCCAACGGCTGGTGCTCGCCCGTGCTGGTTTCCGCATGCACAATTCCAACCGCTTTGGTCTGCGGATGCTGCTTCAACGCTTGACGAATCTGATCCGGTGCGATGCCGCGCCCCCAATCCGCTTCGATCGCATGCACGGTTGCTCCGTAACGCTGCGCGACGTCTTTCATCCTTCCGCCGAAAACACCGTTGACGCAGACAACCATCTCGTCGCCCGGTTCGATCAAGTTGCAGACGCAGGCTTCCATCCCAGCGCTGCCGGTACCTGATATCGCCAGCGTCATTTCGTTTTGCGTCTGAAACACCTGACGCAGCATCTGTCGAGTTTCGTCCATGATTACCAAGTACTCGGGATCGAGATGCCCGAGGGTCGGCGCCGCGAGCGCACGCAACACGCGCGAAGACACATCGCTTGGCCCAGGGCCCATGAGAACGCGTTCAGTTGGGTTTAAGGATCCAAAAAGCGAGGTCATCGTTTACGCATTCCTAGATTGAGAGAGGTTTTGTTCGAGAGTTGGGTATGTAGAGGACGCGGATACCGTCATCGCCAGTTCAAAAATAACTGGCTGCGAAGATTAACTGCGCAACCAGCGATTTCATATTGAGTTGTAATCAATGCGTCGAACGACTTACGGCTTGAAAACCAGTTCCGCCGTCATGCCGACTTCGTCATTGATCTTGCCTTTGCCATAGTTCATGCCCCACTTGGTGCGATCAATTTTGAAGTCAGCGTTGATCTGAATCTTCTCATCCGATGCGGCTACCTTGGCGGGCACAACGATCTCTTCAGTCTTGCCGAGCATCGTGAGCTTGCCATGAAATTTGATCTCCGTATCGCTGACTTTTTCGATCTTGGTCGACTCGAAGGTAGCAGTTGGGTATTTCTTGACATCAAAAAAGTCAGCGTTCTTCAGATGCCCAGTTAGTTTTTCGTCGTCGGACCACAGCGATTCGGTGTCGATGACAATCTTCAAGCTGCTCTTGCTCATGTCCTCATGATCGGCCAGTGCGTCGACCTTGAATTTCTTGAAGCCACCCTTATGCTCTCCCTCAGGTTTTTTGCCGACGAAGGAAATCTTGGACTTGTCTTCGATTAGCGTCAGTTTGTCGGCGGCTGCGGCAGTAAACGGGGATACCAGTACGAGAGCTAACGAAGCGATTGCAAAACGTGCGATCATCTTTTTCACCTTGTAAAACACGAGACTTTGAAAGTGCAGTTCCCAGTGCGCTTCGCTAGGGGCGAAGTTCTTCGGACTGCAACGCAAAACGAGGCACTCGATTGTACTAGAATCTATTCCTTCGTGTCGGCAAGTCCTCAGTGTCTACAAGTCCACAGTGCCGGCAGGTAACGGTATGGTCCCCCACCTCTCCCAATTCGCGAGCGAACGATGACTCGTCCTACCAGTCCCAGAATTAGTGCTTTTCCGAAATGTTATCTCGATGTGATCACGCCTACGAGCAGCATGACCGTGTTCGACTGGATTGATCAAGCGAAAGCGTTGGATGCTGATGGACTCGAGATGTATGAAGGATTCTTTACAAATCTGGAACCGACTTACATCGACGAGATTAGTGCTGCGATTCGTGCGGCTGGCTTTGAAATGCCCATGCTCTGTTGTTCACCTGATTTCACGCATCCGAAAGCTGAAAATCGCGAACGGGCAATCCAATATCAACTTGAAATGATCCAAGTTGCGCATCGGCTTGGCGGCGATGGAGTCGTGTGCCGAGTGCTCAGCGGACAACGCTGGCCAGAAGTCTCGCGAGCTCAGGGACTTGAGTACGCCAGTGAAGGCATCAAAGCTTGCCTGCCACTTGCGAAGGATCTAAACGTGATTTTGGGTTTGGAGAATCACTACAAAGATGGAAATTGGTTGTACCCTGAGTTCGCGCAGAAGAAAGATGTGTTCGTCGACCTGCTGCGCTTGATTCCGGAATCCGATCACTTTGGTGTGCAATACGATCCGAGCAACGCAGTTGTTGCTGGAGACGACCCTGTCGAACTGCTGCGCGAGATCGTGCATCGCGTTGTTAGCATGCATGCTAGCGATCGCTACTTGGCGGAAGGCTCGACGCTTGACGATCTCAAAGCGGTGGAAGGGACAGCAGGATACACTTCGATTCTCAAGCATGGAGTGACCGGCAAAGGGATAAATGACTACCAAGCGATCTTCGGGATCTTGCGAAAGGCGAATTACAGCGGCTGGATCAGCATTGAAGACGGGATGAATGGCATGGATGAGATGGCTGAATCGCTTGCATTTTTGCGGAGAAACATCGCCGAATTCTGGAACGCCTAGAGGAGCTCGCAATCAATGCTGCTATTTCGACTATCGCAAAACAACTGGCTCTCATCCCGAGAATTGTCAAACTTTGACGATTAATCTGACGATAGCGATTGATGTAGGTCTGACATTGATTAGGCGAGCACTGTTCACTACTTTGAGCAATCGCTGACCGCAGTACCACAACTCCACGGAAGGAAAAAGTGGTGGCCGAATCCAATCCCGATGCTCTGAGCGCAGATTCCTCCACACTGATTAAACAATCGGTCTGGTGCGGAGCCGTTTGCGCGCTGGCTGTCGTACTGACATCATTGAACATGTATCCGCCTGTCAATGTGCAGTACAAAGTCAACGCTAGAGTTGTCGTTTCCCAAGCACGACTCGAACAACTCAAGACTGTGCTTGAGCGCGATCGCAAAGTCATCGCTTCCGGTCGACTGCGCTACGTTCAACTATACAAACTCAATCTACTTGATGAAGTGAAGAATGATGGACTGCTGCTAGTCGAGCTCGAGTCGCTTTGGACGGGGCGAGCGTCCGCGACGCACATCGAAGCTTGGCTGTCGACAGTCACCAAGACGGATCCTCGCAAGTTAGTGAACTCGGCCGAAGCTCGCGAAGAACGTTACGCGCGTTGGCAAGCGGAGACTGCGAAACACTATCTCAAACATCACCAATATGTTTGTGCGGCCACCAGAACCTTACCCACTGCGAATACGAGCCTCGCGAGTTCATCGATCGACACAGCAAATAATGGAAAAGTGCCCGCGAAGTTCGCTACCCTGTCGGGCTCAGGCGACGCGCCCGTAGCTGCCACTCCGATTTCCGGTCAGCTTGAGTTCGCTGATCCAGTCGTCATCGAAAAGAAACTGACAGATTCGGTTAAGCAAGCGGAAGCAGTTGCCGGTAAAGCACAACATTCGTTTTCAAAAGCGCTCGAACGTCATGCCGGAGCAATCGAACTGGTTGGAACTCCGCGCGTGCGATCAAAGACCAGCCACATTCCAACTTGGATGTCGGCCAGCGTTGTGATCCTCGCGATGGCGACGGGTGCAATCGCAAGTCTGTTGCAATATCGCGCCCATTCCGGCGGAGCCTATGACCCTGAGTTTGTTGCTAAGCAATTGGCGATCGATGGTCTACCAGTGGTCGTCGCGCTGAAGCTAGCACCGCTTGGTCCTGAAACGACTTCGCGTACGACCGGCTTTGTGACAGCGATGAAGAACACCGTAGGTCGACACCTTAGCAATCTCGGTGAAGGCTTGCTGATGATTTGGTGCGTCACGATTACGTGTCGCATCCTATTTGATCCGCTGTGGAGAACTGTGGCGATCGAAAGCCCGTTGGCCGCATTCGGGCGGCTAGTGACCGGCATGCCGTAGCGATCTCTTCAGCAATTTATTTCGCCCCAATCCTTGTAAGTGTTAAGTGGTTGCCATGTACGAAGCTTTACTGCAGTCTGCTGACCGTCCGTTTCGAGCCACGCCCGACACGAAGTTTTACTTTCCAGCCGATAGTATCGAACAAGCTCGACAAACTGTAGTGCGCGCCGTTCTTCGCGCCGAAGGTCCTTGCTTGGTCTTGGGTGGAGCGGGCTTGGGTAAAACGATGCTTGGCCAAGTCATCGCCGACGACGTGTATGGACGCTTTGACATAGTCAAGCTTCATGCATCCGGGCTGTGCAGCCGTCGAGCATTGCTGCAAAGTATTTTGTTCGAGTTGCACTTGCCATTCCGAGCGCTTTCGGAAGGTGAGCTGCGGATGTCGATCATGGATCGTTTGTCGCCATCGCCAGAGACCGCGCCTAGCGGCATTCTGCTCCTGGTCGACGAAGCTCACACGCTGTCGCCAAAGTTGCTTGAAGAGCTGCGTCTGATCACCAATTTCGCTCGCAACGGACAACCCCGAGCTCGCTTAGTTCTAATCGGCAACATGCGATTGGAAGATACGTTTGCCAATCCGCAACTCGATTCGTTTAATCAACGGCTCGCCGCGCGCTGTTATTTGCAGCCGCTGACGCGCGATCAAACAATGGACTTTGTGCGACACCAATTACGTTGTGTCCAAATTGAACCAGGCACGATCATTACGAACGATGCGCTGCGAACACTTTACTCAGCCAGCGAAGGTGTTCCGCGCTTGATTAACCAAGTTATGGACCATGCGCTGGTGCTCGCCATCACCGCTGGTCAGTGCCCAATCTCCGCTTCCTTGATCGAAGAAGCTTGGTCGGACCTGCAACAATTGCCTGCACCTTGGCATACAAGCAACGCGCCCGAGAAGCCACAATCAGCACCACGTGCCGAGATTGAGTTTGGTGAGTTGAGTGATGACGATGAAGAGTCTTTCGTCGAATCCGTTGTTGAACCTTTGGCAGTAACGCCGGCTGCGTCACGCGAAAGTGCTCACGCGAACTTCACTGCAGATACGATCTCCATAACAACAGCACGCATCGAATATCCGACCCTCGAGAATGCAGCAGATGACGCTGTTGACTCAGAGGAGCTCGACGAGTATTCGCTGCAAGATCTCGATGCTGACGCTGATCCAATCGATGTCATTTCGAAAGCGCCCAAGCAGAATTTCTTCGCCGCTTTCGCGCCGATTGCCATCGAAATGTCCGACTCGACTGATTTTACAGATGTGACGGAAGTAGAAGACACTCTGGCGGAACTAGCGATCGAAGAACCAACCGCGTCGCAGCCTAACACACCGACGAATCGGCCAACCGCTGAACGAGTTGTGTTTGATGCCAGTAAGGCGTTCGGGTTCAATCGTCACCAGGCAAGTTATCCGCGAGGCTCGCAACCGGTTGCTCAGTCCGCTCCATTGATCGCGCCGTTGATCGAACCGTTCATCAGTCCAGTAGTCGTCAGTCCGGCGTTCGTCGCGCCAGCAACTGGAACGAAACCGAAAACCGCTGAGAACTCGACTGCTAGCGATACAATCTCAAGCTACGCCGATTCAGATGCCGTCGAGTTGAATTACAACGAGTCGCCCTCGGGAGATTCCGTCAACCCGCTCGCTGCTAGCTTCTTCAATGCGCACGCTTCCGACTACGACCTGCTTGAGTTTGAACGTTCGACGGATGAGATCCTTGCACAGAAGGCTGCGATTGAAAACGTTTGGGAGAATGATCCACCGATCGCCGATTCGCATCAAATCTCCGAAGCCGTTCGCAATTCAAACTCCGCGCGGCGAGATCTCTTTGGTGAAGATTTCGAAGAAGAGATTGCAATTTCGAACAAAGGTGGCGTCGGAAAAGATCGACGCATTTTCGAACCCAAGCCGCTGGAAGTTGCCGCAGCGATGCCACTAGCCGCTCGCCATGCGGCAGCAGAAGAGCTGCTGGCAGCGATGGAAAGTCAGCGACTCGAAGCCGAAGCGACGCTGTCGTACGAAGACGCGACGCAAGCCAAGAAGTATGCAACCACCAAAGCTGATACGAACCTTGAGAACATCGTCGGAAGTTGGACAGTAGATGTCGCAGCCACGGAAGCGGAACGCGAGTTCGCGCTGCACAGCGAGATCGAGGACCTAGTTTCGCAATTGAATTTCTCCGCGTTTGCCGTCGAGCCGTACAGTGTGGAACAGATCGCGGTCGAGTACCAGCGCGAGGCAGCACCCTCTAAACGCGAGCGTGACGACCGGATAAAAAACACCGAACGCGAAACGATCTACACCTTGCACACCGCTGCTGACGCTGAATCGCAGCAATCGATTCACAGCAACCTTTCGCTCGACGACGATCGCGACCTGCTGATCATCGAAGAAGAATTGCCGGTCAGCAATCGAATGACCAATGAACAATTGGAAACGCCCATCGTGAAGTCCGCGAATTACAGCCAACTATTTGCCAAACTCAGGCACTAGGTTTTTGTTTAAGTTGATTGCTGATGATCCATTAGCCGCAGGGCGTTAGCCCCGATTGGCGACATCGCCGAGGCTAGACAGACTGTCAAAAGTTCGATGCAATTACTAGTAAGGATGACTGGATGGCGAGCGAGCTGAATGCAACCGGGTGGGGCAGCGAAGTGGCTGCTGCAGCACAGAACGCTACAACTTACTCGATCGGTTTAACAAGTGGCAGTCGCTTTGCGAACGATCGACGCGCAGTTGAGCGTTTGCTGAAAAGCGCTTCAACGGAACTACTCAATGCGACCGGCGCTTCGACCTTACTGCTGCGGCTCGATCCGCACGCTCCCGACTCTGGCGCTCCGACCACGCGCACCGCGGCTCCCATCGCAACCAAATCACCGCTTGGACCATGGTATGAAATTAGTTTGCCGATGCCGGACGCTAAATCCGCTCCGTGGGCTTTAGAACACATCCCGCACTGGTTGCCGCAATGGAAACTGCGTCATCGACTTGTCGCGATCGATTTAGGCCCAATGCAATTGACGCCCAGCCGAATGATCGGTCGGTTGTGCGATGTCTGCTATGTGATGCTTGGCCCTGAGACGTGTGCGAGCCATGATTGGATCATGCAACAAATTGAGCTGCACAGCCGCAGCGGATCGAACATCACCGGTTCCATCGTTGCTTCTTCCGCAGCCGCTTAAGCGTTCAAGAGTAATCCGAATCGCGCGACTTAAAGAACGACAGCCGGTTGTCTGCCGACTGAAATTCATCCACCGGTGGAGCGACGCGATGGGCAAGGTTCAGCATGAGAGCCGCCGCCACGCCCGCCACAAATCCGCCGATATGCGCGAACCAAGCCACGCCACCCGACTGCCCGCTACTGGCCGCCGATGCACCTTGAAGAAACTGCATCAAGAACCAGACTCCTAGGAACGCTGGAGCTGGTACGACGATCATCGGAAATGCGAACATCATCGGAATCACTGCGGTAACGCGTGCGGCTGGATATAACAGCATGTACGCGCCCATCACACCCGCAATCGCTCCGCTGGCACCGATCGTTGGAATCGGCGATTGCATGTCGGAAAAAAGATGAGTCAGTCCTGCCACGATACCAGCGGCGACATAGAGGATCGCATACATCAGGTGCCCCAGCCGATCTTCCACATTGTCACCAAAGATATGCAGGAACCACATGTTGCCGAAAAAGTGCATCAAACCGCCATGTAGAAACATGCAAGTGAGCACCGTCAACCAATTCGGAATCGCAGCAGGCAGAACTTCGCGCGTGCCAGTTACCAAGCGATCACCAAACGCCGTCGACTCGATAAACTGCGATTGCACGGAGATCTCGTCGTTCGGCTTGACAAGTCGAGCGGGAACCAATCCCCATTGCTCGACCAATGCGTTACCTTGCGGACCAGCCAATAATTGCACTCCAAACGCAAGCGTGCACAACGCGATAAGCGTGTAGTTGACCCACGGAAAGTTCCGCGGCGGTATGTTGTCATGAAGAGGAAACATATTTGCGATCTTTGATGAACGAGCCGCTGCGAATGGTCACTGCAACAAGCCTATGAACAAGCTTCATGAACAAGCCTCATAAACAGGCGCTGCAGTGGAAACTGAACCTCGGAACGCGGAACGCGACAACAGCTCAGTCCTACGACTGTTTAACCACCGAGCTCTTGACTGCGTGAAGCGGCTTTAGCGACCGCTTCGATCAACGCACTTCGCAAACCAGCCTGTTCCAGATGACGCAGTGCAGCAATGGTTGTACCGCCAGGACTAGTCACCTGGTCTTTCAACTGGCCGGGATGAAGTCCCGTTTCAAGCACCATCTTGGCAGCGCCGAGAACTGTCTGCGCGGCGAGTTTGGTTGCCAGTTCTCGCGACAAACCTTGCGCTACGCCACCGTCACTGAGCGCTTCAATCACCATGAAAATGTAAGCTGGGCCAGAGCCTGATACGCCAGTCACCGCATGCAACAAATCATCGGGCACACGCACACTTGTCCCGACCGAGTTCATTAACTGTTCGACCCAAGTCACATCGGCTTCGCTAACCTGGGCATCAGCAGCGATTCCAGCGGCACCCGCTCCCACTTGGCTGGGCGTGTTCGGCATCACTCGAACAATCCGCTTGGTTCCAAACAACTGCTGTAACTGCGTCAACGAAATACCCGCTGCAATGGAAACCAGCAGATGTCGCGATTCAATCTTACTGGCCAGCCCACTGCCGATGACTTTCAGCACCTGCGGCTTCACGGCCAGCACCACGCGATCGCAAGCGGCCAGTACTTCAACGCCGTCGTTGCACACCTCCACCGCACCGAGAGCTTCTTGAAACAGTTGCTTTTGTTGCGCGTTCGGCTCGGCGATCATCAACTGCTCAGGCTTAACCAATCCAGCCCGCAACGCTCCACTGGCAAGCGCTTTAGCCATTTGCCCGCCACCAATAAACCCAATGCGATCCGTTGTTTTCATCTAATTCCGCTTTAGGCACTTTTTGAGAAGAGGTTGAACCGAATGGAGCTAAACAAGAAATCGTTACGCAGTTTACCGACCGTTTCGCTGTTACTGTCCGGTCAGCTTGCTAGTCCCAGTAGCAATTTTTAGGGTCTGCTGCGGTGCTTGACTAGTCCCAGTGCTTTCCGACGCACAAGCAGCGATTGAAGCTCGCCTTCATCCTCTGCTTCATCGAAGCGTAAGCTCAGCTATTCAATTTCGATCAAGCACTCAGGGAGATGCATCCGAACCGTGTCGAGCCCAGTCTTGGTCAATCTCTCATTCAGCGAACATCGCAGTCGACGCAATGGCCAAGCGAATCGAACCAGATGCCAGTGGCTCTTGACGCTGATGAACACCGTCCTTAAGATTAACCATATGGTTAATTAACTAAGTGGATTCACTCATGCGCGATCAACTAAGTCTCACGTTTTCAGCACTCGCTGACCCGACGCGACGAGCGATGCTCGATCGTTTGGCAAAGGGGCAAGCGAATGTATCGGAGTTAGCGGAACCGTTTCTGGGCTCGATGAGCCTCCCCGCGGTGACCAAGCACTTGAAAGTGCTGGAAAACGCCGGGCTTATCACGAAAAAGCAGGACGCTCAGCGACGACCGTGCGAATTGAACGCAGATGCTTTGAAAGATGCTGCGGAATGGATGAGCCACTACCAAGAGCTGTGGGAAGCAAGCCTCGATCGGCTTGGAGATTATGTGAAAACCGTTAGTGCTGCGCAGAATTCAACGCAGCCGAAAACCAAGAAGAAACGCAAAACGAGAAAGAGCTAATATGGTCTTGCAGAACCCATCCAATGAAATTCGTATCACACGCATCTATGACGCACCGGTAAAGACCGTCTGGGATGCGTGGACAGATCCAGCACAAGTTGCGCAGTGGTGGGGACCTCGCGGTTTTACCTTGACGACACACAGCAAGGAACTGCGCCCAGGAGGCATTTGGCACTACACAATGCACGGCCCTGACGGAACCGATTACCCAAACAAGACGCTGTACTATGAGGTCGAGGATTGCGAGCGTCTGGTCTATGACCATGGCGGCTACGATGAGCGTAAACCACTCTTTCGCGTCACGGTCGAATTCTCCGAGTTGGACGGCAAGACGAAGATGGAAATGACAATGACGCTGCCCACGGCCGAACAAGCCGAAGCGACTCGCAAGTTCATCAAAGCGGCTGGAGGAAACGCCACGTGGGATCGACTGGCCGAGTTTCTCGACGAGAAGGGTAACGGGCGAAACATTTTCGTCATCAATCGCAGCTTCGAAGCGACGGTTGATCAGTTGTTTGAAATGTGGACGGATGCTGCACACTTAGCCAAGTGGTTGCCGCCTGTCGGATTTGGCATGGTGTTCCTTCGGTCGGACATTCGCGAAGGCGGCAACTGCTTTTACCGCATGAGCAATCCGGCGGGAGTCACGCTTCACGCGCAGCATGAATACCTTGAAGTCACCAAGCCTTCGCGCATCGTTTTCATCCAACGCTTTTGTGACGAGCATGAGCAACTCGCTCACCATCCAGCTCTGCCTGTGTTTCCTGATGCGATGCAGTTGACCGTAGCACTCATCGCAGAATGTGAGCGATGGACAAGAGTCACTTTGACTACTGAACCTTTCGGGGACGTGTCACCGGAACAAGCTGCAGCATTCACCAATCTGCGCGGAAGCATGACGCAAGGATGGTCAAGCTCGTTCGACAAACTTGAAACGATCACTATCGAACATGCTACGGTTGTCTAAGGTCTCGGTAACGACGTCAAATTTCGCTTTACTATTTGAAGAACTTTTTCCGTAACTGCGGCTCGAGCTCTTCAAAGTAGAACTGTTCCCACGCAGATGCATCGGAAGGCGAATCCAATTCGCCCTCCGCATTGCCCGTTGATCGCTGATTCAAGCGATTGATAACCAGGAGAGCGTCAATCGGCGAAAGTGCTCCATCGCCGCTTACGTCGGGGCGAGTCTGTAAATTCAAGTCACCTGAATTCAGAACGCGTGACTTCAATGTGTTCAGTGCATTGATGACCATCAGTGCGTCGAGCGGTGAAATTTCTCGATTCGTGCTGACGTCCGTTGCTTCAACGGGATTCTGCCAAGCGGATGGTAACAATCGCGAGCTTGCGACCAAGAGCCCATGAACTAGTGAGCCCGATGCGTCCGTTGCAATAAACGCCAAGTAGATTTCACCGTCGTGTTCAGTGAGCTCTGTCAAAGCTGACTCGACGTAATCGCGGTTCCTGAGACTAGGAAGTTCGCTGGCAAGGACGGGAACATCGACCGCAATTCCCAGTGAGTTCGCAAGCGACGGATCGCGCACAATCACTGCGGTGCCTTGTTCGGTGTCAACCAACATCGCTGCGCCAGATACCTTCAGCGCCCACAAGTTGCTCAGCGAATCCAGACTTGGTTGCGGAACCACGTTGCCTTGATCGTTCCAAGTCACCAACCTCGTTTCGCCAACTGCATCGATCGTGGATCCGACCACAAAGCTCTGCCCAGCCAATTGACTTAGACCAACCGGAGTCGCAAAGTCAGTGCCGCTTGGCACATCGAGCGTTATGTATTGCACTTCGAGCTGGTTATTGATGCGAACCGCGAGCGGTTGCTCTTGCTCACTGCCAAATACGACGAGACCATCGCTGGTTGCAATCGCATTCGAGTAGACATCACCGTCGAGCATGACTGACTTCAATTCCTGTCCGTCGACAGCGAAATGGACGACGCGAACGGTTGAATTGGATTCGAGCGCGACGATAAGGGTGTCGTCCGCAAGCTGGTAACCGGCAAGCGGTTGAACATCACCCAACAAAATCGGGGTGTTAGGATCGTTCCAAAGGACTCCCTGCGTGCTTCCATCTTCGAAGACTGAAAAACCATAACCGGAGTCTGCATCAAACGCACCCACTATGATCGAATCCACTGCACCGGTGGGCATTGCCGTCGATTGCAAGGAATCCATAATTTTTGAACCGTCGGGATGGAGTCCAGCAGTCTGGATGAGGTTATCGACGATCCAAGAGACTTTACGAAAATAGGCTTCCGACGGTTGAGTTACGTCGACCTGTGCTCGCGAGTTGATAACGAAGTCACTAATTTGATTCTCAAATTCCAAAACGCTCTCAGCGTCCAGAACCACACGGGGCGATAGAGTTTCAATCGCCAATTTCCGCCGAGTAGGAAGAGAAGTCATAGTGAACCTGCGATCGGAATGTTCGAACTTTCATGGGAGCTAACATGCCCTAGTTACCCGACTGCCCGCAGTAACTTGCAGCATTTTTACGAATTTATTCAGCCAATATTGTGCTGTCGTCGATTTCTCCGCAATCGCTGCGACCTTGAACGCTCCGTTTGCTGCAGCCACAATATTCACGCGGGCTCTTTGGATGCCGAAAAGTCCAATTCTTCATCGGTGGCACCGCACTCGCGGCATTTCACAGTCAACTCTTGCAACTGCGTTTCCAATTGCGTTCGCAGTGGATCGTTCGCTTCGCCAGACTGACTTGGAAGCTTTTGCAAGCGAATTGTGACTACGTTAGCGAGGACAAGATAGTTGTACTTGAGCGCATCGCGAAGCGAATCCTCGTCCTCGATGTCTGACAGCGACAGCAGGTGAGTCACTCCTTGCTCCGCAGTCTTCTCCGCTCCATCCGGTTGTTTGGACAATATGAGCGCTTCACCGAGCGTCGAAAGAATGTTTCCGTGTGCAATCTGGTACTCAGGTGCATCATCAACCTCAGCTAGTAACGACGAAGAGCAAGCAAGCGCCAACTCCGCGCAACTGAGTAGCTCCGCAGCATCGATTGGCTCTGCCGATGACAACAAATCGCATTTGAGTATCCATTCATCAACTTGATGCATGCGAGCGGGAAGGTAATCGGGATTCGCAACCAAGATCGCGGCGGTTGTGGCTCTGCTTTGTTCAATCGTTTGCAGACCCGACTTGATACGCTTGAGATCCAGGTGACATTTTGCTAGCTCATACTGGTTCAAAGCAATACTATACAGACTATCTGGAGTACGACCGGCCAACTCTGCGTAACGTTCAAGTGTCTTCGTTGACTCCTCTAGCGCTGGCAACGCTTCGTCCGGCCGATCAAGCATCCGCAAGAAAATGGCAATATTTCCTTGTATTAAGCCCAACGTGCCGAGGTACTCGATTGAATCAGGGGCGGAGATTAACAATGCCTCCATCTTCGGCACCAGTTCGCGATACTTGGGCAATAACTCATCCAGTTTTTCAAGCGCGACAGCGACTTTTCCGCTGTTGAGTACTGCTAGAACTTCGTTATATCGGTGCTCAACGACACCCGGTTCCAACTGCGAAAGCTGCTGGTACTCGCGTTCAGCGTCAACAAACAGCTCTTGTGCGCGTTGGTGATTTCCCAAGTAAAACTCGATGGAAGCAAGGTTTATAGTATTTGAGGCGAAATCGGGACGAAGGCGAATCGGTAGTTGGCCATCGCGCGTCAAGCGTTTGAGAATCTCATTCGCATTGATCAGATGTTCGCGTGCGGCTTGGTAGCCGTCGCGACGAACGAGCGTTACTGCGAGTGTGCTTTCGGAACCCGCAGCGCAACGTAAGTAAGTAGTGTTCGCTGGAGAGACAGTCAGCAATTTGCCAAGCACGGCTTGCGCCTGCAACAAACTTTGCTCCGCTTCGGTCAACTTGCCAGCCATGTTTTGCGGGACTGCGAGACCGCGCAAGCTGTCGGCAAGCAGAAACTGCAACTGCACATTTTCTGGCGTTCGCTGCAACTCGTTTTCGCAGACATTCGCCGCCTCCGTCATCACATCGATCGCGCGTGCAAAGATCCCGCGAGTTGATAGTGATTTTCCAAGTGCGAAAAGTGTCTTTGCGCGTACGGCGGTACGTTCTTCTGGCGGAATTGCATTGGCGGGTAAGCTATCGAGCAGCTCTAAAGCCGCTTCGGCCTCCGCTTCAACTCCCTCTGCATCGCCAAGACGCAGCGCGACGACCGCCAAGCCTGCGCGAGCACGAGCCGCATCAAATGAGGCTTTTTCGTTGCCTGTGGCACTGGACATCAATCGCCGGTAGTATTCCTGAGCCTTGGTTAACAACTTGCGTGCAACCTCTTCACTTCCCGGCGCACGCGGCAGTAACTCTGTGTCCTCTGTAACACTTAACAATAATTGGTCAGCCGCTTCTAACGCATCGCGCAGCGAGTCTTGCGCATCGAACCGTGCAATCCGCTCTGCGTCGGACGCCTGTTTCAATCGGACGTTTTGTTTCGCAAACATCAAGGCCGCGCTCACGCCGCCGATTGAAAGTGTAAGTAGCGAGACGACCGCCAGCGAAAGTACGGCTGCGAACGAAGGATTGTGTTTCAAAAAACGCAGAGCTTTTTTGGCGCTGCTAACTGGCTTCGCATGTATCGGCTCATTCGCTGCAAATCGCCTTAGATCAGCAGCAAACTCGGCCATCGATGCATATCGATCCGACGCCGCTTTTTCCATTGCGTGCAAGCAGATTATCTCCAAATCGAGTGGCACGCTTGGATTCAAAACCCGCGGTGAAATCGGCTGTGAATCTGCAATCTGACGCAGTATTGCCGCCACATTGCCTTGGAAAGGTGGATTGCCGGTTAGCAGTTGGTAGAGTGTTGCACCCAACGAGTAAATATCACTAGACGCGTTGACGTCGTGTGTAGTCACTTGTTCTGGGCTCATGAAAACTGGAGTGCCGAGTATGTCGCCGGTTCGCGTTACCTGCGTTACATCAACGTCCGCAAACCTTGCCAACCCAAAGTCGGCAACTTTGATCGAACTCCACCCCGCTGCGAGCAAAAGGTTCCCCGGCTTAACATCTCGATGCACCAGAGAATGTGAATGTGCGGCCGCAAGTCCATCAGCGGCTGTCGCCATTAACTCGGCTAACTGACGAAATCCGAATCCTTTGGGGATATCTGCGCTAAACGCTGCATCTTCGAATGCACTGCCAACGCGCGATTGGCCTCTACAAAGGCAGCTAACCGGCCCGCCTGGCACATACTCCATGACTAGATAAAGCCGCTCGGTATCGGCAAGCAAGTTCGTACCGACAGGCTTCTCAATTTCATTCAGAGTCCCGAAGTCGAAAATGCGTACGACGTTCGCGTGTTCGAGGTCAGCCAAAATGCGAGCTTCTCGCAAGAAGCGTTGGCGATCTCGCAGCGACTCGCTTCCAAGTACCTTGATGGCAACTTCACGCTGCAATCGATGATCGAACGCCAAGTAAACAGCACCGGATCCGCCTTGGCCGATCAAGCGGTCGACTGAGAATCGCCCTTCGGGCAAGCGTTGGTTGAGCGACGAGACCGAAGGGGCAGCGAGCGACTGACTTGAATCGTCAACGGACGTCAAATCTGTACGACGCGTCGTGCGCGCATCAGCGTGCGAGCTTGGAAGTTGCCGACTCTCCAAGTCCCTCGACATTTCGCTCAACGACGAACGCAGGCGTTCGAATTCAGGCTCGCTAGAAAACTCTTGCCTGGGATTAGCGAACATTTGCCCGATAAGACTTTGCAGTTTTTCATCGTTGCTGAGTGAGTTCAGCGATGCGATGCAGCGACTGCAACTCTCCAAATGCTCAACCGTGGCTGGCGGGAGATCCAACTGACCGTCAAGCCACTGCAGCAGCTGCTTTGTCGATGGACATTCAACTTGATCAAGTGTAGGTTCTCTCGGAGTCATCGAAACTCAACCCGTCCGTCGCTAGATTTTTCGTCGCTAGATGATGTCATCGGCCAGTATCGCAACTTCGTACCGCAATCGTTTAAGGACGCGACTGCGAGCCACGTAGATCTTATCCAATCCAATACCTAATTCAGTTGCAACTTGCTCGACTGGTGCCTTCTGAACCCAGGACATTTCGAAAATGGACCACGTTTCCTCGGCGAAGTGCAACTTAGTGCGCTCGAGCGCCTTCGCAAAAATGTACTGCTGAAACTGCTCATTCCATGCGCTCTCTATCGCTCTTGAATCCAAATTCAAGTCCTTAGGTGCAGTCGCGATGTCCAGCGTTTTCTTTTGATGTCGACGTATCTCATTGAGCACAATCCGAGCAATCCAGTCGCGAAAAAGCCCGCGTTCTGGATCATATTCAAAGTTGCGGATCGCTTTCGCCACTCGCAGAAGGACCTCTTGTGTAATGTCTGCCGCATCGGACGACTGCAGCTCGCGTGAGCGGCAATAGTTGTAGATCAATGGACTGTAGACTTCGATAAACTCCGACCACGCGGCTGAATCAGCATGATCCCTCAAGCGGTGCATTAATGTGAGTTGCGTAGTCGCGTCTATCTTTCGTACCAACTGCGTTACCCTTCCCACATAAAAACCTTGCAGAGCTTTTCGCTGATGTCGGCACATTATAGCTGAAAGATTTGCGGGCCTCGCAGTTCAGCATGTGATCGCCGCCACCCTCGCCATGCGGTGGAGTTTCTCGACTTTAGAAAAGTTTTCAGTTTTCCGAAATTAGTGCGCAAGATCGTGCGACTGTGTCGGTAACGAAGACAACATCCACCTAGGCGCTGGATCACTGCATCAACGCTGCTCCGCGCTCTTTCTCTGCGTGAAATCTGATGAAACACAACGCTTTACCGCTTCTGTTGTCCAGAATTCGAAGTCGCTCTCGCCGCAAAGTGCGACAGATGCGGCTTGAACAACTCGAAGCGCGACGCGTACTCGCTGCGGCGCTGTT
>JBGSOM010000257.1:0-6632 GCA_041739135.1 Pirellulaceae bacterium
TGCAGTAGCGTCCCGTCTTCAAGCAATTTAGAAAGCCCCAAACACGTCAACAATTCCAAAGGCCGGATTGAGCCCTGCGCGATCGCGGGCAGTGAAAAAACCAAATAACCAGCTTCGACCCGCACATCGAAATGCGGATCCTGCGTGCTACAAACGATCGTTTTCTGATCGCGCTCGATCTCGATCGTTTCACGCGTCTTTAATTCTTCAGCCGCTAGGGTCGTGGCTTCCACCAATTCCGGTGGCAACTCAGCACGATACGTAGCTGCGATGAAGCGAGCTTTGCCAAGCCCCGCTTCGAGCGGCCGCATTTCCAACAACTTCATACCGACCGGCAACTGCTCAAGCACACTCGCTTCGATCGTCGCCAAGTCGAACTCACCTACAATCTCTAATTCAACAACTTCATCCAGAGCTTCAATACCAAGCGCCAAAGCAGTCGGAAAACTGATTCGAGGCTTTGGATTGAACCCTTCACTGAACGCCAACTGCAACCCCGCTCGGCGCAGCAGACGCTCCCACACCCTCGCTAAATCGCGATGACTGATCCAGCGCAAATCGTCCGTCTTGGTAAATCGAATTCGCAATCGTGTCTTGCTCATTGCCCCTAAGCTCCTATTGCCATCTCAGGTAACAACTGTGCAAACCGCACTTGCAAGTACGCATCGACTTCGCGTGCTGTTCCAAACGTCAGCGCGCGACAAGCCATCGCTTCACAGTCCGCAAGCGTAACGTTGCGAAGTGCTTGCTTCACTAACGGCAATGCAGACGGAGGAGCCGATAACGTTCGCACGCCAAAGCCAACTAACAACAGCGCACACAACGGCGTCGAACTCATTTCGCCACAGACACTCACATCCACTCCATACTTTGCAGCCAGGTCGACGGATTGCTTGATCAGTCGCAGTACGGCGGGGTCGAGCCCTGTGTAGAGATCAGCCACATATTCGTTGGTGCGATCCACGGCCAACGTGTATTGGATCAAATCGTTTGTGCCAATGCTGATGAAGTCAACTTCGGGCAGGAGGTGGTCGAGCATCAAGACCGCCGCAGGCACTTCAACCATCATTCCAACTGAGACCTGCGCCGGAACCGCGATTCCTTCCTCTTGCAGGTCATCGATCACTTGGCGCAGTACCATTCGCGCGGTCCGCAGCTCATGCAAAGTCGTAATCATGGGGAACATGATCCGCAGATCGCCTGCCGAACCGGCTCGCAACATCGCACGCAACTGAGTTCGAAACATGTGCGGATTGCGGAGCGATAATCGAATGCTGCGCAAACCGAGAAACGGATTGTTCTCGCGATCCGATTGCGGAGCTTGCCCCATTTTGTCCGCGCCAAGGTCGAGCGTTCGCATCACAACCGGCTTGCCACCCATCGCGCTGACAACTTCGTGATAAGCATCGAAGTGCTGTTCCTCAGTCGGCTCTTTCACCGACCCGAGATACAAGAACTCCGTGCGATAAAGTCCCACACCTTCCGCGCCGCGAGCTAAGCAGGCTTCGACTTCGTAAGGAAATTCGATGTTGGCCATTAGCTTGACGTTCGTTCCGTCGAGCGTTTGCGCGGGAAGATCGCGGAGCTCACGCAGTTTGGTTGTGCGCGTCGCGCGAACTTCGATTCGCTCGCGATAGCGCGCAAGCACCTCTTCGCTTGGCTGTAAAATGACTCGACCGCGGTAGCCATCGACAATCACTTCGGCGGCATTCGCAATGCGATGCAGAAACGCACCCAAGCCGACGACCGCGGGAATTTCCAAGCCGCGGGCAACAATCGCGGTGTGACCGCCGGGACCACCGACTTCAGTGCAAAAGCCTAGAATTTTTTCGCGATCCAGTTTGGCAGTCTCACTCGGTGTGAGATCGTGACTGGCGAGAACTGATTGACCGTCACCACCGCTAGCTTGTGTTGGTTGTCCGCCGAGTGCCTCGAGCAGAGTGCGCTCGACATCGCGAATGTCCTTGGCACGTTCGCTCATCATGTCCGAACCCATGTTTCGGAACGCTTGAGCATAGCGATTCAAAACGGAGGAGATAGCGTATTCGGCGCTGTAGCATTCTTGATCGATCAACCGCTGCCATTCCGCGTGCAGGCTTGGATCGAGCAGCATTTGTTGGTGCGCGGAAAAGATAGCGCCAACTTTCTTGCCCAGTTTCTCCGCCGACCGTTGACGATGCTCATCCAGGCGCGACGAAGCTTCGTCGATCGCTTGGCGCAACCGTTGTGCTTCATTATTTCGGTCTGAGGAATCTATCTGAGAGCGAGTGATCCGATAACCTTCTTGGTCAAGGATCAAAACCTTTCCGATGGCAACTCCTGGCGAGACCGCGATGCCTTGCAGTTCAAGCATAGGGGGGCTACTGTCAACTCCATCGTCTTCAAGTGCGCGATCATGCCTCGTCGCGCTGTGCACGACGGTCGGCGGTGAGCCATACTTGGGACAGGAGTTAAGTACATAATGTCTTGTGTTGATTTAAAAGGATGACTTGCGGTATCGGCCGCGTCGATTAAGACAATGCCAACACGCAAACTTGCCAAGTTCAAACGCGGCGCGCTTGCTCAGCAACATTTCTGCTCGCAACCTCAGCCATTCGGCGGAAGCTAAGCAACCTCTGTATCCGACTCATTGAATCCGGTCGCGAACAGCTCGGCGATACACTTCAACGCTTCTTCAGCATCTGCACCCGTTGCACTTAACTTCAGCGACACGCCCTGCACAGCACCAAGGGTTAGAATGCCCATGATGCTCCTGCAATCGACTGAATGGCCGTCCTTCTCAATTTCGATTTGGCATTGAAAACGGGCTGCAGCGCGTACCAGCAAATCGGCAGGTCGCATGTGCAAACCCTGCTCGTTGCTGACAATTACAGTCCTGTGCACTGTGGCTGACATTCCATCTTCTGACTGCGAAATTCTGAAAAACCCTCGGTTAGCTGCTAATACCGCCCTCAAAGTGAACGCAACAATACGAACTTCCGCGTTAGGAACCGAACTGACTGCTGTCTGCTTCGTTCAGCAATTGAAGAATGTCGTCTGACGTCTTACTTTGCTTTAGAAATCGACAGAATGTCTCATCACGCAACTGACGCGAAATGTTCTCGAGCGCTCGCAAGTGATCGCCGGGACGATCAGGAGGTGAAACGAGCAAAAAGAACAATTGCACCTTTTCACCATCCAAGCTCTCGAACTCCACGCCGTTGGTGCTGACACCCACGGTGCCAATCAACTTGTTCACACTCGGATGCTTGGTGTGCGGCACCGCGATGCCACGACCAATTCCGGTGCTACCAAGTTCCTCACGTTTCAAAATCGCTTTAACAATGTCTTCTTTATCACTAGCGCCAATTTCACCAGCGCTCAACAGCGACTCGACTAATTCGTTGATCACGCTGACTTTGTCGGTCGAGCGTAGATCGGCGCGAATTGCCTTGCCACTCACAAAATCTGAAAACTTCATCTAGTAGTACCCTTTCCAAACTCTCGCCTACTCATCGGTATCCGCGAGAGGTATGTGCTTGATGCCGGCAGACTTGTGCTCGGTGGTCTTTTCTTTGTGCTTCCGCAATTGCTGTTCGATCTTTGAGATCGTCATATCAAATGCGCTGACAACAGTGGAGGAGGCCGTGGAAGCGACAAACTCCGGTGCGTGTTCGGCGGTCACATTGATTTCCACATTCGGGTTGTCAGGATGCTGGAAATCGACCGTTACTGCAACCGCATTCACGCGATCAAACAGACGGCGTACCTTTTCTGCTTTTTCGCGGATAATTTGTTGGTCCTGGGCGCTGATCGATCCGTGACGCGCAGATACGTTGACTTGCACTCGGTTGCTCCTGTTGAGTGTTCTATGGCTTTAAGAGCTCAAGCAGATCGCCTGGAAAGCCCTAAGGCTCATCAGGAAATATACTTTTGCTAACAGACTGACGCGGTCTAATTCCGCCGATTTCAGGAAAGTTGTACAAACCGCCTTTAACCGCCAGCTCGACCAACTCAAACGCCTTTAGCATCCAGTTCGTCGACTATTTCGCCCACCGCACTGCGGAAAGCAAACGTTTGCTATTACTTCCACGTCATCCAAACTGGCCGCATTGTATCCGCCTTTACCAAACTCGCCAAATAGTGCTTTGTTGTCACAGCCAAAATTTTGTCCAGTTAAGTTGGATTACTGGGTAAGAGCTGCGTATTATTAGCGTCTCTAATGGTAAAGTCAGGCAAAAGGCTACGATTTTGGCAGCCAAATCTCGCAGCCAAGTCTAGTGGCCCAAACCCCTTAGCTAGTTGCTTTCCCTCCATGCGGAACCCGAACCGCCAAAGCAGCTAGTCTTCAGGCATCGCTCTGCCCTTGGTCTCAGGCAGGAAGAACACGACCACTAGGCCTAACAAGAACACGATACTGACCCAGCTCGTCGCTTCGCGGAACGCCCCCAACTTCGCCGCCGCCTTCTCCGCTGCGTCAGCCGCTTCAGGCAACCTGGCAACCGCAGAGTCGCCGAGGTATTTCGACAGCAATCCCAACGTGAAAGGTCCTGTTGCGGCAAGGAATCGCCCCACGTTGTAACAGAAGCTCGTGCCCGTGCTCCGCAAACGCGTTGGAAACAACTCGGGCAAGTAAATTGCAAAGCCCGCAAACAAAGCCAACTGGAAGAAGCCCATCAGAGCACTCATCCAAAGTTGGTCAACGCCCTTGAACATGTTGAAGTAAAGATTGGTCGACACAAACGCGCCGATAAACGCGATCACAAAAGCTGGCTTGCGACCAATCCACTGCGCGACGTACGAGAACGCAATCATTCCCAAGAATGCGCCCGCATTTTGAACGATGCTATTCAAGCCTTTGTAATAAGTCGCTTGACTGGCGATCTCAGTCTCACCGACGCCTTTCGCGCGCAGCGAAGTGTTGATCACATCGCCCACTAACTCGGGCGCAAAAAATCCGATACCCCACAATCCGATCACACCCGTGATGCACAGTAACATGCCTAGCAAAGCGGGCTTGCGCCATCGTCCTGCACCTAGCAATGAAGTGTAGGATCCAAACTTCACACCGGTCAGCCGACCTTCCTCACGAGCCTTTACCCACTTCTCGGGCTCTTTCAATCGCAACTGAATGAACACGCATAAGAAAGCGGGAATCGCACCCAACAAGAACGCTAGCCGCCAGGCGTTCTCGGAGCTGATTCGAAACGAGTCTTCTGGAACTGATGCGTACGACGTAATCAGGCTTCCCATCCACATACTGACCAAACCGGCCGAAATATTGCCCACCGCAGAAAGCGCTTGCAGCATTCCAAGCGCACCAGGTCGCGCCGTATCAGGCAGCGTGTCCGCGATGAGCGCTACGGCGAGTCCAAACACGCCACCGACACCAAGTCCCGTGATGAAGCGGTAAATCGCAAAGTCAATCCACGATGTCGATAGAGCCGACAGGCCTGTGAACAGCGAGTACAGCAACACAGTGATCGTCAACGTTTTCGCGCGACCAATGCGATCACCAACCGAGCCGAAGATCAAACCACCCGTTGCCCAACCCGCAACGAAAATCGACGTGGCGTATCCGCCGTAAGCTTTGACATCAGCGCCTTCGGGCAATGACAATGTCTTCAAAGCGCTATCGCGGAACAGAATAAAAATCTGCTGATCGAAACAATCAAACAACCAAGCCAGCGCGGCCATCGCAAACACGAACCAATGATAGGGCTCCATGTAGCGCCACCAAGAAGTGCTGGTTACAGGTGTACTAGTCGCTTGGCTCATGATCGTTCATCCTTCCGTTTGGCGAGTGGCTTTGGGGGGACCCTATGATAGCCAAAACGCCGCTCTGTTGGGGCGCTCAATCCAAATTCGACAGAACTCTGCAAAAGCCTCAATCTGTTCCAGGTGACACGCTCTGAAGCACGCTCTGTGGCTGGGTGGCACGCTCTGAGGCTTTGCGAAGGGCGTGTTGAAGCAATGAAGCACGTTTGCAGAGCGATCCTGCGTTGGTGGGATCATAAATCTCGACGCCAAGTTCTCGCACTGCCCACGCCCTTCGAAGACTCAGGGCGTGCCACCCAAAATCGAAGCTATTCGCTAAGCGTGGCACCTGTGGCACCCGTGACCCAGAACCGTCTAACTCGCACTACTAGTTCGTTCTACTAGTTCGCACTAACCGATCCGCCCTCAAACCTGGAGATGCTGTAGCTGAACGGGAACACGCCGTAGATACCTTCGGTGAATACTTGACGCACGAAGTTGTTCATCGATTTGATGCCGGATTGCGGAACGATCACTGTGTCGCTGTCGCGCAGCCAAATGTTGTCAGCAGGCGTGGGATCTTTGCCCAGAATAGCGCCTCGCAAGTCGAGACAAGTCGTCGTAACTCGCCAATCTTCTGCATAGCGGAAGATCACAATGTGTCGCAAGTTTGCTCCCAGCCGATGGCCACCAGCGAGCGCGATCGCTTGAGTGACTGAAGTTGGGCCGATCAATTGATAGCGGTTCGGTAAAGTAACTTCGCCCGTGATGTAGACGAAATGCTGAGCCTCAGCGTTGATTCCAGGTTCGATTTCAAGCCCCGAGACGATTCGTTCGTAACGCAAGTTGACTTCGCGTTTGAGTTCATCGACGGTCATGCCTTGCGCCGGGATCGC
>JBGSOM010000041.1:0-4253 GCA_041739135.1 Pirellulaceae bacterium
CGGCGAAAACGCTGAAGCAGAGCAGTTGGCGTCGCTGGCAATGGCTGCTGAAGGTAAGGACGGCGTTGCAGCTAAACGCATGTCGCTGCAGGTGGCTCGATTGCAATTGGCTTCCGGCGAGAAAGGGAAAGCAGAAGTAACGCTAACAGCAATGCTCGATCAATTGTCTCCAAAAAACGAAGTTCAAAAACTGCAGAACGTCGTCGCTGGTGGTGATCAAGCTGCGACTCTGGAACTAACGTTCGACCTTGCTAAAGCCGCTGCGGATGCGGAGTTGTTCGACTTGTCCATGGAAGCGGTAAAGCGGGCGTGCGCGAACGAACAACCCCTTGTCAAACCACAGATCGAGAGCAGTTTGTTAGGCGGCCAAAGTGCAAACGCTATGTTTCGGCAAGTTAACGCCCAACCGAATGCATCGACGCAAAACGCGACATGGATCGCTGCTCAAGTTTTTGAAGTTTTCGACAAGTGGAAATCGAAGAATGTTCCGACTGAGAGCATTGCAACAACATTGGAGGACGTCTTGCTTCCCGCCGAGCGTCCCGGTTCATTACGATTGATGGCCAACGAAATCGTGCCAAACGCAAACACGTATAGTTATGAATTTACTTTTGAAGCGCCGAAACCAACGCGAGTCCTAGCATTCGATCTGGTGGACGTGGCCAGCGAAATGAAGACGCTGCCGAGTTTAGTCGAACGACTGGAAAAGTATGTTGCTGTACCAACCACAAATGTCGACGCTGCGATCTTGATGGCTTATGCGAAACGATGCTTAGGAAAACCCGATGAAGCGGTAGCTGCAGCAACGAAGGTTGTTGAAAGCCAAGTGCCCAGGGAATCGGTGATGGCACTCTACAGTGCGATGACTCGCAAGACAGCCGATCTCTCTTCGAGTCCGCCTATCGCCACAGACATCCCGCTGGATAAACGCGGCGAATTGCTATCTCAACTCGTCAAGCAACATTTTGGCCATAACGGTATTCGCGCTGCGTTTATGCAAGAGCTGCAACGCTGCGTCGTGGAGGATGACGAGGAGGCAATCGAAAAACAGATAGCGATCGTTAGTGAAGCAATTCAGCAGTTACCCAACTTTGATCAAGAGTCCGCGCGATACCTGCAGAATGCTTTCTATCAGAGTTTACTTGTGGAATGTCGAAAGCAAAAGAAACCGCGGCTCGTGACGGAAATTGCATCGCGACTTGCTACGGAAATGAGCGAGAACAATCCCAACAGTATGCTCGACGCCTCCACCTTGTTGAGCATTGCGGAGCTACCGCCGGATCAACGCATGAAGCCGCTGCGCAACGTACTGTTGAAACTCCCGCTGGTAAAAATTTCGCAATTTAGTTTTTCGAAGCGTCCTGCTGCCACGACGATTCCCAAGTTCTTCGTTGCAGAGGAAACGACTGACAAACTTCAAATTTTGATGCCATATGAAAGCTCGCAGTGCATCAGCGCGCTCGACGCTTTGCTCAACTTGGCGGACGCTGACAAAAGCGAGCAGGCGATCGTTCAGGAACTGTTTGCTAACGCGACGGAAAATGAGGACGTGCGAAAGTTCCTCGCGGTCTGGTTGTGCCTCCGAAACGAGAAACGTGGTAAACCTGTTGATCAAGAGCTTACTAGCCTGAGCACTTTCAAGAGCGACGAAGAATACATTTCTTGGTGGAAGACACTTCCTGCCGCAGTTGCATCGGAATTGGTGCTGCATCGCATCGGCAACAATTCGGCTAGCGAGGAACTTCTAACCGCTTTTGAAGCGAAGTTTAGTAAAGCCACACAAAGTCCAGAAGCAAGGCAATTGCGCATTCAAAAACTACTCAAGAGCGACAAGTCTTTCACTCCGGCTGACAAGCTCAAGCACTGGATTGCGACTTCGGAAACGTACAATTGGCAAGCGGGGTTTGAAGCGAACCCGCAGTGGGTCATTAACGCCGAACATGACTTTCAGTTTGTGGGCGGAGCGTGGTCCAGCCATCTGCTTTTCCGATATCCGCTGCCGAATGATTCAAAGATCGAGTTTAAATCGTCGGTGAAGGATAAGAAGACGGGAGGTGTGTTCAGTGGTGGCATTGCTCTGGCGAGCGGTCAGTCGGGCGACTATTTCGCCTCCGCGCCAGGTGGTCGCAGTATCGGTCAAATCAATATTGGCGAATTGAGCGAAGAAAACCCACTAAAGCTCGAAGCCACGTTCGGCGAGAACTCGGTTGCGATCACTTTGAATGGTGAAAAGGTGAACGTAGAGCAGCAATCGGCTACTTCAGTTCCATTTCTAGGCTTCAATAACTACCTCGCGAACGAGTGCGAGTTTTCAGATATTCAAGTCTCGGCACCGGTGGCGATCCCGCGCGAAGTCGACTTGCTGGATGAGTCGCTAACGGGTTGGAGCGCCCAGTGGTTGGGTCATGCCGTGCCCGCTTTGAAAGCCTCGCTGAACGTTGGCACTAGCTCCAAAGTAACTATCGAACCGATTGATGTTGAGTTCGCCGAAGACGAACCAACTCCGACAAAGTGGACTTACATTGAGAACGAGTTGCGGGCCGGCAATCCTTCTGCTGCGAGGGACAACGCGAACAAAGTCACGAATGATGATGCAGATCACGCACACTCTCACGATGCTGATAGCGATACGGATACTGATATCGTCACTCGGCAGAGCATGCTGGGTTATGCGCGACCGCTTTGCGAGGGCGAGAAGGTTGAGTTTGAATTTTTCCACGTTACGAAGTCAAACAACGCCGCACCGGTCATTGGCAAGATGGCTTACTTAATTCGCAACGGAAAAGTCAAGTTGCACTGGATCGTAACTCCGATGGATCTGAGGACCTCCGATATCACCGTAAGCAATCAAGCAGATGATCCCAATGCCGAAGTGCTTGCTCCCGTTGTTCTCGAAGACCAAGCTTGGACTCGCGCTGCAATTCGATTGGAAGGTGGCAAGTTAGTACTCGCGATTGGCGGGACCGATGTTTATCGCCGACAGATTGAAGAGAAAGGTCCGGTTCAGTTCGGATTTTTTTGCGATCCATCTAAAGATTCTGTTCGGATTCGAAATGTCGTGCTCAGCGGTGATTGGCCTACAGACATCCCCACCGACCTTTGGGAGAGCAATTAGCGATCACGCCATTCTGCAGAGCGTGACGGTTGTATCGATCTTGACTGCATGAATCCTGTGGGAGGTACCACCTTCCGCGCGGGCCAGCTGCTACACGTGGACTTTTTCGATGGCAATTGGCAGCATCTCGAAATGGTGTCGATACAACTTTCGACTACGGAATGGTCGTTAGAAATTCACCAAGGAAGGTCTGCAAAAATGTTGCGAGCGATCCCATTCGCTTTGGTTGGATTGTTTCTGTGCTTTGCAAGCTGTACGTCGATCTCAAAGCGTACACCCGTCTGCTACGTCAAACCGGCACATCAATTCAACAACGAACAGTCACGACAGGCGGCTCAGGTTTTTTGGACCGCTTTCAAATCAGCCGACTACGCGAGTTCCGATCAAGCGCTCAGTTTGCTTACGCAGGCGTCCGCCGCTGATCCAGCCGACACGCATTTGATCGAGCTAACCGGGCTGTGCAGTTTCTGGAAAGTTGTCGAGCACAATCGAGCCTGCATCCCTTCGCAGCAGCTCGTCGGTCTAGCGCAACAAAGTTTGGCGTACGTTGAAGAAGCTGGTCGACGCGAGCCTTGCAATCGACTAACACCCGGCTTCATCAGTTCTGCACGTTACCAGTTAGGAGCGATGCAGTGCGATACCGCCATGAAGCAGCAAGCCAACTGTGAACTGCAGCGAAACACTGAAATTTATCCTCAGTTTCATGGTTTTGTTGAGGGATGGGTGCTGACAGCGATGTTGCCTCCCGATCACCCTGCGTACGAAGACGCAGTGGAAGCTTACTTTGCAACGCTCGATTCCTGTGCGGGCATTCGCGTTCCGAGGTCGTTTCCGAAAATCGGACCGATCGGTTTGTCGATCCTCGCTAAGCGATCGAAAACGGAAACGGTGTGTTACAACACGAACATCGCGCCGCACAATGTCGAAGGCACAATGTTGGGCTTGGGCGATGCCTTGGTCAAGCAAGGAAAACTGCGGCAAGCGAAGATGGCTTACGAGAGCATTCCTCAAATTCCCGCTTACGTGAACTGGCCTTTCAAAGAAGTGCTCGCGCATCGCATCGAGCACATGGAAGCACTGCAGCGGAAATGGGTTGCGGATTCCGGCTGTGTCGACGCTGCAGAGCCCGCGATGCTGT
>JBGSOM010000123.1:0-40339 GCA_041739135.1 Pirellulaceae bacterium
GATAAACGGCCGGCCCTTTGGGCCTCTGAAAAACATTAAGGAATCAAAAACCTGGGCCGATGGCCCAGGCTATGCAAACCGCTGGGCCTTTGGCCCGCACTCGCAGGAAAAACCTCTGAAAAATGCTTCACAGCGTTGCCCCAACGGGTTCCAAAGTAGTGAAGCTTGCCAATAATTCGCTTGCAGTAATAGCCCTGCGAATGTGGCGTGAGAGGGTAATCCGGCGACGGCTTAGAAAGTGTTTTTTCCATGTTCAACTTTAGCTTACAAAACGGCTGTTGTAATAACCGTTGTAACCGCTCACCCGAGGGGTGGAGTTGAAACTTCAAAAAACCCTTATTTTTCTTGAGTGCCCCCGCAAGGACTCGAACCTTGGACCCGGTGATTAAGAGTCACCTGCTCTACCAACTGAGCTACAGGGGCGGGCGGGATGGCTGGTTTAGGAGCCGATGGAGTGGAATTTATACGTTCCGCTGGGGATGGCAACCCCTACCTACTGTCGATTGCGGTTTTTTCTGGCTTCGTTTCGAAGCTGCGGGGTGTCGAGGACGCTTTTCAATCTAGAATTGCTGGCGGTCTCGCGGTTTTGAGCGAGTCAAGCCAATCGAGGCTTTGCGTTGTAAAATCGAGTTTCAAATTAGTCAGAAGTGTAGTTATGGCGGCTGAGTCAGGACCTGATGAAGTGCAATTCGCGTCGCAGCCAGATGTGCTGCGATTGGATCATTACTTGAAATCACGCGGCATCTCGGAAACGGGTGGGCAAGCGAAGATGATGATTCAGAATGGCGAAGTGAAGCTTAACGGGCAAGTTGAAACGCGACGACGCAAGAAATTAGTTGCGGGGGATGTGGTCGAAGTGAATCGCGAGAAGTATGTGATCGAGTAACCTGTTTGGTGTGTGGCTCGCTGCGTCGCGATTGACGTGAGCGAGATTTACGTGAGCGGGATTGTGGAGCGTTCGCGTTTGACGCTCGGTAACTTTAGAGGCTGCGGTTCGTGAATTACCTCTCGCACGCTTACAAGTATCTGCACGATCCGTACTTTGTCGTTGGTACCGCGCTGCCAGACTGGATGAGCGTTGTCGATCGGCGCAATCGGGCTCGCAGTCAGGCGGCTGAGCGGATTCTGGACGATGCGGATCCGCGCGTTGTATCGATGGCGCGTGGAGTTATGCAGCATCATCACGACGATCGCTGGTTTCATCAAACGGAGCCCTTTGCCAGGCTGAGCACGCGATTCGCTGTGGAACTGCGCGGGTTGCTGGTTGAGGATAGCGGTCATCAAGCGGGTTTTGTTGGACACATTGCGGTCGAACTGCTGCTCGACGCAGTACTCAACGACGATCGTCCCGACTATCTTATGCGGTACTACGAGGGCTTTCAGGCGATCGACTTGGAGTTGGTTCAAGCGGCTGCGAACCGCATTTGCACCAAGCCGTTCGATGCGCTTCCAATGCTGGTACCGAGATTTGTTCAAGAGCGATTCTTGGCTGACTATGCGACGGATGCGGGATTGTGGACGCGGTTGAATCACGTCATGCGGCGTGTTGGATTGCCGCCGCTGCCCGAATCCGTAGTATCATGGCTGGCCGAAGCGAGGCTGCAGGTGCGAGCCGCAGCGCAAGACTTATTGACGGAACCCGACCGCACACAACCCGCGAATTAATCAACAACTTGTGAGTAGGAGATCGAAATGAAGTTTGGTATGAACCTGTTGCTTTGGGGCGGCGAGATCAACGACAGCATGCTGCCGATTCTTGAGAAGCTGAAGTCGTTCGGCTTTGACGGCGTTGAGTTGCCGATGTTTAACCTTGATCTCGACTATGCCGCTTGGAGTAAGAAGCTGGACGATCTGGGACTGCAGCGAACTGCGGTGACGGTTCGCAACTTGGAAGACAATCCGATCAGTGCAGATAAGGCGGTCCGCGCGAAAGGCGTGGATCTGAATAAGAAGACGCTTGATTGTTGTGCGGCGGTGGGTGCTCAGACATTGGTCGGTCCTTACCATTCGGCCATCGGCCACTTTTCGGGAGCTGGTCCAACGAAGGATGAGTGGAAATGGGGCGTGGAGAGCATGCGGCAAGTGGCGGAGCATGCAGGTAGTGTGAACGTGATGCTGGGTGTGGAAGCACTCAATCGATTCGAATGTTACTTTTTGAATGCGCACGCCGATTCGGCTAAGTTCGCTCGCGAAGTGGATCATCCCTCGTGTCGCATCATGTACGACACTTTTCACAGCAACATTGAAGAGAAGAATATCGGCAAGACGCTGCACGGTATCAAGGACATGCTTTGTCACATTCATATCAGCGAGAATGATCGCAGCACACCGGGTGCTGGCAACATTCGCTGGAAGAAAAACTTTGAAGCGATTGGCGAGATCGGTTACAACGGATGGTTGGTCATCGAAGCTTTTGGTCTGTCGTTGCCCGAGTTGGCTGCGGCGACAAAGATTTGGCGGCGTATGTTCGAAGATGAATTGAAACTGGCTAAAGATGGTTTAGCGTTCATGAAAGAGCAGGTTGGGAAGCATTGCAAGTCGAAGTAGCGATGATGCTCTGCGATTCTGCATGGCCAAGGCACTGATCCCGAGCTGAGAGGTTTGTTATGCGTCAGCGAATTTTGAATTGCGTCTTGTGTTTGATGTCGCTGGGGCTCGCGCAGCAAGTGCGTGCGCAAGTTCCGGTCACGATTACGCCGGATGTTGTCTACGGGCACAAAGATGGAATGGCGCTGACGTTTGATATTTTCAAGCCTAAGGAAAAAGCGAACGGGTTGGGTTTGCTGTTTATGGTCAGTGGCGGTTGGGTATCGCAGTGGTCGGAGCCCACGAAGTTACAACCGATGGTTCAGCCGTTGTTAGAAGCTGGTTACACGGTGTTCGCTGTGCGGCACGGCAGCAGTCCTCGGTATGTGATTCCTGAGATTGCGGTCGACGTGCGCAGCGCGCTCAAGTTCATTCATTCGCATGCGGCGGACTATGAAGTCGATTCAGCTAAGCTCGGTGTGTTCGGGTTTAGCGCGGGTGGGCATTTATCGTTGCTGCTCGGAACGATGACCAACGAAAAAAAGGGGAGCGATGCGCCGCGCGTGGCTGCTGTTGTTGCAGTCTTTCCGCCGACGGATCTTGGACCTTACGTGGCGTTAGATAGTCCGCGACGCGAGCAGTTTCCGGCTCTGAAGTTCGATCCAGCTAAGGCCAACGATTACTCGCCGTTGATGCATGTTACGGCTGACGATGCACCGACGTTGTTGGTGCACGGCGACAAGGATGAACTGGTTCCAATCTGGCATAGCGAGAAGATTGCTGTCGCGTTTGAAGAAGCCCAAGTGCCAGTTGAATTGATCACGATCGAAGGCGCCGCGCATGGCTTCAATGCAGAAGGGAACCAGCGGATGGTGAAGGGGATGGTCGATTGGTTTGATAAGCACTTGGCGAAGAGTGATAAATGAGTTTCGTCTGCGGACGAGGTCGGTTTAGCTAGTCTGACCACGGATGACATAGCCCACACTTAGGAAAGAGTAAAAGCCCGCAACGGACATCGCGATTATCCGAATTCAAGAGGCTGTCTCGATGCTGTCGAACGATGAAACCTCAACTGACGAGCCATATTCAACGGTAACCGAAAGTTCTGAAGCTAGAGTTGCCGCGGCGCCGGTTTCGATCCAGTGGGGAAGCAGTGGGGTGATCGCCTATTACTGCGGATTGCTGCTGTTGGAATTCATGCTGATTTTGATGATGCGTCTGACTGCTTCTGAACCGATTGCTTTAATCACGATTGGTCTGGTTGTTGGTCATGTCGTTTTCGTCTTAACTGCCGGGAGCTTCATGGGCGAGAACTGGTTAGAAGGCGTGTTGCTCAGCGGCGTGGGAATACTGGGAATCATTGTCGCATGCACTTTGCCAGAGGGAATTCGGATGGCCACGGTTCCAATGGCATTTTTACCACTTCTGTTTAGCTTGCCAGCGATGTGCCTTATTGCCAGCCTGCCTTTGTTGATAGTGCGTTGGTGGTTTGGATGGCGATTGGCGAGTGGTTCGACTGCTGCTCCTACCCGTTCACGTCTTTCGATAGAAGATCTAATTTTGGTGCCATCCGCCGTGGTAACGCTGTTTGTTGCCGCCAACTTTACAACTGGGCATAGCGACGAGACGTTTATCAGACCTTCGGGTTGGTATTTTACTGGAGCCGTTCCCGGAACCATCCTCAGTCTGCTAATCGTTCTGCCAATCGTCTTTTGGTTCTTTCGCAAAGATGATGTTGTGATGGCTTGGTTTGCTTCGGGTGGATATGTATTCGCATGGACTTTCGTTTGCATATTCATTGTCGCCATCATGAGTAACGGAAGGATTCCCCCGCAACTCTTGAGTTGGTTGATTGGCACCACGGCTATTGCGAGCCTGGTCGCACTGGCCGGGTTGCACGTCCTTCGCGCGACAGGCTTTAGATTGATCTGCTATGCAAGTGCAGGGGCTTCGGATCAGCTGTCGGCAAATACAAAGACTATTGTTGAAGAAATGCCGAGCGCTAGTACACCAATTGTCGTGGACTTTGCTGCGGATGTTGATGTGGTCGAATCTAGCCGTGGGTTCGACAGTCAAGGACAATCTGCGAAGAAAGACCGCGCCCGATTTCGGGTTGCTGTTGGCGTGTTAGTTGCCGTTACCGCATTTGTTAATGCTATGGGGTGGACGATTGCTAAGAGACGTCTCGATTCGCAGATTGCAAAAATCAAGGCAGACGGGGGAATTGTTGAGTACTCGGGTGGGGAACTCGTCGGCATCGACTTTGGGCCGCACAATCTTGCGAGGAACTTCGATAATCTACCGACTATAAACTCGGTTCGTTATGTAAAGCTGAACCGAATTGCCGCGACTGATTTCTGGTTTTGGCGTTTGCGTAAGTTCCCTTCGCTGCGTCTGTTGGATATCCGCAACATCCCGATAGAGCCAAACACTCTGTCGGGATTCGTTCCGACGCGTGTTCGAATTGTCACTTGGTCCGATCAATTCGATTCTGAGCAGTTCGAAGAGTTTAAGAAGCTAGGTTATACGATCGAGAGAGTGGAACGTTAGCAATCTTTCAGCGCCATTTGGCTTGGGCTTCGGGCAGTGGGTAGTCTATAACGGTTAGATCGCGGCGCTTTGTTTGCAGCTCTAGCAGGCGGTGGTATCCGCGAGTGATCAATGCAGCTCGATCGGCTGCGAAGGCCGGATCCATTTGGCGGCGATCAAAGGGGCCTTCGATGACGACGGGTGGATCGAACTGCGGATCGTCGATGAATTGAGCGAGGTTGGGTTGGCATCGCAGGTGCGATTCGCGGCGTGTGTGTAACGTCTCTGGATCGATCCAGCCGATGACGTACTGTAAGTACAGCGCGCTGTCGCTCAGGTTGGCGACGTCCTCACCGCAGACTTCACACAGATAACCTTCGTCGCACTTGGCCATAGTGATTCCGTCTATCAATCAAGGCCGAGAACGTCGAACATGGAATACACTCCGACCGGTTTGCCAACTAAAAACTTGGCTGCGGCCAGCGCGCCTTGAGCGTAGCAGTCGCGATTCGATGCCGCGACTCGCAGTTCGATGGTCTCACCGAGCATGCCGAAGATGATCGTGTGCTGGCCGGGGTCGTCGCCGGTTCGAACAGCGTGGTAGCCGATTTCATTCTTGGTTCGCGCGCCGCATTGACCTTCGCGACCGTGAACGTGTTCGGTTAATCCCATTTCTTGAGCGACGAGGTCACCGAACTTGAGCGCCGTGCCGCTGGGCGAATCTTCTTTGTAGCGATGGTGGCGTTCGATGATTTCGACATCGACACCTTGAGGTACGTTCTTCAGCGCCTTCGCAGCTTGTTGAACAAGACGCATGGTCAGGTTAACGGCTAGCGACATGTTCGGTGCCCAGCAGACGGGAATCTTTTTACCCGCGGCTTTGACTTGTTCGATTTGTTCCGGAGTTAAGCCTGTTGTGGCGACGACGAGCGGGATGCCGGAGTTGGTGCAATGCTTGAGTGCCGCCATGCAGCCCTCGGGCGACGAGAAGTCGATGGCGGATTGGATTCCGTCTGGCCAGCTCGCGGTGAGCGGAACTCCGAGCGCGGTCACTCCGGCCGAGAGTCCAGCGTCTTGGCCAAGTGTTGGGCTAGCGGCATGTTCGATTGCTGCAACAACGTTGAGGCTTGAGTCTTGGCTGCCCAGAGCCACAAGACGCTTGCCCATTCGGCCCGCTGCACCATGAATTGCCAACCGAATCGCCGCCATCTTAGTCGCTCCAAATGTGTTTGCTGCCGTAGATTTCCCGTATATCGGGTCAGTCCAAGATAGCGTTAACCAGCGATTTGCCCAGGCGGGAACGCACCGCTGGCTTAAGGCCAGTGCAAATCTGGAGGGGCTGGATTTAGGTTCGCGGTCGTCCGGTACTGATTGAAATGCAAAGGGTGTTTTTGGAAACTTGATTTAACTTAGTTGGTAGGCCGGTTGGCCGTCGTGCAGTGGGTTAGCGGGTTCGGCGGGCGGGACGCCCGCGGTCCGGGAGATGAGGCTTGTGGGTTGGGAAGTCGACGGGTGATTCTGGGGGGCTAGGGGTTCTCGTTAGCTGCTTCTCTGCGCACTGATTGAGAGATGTCCGGAGTTCGGAGCGCGGGCGTCTCGCCCGCTTGCATTGCTAAGTGAGTTGCAAGGGCAAAATTTGCTAAACTCATAACGTTCAACTAGTGGTGTAAACCATAAATAATGAAGATGTGGATATCAACTGTCTTCAGTAGCCAAGTGTGGAGGTTTGAATGCGACCGCAACCATCACCTCATCGAGGCTGGCATCGGCGAGCTTACTTGCCGCACTGTGATTTCCCAGGCTTGATTCAGTCAGTGTCAATTCGCTTGTTCGACAGTGTGCCACAAGCGGTAATTGAACGCTGGCGACGCGAACTTGAAGTTACGCATGAGAAGAATTTGCGAGCTAAGCTCTGCACGCGAATCGAAGCTTATTCAGATATGGGTTATGGATGCTGCCTCTTGGCGGAACCAAGGACGGCTAAGATTGTTGAATCAGGGTTTCTGCACTTCGATGGGACACGTTACGACCTGTTGGCTTGGTGCGTGATGCCCAATCATGCTCACATTGTATTTGTTCCGCGCGCCGACCACTCGATGTCAAAGATATTGCACAGTTGGAAATCCCATGCAGCGCATAAAGCGAATCAGTTACTTGATCGCAATGGAGATTTTTGGTTTCCCGATTACTTCGACGAGTTCATGAGGTCGACTAAACACTTGGAATCAACCATTGACTATGTCGAGTTGAATCCAGATACAGCAAAGCTTGTGGCTACGCGTGAACAATGGGCAGTTTCGTCGGCTGCAGCGCATCATTGGGAGCGAGTGCGAGCCAACCGCACAACGTTTTCTGAGGTGAATGTAGAGCTTCTACCAGAGGTCTAGGCTTGGTACTGCTGGGATTCTGGGGTTCGTTAGCGGCTTCCCAGCGCATTGAATTGTGAGATGTCGGGATTTTGGAGCGCGGGCGTCTTGCCCGCTTGTAGTGCAAGCAACGGCGCCTAGCAGGTTCGGCGGGCGGGACGCCCGCGGTCCGGGAGATGAGGCTTGTGGGCTGGGAAGTCGACGGGTGATTCTGGGGATTAGTTAGCGGCTTGTCAGCGCATTGAATTGTGAGATGTCGGGATTTTGGAGCGCGGGCGTCTTGCCCGCTTGTAGTGCAAGGTGAGTTGCAACGGCGCCTAGCAGGTTCGGCGGGCGGGACGCCCGCGGTCCGGGAGACGAGGCTTGTGGGCTGGGAAGTCGACGGGTGATTCTGGGGGTTCGTTAGCGGCTTCGCTGCGCATTGAATTGTGAGACGTCGGGATTTTGGAGCGGCGTCTCGCCCGCTTGTAGTGCAAGGTGAGTTGCAACGGCACTTAGCAGGTTCGGCGGGTGGGACGCCCGCGGTCCGGGAGACGAGGCTTGTGGGCTGGGAAGTCGACGGGTGATTCTGGGGTTAGTTAGCGGCTTCTCAGCGCATTGAATTGTGAGATGTCGGGATTTTGGAGCGGCGTCTCGCCCGCTTGTAGTGCAATGTGAGTTGCAATGGCACTTAGCAGGTTCGGCGGGCGGGACGCCCGCGGTCCGGAGCATGAGGTTTGCGGGTTGGGGAGTCGAAGGGTGCTGCAAAGAAACACTGGTTCGATCGCAATGAGCTAGACATCGCCAAAGCTAGACATCGCAATGAGCTAGACATCGCAATGAGCTAGAGATCTATCGCGATGAGTACGCCCGAGCAGCATTAGGTCGAGTGTTCGAGTAGGACAATGTCGTCGAGTTAACGAAGCTTGCTTCGGCTAGCTATACAACTGGATGGCTCTGATGATGGCGTCGAGTTCGTTGGGGACGGCTACGGCGCGGTTGGCGAAGAAAGCGCGACTAACGCCGCGACTGCCGAGCACTTCGTTGAACTCTTCTTGGTCAGTGGTGTGATAAGCGACTGTGGCGTCGGGATCTTTCAACTGATGACCGGTCAAAATGCAGACCACGCGATCTGAAGGAGCGATAACGCCTTCTTCGCGCAGTAACCTCGCGCCGGCTACGCTGGCCGCGCTGGCGGGTTCGCAACCGATACCGCCTGCACCGACTTGAGCCTTCGCGTCGAGAATTTCTTGGTCGGTCACTTTGCGAACGACGCCGTCCATGAAATCGAGAGCGCGCAAGCACTTTTTCAAGTTCACTGGACGGTTGATTTCGATGGCGCTGGCGATCGTGTCGGCTTTGGCTTTGCGTGCATCGAGTTCGTTGTAGTATTCGCAAGTGATGCCATTGTCGGCTTTGCCTTCGTTCCAACGCAGGCCGCGGCGTTCGTACAGTTGATGTAGCGTGTCAGCGCCGGCTGCGTTGATCACTGCTAAACGCGGGATGCGATCGATCAAGCCGAGTTGTTTCAGTTCGATGAAGGCTTTGCCGAACGCGCTTGAGTTGCCGAGGTTGCCGCCGGGGACAACGATCCAGTCAGGCGATTCCCAGCGGAGCGCTTCAAGCACTCGGAACATCACTGACTTCTGGCCTTCGAGGCGGAACGGATTGATGCTGTTGACGAGATAGATGCCGAGGTCTTTTGAAACTTCCTTCACTCGTAACATCGCATCATCGAAATCGCCTGCAATTTGAACGGTGAGCGCACCGTACTCGAGAGCCTGCGAAAGTTTGCCGAAGGAGATCTTGCCGCTGCCGATGAAGATCACCGCTTTCATCAGACTGGTCACGGAGCAATACATGGCCAGGGAAGCGGATGTGTTACCGGTCGAAGCGCAGGCGGCTCGTTTCGCACCAGTCAATCGCGCGTGCGTGAACGCGGCGCACATGCCGTTGTCTTTGAAGCTGCCCGACGGATTCATGCCTTCGTACTGCAAGTAGAGTTGGCCGGGATTCATGCCGACGTACTGACCAACTTGGTTGGCTTGTTGGAGCAGTGTTTGACCTTCGCCGACGGTGACCACTTTGTCAGCTGGTACGAACTGAATCAATTCATGAAACCGCCACACGCCGCTAAAGCGGAGCGGGTTATGGCGCTGCGTCCACATGTGTTCGAAATCGGATAAGCGTTTTGGTACGTTGATGCGCGACCAATCGTAAACGACGTCCAGCAAGTCGCCGCAACGATCGCAAGCCGTTTTAACTTGGCCAACGTCCAATGTGTAACCGCACAGCGGATTGATGCACTGTTGAAACGAAACGCCGCTGGAGATTGGATGCGCCTTGGTGGCTGCCAACTTGGCGTCGGCCATATTCGTACCCTATAAAATTCGAAGTCGGGATGTGGCAAATTCGCTTGGTATGGAATGCAAATCACGTGCGAAGTGGATTGGCTTTTCAGTCGGCTCTGCAGTTGCTAGCACCATCCGTCGGCTGCATGGAGCGCCGCTTCTATGTACGCTCGGATGAGTTTTCGCTCAGATTTTATCGCTCGACGCCGGGCTGATACTATTCTCAGTTTGACATTAATTTAAGTTTTGCCTACCATTCCTTCCGCTAAGTTCCCTAAGTTAACAGCTTTGTGGTCTTGACTGCTAATTGACCGCTCAGAATTGCGTAGGTGCCGACGGACTGACTGAAACGAAAATCGCGAAATTGAGAGCTGGAGCCCGATATGAATGCGGCTGATCTGGAAAAATTTCGAAATCTGCTGATCGCTTTGCGGCATCGATTGCGCGGTGACGTCAGCATGATGTCGGAGGAAGCGATGGGCGGTATGGATGGCGAGTTCACAGACAATCGAGCTCCGCTTCATCCGGCCGACGTGGGCAGTCACAGTTTCGAGCAAGAGTTCACTTTGAATCTGCTTGCATCCGATGGCAACCGGCTTGAATGAATCACAGTCGCTCTTGAAAAGATCGCCAATGGAACGTACGGTGGCTGCGATGAATGCGGCAGTCGCATTGCTAAAGCCCGATTGGAAGTCATTCCGGATACAGCATATTGTGTCAAGTGTGCCACGAAGTTGGAATCGTAACGTGCCAAGTGAATCAGCAGGTTCACCTGACCGAGATGCCGTTGGACTCGCGCCGCAACAGTCGAGTGTCGCTTGGATCCGGTGGGTCGCTTTTTTTGCAATCGCCATCGGCGGCACCGGGCTGGATCTTTGGACGAAGCAGGCGGTTTTTGCGTGGCGCGGATTGCCGGGCGCGATGGGTCCTTGGTGGTTAATCGATTCGTATGTTGGAATTGAAACCGCGGTGAACCCAGGTGCGTTGTTCGGCATGGGAGCTGGCTGGGGCAAGTTGTTCGCGCTGCTGTCGATCGTAGCGGCGGTTGCGATCCTGATTTGGCTGGGCAAATTCCAAGCGATCAAGAGTTGGTGGTTGGTGGTGTCGCTGGGATTTGTTACGGGCGGGATCTTTGGCAACTTGTACGATCGTCTTGGTTTGTGGAATCCTCCGGCCGATCATCCCGATTGGCAAAGCGGTGTGCGCGATTGGATTTTGTTTCGTTACGAACAGTACACGTGGCCAAACTTTAATATCGCGGATAGTTTGCTGGTTTGTGGCGCGATCATGTTGGCGGTGCACTCGTTCATGACACCGGTGCCTGTTAACGAGCCGAACAAATTAGCTGATAAGCATGCAAGCTAGTTCGCCGCTGCTGTCGATTTGCATCCCAACGTTCAATCGCGCTGCGTTGTTGGATGTCTGTTTAGCGAGTGTTTTACCGCAAGTTGCTGAGTGCGTTACCGAAGTTGAGTGTGTGGTGTCGGATAACGCATCCGGCCATGCAACGGAAGTGATCCTCGCGAAGTATCGAAGCCAGTTTCCTTTCTTGCGAGTGAGTCGTAACGAAACCAATATCGGCATCATTGGGAATATCACCAAAGTTGCTTCAGAACTGGCTCGCGGCGAGTTTGTGTGGTTGATTGGCGACGACGATGTATTGACAACAGGCGCCGTGAAGCGTGTGATCGCGCGAATGCAACAAAGTCCTGACGTTGACTTGGTGGCGTTCAACGTTGCCTACGAAGCTGGGGTGCAGCGGCCGGCAGTTGAGCAAGCGATAGGCGGAGTCACAACGAACGCGGCTCGCACATTACGACGGCTGGCTGTTGATGGAGAGTTTCCTTTTGAGCAGTTGTTCGAAGGACCCTGCGCGGACTTAACGGCGATGTATTCGATCGCTTTGCGGCGCCGTATGTGGGCGCAGCGCTATCCAACTGCATCGATGGATGAGCCTTTCAGTTCCGTGGAATCGACTTATCCGCATGCGGCCATCATCACTGAACATCTTCCTGGTAAACGCGTGGGGGTGGTCGCTGAACCGGCGGTGGTGATTTATGAGATGCCGAGCGCGCAGTTCAGTTGGGCCAGGCATCATGCGAAGACGGTGTTGATCTACTTTACGGAGTTGCTGCATCGATACGAACGCGGTGGCGTACCTCGCGCAGTGCTGGAGCCTTACTATCGTTACCAGTTGTTGCATCGCAGCGGCGAGCTGGGCGATTTGATATTCAATCGCGCCACCGCGGGCGGACTTCGTGACGGGTTGAGATTTGTTTGGATGTATCGACGCTATCCGGTGTTGGTGCTGCGATCGTTGCTCATCGCGTGCTCGCATCCGAAGGCACCAAAGCTCGTAGGGGTACCGCTGCGAGCTTGGTTGAATCGAAGATCGCGGTCGTGAAGTACAATTGTCGGCTGCGTTCGATCATACTGGTTCTCGGTAATTTTGTTCGCGGTGATTCAGCTTTTCTTGAGCCTCTGTTTTCAGTGATGCCATTTTGTTGAATGAGACTCCAACTCAGCCGCGTCGCATGCGAATCGCGTTAACGATTCATGCACTGTTTGGTGGCGGTGCAGAACGATTAATGAGTCAACTCGCAACGCGTTGGTCACTCGCCGGGCATGACGTGCATTTGGTTACGTGGTCAACAGCAGATACCGATCAATATAAAGTGCCAACATCAGTTATTCGGCATGGGCTGGGGTTGCTAGCGGAGAGTCAAAATCGCTTGCGGGGGCTGATCGCCAATTTCAAGCGAGTGCGAAAACTGCGGGGCGCGTTGCGAACGATTCAACCGGATTTGATCGTCAGTTTTTGCGATCAGATGAACATCGTCACATTGCAAGCGGCACGCGGTTTAAATACGCCAGTTGTGATTTCTGAGCATAGTAATCCTGCAAAGCAGCAACTCGGTCGTTTGTGGGAAGCTTGGCGGGATCGCACTTATCCGAGTTGTGCCGCTTGTGTTGTGCTGACCGAAGAGATTGCGCAGTACATGCAGCAGCGCCTGCTGGCTGCGGACCGAATCCGTGTGATACCAGCGGCGATCTTGCCACCAGATCGCACTGAAAAGCGGACGCGCGAAGACAATCTTGTCTTAGCTGTTGGCCGATTGAGTCACGAAAAAGGCTTTGATTTGTTGATTGATGCTTGGCGTCAGATTTGTCATCAGCTTCCGGGTTGGCAACTGCAAATCGCTGGGGCAGGGGCCGAGCAAGCGACGTTGGCATCGCAAGCTAAGGATTTGCCTTCGGTACAGCTGCTCGGTTGGACCAGTGATCCATGGCCTTTGTATCAGCGAGCGACGATGTTTGTTTTGCCGAGCCGATACGAAGGTTTTCCGGTGGCTTTGGTGGAAGCGCTTAGCCAGGGTTGTCCGGCGATTGCAACTCGATGCACCGAAGCGACGCAATGCCCGCCGCTTTCGACGGCTCTGCAACTTGTCGACCCAGAGTCTTCCGAGCAACTCGCCGGGGCTATTATGCAACTCGCTTTGAGTTCTCAGCTACGCGAGAGACTATCCTGTTCCGCAGTTGAAACGAGTTCAAAATTTCTTTGGGATAACATCGGCCAGTTGTGGGATCGATTGCTGTTCGAACAGTAATCGCCTACAAACTTAAAGCCGCTGATTGGCGATAGTCGAGTGTGACCGAGAAACGGTAGGTAGCGAATGAGTTGGGAACATTTGCAAGCGTGGTTCTTCGACCTTGAATGGCGAAGGTTGCTGCCCGAATTAATCGGCAAGGGGCTTGGTTTTCTCGCGGGCTTCGCGGCGAGTTGGTTCTTCTTGTTTCGACGCCGACTGCGTGATTTGCAACGCTTTCAACAAGGCGATTCGGACGATGTCCTGTTCCAGGCACATTACCTATTGCCGGTTGAAAGCGATCAGATCGTCGAAGGTCAAGACTTGAAATTTGAACCGTCAACTAGTTCGACAAGTACGAAGGAACCAAAGCTTCCTGTTTTCCAATTGGTGTTTCGAAACGTTGTTGCAAAGCTGACTGTAAACCAACTGTATGACAACCCGGCCGCGCGGACACTTGTAAAGGAACTGACTGAGAAGACTTCGCTCAATGATCCAGTGCTACCGACCGAAGGTACGCTGGGATTTGAGTTACTGAACGACGCGGCGGGATTTGTAGCTGGGAGTTTAGCGGCGTCGCCGTTCGCGCGTAAGTTGTGGTTGTTTTGTATGACTTGTGAGGATCGGACAGTGGTTCGACGTCGTTGCGTTCGTTGTTTCCTCATTCAGGTCGAAGATTTAGAACGCTTCGCCGATTGGAGCTGGGTGCGAACCAGCGTGCGAGTCGAACGTCCATGGCATTGGTTTCGATTGGTGGCGCTTCATCGAATTGCAAGGCGATGGCAAGCTGAAGAAGAGCGATTCAGTCGGCTACCGAATGACCGAGCGATGCCGTTGGTTGATACACACACTGACCATCGGCATGTGCTACCGCTTAGTTTGGGACTGCCAGAGAACGAAGTAGCAGTGGCTGAGCCTTTTAGAATCGATTGGACTCAGCATCAAACAGCCATGCAAAATTGGAGCATCCTGCTTGAGGAGTCTAAAGCCGATTGATCTTGCGCGATTGGGATCGATGCGAAAACGTTACGCGGCTTGTTCGCGGAAGCGGTAGCCTACGCCGCGGACGGTTTCGATCAGGTCAGCGAGATCGCCGAGTTTGCGGCGGATGGCTCGGATGTGGACGTCGATGGTGCGCTCAAGGACGAGTGTGTCTTCGCCAAGTGCGTTCTCAATCAATTCGCTGCGATCGAAGGCTCGGCCTGGTTGAGAGATTAGGGTTTGCAACAAGCGAAACTCGCTGCGAGTTAATTCGAGCGGCATGTCGTGCATGAAGGCTTGGTGTCGGCGAATGTCGACGCGGATTCCAGATTGTTCAATGACATCGTCTTTGGGTTCGTCAGCTTCGTTGGTCGTGCGACGGCGGTGGAGAGCTCGCACGCGTTCGAGCAAAACTCGCATGCTATAGGGTTTGACGACATAGTCATCCGCGCCGGCGGAGAAGCCGACTAACTGATCGACTTCCTCTGTCTTCGCGGTCAGCATCAAGATGCCGGCTGCGCTGGTTGCGGAATTCTTGCGTATTTGCCGGCAGACTTCGATACCGTCAATTCCGGGCAGCATGACATCGAGGATGACGATATCGGGTTCTTTGAGGCGAGCTTGTTCGATCGCTTCGCGACCATCGAAGGCTCGAAACGTGTTAAAGCCTTCTTTTTGGAGATTGTAAAAAAGGATGTCCGAGAGAGCTCGATCATCTTCTACGATCAGTACTCGCGGTTTAACCATTGTTTCGTTTGCTACGCTTTGGGAGGTTGCAATCACAAGTCTCAGCCCGTCGTTTGAGGCGGCAAATGTCGGTGACGCACGATTACGCCGCCAACTAAGTAAACAACATCTTCGGCAACATTCGTTGCATGATCTGCGATTCGTTCCAAATGCCGTGCCGCCGAGAAACAGTGCAGGGCGGCTGGAACCCACTCTGGATGATCTTGCATTATCACTGACAACTGATCGATGACGCGCACATTCAGCGAATCGACGCCATCATCGCGTCCGATGACTTGATAAGCCAAGTCGACGTTTAGGTTCACGAAGGCGTTCAAGCCATCGCGGACCATCGCAGTTGTCAGTTCCACCATTTCGCCGATCAGGATAGGGATCGGAAAGTCCGGTACGTCGGTCAAGTTGTAAGCGCGCTCGGCTACGTTACAAGCCAAGTCTGCCATGCGTTCAAGGTCGTTATTGATTTTCATCATTGTTGTCAGCCGCCGCAGGTCGGTTGCAACCGGTTGGTGCAGAGCCAGCATCTTGAGGCATTCCTCTTCGATGTGAACCTCAATGGTGTCAATTTCAGTGTCTCGGTCGATGACCTGCTGCGCCAAGTCGCGACGTCGTTCCATCAGTGAACGAACGGAGGCCACTATCATCTCTTCAACATTCCCCGACAGGGCCAGTAGTCGGTGGTAGGCTTCATCTAAATCGTGCTGCAAATGCCTGGACATTCACTTCTTCCTCGACAGCTAACGGACCGTGCAAAGTTATCTTTTAGCACGTCCCTCTGGAGTTCGGTAGAAGTTCGATCCAGCAAGTGTGTCTTTTATGGCTAGTTATCGATCGAAATTCTAGCTGGTAGCGGTGAAGATTCGGTGAAGTTTGTAGAGAAGATTGCCTTGGAGCTACGGCGAATTATGGCTCAGGCAGGCTTGATTGGCAGGTGAACTTCAAAGCAGCTTCCACGTTGCGGTTCGCTGGTGACGGTGATTGTGCCGCCGAGTGCTTGCAGCAAGTGTTTTACGATTGAGAGCCCCAAGCCGGTGCCACCGGTATCCGCCGCGCGGGCTCGTTCGACGCGATAGAACCGTTCGAAGATGCGAGCGAGTTCTTCCTTGTCGATGCCTGTTCCGGTATCTTCGACACGAATGGTGATGGTCGTTTCCGAGGCGGTTAATCGCAGGCTGACGCTGCCTCCGCTGGGTGTGTAACGCACTGCATTGGACAGCAGATTGCTAACCACTGTTTGGACGGCTTCGGGATCGCTGTTCATGTACAGCGGCTCGCTTGGCAGGATCTTTTCCAATTTAATCTGCTTTGCCTTGGCCATTACTTCGGCTGCGTCGAGACAACCCTCGATCTCCGATTGCACTTCAAAGCGCACTTGCTTGAGCATTGCTGAGCCGGATTGAACTCGTGCAAGTTGCAGCATACCGGCGATCAAACCGTTGATGCGGTCGGCCTGGGTGAGGATGCCGCTGAGGAAAGTTTGCGTCGCTTCGGGATCTTCCGTCGCGCCCATTTGAAGCGTTTCCGCATAGGCCCGGATGGCCGCCAGCGGTGTCTTAAGTTCGTGCGATGCGTTAGTAACAAAATCGCGACGAACGGACTCGATTCGTTTGATCAACGTTTCATCGCGTACGGTCATCAACGCACCCACACGATCATTGCCCAGTGGAACGGGGCGCACCAATACTCGCAACGACAACTGATGGTGACCGTGTTCGAAGCTCTCTTCTTGCGGGCTTGAGCTTCCGAGAACGCGTTCGATAATTGCTACGACGCGCGGCGTGCGAATTACTTCGACGAGCGATCGATAAAGGTAGTTCTCAGTTGACAGCCCGAGCAATCGCGTGACAGCCGCGTTTGCAAGCAGCACGCGGGCTTTGTCATCGACCGCGAGAACGCCTTCCTGCATATTCCCAAGCACCAGCTCGTTTCGCTGTAGTTCGCTTTGCAGGTCGGCTAGCCAACGGTTGATCGTCTCACGCAGTATCGAAAGCTGGACGGATAATTCATCGTCGTCGGACAGAGCGTTATCGACTGAGTTCACTGGAAGGTGTGCTTGATGAACATCCGAAATGTCGCTGGCCGCCTCGACCCAAATCTTTAGGGCAGTTTGCCGTCGCTTTCGGTAACCATGAAGCGTCATGCCAGCGAGAACGATGGCGATGAATCCGAAGGCGAGTGTTACTGACCAGAGCGACCACCAAAGTCGACTTGAGGGACCAAAGTCAACCACGCGGGTTACAGTGATGCCCGAAATTGCTTCCGCATTTCGACTGGAGATGGCTACCGTACGACTTATCTGCCACTGACCCGATGGGAGAGAGTTCCAGCGATTCGCTTCGACGGATGTATCGTCAAACTTGACCAAGTGTAAAGAGTCGCCCTTAGCTGGCGAATGAAGAGGCACCACTTTGACTCGCCACCGCGTTTGCATCTCGTCCCACTGCGGATCGCTTTCCCAGGGTACCTTCCAATTGGTGTTTTCACAGATAGCCGCAGCGAGCGCTGAGCTCGTCACCATTGCAAGGTTCTCTTGCTCTCGTTGCAGCGATCTCAGTAAGCGTGAGCCCGCCACGCCAAGAACCAGCGTGAGGGTCAGCCAAGTTACAGATAGGCTAATAAGCAATCGCATTACGGGTGCCAACAAGCGGTACGGCGAGCGCACTAGTCATTACGGGAAGAGCGGGGACTAACGCCAGCTACTTCGGCGGTTCGAGCATAGCGACGAAGTCTTAAGGCGACTAGACGCCGAGACCTACTCGAAATTGCGAATACTGTGACTCGGTCATGCCATACAGCAGAGAGCGGGGGTTGGGTGAGCGTAGCCCACTCTGATGAACCAGATTTCTCCCGTAAGGAAGCCTTTCCAGCGCACCCGTCAACACAATTTTGCTTGGCAACAAGAATTTGTGAAAGGCAACGAATAAGTATGCGTGTAAAGGTTATCGATTGAGCAGCAACGGTTCGCTAAATGGCGATTTCTGGCAAAGTCGGCACCTTTATGTGTTTTTTGGTGACAACTTTTGCTGGAACTCAGCCAGTGTAAGAAGCGTCGGTAAGCAGGCGAACGCGAGCACACCTTGGCTTGAAACTAACGGATCAAATAATGGCGGCGAAAATTCTAAGTTGGAAACATTGTTCGGTATACAGTGCTGTCGCATACAGCGCCGTTGCGTGCGTATTGCTAGCTGGTTGCAGAAATTCAGAATTTGCCCGTCTATCGGATGAGAAAGCAACGGCGCAGTACTACGGTGCGCCCGATTCGCCGCATACCGCCGCTTTGCGTTGGCAGTTGGTGGGGAGTGATTTGATCGCAGATGTTTGCGCAAACGAGTCATTGCGCGAGTTAAGCATCGTTACAGCGAAGCGTGATGGAACGGCGATTCTTCCGCAAATTGCCGCGCTACCGAAACTCGAGACGCTCAATATTGTCGAAGCTCCGATTAGTGACGAAGAATTGAGCGCACTCGCCAATGCCGAGAAACTAGTTTCGCTTGAACTGTCGCGGACTGGGATCACTGGTGAAGGCCTCCGGTATCTCGCCAAGCTCCCGTTGAAGCGACTTGTGATACGTGAGCAGTCGTTATCGCCTGAAGGATTGCAAGCGATCGCTAGCATGACTGAGTTGGAGGAGCTGGAGCTTTCCTTGCCTGATGCGCGGTGGGCAGAGTTGCCGACTTTAGCGTCGAAATCCAAACTGCGCTCAGTCATTTTGACCGGTGGCTTCTTCAGCTTTCGAAAATTTGGAGGCTTGAAAGGTTTAGTGAATGCGCCGAACCTCGAGAGCATTGCACTTTCTGGAAGCAATCTGAACAATCGCACGTTCGAGTCGATCGGCACTTTTAATAATTTGAAGAGTCTGTCGATTGAACGATGCGAGATCACAGAAGATGCCGTTGAGCATCTCGCCAAGTTGAAGCACTTGCGGTTCGTTCAGATGCCTGTGTTGGAGTCGCTGCCTCACATTGCGGTAAGTTGTTTAGCGGAGTGTGTTGAAGACTCGGATGAATACGACGAGGAAGCGCTTGTACCCGCGCGTGGTTGAGTTGGTGCAATCGCACTTCAAGTTATAGATCTTCGCCGAACCAAAATCCAAAGCGCTGTTCACCAAGTTGAAAGGCGCTGTTGGCGGTAAGTTGAATTTCCATGATGCGGTACCAAACGCCGTTCTGCGAGTTGTTGTCTTCAATCATCCAAGCACCGTCGGGTCCTTGAATGACGGTGGCATGCTCTGGATCAAGGAAGGGATCGGTTGCAAACGATGGCAAGCCGCACGGCGGTTTGGAGCCGATGATTTCTTTACGACCGCGGAACCACCATTGCTGACCGACACCCTTTGTGGCATGGATCAAACCGGCGCGGCCGTTCTGAGTGCTGAAGCGATAGCGTTCTTGACCAAGAAACAGCTCGTCGTTGTTTTTTAAAAGCGTCGTGTCACTGCGCACGAACGATCCGTTGGTGCTTTTCATATCCACCAAGTACCACGCAAAACGGTCGCCGATACGTCGACGTTGGATCTCTGCGTGCCTTCCTGACATCCACGAATCATGCAAGACAATCAAATCGCCATCGATGCGGCCAATCCGGAATCGATCTCCGAACACGGGGTACGAAGTGAACGAAGTCGTTCCGTCATGGAACAGTTTTACAACTGCCATCGGGGGCCGAACGGACGGTCGATACAGTGGCGTGGACGACGGTTCCGACTTTTGTGGAGCGACTGAATCACCAACGATTAGAGTACCGCGAAAGTCGCCGTTCAGCCGCTGCTCTTCGACAGTCAGCCGCAGTCCAACCGCCGAACCAAAACCTTCGCTGTCGGCTGGCAGCTCGCAAGTTTGGGCTAAGTCCCCTAGCGGTGTGTCCGGGTTGTCATGCTCGACATGATGGCGCGCCGCTTCGAGTAGCCCGAGCCGTTGAAGCTGCACCTGCAGCACGTCGCGTAGCTTGGGATAGTCGCGCAGCACTTGCTCATCTGGCAAGCTCTCTCCGGCTCTGCGGCGTGCGCCCACCTCCATCGCTATCCGCACCGCCATCGCTTCTGGGTCGTCTTTCTGAGTTGGCACTTTTTATTCAATCTCACGTTTGTTCGAAACTGTCTTGCGACGCAAAGCGACATTTCGGGATGCGGAGCCAACTGAAACGGTCGGGCGGGCGGACCCAACTATACGAAATGCGATAGTCGAATCATGGCATCTCGTATTTTTTCGCGGGCCCGTTGTCTCAGCCCTCGTATTGCAGCGGGTGTCATGTCAAGTTTTGAAGCCACCTCTTCGACGCTCAACTGGTCAAAGTAAAGTTGCTGGATGACTTCTTGGTATTTGGGATCGAGATTCGACAAAGCAACTCGAAACGCTTGGGTTAGTTCCTGCCCGCGAGCAATCACGCTTGCGCGCGGGTCCTCGGCAACTGCCAGCGAACTGATGAAGTCATACACGCTGTCATCGATTTGCCGACCCGCATCGTTGTCTGCAGCCAATGCGACTCGCGATCTTAGATTGCTTCGCAGCGCATCTTTAGCCGTGTTCTGGACGATGGTTTTCATCCACTGGAACAGGCTCGCTTCCCCACCACTCGGCAAAAAGTTGGCGAAGCCGCGGAGGATGCGCACAAAGGATTCTTGCAGCACATCTTCGACGCAAACCTTCTCGCGTAGCGAAAGCGGAATCGTCTTGTTGGCAATGTCGCGTAACCAGTCGTAACGCAGCAACAACAACTCCTCGAGCGCTGATCGGTCATGATTCAGAGCTCGATTGATCGTGGATGTGTTTGACTTTTCCGGTGGAGTCATGATTGCCGTAAGCCGTTACCGAATTGTTATTTACAAGCAATTTAGCTGGCAGAACCTCGCCTGTAAAGCTTTTGCTGTTTCTGGGGCTTTTTCGCGGGCGACGCGGGCACTTTTGCCGGAGCAAATCCGATTTTCAGAAATTTCGAGAATTTAGCGCGCTCGCCTGCGGGCTCAGGCGTTTGTTCTAGTATCGAAGCCAGCTCCAGTGAGCCGGCGAAACTGGTTGGAACAACGAAAAGTCAGGAGATTGCCATGGAAAAGCTCACACTCAAGTCCGCGGTCAGCAAGTTTCACAATGACGAAGCTGGACTCGAAGCACTGCAAGTTGTCATGATCCTCGCCGTCGCCGCCGTCGCGTTGATCGTTGTAAAAGGCCAATGGGATACGATCCGCGACTGGTTCACCAAAGTCATGGGTGAGGGCGTTGGCGAGGGCAACTGGTCAACAACTTGATGCCAGCCTGCGATTCGCAGGTGCAAGCCTGTGGCGCAATCTCAAAGACTGAAACCAAACAACTTCGAGTTCTTGCGAACTCGAAGTTTGGTTTTTATGGCCACTAACTTTGGGCTGCGGCCCGACCGAGCTGACCTTCTTCGAAGTTCGGCTTCGAATCTTGACGGAAACGACAGCGCGCAACTGCTAGGAGATTTTTCCTAAATCTCGGCAAAAACCGCGCGCGTTTTTACAGCGACGAGCGTTTGATATAGTATATGATCCGCACGCTTCGGAACTAAACCAGTCAGTGCGCTTAATTTGGACCTTTCACAAAGACTCGGGAGCAAACCATGAAAAAACTAAATCTATCTGCCAAGTTTCAAAAGTTCCACAACGACGAAGCTGGTTTGGAAGCACTGCAGGTTGTTATGATCTTGGCAGTTGCAGCCGTGGCACTGATCGTCGTGAAGACACAGTGGGACGTTATTCGCGGCTGGTTCACCAAAGTCATGGGTGAGGGCGTTGGCGAGGGCAACTGGAGCACCAAATAAGAAACCGCAAGCGGGTGTCCGATTGCGAATTGCGAAATGAGCAGCCTAGTGCATATAGGTGTGACCATGTCAAGTTTGGTTATCGAGACGTCCCGCCCAACTGTTTCACGAGGAAGACTGGCTGCCTGGCAAATAGCTTGGACCCTGCCCGTCATTGTATTTGCTGTATCCGCCCTGCTGCGTTATGAACCGGCAGGGCTGTGGCAAACCAGTTGTGGGCTTCTGCTTCTGCTATTAGTAATGACTGCGGCCGTGACCGATTTGCTCTGGTACAAGATCCCCAATTGGCTAACGTATCCAGCATTCACTTGGGCGTTAGTTATCAATGGGTTTTCAAGCTTCTTACCGCCGGAATACGTACGAACTTTGGGGACGGTCGGATTAGTGGACAGCCTTGCAGGTGCGTTCATTCCTTTCTTCTTTATGCTGATGATTTTTTCGATGACCGGCGGTGGCGCTGGTGACGTCAAGCTGACGGCGGCGCTCGGGGCGTTTCTAGGGCTGAGTCGAGTGGTCGACGTGGTTTTGCTCTCCTTTATATTCGCTGGTGGCATCGCCTTAGTGAGAGCGGTGTGGCTTTTGGGAGTTTGGGATCTCGGCAAGTTGACGTATCACGGAATTGGATCTTGGTTCTTGCCGGTCTGGATAAGTCCGGCAAACAAAGAGCATAGAGACTTGCTACGGAAGCCGATGCCGCTTGGACCGTCGTTCGCGCTTGGCGTAATCGCCGTCCTAATTAATATCGACGTGCAACGATTGGTGAATCTTTAGTGCAACAATTACTGGTTTGATGTCGAAGGTGCGAATATGTCGGTCAAGCGACTAACTCAGCGATGCGCAGCGGTAAAGCCATCGCACCGTGAACGCTCGAACCATCCGAAGCGAAGTAGACAGTCTTCGCGAAGAGGGTTAGCAGCGATGGAAGTTGTATTGATCACAGGCATTATGATTCCATCATTGATGTTCTTGATGTACTTGGGATTGAAAGCTATGGCGGCGTTCTTGTCCGTTATGGGAACGATGATCGGGTCACCGGTCGTGTGATTTTGGGATAGTAACGCAGGAAGGCAGAGCTAGCGGAGCTTCAAATGATCGAAGAGCTACTTTACTCGATCGAGGATATCTGGGCTATTTGGATTGTTAGCTCTGTTACGCTCATCGTATTGATCGTTAAGTCGATTTCGAGAATGCAATGGACATCCTGTAAGCAGTTTCTCATGGCCGAGGAAGGTGCGAGCTACATCATGTCGTACATGCTTGCCTTTCCGATTTATCTGCTGCTGGTCTGCTTCGTGGTTCAGAGCACGATGATCATCATCACGAAGATTGGTGCGACTCAGGCAGCACACATGGCAGCTCGTAGTGCTGTGGTTTGGCGATCGGCAGATCCTTTCAGTCTGGCGGCAGGTATGGATCTAGCCAAAAAGAAAGCGGATGAAGCCGCGGTTATGGCTATGGCGCCCTACGCCTCAGGATTGACTTATCATCGACAAATGTACCTGTACGATCTCTCTGGGGCGCAGGTGCGAGCTGCTAAAGCTTTGCCTAAGTCGGTTATCTATCAGGGGCTTTACTCGACACTTGTAACCCATTCAGGATCCACAGCAGATCTGAGCTATGTTGGCAGGAAATTCGTTTATGCCGCCGCGATGACGAGTGTGAAATTAACGGAAAAATCGAGAAGCTTCAATGGTGAGATGTCGGTAGAAGTCAGCCACTCTATGCCTATCCATATACCTGGTGCCGGGAGGATCATGGGGCGATTGCACTGGACAGGAAAAGGCTACTATCGCGTCGTAAAGGCAAAAGCGACGTTGCCTCTCGAGAACCCCGAGTCCGACGATCGTTTGCTAGGGATCGGTTACGACCCTTCTCGTTTATAGATCTCTGCAGCTAACTTGCGGATAAGTTAATTATGAAAAATCGACTTGCAAAACGAATGAAATATGGGTGTGCTCGCCGTCGTCGCGGAATCGCGACTTTGGAATTGGTTATGAGTTTGCCAATCCTCGTTTTTCTGATTGCGATGCTTTTTACGCTTTATTTTGCAATGCTGAAGAAAAGCCATTTGACTATGGAGATGCGGCACAAAGCGTGGCTCAAGAGATCAAACCCAGATGAAAACAAAGCTGCACCGTGGAGCACACTTAGTTCACACGAATCCGGAACCGAGCAGGTGTCCGCCACGCGTCGCGTTACTTCCTACACGAATTGGTATCCCAAAGTGCCGAGGAAGATCACCTGGGGCAACGTCGTGCTGACCGGCGCGTGGGATGAACGCCAAGTTGACTACACAGGCGGTGCACCGCATCTGGAAGTGCTGGTAGACATGATGTTGGCTCAAGGTGGTGTGAAAGGCAGTCCGTCGCAGGTGAAAGCGCTTAAAGGAATTGTCAGTTTTCCAGGAATGTAAACTATGAGAAAACGCATTCCCTTAGCGATGCACGTTTGCAAACCAACCGCAGATTCGTCGGGAGATATTAGTTGTGATCTGAAGGTTAATGGCAATAAGCGACCATACAGTTTGCTGCAATCGCTCGATTTCTTATCACGTTGTGTCGCGAGCGTCGGCGTACTCATCATGCTGGTGTCGACGGCCTGGATCATTTTGAGTAAGCCATCGCAGTCGAGACAATCGAAACTAGCTGTCGCAGAGCCGGTTGTCGGGCCGGAACAGACCGAGCAATTCCTGGATGGGCAATGGCAATTTGCTGGAATTCCCTGGGCCGCCAAGGTTGATCGACTTTCGGAAGCTGAGGTATTGCAGAAGCTCAGTTTGCCGCCTGCAACGTCGCTTGTAGGGAGTGAGAGCGATGGCAATGGTTTGGAGCACGCGTTTGAGATTCTGGAGTCGCTAAATGCAGCCGTTACGCAGACCGAGTTTGGGGTAGAGTATCGCGTTAAATCTGAGAGCTATCAACTTGTAGGTTGGGCCTCTGCTTCGAGCCCCAAGGCCATCCAAAGCATTCGTCTAGCGCAATCGAATGTCGACGGAAACTGGAGTTATGTGGAGCTTGCAGCCCGATCGACAATCGCTTCGGAGTCAACGAGAGACGCTCACCTATTACCGCTGGTCGACGGTGCTGCTGGCTTAGCAACCAAGAGAGATTCGTCTGGAAGCCTGTTAGCTGAGTTGGTTTCTGCGGAAATGCCATTTTCAGCGATAAAGGGGATGTGGCAAAGTGCTGGTTGGCAAGTCCAGGACGCGGCGAGCGGCGATTTCGTCGACATGGAAAACAGTGTTGGCTTTTCTGAAATAAAAGAGTTACTCCATCAAGCAGACGGCTCGCGCAGCACTCTCATCTGCACCAAAGACAATTCAACGATAGCGGTTATCGCCAAGAAGTCACCGACGACTGATTCACACACGCTACTTGTATTTAGGCTGGCGCAATAATGAACAAGAGAACCACAATGGATCAGGACGAAGGTTTGCTGCTGTCAGAAGATGGCATGCTGTCATGGGCGACATTGATTGCCGTTTTTTGCTTTTGTTGTTTGATTGCGATGGTGTTCAATGTTGGGCGAATCGCAAATGACAAATTGGAAGCGCAAAATGCGGCTGACTCAGCCGCATACTCGGCTTCGCTGGTGCAAGCGAGGGCCATGAATGCCATCACCGCATCCAATCACTTAATGGGCGAGCTAACTACGCTCTACACGATGCACCATTCGATGACTGACAAAAATAGCAGGACGCGAAACGGGACGGTTAGTCTGCTAAATACAGCAAATAACGTGATGTATAATTTAGCGTATGTAGCGCATTTCATCACTGTCTGGCAGGGTGGCAGAGCCCCTGTAAGATACGCCAACTTTTGGTCAGACGCCCCTCGAGGGAAAACCACCACCTACGACGCAAAATGCCTGCTCAAGTGGAGAGCCTTCGAAGCGTACTCGGCACACTTTGCAAGCGCATTCATGTGGAAATGGTTTGTATGGAAAGGCAAGCCGGTTCAGTCTGCAGCGAACTTGCAACTAACTTTACTTAGGACTGAATATCAAATAATTGACAAAATCGAGAGCTTTACTGCAAACTCAATCTCATTGAAGAATTCGATTCCCCCGATTATGTCACTGATCTACAGTTATCAATCCATCGTTGCGCGCGGTGTTCGGCTGCAAGCTGCGCGTGCGGCATCCGCGGCGGCTGAGAAGAATATGTGCGTAGGTGAAGTGGCTGGTAGACCTTCGGCAGCTAACATTGCCTCGTCTTTCGGCGGAATACCATCGGGTACGATTCCGGTGAATATCGATCCGGCCAACAATGCCGAGCGGACTCAACTCATGCGCGCGACATATCCTTGGGTGCAGGACTGGCGGGGACCCTTTCTTAAATTTGCTTATGTGGTTTTACCGAACTCGCGGGCGAGTATCTTTTATGAATACCATACCGATTTCTTTACAAAGAAATTCTGTAACGATTTTCGAAAGGATCGCGGTTTCCGGTTATATGTCTTGGAAGAGATGAACGGCGACCGCGTCCGTACGGATAAGGGTACGGAGTCTTGGCGGAAGCGATCGCAATCGAAGCTAGCCGACGAAATGTTTTGTGTAGTTGGCTTTGCCCGAAAGGAGGCACCTCCCGCGAACACACACCTCGCATTCTTGCCGCGAACTAACTCAGCACCGATCGCTGCGATGGCACAGGCGATGCAATACAACGGACTCCGACCCAAACTCTGGCAGCCGGGTTTTTACGACAAGATTTCGTTCTTGATCGATCGAAGACCGCAACCGGTGCAGGGATGGGACACTCTGAATTGGTCAGAGGGAGCTACTGAGTGGAAGAATGGCAAGCCTTATTGCGGTCTGCCGCCTGCGGACTGGAGATGGACCGTGGGAATCGTCGGACCTATACCCGATATTGCCTATCCGCCGGATCTGTTTCCGCCATCGCCACGCGTTCGCTTGAGTTGGCGATCAAAACTCGTTCCGGTCTCCACTGTAGGTAATGATCGTCTTTCTGCGAATAACCTGGAGAAGCGAATTAGCATGATTCAAGACAGTGAGATTAAGGGACGGATGTTCAGCCAAGTGATTCCTGCAACATTAGCAGAGCGTGCAGGGATCGATTTCATCAACCACTAGACTCAGTGAGAAAAATTGCAACGATTCGTCTCTCGGATGAATTTCTGTGCATTTCTGATTAAGCTGATCACACGACGAGCGTGTTTGCGACCGTAAGAGTCGCTTCGCGCTGCCCGATCAACTGGTTGAACCCAAAACTAAACTGATAGACTGACACTATGAACTATGCGATCAAGTTACTCATTCCGCTCGCTTTGGGAGTTGTGGCGGCGGTGGTGAATTGGATGGTTTTGTCGGCGAACACGCAGCCGATTGTTTTCGTGACAGTAAAGAAGCAATTGGGCGTTGGCGACTTGTTCGATTTGCAGTTGTGCGAAGAGTTGCGAGTGCCGCCTACGTTTAAGAACCTGTCTAAATCGGCGGTTCGTTTTGAGGACCGCGGTGTGCTTAGCGGGCGGGTCGTGCGGCGTGTAATCGAGCCCGGTGATCCGGTTTTCTTTGCCGATACGGACTTAAGTGGTAAGTGGTTGACGCTCGACAAGTCCGAAGAGTTGTTTCCGGTTGAGTTGGACGATGTCGCGGTCGATGACAAACTGTTGCGAATTGGCAACCAGATTCGCTTTCGAGTTCCAGTGATGGATGGAGAAGATTCTCCGCCATGGGTTGGTCCGTTTAAGATAGTTGCCGTTGGTTCAAAGATTAACAACAACTTCACTGAGGAGCGTTCGTCGTCGTCTGGTGGTACGCTAAGCGTTGGCATTGCTTACGATATGGAACGTAACAAAGACCAACTGACGCGATTGGAAACGTTCTGTGATGCTCAACGCCGCGGTGAAGCGCAGATGTTGGGTGTGCGAATCGTGGATACTCGCTGATCGGGACTGAATCCACTTTCAAAGATTGACGCATGCGCATCACGTATAGTCTCAAGGGAAACGCCACTAAACGGATCTTTGATCGCGACACGGAGATGGTGCGCATCGGCGCGGAGGCGTCGAACGATATTGTTTTGAGTAACCCGTACGTGTCGCTCAAGCACGCTGTGCTCAGTCGCAATAACACGCTGTGGGAGCTGACGAACGTTGGCGAGAACGAAATTCTGATCGGTAACCAGCGGCTGTTGCGCGGCGAGCGCGCGGTGATCACAGCGAACGAACCGATCGAGATTTTTCCCTTTGTGCTGCACTTCGAAGCACGGGGCGGCGTGGCTGCGGGCGCGAAGCTCGACGAGCGACTGTCGCATATGATTCTGTCGGTGCACAGCGAATTGCTGGAGCGGATGGACGATTTGCTGGACGCGGACAGTACTAAACTGACTCGACAGCAATTGCAGCGGATCGAGGATGACATCGCTGAGATAGCGCGACTGCACGGATTTCTTGAGCCGACGGAAGCGGATTGTTTGTTGCATGCAGCGGGGATGAGCGTGCAAGGCGTTTTGCTTTCGCAAGTGATCGAGGATAACGTCACTTCCCAGCGCAGTTGGAACTCGGATCGCAAGTGGTCGGAAATGGTAACCGCTTCGGCGGAGCTGGAACGTGAATTGGTGCTGCGCGCCCAATCGATTGAGCAGCGCATCGATCCGATGAAAACAACTGACATTAGTCGCAAGATGGAGTTAATCGAGCGGGGGTTCTGGCCGGCTTGGAATCAAGAGTTGAAGTCCAAGCAATTGGATGCGACGAGTGTGTTCGTGGAGTACGCGGCGCATCGCTATCTGAAGAAGCAGATTAAAGACATCTTGTTTGGATACGGTCCGCTTGAAGACTTGATTCGCATGCCGAACATCTCGGAAATCATGGTGGTCAGTCGCGATAAGATCTACGTCGAAAAGAGCGGTGTGCTGGAACAATCAGGACGTCGGTTTGTTTCGGACCGAGTCACTGAAACGATCATTGAACGGATTGTGTCGCGAGTTGGTCGGCGTATCGATCGTTCGCAACCGTTGGTGGACGCACGCTTGATTGATGGCAGTCGTGTGAATGCGATCATCGCGCCGATTGCGGTGAGCGGTCCGTGTTTGACGATTCGCAAGTTCCCTTCGAAGAAGGTTACGATCGAAGACCTCATTCGCTGGGGCGCGATCACGCGCACGGTCAGAGATTTCTTGGAAGCGGCGGTGATTGTCGGCAAGAACGTGTTGATCTCGGGCGGAACGGGAACGGGCAAGACAACTTTGCTGAATTGCTTGAGCGATTTCATTCCGGACAAAGAGCGGATCGTAACGATAGAAGACACTGCTGAGTTGCAGTTGCAGAAACAGCATGTGGTGACGCTGGAGACGAAGGTTGCGAACGTGGAGGGCAGGGGGGAGTACACGATTCGGGACTTGGTGAAAAACGCCTTGCGAATGCGACCGGATCGCATCGTTGTCGGTGAATGTCGTGGGCCTGAGGCGCTTGATATGTTGCAAGCGATGAACACGGGCCACGATGGTTCGATGACGACGATTCACGCGAACACATCTGAGGATGTGATTCAGCGTTTGGAGGTGCTGGTGCAAATGGCGGCTGATTTGCCGATTGAGTCAATTCAGCGACAGATAGCTTCGGCCATCGACTTGGTGGTACAGCTCAAGCGTTGTCGCGATGGCTCGCGAAAAGTCTCGCAGGTTACTGAGTTTGTGTCGTACGACATGGTGGAAAAGCGGATTCGTACGAAAGATCTGTATTTGTTGAATGGCGATTCCAAGTCGGCTCAGTTAGTGGCGACGGGTGCGTTGCCGACGTTCATGGACGAGTTGCTCGAACAGGACCCACCACTTTTGCAGCTCAATAATTTTTATCGATAGCACCGTTATGTTTGATCGAGTCTACGTTAGATCGCTGTGTGGGGCATTGTTTTGCGGCTTAGTATGCACGTTGTGCGCGAACTCCGTGTTGGCGCAGGAAGGCACAACAACGCAGCCCGTCACAGCAGCGAGTGCGGCCTACGAACCGGCGAGTCCTGTGACGTTGCTGTTTACCAGTGCGTTGGCGTTTTGTGCAGTCTACTTAGCGGCGCAGTGGCTTGGTCCAGCTTGGGATGCTTTTGCGCAGCGGCACATTGAAGACATCGCGCCTCGTCTGAAGGCCTTAGGTTTGGATGAAGAAAATGTCAGCACGTGGATGCGTTGGTGGGGCGTGGGGATGTTTGGATCGTTTTTGATTTTCAGTGTGATCTTGCAGATGATTCCAATCGGAATTGGTTTTGCATTCTTGGTTTTTGTTTCGCCACGCTTTATTTTGGATCGCATGATTGAGCAGCGGCAGCAAAAGTTGCGCGATCAATTGGTTCGCGCGACCGTTGGGATTGCAAACGGATGTCGTGCGGGTTTATCGCTGGCGTCGAGCATTGAGAAGGTAGCTTCTGAAACGCCCAAGCCCCTGGTGGATGAGCTGACGCGTGTGGTGCGTTATCACAAAGGTGGTACGCGAATCCAAGATGCGTTGCGTGAAGTGCAAGGTCGATTGAACTTGGAATCCTTCACGGTGTTCGCCTCGTCGGCAATCGTATCGCTCGAGCAGGGTGGTAACGTCTCGTTCGCATTGGAAAAGATCAGCGAAGGCTTGCAAGAGATGCAGCGGCTGGAGCGAAAGTTGGAAGCGGATACCGCGTCGGGGCGTAAACTGGCGATGATGCTCAGCCTTTTTCCGTTGTTCTTTTTGGGTTTGTTCACGTTGATGGACCCGGTTTCGATGAACTTGCTGTACACGACGTTGCTTGGCAATTTAGTGTTATGCCTCGTTGGCTTCATCGTGTTCATCGCTTTCCGATGGTGTATGGCAATTCTTGATTTGGATTTTTAGTGACGATGGAAGCTTACAAAGCACTGGCAACATTGCTGATGTTCTTAGCGGTATCGGGCGTCGCCTGGGTATTGATAAGCATCGTATTGCATCCACGGTACATTGACGCGAAGCTGGGGCGATTCGAAGTTGATCGCCGTATGCGGGTGCGTGCTTCATCGAAGACGTATCAGTTGTTTGAGCCGTGGATCGATGAGTTAACGGTACCGATTGAGCGGTCGAGCAAAAAGCTGAATGAAGTGATGCAAAACTTGGCGGCGTCCGGCATCAACGTCCCGTGGAACCCGGCTGAGTTTCTTGCTACCAAACGCGTGGAAGCGTTGGGAGCGGCCTGTGTCGCGGCTGTGTTTGGCTGGTTTTGGAGCGACTGGTCATCGGCGGCTATCATGGCAGTGTTTGGCTTCTTCGCTTACGAATTCATGGCAAGGCGGTTGTTGAAGAGCAACGCTGTGCGGCGACAGATTAAGGTTAAGCGACGGTTTGCGGCCGCGATCGACTTGATGGCGCTGATGATGGAAGTCGGCGCGGGGTTTCAAGAGGCATTGAATGTTGCGGCCGATGAAGCTCGCGGCAATCCACTGGGCGACGAGCTTGCGATTGTGCGGCGCGATTTGACGATGGGTAAGCGTGAGGACGCGCTTCGTAACTTTGCGAAACGAACTCAAGATGACGATATCGCGGAAGTCGTATTGGCGATTATCGAAGGTGAACAGCTGGGTACACCACTGGCTAAGATTTTCCGAGTTCAAGCAGAACAAATGCGACAAAAGCGATCGCAGTGGGCGGAGAAGGCGACAGCGGAATCTGAAGTTACCTTGGTTTTTCCAGCCATGTTGATCATGATCGCGTGTCTGATTTTGGTTGCCGCGCCGTTCGTGCTAACTGCCATTTTTGATCCTGGAGGCCAACCGTAATGCCGTTTGGAATGAATGTAGAGATTGCTGGTGGTTCGCCATTGCAGTTTGATTTAGCGGATGGTCGGTATCGTATCGGTAGCCGACCGGAGTGTGAGATTCACATTGATTTTGCTGAAGTCACTGCTGTGGCGGCGCAGTTGGACGTACGTGGCGAAGCGGTGTTCATTCGCAACATGAATCCGTTTCCAATCTACGTGGGCGACTATGAACTCAGTTCATCGCAGCAAGCCGAATGGCCGGAGGGACAAGCGGTATTGCTGACTCAAAGCGTTACGCTTGAGTTGTTCGATGTGAAGGGGAAAACTGACGCGGCAACGGCCGAAGAGCATGCCAAGCGAAGTCGTTCGACGGTCCAGATTGCGGTCACTGCTCTGTGCTTGGGAGTGGGCCTGTACCTGTTGTTCACTGAGAAGGAGCCGAAGGACTCGACTAAGGCATTGCGATATGACTTTACGAGTCTCGTTGTAGATTTGGGAGAAGATAAGAAGCTACAGAACGATTCGTTGTTGAACTATATGATCGATGCGCGCGTGGCTGATGTGCGTTGGGGACTGGCTGATCCGCGTCGCGCAATCTCAGCTTATCAACTGCTGCTCGATGAACCCATGCTGCGTAAAGCTAAGCCTGAGGATGACTCGACGGCCGGGAGAATTAAGCAGTTTGCATTGGCTCGCGTTGACGATTTATCTGACCTGCTAGGCACTCGCTAGATCTCGATGTCAGCAGACAACTGCGGCCACTGTACAGTTCAACGAGCAGATTACGGTTTCGGCAAGGTGCGTTCGCACAGCTTAACGAGGTCTTGCAAGCCGAGTTGATAGACCTCTGCAGCGAAGGTCGCTGGCTTGCCGCACCATTGCAGTGCGCCTTGGATTTTGCCGTTTTCGTCGCGGCCCGTGGCAACGAAATCGTAAAGTGGTTGAACGACGTAGGACTCTTTGTCATCCAAGCCGAGAATCTCGCTAATCGTTGACACGCGACGGCTGACATCGTCATAGCGACGCAGTTGTAATACTACGTGAACGGCTGAAGCGACTTGTCGGCGCGCGACGTTGACCGGCATTTCGACTCCAGACATGAGGCACATTGTTTCGAGTCGAATCATCGCATCGTAGGCGGTGTTGGCGTGAGCTGTGGTGAGCGCTCCAGCGTGGCCCGAGATCATTGACTGAATCATATCGAGCGCTTCGCCGCGACGCACTTCGCCGACTACGATTCGATCGGGACGCATGCGCAGCGAGTCGACGAACAAGTCACGAATTGAAACGGCGCCACGACCATCTGGCCGCGCCGGTTGTGCTTCGAGGTAAACCGTGTGCGGCTGATGCAACTGCAATTCTGAACTATCTTCGATAACGATGATGCGTTCATACTCTGGAATCGCGGCTGACAGCGCGTTCAGCATCGAGGTCTTTCCGGTTCCAGTTCCGCCGGAAATCACTGTGTTTTTGTGAATCATCACAACGATCTTCATGAACTCGGCGGTCTCTTCCGTCAGGCTTCCCCAGCGCACCAGCGAATCGAGATCGAAAGTCGACTTTTTGAATTTGCGAATGGAGATGTGCGTTCCGCCACGCGAACTGGGTGGAATAATCACGTGCACGCGCGAACCATCTGGAAGACGCGCGTCCATGCTATGGTGGTCGGGGTCGACGACTCGGTTGACATACTCGGCGATGTTCGTGACGGCGGCGCGGAGCGAATCCTCATCGGGAAAGCTAATGTCCGAGCGATGCAGTCGTCCGCTCTTCTCGAAGTAAATGGTCTGGTAGCCGTTTATAAGAACTTCGGAAACGTCGGCATCTTCCAGGAGCGGCTGGATCGGGCGAAGAAAGTAAGCGACGGTTTGGCGGTAGATCTCGGAGGCATGCATACGTAAATCTCGTGGGGCATTCTCGTGGGACAGTTGCAGCAGGGATCACCGCAATGCTTGAGCAAAATCGTCAAACACGCACCTGCAACTGTTAAATCGTTCCGCAGTTGTGCTACTATAATGACTTACATGAAATTCATATCAAGAGGTCGTGAGGACTCTCGTCGACATGCGATCCCCTATCCGCCGCATTGGAGTCAGTAAGCTTGCTACTGTTTCCGAGTGTCTTACTCCACAAGGCACTCATGTTGCAGTCAAGCAGTATGACAAACAACCGTTGTCTCCGTTTCAGCATGACAAGATTTTTTCTGCAGCCGCGCGCTGGCAAAAGCTGACTGTGCCGGGCTTGATCAGTTACTTGGAAGTGTTGCCGGAAGAAAATCAGATTGTTCTGGAGTTGATGGATCGCAGCGCCGCAACTCGGCTAAGTGAAGGCTATTCGGATCCTCGGTTGGTGAACTACGTTTTGCGAGGGATATTGTCAGCCCTCGCGAGTATTCACGAACAAGGGATGTTGCACGTTAACATCAAACCTACGAATGTGTTCTTTGACGAAAACGGCCGAGCGAAGTTAAGTGACGGTTTGTTAGTTTCTGCAAACGCTCCGGGTACGCTACCGCCGCCAACGAATCAAAAGTACTTGACGCCCGAACATACCAGCGATGCGTTTGGGCCGATGAGTATTGCGACGGACTTGTATGCAGCGGGCTTTCTCGCGTTGGAATTACTGGCGGGTGAGCGATTCGGTCGAGCGTTCCAAGGTATTGGTGACGATACGCCCAGCGACGATTTAGCTTGGTTCCAATGGCATGGTTCGTCACAAGAAACACCGCTGGCAACACAGTTCTGCAAGACTTGTCCACCTCAGCTGGAAGCCGTGATCGCTCGACTGACGAAAAAGAACCCGTCCGAGCGTTATGCGAGCGCGCAGGCTGCGATCGATGAGATGCCCCCTGAAACTCCGCCTGCGAATCCGCAAGCGAACAAGCCGGCTCAAGCAGCGACTGAGGTCAATCGTTCAGCCGTCGCGTCGGACGTGATTGAAAGACCTGCTACGGGTGTTGTGCTCGCTATCGCGTCGGGGCCCAGAGCGGGCGAGATGTTTGGAACGAACGATACCGAGTTCTTTATCGGTTTTCATCCGGATTGCATGCTGCGTTTTTCAAGCGATCAGTATCCGAATGCAAGCGCAAAGGTGCTGTGTCGCCGTGGTCCAGAAGGTTGGATGGTGTCGCGAGTGATCGGCGAGAACACATTCGTGAACCAGAGATTGCTTGAAGATAAATTTGTTCTCCGCTCAGGAGATGTGATTCGATTGTCCGCGCGAGGGCCTGATGTTCAGTTTACGATGCAAAGCGGTGGGTTGGCGATTAAGTCGCTGGTCAGTCGCTTTTTGCCGCAAGGTTCGCAAACGTCGGGAAATCAGGTGAGTGGACGAACCGCTACCGCTCCGGGAGTCGGACCGAAATCGACGTCGCGACCGCCCGGCAGTCCTGCACCGGCGGCGAGCAACGCACCTGCAGCGCCGCGGCGGCCAGGTAGTCCTGCGGAAGTGAAGCCGGCCGCGCCTGCAGCACCTCGCCGCGATGCCGCGCCCGTTCAAGCTGCGGCTCCCGTTGCGCCGCACTCTAGCGCCGGGCCTGCCTCACCGCGCGCTTCAGGAGTGACCGCAAGCCGACCGACTGCGCGGCCAGTTGCAGCCAAAAGCAAAACCGCTGGCGATGTTGATGCGCCCAAGGGTCCATGGACTCAACCCAAAACGTGGAACAAGAGCCAGAAGAATACCGCCATCGCGGTGATCGGTAGTTTGGTGGTAATTATCTTGGTGATTTTGGTTCCAGGGTCGCCAAGTAAGTCGCCTGACAAATCAAAAGAAAAGTCCAGCGCCGAAGTCGCTGAGACTGAGCCCTCGAACCAGCAGGTTGGTAGCGATCCGGGTGGCAGTGAACCGGGTGATAGCGACGGTGCTCAGCCGACGGCGGATGGTTCAACGGCAACCGCTGGCGAAGAGGGCAAGTCTTCCGAACCGGAACCGCCGCCAAGTAATTAGGCTGGTTCAATACGTGTTCGCGGCATCGGCCACGAATTCAGCGGCGTATGAGCACTTTCTTCTCCGCGTGCAACCTTGTAGCAAAGTTTGATTTCATGCAAAAAGTTGGCTTAGGATTCGACTTAGGTACAACGATCTCGTTGGCTTCAATGGTCGGTCAGTCGGGGCGTCCAGAAGTGGTTCGCGCGCCGTCGGGTCGGCACTTGATTCCGAGCGCAGTGTACTTTGATACCAACGTTGTAGTAGGTGAGAGCGCGATGGACTTGGGGTTGCGCGATCCGCACGGTTTTGCAGAGGCCTTTAAACGGGATATTGGTAAGCCGCATTACAGCCGTGACGTGCGTGGAACTCAGGTGCCACCCGAAGTGCTAACCGCCTACTTAATTCGTCACATGATGGACAATGTGCGGCAGTCGGTTGGCGACGTTGAATCGGCTGTGATCACTGTTCCCGCTTACTTTGACGAGAAGAAACGCACTGCGACTCAGCAGGCGGCTACCCTTGCTGGGCTGAATGTGCTGGACATTATCAATGAGCCGACGGCGGCGGCGATTGCGCTCGGCCATGAGATGATGCTCGATAAGCAACCGAGCAACAAGCCTCGTCGCTTGCTGGTTTACGATTTGGGCGGCGGTACCTTTGATGTTACTTTGTTGGAGTTTATCGACCGCACATTCCGAGCGCTCAGCACAGATGGTGATATCTATCTAGGTGGACGCGATTTCGATGAGCGTATTATCGGCATCATTGCAGATCGCTTTCGTGATCGTCATGGTGTTGACCCACGTCAACATATCGGCGAAATGCAGCGACTGTGGAAACGCTCGCGCGAGTTGAAGCATGTCTTGTCGGATCGCGAACGTGTCGACGTTGAATACGCCCACGAAGGCATGAGCATCTCGTTCACGCTTGAACGCGCTGATTTTGAAGATGCGATCGAGCCGCTGGTGGATCGTTCGATGGCGACGACACGTGATGTGATTCAAGCCGCTGGTTATTCGTGGGGCGAGATTGATGAGTTTCTTTTGGTTGGTGGTTCGAGCCGCATTCCGTTGATTGCGAAGAAAGCGGGCGAGTTGGCTGGTAAGGCGCCGCGGTTAGCACAGAATCCGGATGAGTTAATTGCAAACGGGGCCGCGTTGTATGCTGCGACTAAGCGCGGCGACATCCTCGATGCGGATGCTAAGTTCGATGTGGTGAATGTGAATGCGCACAGTCTTGGCGTGCGCGGGACCGACGCGGCAACGAAGCAAAAGGTGAACAAGATTTTGATTCCACGCAACACGCCGTTGCCGGCATCAAAGGTTTATAGCTTTGTTACTTCGCGCGATGGACAAAAGAATGCGAAGGTGCCGTTGCTGGAAGGGGAGAGCGAAAATCCGGACTACTGCACACCGCTGGGCGAGTGCTTAGTCCGAATCGATACGGCGATGCCGAAAGGCTCTGGAATCAAAGTTATTTGCAACTATGCCGCCAATGGAACGATTTCGGTCACGGCACGGTTCGCACAAACGAATTCAGCTGCCTATGTGGAGATTCGTCGCGATGGCTACTCGACCTTGGAATCGCTAGACATCTGGACAGCGAGATTGACGACTGGGGGGGCTGTTCAGTCGACTGACGTTCTCGCACATCTAGCGACTAAGCCGTCAAATGTTGCACTTACCGACCGTTCAGATAAAGATAAAGTCGTCTCACGATTGGATGATTTGTACCGTTACATAGGAAAACTCTCGAGTGATTCGCCGCCGCCGGCAGGAGCGATTCAAACGCACCGATTGGTCGGACAGCTGGAACAAGAAACCGCAACTTTGAAACAATTGATTCGGCAACTCGAGGTTCGGCATCAAACCACCGATAATTTCCAAGACAGATTAGAGTTAGCTGGTCAATTAGCTCAGTTGAAAATGGCATGGGAACATTCGATTCGGTTGTTGGACCATGCGATGGTTGTCCTGGGGCGTGAGTGCGTTGCCGAGAACTTGGTCAATCCCGCTGCCAGCGACCTACTAGGTGAGGCACGCGAGCTACAAGAATCCCTTGAGGCCTAAGGGGCCTAATAGTTGAAGCGATTATGCGGAATAGATACAGATGAATGACAACGATGTATATCACCTGTGGCTCGGGATTCCGCCGGAAGAACAACCCCCAACGCATTACCGATTGCTTGGCGTTCCACTCTTTGAACAAAATGCTGAAGTCATTCGCAACGCTGCTGACCGTCAGCGGTCACATGTTAAACGTTTGGGAGTGAATCAGTTTCAGTCGATCGGCCAAGAGTTGCTGAACGAAATTGAAATCGCCAAGATCTGCTTACTGAGGCCCGAGAAGCGAGCGGCTTACGATGAAAAATTGCGTACATCGCTGCCGCAACTTGCTGCCGTCCAACACCATGATGTTGTGGATAGCGATAACCCGCACCCCGAAACGCTGATCATCGGGTCAGATCCGAATTGTGACATTGTTATCGACTTGCCGATTGTATCTGGCATTCATTGCTCCGTTTTGCGCCGCAAAGACGTCGTCGTATTGCGTGATCTAAAGTCGACAAACGGGACTTTTGTGAATTTTCATCGCGTCACGCAACCTACCAAAATATATCCATCCGATCTGCTCGTTTTGGGACGTGACACTCGCTTGAAGTTGCCGCTCAGTTTCTTTCCGAATTTGCAAAACACGAAAAGAGTTGGCTTTGTAGGTCGCAGTGAGCAGTGTGAGTTTTTTTTCGCGCACGACACCATTTCTGCTTATCATGCTCGCGTCGTACTCGACAAATCCGAAATTCAAGTCGAAGATCTCGGCTCCACCAACGGAACATTCTTGATTGACTCACATGGCGTTTCAAAACGCCTCTCACCTCGTACACCGAGCTCGATCGAAGGTTTCTCCACAGTTGGTTTCGGGAAATTTAAAATTCCGGTTGATCAGTTGAAAGAGCAGAGCGCAAAACTCGACGCAACGTGGTCGGAAGACATTGCGGCGAGTTCGAATAAGTAACTGCGCGCTTTCAAGGAATCAGGCTAGCACGCCTTGAATCGGTTGGTGCTGTTCGACACCGGTAAGTCGAAAACGCAGGCCTTGGTATTCATAACCTAGTCGAGCGTGATCGACGCCTAGCAAGTGAAGAATGGTAGCTTGCACATCGCGCACGTCGACCTTGTCTTCGATTGGATGGAATCCAAGTTCATCCGTGCGACCAAATTGATGACCTTCTTTAATTCCGCCGCCACACATCCACATTGTGAAGGCTTGGGGGTGGTGATCGCGGCCGAGTGAACGTCCGAGTGCAGCGCTGGCTTCGACCATCGGCGTGCGTCCAAACTCACCTCCCCAAACGATCAGCGTATCTTCCAACATTCCGCGACGCGCGAGATCTTCAATCAAAGCGGCTGAAGCTTGATCAGTGGCCTTGCAAGTCCCTTTCAGTCCGCCTGCAACATCAGAGTGATGATCCCAACCAGCGTGATAGACTTGGATGAAACGTACACCACGCTCAGCCAATCGCCGAGCGAGTAGGCAGTTATTGGCAAACGCTTTAGCGGGCTTGCCGGGTTCGGCGCCGTAAAGGTCGAGCGTCTCTTGGCTCTCAGAAGAAAAGTCCATCAGCTCCGGTGCACGCATTTGCATGCGGTAAGCCATCTCGTACGCATCGATACGAGTTTGAATTTCGGGGTCACCAAATTTATCTAGCTGGATGCGATTCAGTTCGCTTATCAGGTCGAGCGACTCACGCTGCGATCGCTGGTCGTAGCCCTTGGGATTCGAGGTGTGCAAAATTGGATCGCCTTGACCGCGAAACGGAACTCCCTGATGTTTCGAGGGCAGGAATCCTGAGCTCCACATCGCAGCGCCACCGCTCAGGCTGTCTCCGCTCTTCAATACCACAAACGCAGGAAGGTCGTCGGCTTCGCTGCCGAGTCCATAACTGAGCCACGATCCCATGCTGGGTCGCCCCGGGATGCCATTACCTGTATTTATGGTCAGTTGAGCCGGAGCATGATTGAACTGGTCGGTTGAAACGCTTCGTAGCAACGAGATTCGATCAACGATTTTTGCAAGATGAGGCAGCATCTCGGATATCTCCATTTCCGATTTGCCATGACGTTCAAACTTGAATCGCGGCCCAAGAACCGCTGCGTCAGGTTGAATGAAAGCGTAGCGTTGGCCCTCAATCACGGAAGGCGGTAGTGGCTTGCCTTCGAGTTCCGCAAGCTTTGGCTTGTAGTCAAACAGATCTAGTTGGCTGGGCGCGCCTGCCATGAACAAATAGATCACGCGTTTAACTTTGGCGGGGAAATGCGGTAATCCAGCCAGGCCTTTGCCTGTCGATGGCGAGCTTGCTAGCGCGCGTTGACCCAACGCCGAGTTAAGCGCGCCAAAGGTAAGTGAAGCCAAGGCGATTCGGCCCAGCCCCAGTCGACATTCGTTCAGGAAGTAGCGACGTGCGAGCGAGCATCGAGCGTTCATATATCGTGACCATTTCCGCTGGCGGAAGCACCAAAGTGTCAGAGGCAAAAATCGTAAGACAACTGCCTCTCTCCAATTTACTTCCCAGCTGCCTCTCTACGTACCCACCTCGCCCCTTTTCTTTTAAGTGCCACCCACCTTTCGACCCCACTCTTGCGGCATTGGTGCCACCTGCGGCATTGGTGCCACCCACCGTCTGATTGACTTCGTTCGTGTGATTGTTAAGCTGTGGGAGAACTTTTGGAGGACGAGTGATGGCACGACCGGCGCGGAATGAGCAATTTGTGGCCAGCGATGTTTGCATCGTGCATGCGGTGCAGAGATGTGTGCGGCGAGCGTTCTTAGCTGGCCGTGATGATCAGTCGGGCGTGGATTA
>JBGSOM010000127.1:0-17622 GCA_041739135.1 Pirellulaceae bacterium
AGCTTCCGAATGCGTGAACGCAGCAGCTCGCATCCCTCGATTCCCCAGCCCATCAATCCCTGGACCGGCCGCAATTATCCGCAACCATTGACCAAAGGCAAGCTGCGCCTATCATTCCAACGACCTTCAAAGCACTGGTGCCAACGCCTTACCGGCCTATAGCGGCTACGATCCTAGTGCCGATCCGTCCGTGAGCGGTCTGTTCTCTGGCGCCGCCTTCCGTTTCGCTCACAGCATTTTGGTTCCCGAGTTCAATCGGCTTGACTCTGACAATCAACCGTTGTCGGGGGGGCCATTGTCGATTCGAGACGCATTCTTCAATGCCACTGCGATTAAGGAAGATGGTATCGAACCGTACCTGCGCGGTATGTCATCGCAGGTGGTTGAAGAGTTCGACGCAACTGTGATCAGTGAGCTTCGTAACTTCCTGTTTGGCCCTCCTGGCTCCGGAGGTATGGATCTGGTCGCACTAAACATCCAACGCGGACGTGATCTTGGACTGCCTAGTTACAATCGCGCTCGCCAGGATTTTGGCCTAGCTCCAGTTACTTCGTTTGACCAAATCAGTTCTAACGTCAATGTGCAAAACGCGCTCGCTAGTGTTTATCCGAGCGTCAATGATATCGACGTCTGGGTTGGAGGGTTAGCCGAGGATCATGTGGCGGACGCGATGGTGGGTGAATTGTTCCGCGCGGTCATGGTGGATCAATTCGTTCGCACTCGCAATGCAGATCGATTCTGGTTCGAGAATAGCCAGTTCACTGCAACGGAACTGGCCAGCTTGCGTTCGCAAACAATGTCGGACTTGATCGTTCGCAACACCTCGATCAATTCCTTGCCCGCGAACGTATTCACAACAGCTTCATCACCAAGCGGCTTTGGTGCAGGCGGATCCGCTGCGGCGACGCCTCCCAGCGAATATCGCTCGATGAACGGCAGCGGTAATAACCTTGCTGATCCTAGCTTAGGACAAACTGGAACCAATCTGCTAACCAACTATTCGCTCGACTATGGTGATGGCATCAGCACACCAGCGGGTGCCGATCGCGTGAGCGCGCGACAAATTAGCAATTCCGTTTTCGCGGGCTCCAGTGGGCAAGCTAACAGCCTCAGTGCGACAACTCTGTTTGCGATCTGGGGGCAGTTGCTCACCCACGACACCAACTTGACGCCTGGCGGAACGGACAATGCGCTAAAGATATTCGGAAATTTGGCACCGGCCGGTACCGAGTCGTATCCGTTTGTAGCTGAGAAGTTGCCGCTGATGTTTGAGAATCCAGTGAACATTGGAGCAAACAACACGATCGCGCGCCCGATCTACTTGCCGGCGTTGAATACTGCGGACGCAGTCACGATCAATCCCAACGTTGATACGACTGTCACGGTACCAATCAGTGCTGGAGATGCACCAGCCACAGTCTTTGTCCGCGCAGGAACGCTGGAGACTCGACAAGGTAATCTGTTTACCGGCCAGTTGAGTATCACGGAAGTGCCCGCGTCATTAACACCCATCTCCTTGCCCGTTGGCATGTTGCCCGACACGGTCGTCACCATTCAGCCTGGTGAAATGATATTCACAGAGCCAGCACCGCTCACTCTGCCCAATCGCGCTAATCTTCCTGCGGGATTTGAACTGGATCTTTGGTCTATCAATCCGATCACCGGCACGTTTGAAGAGGTAGGCAAGGGCCGCGTCAGTGACGATCGCAGCGTTATCGAAACCTTCGAAGGAGGCATTCGAAACAGTAGCTGGCACTTCTTTCTTTTGAGCGAGCTGAATATCAGTTTGTTCAAAAGTTTCCTCAATCCGGAAGATGGATGCGAACCATGTGAAAAAGTATTTCCCGCGAACTCAATTGTTAAGGCTCATTCCGGGGAAGTTGTGGAAACCCATATTCTGCCAACTTACCAGTCGCTGGGGGAAACACGTGGTGTTCAATTGGTTTATAGCTCTTTCCGCGCCGATCCAAGACCAATCATCCATGACTCTTATGAGCTGAAACTTTCCTTTGCAGAGCCCTTTAGTGGTGATGTTGACGTACGTGTTATTTCGAGCTTAAGCGTCTCTGGCAATAACCTGAATGTGCTGGGCGAAGACCATTATTGGAGCACGGGGCCCGGCCCCGGTCGCCGAGAAATTGCCATCCTCGCCGATCTAAGCTCGAGACCATCCGGCGTATACAACTATACGTTGAATACGGGAATCCTGTTTGTGAGTGGAAGCTTTGGTGGGCCGAACAATTTAACGCAATTCCCGACCGGCGTCCGTGGCAGCTCCAGCGGTCAATTGGTTCACGTAAATAGCGCGGACAGTGCTTTTGGCAGCGGGTGGGAACTAGCAGGTTTGCAGTACCTAGTGGAGAACACTAGTGGATCCGTATTACTCGTTGACGGAGATGGATCCGAGATTCTTTTCGAACTCGCATCGGACGGCTTGTCATACGATTCGCCGCCCGGACATTTTTCAACGCTAGAGAAATTAAGCGATGGAACTTTCCGTCACTCGACAATCGATCGAACCGTTTCGACGTTTGACGACCAGAACCGTCTCATCAGAGTCGTGGATCGCAACGGAAACGAAACCGTATATTCGTACAACAACGGTCAACTCGTTTCGATGACGGATCCAGTGGGCCTGGTAACGACGTTCCAGTACACCGCAGGCAAAGTCACTTCAATCGTGGATCCAGCCAATCGAACCACACGATTTGAATACGACGCAAATGGAAACATGATTCGCGTCACAGATCCGGACGGGACAACTCGCACATGGGGATACGACGACACGCACCACATTGTTTCAGAGATCGACAAACGTGGATTCCTGGAGGTGATGGAATATGATTTTGCTGGCCGTGCCCAACAAGCAACTCGTAAAGACGGCAGCGTGCTGCAGTACCGCCCAACACAGGTCCAGGGACTTTCGCAGCCAGCATTGACGACAGACATATTTACGGCACTTCCCTCGCGCATAGGCGTCGACTCAACGTCAACATTTGTCGATGGCAATGGTAACGTCATTGAGGTCGAACTGAATAATGTTGGCCAAAGTCTTGGCACTCAAGACGGAATCGGAAGTCAGGGAACCGTTCGCTACAACGACGATCTTCTTGCCGTCTCCGTAAAGGATGCTCGCGGCTTTGAAACGCAGTTCACCTATGACGACAACGGAAATCTCATTTCCATTTTGGATTCCATTTCATCAGGCGGAAATGGCGGTGTTTCATACGCCTCTCCTAGTCAACCTCTTGATGGAGCGTTTGGCAGATTATACAGCGACGATCTCAACGTAGACGGCGTAGCGGACTTTATCAACGACGGCGTTGTTTATCTGGGAGACGGAGATGGTGGACTACAACCGCCGATATTTCTGGACTCCACCGCCGCGATTGAATTCCGTGCTGCTGATATGAACGGAGATGGACGGAAGGATATTATTGGAACGACACTCATGGAAAGCAGCGACGGTAACGGCAGCCTGTTCGTCTGGTTTGCGAACGTCGATGGCACCTACGCGGACGCTGAAAGTTACGAAACCCAGGTTTTACCTGGGAATCCACTTTCAGACTTTGATCCAGACAATCCGGACGCCCCAGAAGACCGAGCTCCCGTCGAGCAACCGGGGCTGGCGATCGTTGACTTCAATAACGATGGTTTCCCTGATGTGGTTCTGACTCAACCCACCGACGAATTCGGCCAACCAATCAGTTCACTGGTCCTGCTAATGAACACTGGCGGAGGCATCTTAAGTAGTGCCACTCTGCATGCCGACTCCAATCTGCCGGAAAGTATCTGGTCCGTCGAAGCTGCTGATTTGGATCACGACGGAAACCAGGATCTGATTGTAACAAATACGTCCCCAGTGATCGTAGGTGCGAACTTCAATGATCATTTCGTCTCGGTGTTGCTCGGCGACGGTTTGGGTGGATTCAGCCCGGCATCCAACTATAGCCTCGGTGTCAATTTTGGTACGGAAGCGCCAACGGAAATACAAAACGAAGTCTTGTCGCTCGAGGACTTTAATCTCGACGGTGAACTCGACGTGGTCGTTGCGTCTTCGCACCTAGGTTTTGTTTCGGTGATGCTAGGCGATGGGTTTGGTGGCTTTGATTCACCGAACATCATCGGCCAGGAATTTGTCGGCATCGGTAACCAGTCCGCCTGGACAGCGATTGAGACAGCCGATTTCAACGGTGACAATATTCCCGATATCGCGGTGACGTTGTTTGATGGGAAACAGATTGCCGTCTTCTTAGGGAATGGCAATGGCGCTTTTTCGGCTCGCACGGACTACAAGTATGACACCGCTTCGTTCTACAGCATCACTTTCGACAATAGTCCCGATGGTTTGTATGCGAATGACTTTGACGATGATGGCGTCCTTGATCTAGTGACCGCGGGGCATGGGAGCGATCTTGCGTACCTTAAAGGTGTTGGCGATGGCACGTTTATCTCATGGAGTCAACTCGATATTGTCCTCTCTTCCACATTTCCGAACTCTACCCCGGAACAGATAGAAACCATTGATCTGGATAACGATGGACTGCTGGATATTGTTACTCGTACCTACCGAACGGGAGCCGAAGTACGATTTGGAATAGGCAACGGAACGTTCGCAGACACAGTCGTGCTCGATTCCGGATCGCCGAGCAACGACACAGGCCAGCTAGCATTCATAGACGCGAACGGCGATGGATATCAGGATATCGTTTTCGGCGTGACGATCGACTCCACTTCGTCGACTCCCGCGATAACAACGTTCCGATTGTTCATCAACAATGGTGACCGCACGTTCAATGCTCCCGTAACATTGGACTTTGGTGTTGAACGTGGAAACGGTTTAGCGAGTGGTGATTTTAACAACGACGGGCACAGTGACCTGATCGTTACTGACGGGCATACCTACCTTTTGGAGCCCAGTACAATCAAAATTGCACTGGGTGACGGAACCGGCGCATTTACTGTGTCGTCGCTGACACTCTCCTTCTTTCCCGAAGAGGTCGTGTGTTTGCTGAAAGTAGCTCTCTGGCGGTCAGCAATATCAAGAGCTTACAAGTCGCTGACATCAATGCGGATGGATCTTCCGATCTGGCGTTCATCTCGTTCAATGACGCTGAACAGGTGCGTGATGGTGCCTATGTACTCAATGACGGCACGGGTCAGTTTGGTTCAGTTCAATTCCTGGGAGCCTTTACTGTTGCGTCAAGGTTTATACCTCGCGCCGATTTCATTAGTGTAAACGATATCAATGGTGATGGATTGCCGGACGCGGTTATTGCATCATCGACCCACTATTATGTTGCCATCAATAACCAGGGAAGTGGATTCAGTGATGTGAGCTCCTATCGTGGCGGTGGGTTTGCCCCGTCATTATCTGACGTCAATGGCGATGGCGTGACCGATATCGTTTCGGCAAAGACAGCACGCTTCGATCCAGGCAGGCCGAATTACAACGAGACCGCAGTCACCATTCACTCTGGCATCCAGGAAGTTGCACCTTCACCACGTCGATTTACATACGATCCCGTCTTCAATCAATTAACGAGTATCAATGACGAATTGGGGCGGCAGACTTTCTTTGAAATCGATCCAGCCAATGGCAACACGCTTTCAATCACCCAAGTTATCGGACTGCTGGACTCAGCAAGCAGTGAAACGGACGATCTCGTTACCCAGTACACCTACTTGGTGAATGGGTTGGTGGATCAGATGATTGATCCGCTCGGCCGCGTAACGCAGTACCAATACAATGCGATCGGGCTAGCCACTAGTATCACTTTGGCGGCAGGCACTGTGGACGAAGGGACGCAGACCTTCGGTTACGATGTCGCGGGTAATGTGGTCGAAATGATCGATCCCAACCTGAACCGTTCGACGTTCGCCTATGATGAACTCAACCGACTCATTTCATCCACGGATCCTCTTCTTGCTAGCAGCACATTCGATTACGACAACGCAGGAAATCTGATCCAGAGCATTGATCGTGCGGGAAGCACGATGTCGTACGAGTACGACCGACTAAGTCGCGTGGTCAGAAAGACCGACGAGCAATTGAATTTAACGCAATTCGCTTACGACAAGTACGGTAATCTCACTAGCATGATTGATCCGCTGGGACAAGAAATGCGGTACACGTACGACGCCAGAAATCGGCAGCGAAGTCAGATCGATCCTGATGGTGGTGTGACGCAGTTCCTCTACGACGTGGACGATAACTTGACCACGCTCGTTGATCCGGTCGGAAATCGAACTTTGTTTTTGTATGATGCCCGGAATCGCCTGATCATCGAAGTCGATCCTCTCAACGAACGATTGCAGTATGACTACGACTTGGTCGATAATCTCGTCGAGAAGACGGATCGCAATGGACGCGTCACCGAGTTTACCTACGATGACGTGGACCGACTGAAAACCGAGACGTGGCTGGCGGCAAATGCATCCGTTGTCAACACGATCGACTATGTCTACGACAAAGCCAGCAACCTCTTTTCTGTGTCCGATGTTTTCAGCTCGCTGGCGTGGACCTATGATGCTCGCGACCGAGCGATCACTGAAAGCAATGTTGGAACGCCGGGCGCGCCTGAAGTTCAGCTCGCCTATACCTACGATGCTGTCGGGAACGTCTTGTCCGTCACCGACACCATCAACGGTACGGTCGGAGCAGCAACAAGTTATCTTTATGACGCGCTCAATCGCATGCAGCGAGTTTCTCAAACCGCCAGCGGTGGATTGCCGGTTGCCGACAAACGAGTGGACATCGCCTATAACGCGATCGGGCAATTCGCGGCGATCACTCGCTATTCCGATCTTGCTGGTTCGCAATTGGTCGTGGGTACGACTTACCAATACGACTCGTTAAATCGTCTGACGAGTCTGGCGCACGATAACTCAACGTCCACCGTCGCCTTCTACGACCACATCTACGACGCGGACAGCCGTATCAGCTCCATTGCCAATATCGACGGCATCACCAATTACACCTACGACGATCGAGACCAGTTGACCGGCGCCAACCACGCCGACGCCAACAATCCGGACGAAACGTACCAATACGATGCCAACGGAAATCGTTTGCAGTCCCATTTGCATAACGGCGGCTACGTCACCGGAGCAGCCAATCGACTGCTGTCGGACGGAACACTCAATTATCAATACGATGCCGAAGGCAATCGCATTCGCCAAACGGATATCGCCACCGGCGACTATCGCGAGTTCAACTACGATCATCGCAATCGCCTCGTCTCCGTCGTCGACTTTTCCGCAGCCGATGTCGAACAACAACGAGTCGAATTCAGCTACGACGCGACCGGGCGCCGCATATCAAAATCAGTCGAAACCGCGATCACTCGTTTCGTCTACGACGGCAATAATGTGCTGCTTGATTTCGTTGATGCTGTTGGCGCAGGTGGCAACGTTCCGGTCCTCAGTCAGCGATACCTGCACGGACCGATGGTCGATCAAGTGCTCGCTCAGGAAGCAGCCGACGGAAGTTTAACCTGGCTTTTGGCTGATCACTTAGGGACGACTCGGGATCTAGTCGATGAAACCGGTCAGCTGAGGAATCACATCATGTACGATTCGTTCGGCAATGTAGTCACTCAGTCCGAACCAACATCCGAGACTCGCTATCTGTTTACTGGACGCGAGTTTGAAGCCGATTTAGATTTGTATTTCTACCGCGCAAGGTTTTATGATTCGGGAGTAGGAACGTTCCTTAGTGAAGACCCTCTTGGTTTTGGAGATGGATTCAATACCAGGGTATATGTCAAAAATACACCGTCGACGCATTCGGATCCGTACGGCCTTGAGGCAGGAACCGACGTTAACTCAGCAGCCGCGGCGCTGGGTGGGATCTTTGGATCGGTGGCGTGGGCAGGAGGTGCTGAAGCTTCGATCATGGCTATGTCGCTTGAAGCTTTCGCAGCAGGGACTACAGGGATCGTTGCCGCCTACGCCGCCGCCGTTCTGGGCGCTGCAAGCGGTGGTTATACGATTGGATCGCTGGCTAATAAGTATTTCGGCACTAAGTTTACGGATTGGGCTACAAATTCGAACGCACATATAAATATTGGCGATCTATTTTGCGTTGAAAAACTCACCAAGGAAGAAGGCGAAAAACTTCGAAAAATACTGGAGAGTCCGTCACCCGATGGCAATTCGTTACTAGAGTTAGATCGCAACGTACGCAATCGCCAAGACCGGTATCGCGAGGCCTACATAGATAAATACGGAAAGTCCGCGGTCACCGCTTCCGGCCAGAACGTGCCGAGATTTAGTACTACAGGTATATTTCGATAATAATGGAAGATACAAAGCGAAATCAAAGCACTGCGCTGTTTAGATAAAAGGGAACGGGGGTATTTTCGGCGGGTCGATTGAGTTTAGCTTTCGGGATTTGGAGTGCGAGTTGACGTGGCCTGCGAACGCCGGACAAAGTGCAAATCGTAAAGGCTCGGGTTATTTAACGCGTCAGAATTCGGGTTCTGTGACATTTCTCGCTGCTTGTTAATGATCAATCGTTCAACAATCGCATTTTTCCAATGCCCCGAAGGGGGGTGGTTCTCGCGCGCCTCCCCGGGTGCGCGGCAACGCGGCGGCCCTGGGAAAGAATAAGGGGACGGGGGTAGTTGCGGCGGTCGATTGGGTTTAGCTTTCGGGATTCAAAGTGCAAATCAAGGAAGTCAGCGACGAAAAGGCAAAAAAGGGAGTAGGCCGAGCAGGCCTCTTTTTTGGCGGGGAGCTCTCAGTTGGTATGAGTACAACTCCATTGTCTTGACATCATGAGCGTCACACAATTTAGTTGGTCAGCGACACTGCAATCTTACGCGCGCGGAACAATTTGATAGCGAGCTATATACGCGCACGCTGCTCGATGGAGCACCAGTCAGGCAGGTCATCAAACACTTCCCTTGTTCAACAACTTTGGCGCGTTTGCGTTTGACTACTCAGGGTGCTCGGTTTTCACTAGAATCAGTCGGGCGGTGGGTGATGACTGATTCTCGCATGTGAATCGAATATGGAATTTCTTGCAAAGCTGTTTGATACTTCGGATTTTCCTCCGCGATGGCATTGTGGTCACTGGACGAGCGAGCATGGATGGTTGCATATACTTTCTGATATCGCGATTTGGGGCGCTTACTTCTCTATACCTTGCATCCTGTGGTTCCTCGCGGTCCGCAAACGCACGTTTCCTTATCGCGGAATTTTAGTTTTATTCGGCGCATTCATCTTGCTCTGCGGTACGACGCATCTGATGGAAGCCGTCATCTTCTGGTGGCCAGCTTACCGACTGGCTGGCTTGTTCAAGTTCGCTACCGCAATCGTCTCCTGCGCGACCGTTGCTGCGTTAGCAAAAATCGCTCCGTCGGCTTTTGCGATGCGCTCGCCAGAGGAACTCGAAAACGAAATTAAGGCGCGCACCGTTGAGCTAACGAAAATCATTGCGGCACTTGATGCTGAACGTAACTGGTTCAAGACAACACTTGCTTGCATCGGAGACGCAGTAATTGCGACGGATAGTAAAGCGACTATCTCAAACATGAACGGCATGGCAGAAAAGTTGACTGGATGGAAAGAAGTGGACGCGAAGGGCAAGGCGCTCTCAGAAGTCTTCCATGTCGTCGGTGAACAAACTCGCGTGACGCTCGACAATCCCGCTTTCCGTGCGCTGAAGCAAGGTGTGATCGTCGGTAAAGGCAACCAAACGCTGCTGCTTTCGCGCGACGGATCGGAACGCAACATCGACGACAGTGCGGCACCAATTAAAGATGCTTCTGGGGAAGTCATCGGTGCCGTGCTGGTATTCCGCGACATCACGGAGAAAGCCCACGCAGACCGCGAGCTGCAGAACCAACTCGAGCTGACGCGAACTATCACCAGCACTTTGTCGACTGCGGTCATCATCGTAGACAACGCGATGCGCTGCACCTTTGCAAATCCCGCCGCAGAACGCATGAGCGGTTACAACTTTGCCGAGTTGCGAGGGCTTTCGCTTTCCGAAACCGGATTTTCTACGACCGTTTCAGCCGACGGAATCAATCAAATCAGCGTTCAGTCAACGTTCAGTCGCGAGTTGATCGCGCGTCGCAAGAGCGGTGAACCTTATCCCGTTCGAGTCAATGCGCAGCCGCTTCTCCAAGGAGATCGTCAAACCGGGACAGTGCTTGAGATTCGCGATTTGACAAGCGAAAAACAGGCTGCGATGCAGTTGAAGCAGAGCGCAAACGAGTTTCGGCAGTTGTCGAATGCAATGCCTCAGATCGTGTGGGCTTCGCGACCTGATGGAACGTTCGACTATTTCAACGATCGCTGGTACGAGTTCACCGGGTTCGATCGCCAATCGGTGGGCGACGAAAGTTGGTTGCCGATCATCCATCCAGACGACGCGGAAAGGACGCGTGCGAGTTGGTACAGTTCCGTGCACAGCGGTGAACCTTATCAAGTTGAATGTCGATTCAAGAATCGCAGAACCAACAGTTATCGTTGGTATCTTGGTCGCGCATTGGCGGCTCGTGATCGCGCCGGTGAAGTCGCTCGCTGGTTCGGTTCGTTCACCGACATCGACGATACCAAGCGCACGCAAGTCGAACTGCGCCGCGTTGCAGCTCAACTGTCCGAAGCGGATCGGCGCAAGGATGAATTCTTAGCTGTCTTGGCTCATGAGTTGCGCAATCCGCTGGCGCCGATTCGAACTGGACTAGAAGTCATCAAGCTGTCGAATTTCAGCTCGGACACGACGCAGGAAATCCATGGCACCATGGAACGCCAAGTGACGCAGTTGGTAACGTTGGTTGACGATCTACTCGACGTTTCGCGCATCACGCGCGGCAAGTTGGAATTGCGAAAGTGCGAGCTCTTGATTGATGAAGTGATTCAGAGCGCCGTCGAAGCTTCGATGCCGTTGATCAATTCAGCCGGTCATACATTGCACTTGGAACCGCTCGATCAACCGCTGCGAATGATCGGCGATCCGCATCGCATCGCTCAAATTATTTCGAACTTACTGAACAATGCCGCTAAGTACACTCCGGAAGGTGGCGACATCTGGTTGAATGTCTCCGTTCAAGACGACTCCGCTGTGTTCCGAGTCCGCGATACGGGAGTTGGAATTCCTCCGGGGCAATCGGATTTCATTTTCGAGATGTTCTCACAGATTGATGACGGCATGGAGACAAGCAAAGCGGGATTAGGAATCGGCTTAACGTTGGTAAAGACGCTTGTAACCATGCATGGCGGCAACATTACAGTTGAGAGCCGCGGACTAAACTGCGGCAGCACGTTTACCGTCACGTTGCCTATCGGAGCCGTTGGCTGCGCGCCGCGCGCGAAGACCCCGACAACCACATCCACTGACGTCGCGCAATTGCGAGTGCTGGTCGTCGATGACAACAAAGCGGCCGCAGGGATGATGGCCTTGATCTTGAAAATGCAGGGGCATGAAGTTCAAGTGTGCAATGACGGTGTGGAAGCGGTTGCTGAAGCAGAGCGTTTTGAACCAGATGTGATTCTAATGGATATTGGCATGCCAAATCTCGATGGTTATGCAGCAGCGCGAAAAATCCGAGCGGAAGTGTGGGGCCAGAACATGCTGCTGGTTGCGCTCACCGGTTGGGGACAGGAGGAAGATCGGCAGAAAACTCGTGATGCTGGTTTCGATCATCACTTGGTCAAACCCGCTAATCCGGTTGACATCCAACAAATTTTGGCCGGTGCGAAGAAGCGTGATCGGTAGTCGCTGCACAACACGACTGTTACGAACGACCCGAATATCCGGCGCAAAATAGCACGATGCTTGTGGGCGCCCGCGGAAGTTGCGGCGACTTTTCGTAACTCACTGAGACTTTGACTTAGATTTCAATTGACGGAACTTCAGGAGTTACCAAGTATTGCTGGGGCATTGAATGGCTTGCGAGGAAAGACTTTCCTGCACAAGTATCAGACCGATATCGACGAGCCGTGCTTTCGGCTCGAAGCGGTCGCCGCATTTGCGCAGCGGTTTAGCGACGGTTGAAGTCGCGTTGACGTTGCCAATTCTCATTCTTATTGCTTTGGCAACGATCGATACCTGCCGTGTGATTTTTGTGCGTCAGAGCGCGAAGATTGCCGCTTACGAATGCGCTCGCATTGCAACGATCCCTGGCGTGAAGTACCAAGACGTGCAAATGCAGTGCGATGCGATGATGACGAATCGCAAGATCAATGATTTTGTATTGTCGTTGTCTTGCGATCCGGAACTATTGATTAAAAGCGATCTGTTGCGAGTCACTGTAGCGGTACCGGCCGATTCAAATTCTTTGGGTATCTCTTGGTTCTATCGCGGTCGAGTTTTCGAAGAGACGGTTGCCATTCTGGTGGAGCACTCGGCATCGTGATTCGCACAGGCTCGTATCCTTCCAGCAAGCATTGCGGCCGAAGAGAGTCGCGGCGTGGAAGCGCATTGATTGTTGTCGCAGTAACCCTAATGGTCGCGCTGGCAATCGCTTCGTACTCAATCAACGTCGTCTACATGGAATTTACCCGCACGGAGCTGCAGATCTCGACAGACTTGGCAACACGAGCTGCTTGCCGCGCGCTGGTCGATACTGGCAGCCAGCCCGAAGCGTACCGGTCCGCACAACGTTTGGCTTACGCCAATCCGGTCGCCGGTCAAGTGTTGACAATCGGTTATGAAGATCTTGCGTTCTCGGTCGCTACACGAACTCAAGAAAGCCAAGGTTATCGATTCACAGCTGGCAGCGACCCGAACTCCGTGCACTTTCGATCGGGATTTTTCGAACGCGCGAAGCAAGGCCTTCCAATGCTGTTTCCAACTTTGGGAGTGCCGATCGCTTTTCGACCGATCAAAGAAGCATCCGCTACGCAGGCTGAATTGGATATCGCGATCGTGCTCGATTGTTCCAGTTCGATGCTCGCCTCGCTTTACGAAAACTCTCCGCCTGAGGGGCTGCTCGAGTTGCCGTTATTGACCCCAGTTCCGTTGAATGCGCGTTGGCGTTTGGCGAGGTCGGGGATTAACGAAGTGCTCAATGAATTCAGCGAATCGCCTCAACATGAACTGGTGTCGATCACCGCTTTCAACACAACGGTGCTTTTCAATCTCGCTCTTTCCGATTTCTACTTGCCGATTCGAGAGTTTTTATCCTTTCAAGAGTTTGTCTATCTGGGTGGCCTCAGTGATTTGTCCGGCGGGCTGAACAAAGCGCTCGATCATCATTCGGATAAGTTACACGCGCGACCTTGGGCATCGCGAGTTATTTTGTTGATCAGCGACGGAAAAGGAAATCTCGGCACCAATCCGCTTAATGTTGCCAAGGCAGCCGCTGCATCGAACGTGATGCTGTACACGATCAGCATTGCCGAGGAAGCGAATCAGACGAGCTTGGAGCAATTGGCGGCAAGTGCGAATGGCAAGCACTTTCATGCGAAAACGGCGGACGACTTCCGAACAATCGCGAAGAGTATCACACGACGCCTTCCGATCCTGATTACCAAGTAGAGTCGTAAATGATGCGCAACAACAGGATTCGCAATCGACGCCGAGGAGCGACTTTAATCGAGTTCGCGCTGGTGTTTCCCATCGTGATGCTGTTCGTCGGCGCGCTGCTTGAGTTTTCGCGCGTATCGATGCTGCGTCATAGCGCTGATACGGCTGCGTACGAAGGAGCTCGCGTTGGAGTGGTGGTAGGCGCGAAGAAGCAAGCGATCGTTGATGCTGCAAACGCACTGCTTACTTCGGCTCAACTGAAGAAGTGGACCGTGTCAGTATTTCCTGAAACGATTCAAGAGAACACAGCGTTCGTTCGCGTTCAGGTTGACATACCTGTGGCTGAAAATTCTTGGGTGTCACCTTTCTTATTTACCGAGCATACTGTGACCAGCACCGTCACGCTGGTCACCGAGCGCCCAACCGCAGTGCAACTCTCGGGATTGTCCGAGATGTATGGTGGCGGTGGTGCTTTAGGAATCAACGCCCTCGGAATTGGATTGTGACAGCCGGTCGCGTCAGATCATGCCGCTTGCTTCTTGTGAGCCTTAGTGGGTTTCAGATTGAACAAGCCAAAGATCTCTTCGGCGCTCAATCCCGAAGAAGCGGGTGAATCCGTGTCAGCGAACAGTTGATTGAACAGCTCGCGTTTCTTCTCAAGGACATCGTTAATTCGCTGCTCAATTGTGTTGGCAGCCATCATCCGCGTGACTGTAACAGGACCGGCTACACCAATGCGATGCGCACGGTTCACGGCTTGATCTTCGACAGCAGGATTCCACCAGCGATCGAACAAGAATACGTACTGGCAAAATTGCAGATTCAATCCCACGCTGCCCGCACCATAGCTCATCAAGATTAAGTGCTTCGACGGATCTTGCTTAAACTGTGCGATCACCGAGTCACGTTTGCTGGACGGAATTCGACCGTGGTACTGCATCGGTCCGAAGCGTGCGAGCGGCTCGGCGATTTTATCGAGCGTCTCGACCCACTGACTGAAAATGATCGCTTTATGACCGCTTGCCGCAATCTCTTCCATGTCCGCTTCGAGGCGTTCGAGTTTGCAACTGGAACCGGTCATCGGATCGAAATTGCAGATCTGCTTTAAACGCAGGACCAGTTCGAACACATGTTGAATGGTCAGCGTATCGCCCATGTCGCTAAGCTGCACGATGCCTTCGTCTTCAGCGCAGCGGTAGCTATCGAGCTGAGCACTGGTGAGTTCCAGCTCTTCGTCGCGGAACATTTTGGGCGGCATTTCCGTCAGCACTTTGTCTTTCGTGCGCCGAATGATAAAGTCGCGCGAGGCTTGCGATATCGCCTTCAGCGACATTTCACTGCGCAGATATCCAGGTTGAAGAAATTCAAAGATATTGATTAGATCTTCAACCGAATTTTCAATTGGTGTACCAGTTAGTGCCCACGAACGCGAGCGGGGCAGAGCGCGAACGATTTCTGCCGTGGTGCTGTTGCGGTTCTTGATGCGCTGCGCTTCATCGAGAATCACCAGATCAAAATGCATGTCGGGAATATCAAGCAAAGCGCGATCGCGCATCAGCAGTTCGTAATTTGCGATCCGTACCGGCGTATCCTGCTGATTCCAGATGTACTGTCGCTTGGGTTGATCGCCTTCGATAACGACCACTGGAATCTCCGGCGCCCATTGCCGAAACTCGCGAACCCAGTTTGTCACCAACGGCTTGGGGCAAATCAACAGCACATTGCGCAACTGACCAGACAACAGCAGCATGCGAACCGTAGTGATGGCTTGCATGGTTTTGCCCAGTCCCATTTCGTCGGCCAATATCGCGGCTTCGCGTGGAAACAGGAATGCGATCCCTTCGAACTGATAGGGAAACGGTTGAAACGGAAACTCTAAGCGCGCTGTGGCGACGAGTGTCTCGAGTGGCGGCTGCAAAACGTAGTAGAGTCGGTCTTCGAGTTTGACTAAATCTTTTGGCGGAACGATCCGAGTTCGCTTGGCTGGTGAAGGTCCTGCACTTTCTTCGGGGGCAGTGTCGCTGGTGTTGCTCGTTGCTTGTGCTGCGGGCTGTGTAGTTTTCGGGTCAGCGGTTTGCGCTGCATTGGATTTTGCAGTGGGCACTTGCGCAGCAGCCATCCCAAAGTCAGGCGACTCAGGAAACGAAAACCCGATTGTCTGCGGGAGTTTTGATTGCAGTCGAATGTTGACGACGTTGACTTCTGCAGCGTTCAACGACGTGTTCCAAGTCTGCGATTCGAAAGCGATGCACTGGCCACGATCGATGAGTCCTTGCCAACCGGTCGCATGAAATTCAACGGACGCTTGGTTGACTTGGAAATGGTCGGACTCGAGAAACTCGATTCCCGCCCACGGACTCTCGTGTGATGGTGTTTGCATGAGCGCCTAAAGGTTATCTGACTTTGTTCGGAAGCAAGTGAGTCGCCTTTCGCTACGCCGCTTTGGCTATCGGATGCGCTTCGAGAAGTGCTTCAGCGATGCGTTGAAACGGTTCCATCAAATCGAAGTTCGGCGCTAGTTTAGGAGCGATTTGCGATAGCAGATCACTGGAAGCTGAACTCATCGGGCTCACACTGCAACGCATGACATTCGAATTGATACTCTGGAGATCTGCGTTCGGATTATGGGGCCGCCGCATATGCGAGGCGTTATCGCTGGCTTCGGCGACGTTGACCCACACCATTGGATCATCGCCGACGTGCTCAAAGGCCAGCACTGCTGAGCAATCGGTTAGCAACAGCGCTGGTTTCAACTTTGCTTTGGTGACGAGAGCTTTGGCGATCTGTTCGCCGCAAATAAAATCGTCGAGTGTATGACCGTACAGTAGCGATTGAGCGCGACTGGGTTTGACTGGCAGTGTGCAGTGAAACTCGAGTGGTCTTCCAAGCTGATTCAGAATTAGGTAGCCGCCGAAGTATCCGTGTTCGCTGTGATGACGAACCGTGATGAAACCAAGTGCCAGCAGAGTATTCGTTGTGCTCCCCATACTGATCCGTCGATTCCTTTTTTGCTAGCGACAGTGAGAACGCGAGTCGGTCGTGACTCATTAGGTTTGGTGTCGGGCTTTACCGAGCAACGACTTTAACGGCATTCTTGACTGTGCCAGTTCTGCCGCTGCTTCCCAAGATTATCCAAGTTGCCGCACGCCATTCGCTCGACTGAAGAGCTTCGGCGACTATAATGCGATGAGTACTTCGATGGCTCAATTCTCTGTTGGAGACATACGGTGGCTCACGACCCCTCGCAATATTCGCCTGTTTTTCGCATTGATGTCTCCGCTGAACCCTCGGCGCCGCCCGCACCGCTTCCAAGCGAAGTTGGGGCAGCTACGGTGGCTCTGTTGCGTCAACTGGTGCTTTCGCAGGAAAAGCAGAATCAATTGCTCGAGCAACTGGTTCAAAACACAGTGAACGTGCAGAAGCAACGCGCGAACGAACTGCAACAATGGAAGGACGCGAACCCAAGATTGGCGAAGGCTTGTCGACGCGCAGCCGAAACGCTATCGAAGGTGCAGGCAGAATTCCTCGAGAACTTGTCGAGTGAAATCATCGACAACGAGGAAACGCTGATGGATGGCGAGTTCATGTTGAGCGAGTTCGTGGATCGCTTCGGACCTCGGATGGCTCATCTGAACGGCATTTTGCAGGTGTTAGCCCAGCTCGGCAGCGGCGTGCCCGCACAGGCTTAAGCTTCGCCGTACTCGGGCGTAAGCTCCGCTGCAATCTCCGTCGGCGGCTACTTGTTCAAGTCTCTAAAGCTTCGCAGTGCATCTATATCGCACAGCGAATCTTTGGTTGGAAGAGCTTCGAGACGAACCGATTCTTTGCGTGTCAAGAGTGTTTCTAATGCCAGCACTCGAGCGGCGAGCAACCCAAACCGCCCGCTCTCACTAGGCTGACAATTGGCACGGCGATTTCGGCAAACTGGAGAGCACAACTCTCTTTTTCGACAAGGTTTGCCCATACTGACTCAACTCTATTTGAAAGTCTATCCGATACTACCGGCACAACCAGAAGTTTGCGCGGAACATCACCTCTTGGTCGGGGTGGTGCCGTGGGGGCAATTCCGTTTGCTACGGTGGAAGGTAGTTATGTCGGTGCTCAATCTGTTCAAGCGTTTAATCGCAATCGTTGCCTTA
>JBGSOM010000152.1:0-26187 GCA_041739135.1 Pirellulaceae bacterium
ACCTCTGTTAGAATCTCTCTCTGTTCATCGGTGAGACCGACAACGTATTCTTTTTTCATCGCACCCTCCATGGTTGCGATGAGTATGCATAAAACACGACTTCAAGTGAATCCCAAAATTAAACTTGGATGAAGCACTAGCAGCTTTACACCAGCTAGAGCGTTGCCGACAAAGAAAGCGGAATTTGCATTGGCACCTTCCACGAAAGCAAGAATTCCCTCTTGGTTCAGCCAATCCTTTGCTTGAAGAGCGGATAGCCCATCAAAAAACGCGTCTACTTGCACTAGTTTGAATTCGCTCACGTGAAAACACTCCGCGTCGCTGACTGCTTAACTTGCTCACAATAATACTCGGTTCTGGATGCCCAGTGGCGATGTTCCGCGTAACGCAGTACCCAAATAATGTTGGCTGCGATTTTCAACCCGCGTTATCCCGGCATTGCATCCCTGCATTGCGGATCGCGGACTAGCCGCAAATTCCTGCTTTAACTAAACTTACGTACCTCACTTTCGATTCAGGCTGGTGACCAAACTTTGCAACAATTTTCAATCGGGATGGTAAATTCGTGATCAAGACGTTGGCGGTCGTAGGGGCTACTGGCGCGGTTGGACAAATCGTGCTGGAAGAGATTCAACAGCAAAAACTGCCGTACGAGCAACTGCGTTTGCTCGCTTCGAAGCGTTCAGCGGGAAAGCAAATTACGGTAGCTGGCAAGTCGATCACGGTGGAACTCCTTGAGCCGAGCGCTTTCGAAGGCGTGGATGTTGTCATTGCGAGTACTCCCGACGAAGTCGCCGCTGAGTTCGTGCCATGGGCGGTTGAACGCGGCGCGATTGTCGTTGACGAGAGCGCTTACTACCGCATGGACCCCAAGGTTCCCCTGGTCATTCCCGAAGTTAATCCTGAAGCGATCCACGGCCATCAAGGGATCATCGCCAGTCCTAATTGCAGCACAACTCAAATGGTTGTCGCGCTCAAGCCGCTGTATGACGCAGCGGGATTGAAGCGAGTAATTGTAAGTACTTATCAAGCCGTCAGTGGAGCTGGGTTGGCTGCGCAAGAAGAACTCGTTAAGAACACACAGTTGCAATTGAGCGGCGCCGCGCAGCAGCCAACCATGTTTCCCTACCCCATCGCGTTCAATCTCATCCCGCAGATCGGATCACTGAAGCACGAAGGCTTTACATCCGAGGAGATGAAGATGGTTTATGAGACGCATAAGATTATGGGTGACAGTTCAATTCAAGTGAACGCAACTTGTATCCGTGTACCCGTCTTGATCGGACACAGCGAGTCGATTTACTGTGAAACGGCTGAGCCACTCTCGCTTGAGGCTATTCGCGAACTGTTTCGTAATGCGCCTGGCGTAACGCTCGTCGATGACTTGAACAGCAAGCAGTATCCGATGCCACGAGATTGCGCTAACAAGCCGGATGTTTTCGTGGGTCGCGTTCGGAAGGATTTGAATCATCCTTGCGGAATCAGTTTTTGGTGCGTGAGTGACAACCTTCGCAAGGGAGCAGCTACGAACGCTGTTCAGATCGGTAAATTACTGTCTGATAAGTTCGCCCATGTGCCCGCTTGATGAACCGACGGCCGACGAGTCCGCTGTCCCGACGTATCTTGTGCGTGAAACCAAGAGCGACGAGCGCGTATTCAAGCTGATCGTCGCTTACGACGGTACAAATTACTTTGGTTGGCAGAGGCAACCCGTTCAACCTACTGTGCAACGTGCGTTCGAATTAGCGCTTGGGAAAGTGCTAGGTAAACCACGTTGGCCTGTCCGCGCCAGTAGTCGCACTGATGCGGGCGTGCATGCGATCGGCCAAGTTGTGGCTTTCAAATCCAACTTGTGGCGAGCTCCAGCGGACCGACTGATCCCTGCACTCAATACTTATTTGCCTGATGATATTGTGGTCCGCCGGTGCGAAGATGCCGCAGCCGACTTTCATCCTCTGGTGCATTGCATCGGCAAACGTTATCGATACCGTTTGTATGCATCACGTATCGCAGATCCGCTTGATGGCCGCTTTCACTGGTGGATTAAAAGGCCTCTAAATGTCGAGGCGATGCGCGAAGCAGCCTCTAGACTGATCGGTCGCTTGGACTTTGCGGCGTTCGAAACAAGTGGAAGTCCCCGCGAGAGCTCGATTCGAACAGTACACGCCATCGATATTGAATCGAATAGCTATCTCGATGGGACCCACATCAACATCGAAGTCGCGGCCGATGGATTTCTTTACAATATGGTCCGCAACATCGTTGGCACATTGGTTCACGTAGGTCGTGAACGCCAGCCGCCGAGCTGGGTGAGCGATGTCTTGGTTTCGCTGGATCGCCGCGAAGCAGGGCAGACAGCGCCCGCCAGAGGTCTGCACCTAATCGAGGTCGAGCTTGCCAGCGAACATCAATCCAGTCACTCGAAATAAGTCATCCCTCTGAGCTATGCGCGTTGCTCACATCATCACTCGAATGATCATCGGCGGTGCTCAAGAGAACACGCTTTATAACTGCTGGGACCTTGCTAAGGATTATGGCGACGACGTTCTTCTCATTACAGGTCCGTCGCTTGGACCTGAGGGCCAACTGCTTGAACAGGGCAGGGCTGGGGGGCTGAATATCGCGGTCATCGATTCGTTGCGACGCGCCATCCATCCGCTCCACGACCGGCGAGCCTACCAAGAACTCAAGAACAAACTTCGTTACTTTCGTCCCGATGTAGTTCATACTCACAGCGCCAAAGGCGGATTTCTTGGTCGCGCAGCTGCCTGGAATTGCCAAGTGCCCGCGATTGTTCACACCGTTCATGGTGCTCCGTTTCACCCCTATCAACGCACCGTAGCTCGCATTGCCTTTACCATGCTTGAACGCTGGGCTGCGAAACGATGCCACCACATGATCTGCGTTGCGGATGCAATGACGGACCTGATGGTGAACGCGAGGGTCGCACCGCGTAGCAAGTTCACCACAATCTACTCTGGAATGGATGTCGAACCTTTTCGCGATTGCAAACAGCATCGCGACTCAGCACGCGCCGAGCTTGGTTTGGCGGCTGATGAAATTGTCTTCGGCAAGATCGCGAGACTGTTTCATTTGAAAGGACACGAGTATCTGATCGCTGCTGCCGAGAAAGTGATAAGCAATAATCCTAGTTGTCGCTTTCTCTTTGTTGGGGACGGCATTTTGCGAGCTCAATTTGAAGCTGCCATCGCTGCTCGCGGTCTCAAGAAACACTTCCTATTCACTGGGTTGGTTCCGCCAGAACGCATTCCTTTTTACTTGAGTGCGATGGATGCTCTGGTACACACCAGTTTACGTGAAGGACTCGCACGGACTTTGCCGCAAGCTCTAATCGCAGGAAAACCCGTGGTTAGTTACGACGTCGACGGGGCTCGTGAAGTTGTTTTGCCTGGGGAGACGGGATTTCTTTTGCCACCCCAAAGTATCTCTGAGTTAGCAGACGCAATTCTCGCTTTAGCAGCGGATGAAGAGCTGCGTATCAGGTTAGGGCAGGGGGGGGCGGCGCGATTTACCGAGCAGTTCCGCCACCAACATATGACGTCCGAAATTCGCGAACTTTATCAAAGGCTGCTGTCCAACTAGTGCTAGTTAGTTACAGGAGGCAGGTGCTTCTGAAATTCTTGCAATGAGTTCACGTCGAGCACTGAAAGGGACAACTGATCGAGTTGCTCAGCTGCATTAATGTTACCTACGGCCACTTCCAGCTCACTTGGCAACCCGCCAAATTTCTTGCGCAGCAGTTGAAGAAGCAAATTGCGTTTGCCTTGCTCGATACCCTGTTCAATACCCTGTTCGATGCCTTGTTCGATGCCTTGTTCGATGCCTTGCTCGATGCCTTGCTCGATACCACGCTGTTCGTAAACCGTTACCATCTGCACGACTTCCTCGTATTGCTGTTCCGTATGAATTAATCGCTCGAACTCGATAAGTTCGTTTCCTATAAGCGGCACATAGGTCTCAACGAATTCCACTAACAGACTCTTCCTCGCAGGATCAACGGCGCTGCCCAGTATTAGCCTCAGGAAGTCTGCCTTCATCCGAGCTTGTTCCTGACGATTATAGTCCATCTTGGCCATCAAAGCGTAAGCCAATGGATTCGCAGAACCGAGGAAGCTGCGATAGTTCATCGACCTCAGTTTGACCATATGGTATTCGAAGCGAACAAACGTTCTGCCCGCGACACTAAGCTCAAAGTTACTCGCGATAGGCGACCTCCATTGTGCACCATCGGTGAAAACGGCAATCGGAACAACTTCGGTGTCGTACCTCAAGAAAAGCTGGCAATAGTAGCGATACATGCGCCGGGCGAAGTTTCGATTCGGACGCTTTGATTCGAACTCGATGTGAATCAAAACAAATTTGTCGCTGCCGGACCTCAATCGAACTTTCACGACCAAGTCCATAGCCCGGCGTTTGCCTCGTTGAGTGTCCGTAAAATACTCTTTTCGAAGGAACTCAACCTGCGAGAAATCGATTTCTGCGGCCTCATCGGGGCAGAATAGAAGCATAAATTCTGCGAAGAAGGCCTCGATCAGAGTTTTGAAAACTTGGTCATGATCGACGGACATCAGCGTTTCACCTATCGCGTTGGAGTTGATTCCCTCAATGTAACCATACACCGTTCGCGTCCGCTGCCGCAACTGGCGAACGAGTTGGGGCAGGGCAGGGCGGTGGCGAACTTCAACCGCCACGACCAACCTTTTGACATCCAACCGAATGGCTTATCATGGGCGATTCAAAAACTGCAAAAGGGGAGAGCAAAGTTGGCAAAAGAACGCGACATCATCGGGCAATATCGCATTGCTAGAATCATTTACAACGGCAACTCAAGCCAGGTTTGGGAGGCGATCAAGCAGCCCGAAGGAACTCGAGTAGCACTCAAGACGTTGAAACCCAAATATGTCGAGGACAAGAATGAGATCGGCTTTATGAAAAACGAAGCCGAAGCTGGGAAGGCTCTCCAGCACCCAAACATAATCAAAGTCCTGGAATTCGGTGTCGACAAGAACACGCCCTATGTAGCACTCGAATTGTTTAGCGAAATCTCGCTGAAGAAGGCGATTCGCAAAGGGCCCGAGAGTATCGCGTACATGCTGCCAAAAATTATCCAAAAGGCTTGCGAAGGTCTGTACGCGATGCATAGCCAAGGTTACTTGCACTGTGACGTGAAGCCCGAGAACTTTCTCGTGAATCGAGACGGTGACATCAAGCTGATCGACTTTTCACTTGCGCAAAAAATAAAAACTGGCTTGGCGAAGTTGTTTGGGGGCAAGCCGAAGGCGGTCGCGGGAACGATGAGTTACATGTCGCCCGAGCAGATTAAGGCTGGTACGCTCGATCCGCGTTCCGATGTCTACAGTTTTGGATGCGTTCTGTTTGAGTTGGCGAGCGGAAAGCCGCCATATACGGGGACGAGCCCGTCGGATTTATTGAACAAGCACATCTCTGCGCCCATTCCTTCTCCGGTGGTTGGCAACGATAATGTTACACAGGAGTTTGCCAACATTTTAAAGAAAATGATGGCAAAGAAGCCTGAAGATCGTTTTGAAAATGTGTGGGAAGCGTTCAAGGTCCTGAAAGTCACCAAGATCTTTAAGCGACCGCCGCGAATTCCCGAAACGAGCATCTTTGATGCTCCCACTGGAGAACAAGAATGACCAAAGTCCGCGATTTTCTCGGCCCGTATCGGCTTGCGCGGCTTATTCGTATGGGAAACTCATGCCAAGTTTGGGAAGCGATCGAATCGAATACCGGTGAGAGATTTGCGCTGAAAGTTCTGCGACCGGATCATCGTAACAACAAAGAAGAGATCAACTTTCTCAAGAACGAATACGCGGTCGGAAAAGCCCTAGTGCATCCGTCCATTATCAAAATGTATGACTTGGTGTTGGAAAATGATTCACCCTTTCTAGTGCTGGAATTGTTCAGCGAGTTGAACATGAAGCAAGCGTTGCGACGCGGACCAGAATCGCTCGCCTATATGCTGGACAAGATCATCTTGCAGTCGTGCGAGTCACTGTGGTGCATGCATGAGAAAGGATTTGTTCATTGCGATATCAAGCCGGACAATTTTCTTGTCAGTCGTGATGGAGACGTGAAGCTCATCGACTTTACGATTTCACAGAAAGTGAAAACCGGTTTGGCAAAGCTATTCGGCGGCAAAGCGAAAAATATTTCGGGCACGAAAAGCTATATGTCGCCTGAGCAGATACGTGGTTCACAGCTCGACCAACGTTCCGATGTTTACAGCTTCGGATGCGTCTTGTTCGAACTCGTGACCGGTAAACCACCTTACACCGGCACAAGCCCCAACGACTTGTTAAATAAACATCTGTCTGCACCGATTCCATCACCGCTCGTGTCCAACGACAACGTGACACCCGAGTACGCGAACGTGATCAAAAAAGCGATGGCTAAGAAACCGGAGCAGCGATTCGATTCGATGTGGGAGCTCTTGAAGACCATGCGAGTAACGAAAATCTTCAAACGGCCGCCGCGTATACCTGAGTCGAGTATCTTCGATGACTTCCAATCGGGCGGACGACTTAGTAAACCTGAATGAACCACAAACCTCTACCTAGCTACGCTCCCAATTGCCATGAGTAAATTCAACGGACTTGAGTTTGAACTGCCTCTTCTTGATCTTGAAGCACGCATCAAGACGCTTGACGAAACCGCTCCGCGTACCGAAGCCATCGAACAAGACATCATTCATTTGAGACGCCAATGGAACGAACAGACTCGCGAGATTTACTCAAAACTAACACCGTGGGAGATCGTACAAGTCTCACGCCATAAAGATCGTCCCTACACTCGCGATTACTTGCAGTTGGTGTTCGACGAGTTTGTGGAGTTGCATGGCGACAAGTTCTATGGCGATGACCGGGCGATGCTGACCGGCTTTGCAAAGATCGACCAATTCAAGGTCATGGTCGTCGGTCATCAAAAAGGTCGAACTTACAAAGAGCGCGCCGCTTGCAATTTTGGCTGTGCTCATCCGGAAGGCTATCGGAAAGCGATGAGCAAAATGAAGTTGGCGGAGAAGTACGGCCTGCCAATTATTTGCTTCATCGATACACCGGGAGCTTACCCAGGCGTCGGTGCCGAGGAACGCGGCCAAGCGCAAGTGATTGCCGAAAGCATGTTTCAAATGAGTCAACTTAAAACACCAATCATATGTGTTGTTATCGGTGAAGGTGGGTCCGGTGGTGCGCTGGGGATTGGTGTTGGTGACAAAGTCGCGGTTCTTGAGTTTGCATACTATTCAGTCATCAGTCCCGAGGGCTGCGCCGGCATTATCTGGAAAAGCCATCAGTTCGCGCCTCAAGCCGCTGATGCGCTAAAATTTACCTCCAAGCATCTACATGCACTCGGCGTGATCGATGATGTGATCGAAGAACCACTCGGCGGCGCGCATCGCGATCATCATCAAATGGCAGCGCGCATGAAGAGCTATCTGACTCGTACGCTCGCCTGCCTGCGCGAGCTTTCACCAGAGCAACTGATCGACGGCCGTTATGAAAAGTTCCGTCGCATCGGCGTCTTCAATGATCTCTCAGCGGCAACCATTTGATTCTGTCGCAACCAGCGTGGAAGAGTCGCAAAGCGTGCGGTAGTGAAGGGCCAAAATCGCCTAGAACCAACGTCCGATAATGTTTCTTATGTTCGGTTTAGGTTCGCGTTTTCCCAGGGAAATACGCATGTTTTGATTTTCCCTGTTTGCGGGTTGCCATGCGAAAGCCTCCGCTCTACTTGCATTCTGGCTCGCATTCAAAGCGGGCTCGCATGCGTGGTTACGTGGTTTTGCAAAGTCAAAAATGCGCTTGCTGAGTGATGCCACTTCTGTGAGATGGATCATTATCTCTGAGCTGGATCATTATCGAGGAAGCGTATAGCCGGATTGCTGAGCAGACTGAGTTCCGTAAGCGTCGTAGCCGGACGCTCCATTTGCTGTCGGAGCGAAGTTTCCCGTCGGAGGAAGAATTGGATTTTGATCGCCCGAATTTCCGATTTGCGGATAGCTCTCGAATCCGGTCGGCGGATAAGCCGGCGCTTGAAAGCTGTTCGGCAAGTTGTTCGGCAGCGAGTTGCCCTGAAACGGATTGTCCGGGAACGGATTGTTCGGCGCCGTCGATTGTCCTGCTTGGCTTTGCAGCACGTTTGGCATGAACTGCCCCAAGTCCCAACCGCTACCAGCCCCCTGTCCTGTCGCCTCATTGGCGAATCCCGGAACGTTCGGCAAGCCGCTCGCCCAGTTCGAGTCGTCGGATGTCGGCATGCCGCTCTGTCCGTTTTTCAGCTTTTCATCGAGCTTCGCCAGGTACGGTCCAACCACGTCATGAATCTCTTTAGGCAAAATGCCGACGCTCTTGTCCAACGCTGACGCGATGTAGTAACCAGAACGTGATTGGCAAATCGCCGATTGTTGCTTAGGCCCGAGTAGACTCATCGCAAACATCGTGATCAGCAAGCAATAAATAAGACCTTTGCCCAAACCGAAAGCCGCACCGATGTGACGGTCGAACTCTTTCAATTTCACTTTATCAATCGCGCCGCTTAACAAGCGGAACCCAACCCAGATCACGAACGACGTACCGACGTACAACAGCAACATCGCTAAGAACTGATTCCAGGGTGGCGCCGCATGAATCATCTCGGCAACTTGACCGCGGAATCGATAAGCGACGAGGTAGCTGATAAGGATTGAGGCTAGCGAAGCGACTTGCCAAGCGAAGCCTTTGATCGCGCCGAAAATTGTCGCCATGCCTAGTACGATCAACATGATCAGGTCATATGCCTGCATGCTTAGGTTCCTAAGTTGAATTGCATCTGGATTTAAACTGAAAATGAAACGACGAACCTCGTCTCGGAATCAAAACGGTTCAAATGGGTAGGGGACTGTAGCAAATTTTTTACTAGCAGCGAAAGGCGTTTTTTATCCTTGTCGCTTACTCTGCTAGCATTCGTTCAGCTTCCATGACTTTGCACAACCAAATTCGCAATTGGACTTCAGCTACAAGTCCTTCATCCTGTATTACCAAGTTCATGCTCTGGTCTAGATAGTAGTCGGGATGGTCTTTCAAATTACTTTAAAAGCCTGACTTCGATGGCAGATTTTAAAACTCACATGTCGGTAAGTACCACAACCGGTGTGCTGTATGCAATCGCTGGCTATCAAAATGGGATACCAGCAACGACCTGTTTGCTCGCGGGTGGACTTTGCAGTGTCAGCGGCATGCTGCCGGATCTCGATAGCGAATCCGGGCGGCCGCTCCGCGAAGCGACCACCTTGGCGGCTGCCGTAGTTCCGATGTTGATGGTTGATCGCTTGCAGCGTATGGGGCTCAATCACGAGTCTATGGTGCTGGCCGCCGCTCTGGTCTATTTCACCATTCGCTTTGTACTATCTGAGATATTCCGTCGCTACACAGTTCATCGTGGTATGTGGCATAGCTTACCGGCCGCAGCAATAGTTGGCATGGTCGCGTTTCTTGTAATGTCCTCTGAGGACATATCGTTGCGAATGTTCAAGACAATCGCCGTCGTGCTTGGATTTCTTAGTCATTTGATCTTGGACGAAATATGGTCAGTCGATTTTCGCAAGGGCCAATATCAATTTAAGACTTCGTTCGGAACCGCATTGAAACTATGAGGTAATAGCGCTTGGGCGAATTACGCAACCTATTTCAAAGTCGCGTTGCTCGCGCTGCTCGTTTACCAAGACAATGGCTTTATGGATAAGTTTGGGATTCAACATCCAGATGTCCCGCATACCGCGCGTGAACTATTTGAGGTGCTTTTCCAACGCGGTGAACAATTGCTGCGCTAGCTACTAATGACAGTCAAAATAACTTACGGCTGTCGAGTAGAATCGTTACCGGCCCATCGTTAGCCAACCGAACTTGCATGTCTGCCCTGAACATGCCAGTGGATACAGCTAGACCTTGAGCCCGGAGTTCCGCATTGCAACGCTCGTACAAATGGTCTGCGACTTCGGGCTCCGCTGCATCGGTAAAACTGGGTCGACGACCACGACGAACATCGCCTAGTAGAGTGAACTGGCTGATCATCAGCACGCCACCTCCGATATCGCGCACACTTAGATTCATCCGACCCTGACCATCGGAGAAAATTCGCAGACAAGCGATCTTGTCCACGATGTAGTTGCAATCGTGTTCCGAATCACCTTTTTCGACGCCGAGCAACACGACTAAGCCGACCCCGATCTCTCCGATGGACTTATTGTCAACCGACACGGACGCTTCGGTAACTCGCTGTACAACTGCTCGCATTTTCATTCCCCAATATCGATGGAACCGCCCTGCCCTACCCTTACGACTGCCGGTCATGAACGCAGTCGCTACTGACTCGCAGTGCCAATCACGTCTGCGTTAGACTACATTGTAAGAGAACTTTGTCCCTGCACTTTGAAGCATGAGTTTGGAAATGCCGTTTCAATTTACTTGCCCATACTGTTTTAAGAAAACGCTTGTGCTTGAGTCGCTTGCAGGACAAAAGGGTCCGTGTGTAAGTTGTGGCAAAATCGTTTCAATCCCCGAACCACCCAGCAAGCAACCAGACGTCGCTGCGCCGGTAGGTTCGATTTACATTGCGCCAGATCAATTGAAACGACGGTCGGAGGTCAGGATGTTCGTGCTGCGTGCGGCAGCGTTGGCTGTCGGCGTAACGCTCTTCTCAATCGTGATGATTTACGGTTTATGGCCGACATTCAAGGGATTGAAAGAGCGTCGCGATGCGATCAACTGCATGTCTAACCTGCAGAGAATCGCGATGGCGATGAATGCTTACGCAAAGGACTTTGGCACCTACCCAACTCCCGTCGTTATGGACGCGGCCGGTAAGCCTCTTTACAGTTGGCGCGTTCTTCTATTGCCATACCTGGACGAAGCGAATCTTTATGCGAATTTCAAACTGAACGAGCCCTGGGATTCAACTCACAATGCGCCGCTTGTCGCTAGTTGCCCAGCGGTTTATATCAGTCCCGGTAGTGTTGGCAACACGTCGCAAGCTAGCTACGTGTTGATTACTGGTGCGGGAACGATTTTCCCGAGTACAGGACCACTCAAGCCGGCTCAAATCGCTGATGGACCCTCGCGCACCTTGTTGCTCGTGGAGACGAACAACATGATCCACGAATGGTCTAAGCCATACGACATTGATGTTGCCAAGTTGAATGTGCGTATCGGAGCCGCTGGCAACGATAAAATCGGTGGAACTCATGCCGATGGCGCATCGGCTGTCTTTGCTGATGGCGAACCGGCTTGGCTTTCCAGCGATCTACCGTCAACGATTGTTGATGCTGCCATCACACCGAATGGCTCTGAGGCGATTGCGTTCGACCCAGAGCTATTCAAGATTCACTAGATGATTAAACGCCGAAATTGCGAGTCTTGCCTTGCACGCGGTAAGGCAAGCCTTGAATACGAATAAAGCCCTCGGCGTCGTCTTGATTGTAAGTCCCACCAGCTTCCATCGTTGCGATACCTTCGTCGTAAAGGCTGTTCGGGCTGCTGCGTTTGACCGCGATCACATTGCCTTTGTACAGTCGCAATGTGGCTTCGCCGGTGACGACCTCGTGCGACTTGCGAATGAACGCATTCAACGCATCAAACTTCGCGGAGTACCAGTAACCGTAGTAGACCATCTCGGCGATCACGGGACTGAGTGTGTTTCGCAAGTGTGTTAAGTCGCGATCGAGTGTGAGCTGTTCAATTTGTGCAGCGGCTTCGTACAGTAGCGTCATGCCTGGTGCTTCGTACACTCCCCTGCTCTTCATGCCCACAAAACGATTCTCGATCATATCGATGCGGCCGACTCCGTTGCGACCTCCGATCTTGTTCAATGTCTCGACGATCTCAAGCGCTGAGCACTTCTTGCCATTCACAGTTGTCGGTACTCCACGTTCGAAACCGATCGTGACTTCCTCAGGTTTATCAGGTGCCTTCTGCGGACTGCACGTCATCGTAAAGTCGACCAAGTCAACGCCACACACGTCTAGCTTCTCCAACTCACCGGCTTCGTAACTAATGTGCAGCACGTTTTCATCCGAGCTGTAAGGCTTCTTTGCCGACGCCTTGATCGGGATGCTCTTCTTCTCACAAAAGTTAATCATCTCCGTTCGACCTGGGAACGAATCTCGCCACTCCTTGGTGCGCCACGGTGCGTAAACTTGGATGTCAGGCCGTAGAGCTTCTGCAGCCAATTGGAAACGGCATTGGTCATTGCCTTTGCCAGTGGCGCCATGAACATAGATTTCAGCACCCACTTCGGCGGCTACATCAAGACATACTTTTGAAATCAGTGGACGCGCGATACTGGTACCCATTAGATAGGGACCTTCGTACTTGGCTTGCCACATCAATACCGGGAAAGCGAAATCGCGGCAGAGTTCTTCGCGAGCATCGATCATTCGGACGCTCTTCGCGCCCGCTTTGATCGCTTTATCATGCATCTGCTTTCGATCTTCACCAGGCTGGCCGAGATCGACATAAACCGCATGCACTTCATGGCCACGCTCGATCAACCAACCCAACATAGTCGAAGTATCTAGACCGCCCGAATAAGCCAAAACTGAGACCGGCATGCTCGAAAACCTTTGCAAATGCACTGACAACCAACTTGAATCAACTGACGAAAACTCCTCGAAATTGTCGTTAAAGCGAGCCGGTTGGCAACGGGACTGAAAATCACATTACTGTTTGTACAATAGAAACCTGCCGAGCAACTGCCGTTTTTGGCTGGCAAGCTGGCGTCGCCCAAAAATTAGAAGGCCTCTGATGGATCGCGACTTAACCACGGAAATCGACCGATGGATCGCACAAGCAAAAAATGGAGCGCTTGGATGGAGCGAAGTTGCAGAGCGTCTGTTGGCATTAGAACATCCACGCGAGCAGAGTCACCAGCCGGATGTCGATCGCGCACGTCGTTGCGGGTTCGGCGAAGTTATCTTCGGATCCAACAAGTCTGCCGAAGCGATCACCCATATTGCTCAGCGACTATTGATCTCGGGGCAATCCGAAGTGCTGGTAACTCGCGTGGCCGTGCATCAATCGCAAACGCAATTCCATCACTTTCCGTTCTCGCGATACGACGCCTTGGGGCGAACTCTGCGACTAGCGAATCGACCTATTGAATCCGTGCAGAAGCTCCCCTCCCCTGCCCCGCTGCCCATCGGTGTGATCACGGCGGGCAGTACTGATTTGCCGGTTGCACGCGAAGCCGTTGAAACGTTGCGCTGGATGGGCGTGGACGCCGCCTTGATTTGTGACATCGGAGTTGCAGGTCCCTACCGTTTGCTTGGACACTTGAATCAGCTTCGTAAGTGTGCCGCACTTGTAGTAGTCGCAGGCATGGAAGGTGCATTGGCAAGCGTCGTCGGCGGATTGGTCCCCTGCCCCATCATTGCTGTCCCAACAAGTATTGGATACGGCGCCAATTTTGAAGGCGTGACGACACTGCTAAGCATGCTGAGTAGCTGTGCAGCAGGCGTCACCGTCGTGAATATCGACGCTGGCTTTAAAGGTGGCTACGTGGCTGGCTTGATAGCGCATCAAAATGCCGGTCGCCAATCGGTTTAGATCAACGCTTACTTATCGCCGCAATACGCTCTCGTATACGTTCAAATCTGCGCGGCCGCCGATCAATGCAAACACCTGCTGAATTTGCTGCCTCGCATTCGCAAGTGTGAATCGGGGATCGGCTCCGATACTCTTGCGACCAAGTACGTAGTAGTGCGGTTCGCTTGTAATGAAACTCTCTGGTGCAATCTCTAGTTCTGGACCCGTCTGACTCGTCAGCCACTTTGAAGCTGCGATCGTTAATCGTCGTTGCGGGCAAAGTTCAATTGCCAATCCATCGGAGAAAGACCATGGATCAGTCAGTTCAGTGGCCAAAACGATATCTGCATCCAAGTCGGCCGTGTCTTCTTCGCCGACCAGCAAGTTAATTTTCCACCCCGCAGTTGCGTCGTATGCCAACGACTCTGCTCCCCAAGCGTCCACATGGACAACTCCGGTGCAATCACCTGTTAGGATTCGGCTAGCTTCAATCGCGAGATCTGCGTTGACTTCCGCGACCGACTTCAGCCATTCTGAATGTTCGGCGTCCTTGGGGATTACCCAAGTCAATTTTGTACTCGCGTTCTCTTGTGCGAGCGCGATGAATTGAACCGCGTTGTGCGCTGCGATCGGCCCTGCTCCAAACATGACTGTGTGCTTACCTACGAACTGATCACGATCTTTAACTTTCAAATCGCGCGGGCCGATCTGAAACTGATCTTGAAACTGTTGTTGGCCAATCGCCATTCCACCGCCTGGCCCGATACCAGCCGGCGTGCGTCCGCAACCCGAGCAATCGAGCACAATGTCAGCCAATTGTGTGAACTCACCACGGACCTTGCCCTGCAGCAGTAATCGAAACTCATCTTCTGCGCGATCTTCAATCGAGTCTGGTCGATTTTTGCGATAGTGAGCACGACTGACTGAGACGACTGGCGAGTTGATATGAACGCAATCTTCTAGCAAGTCGCTCTTTGCAACTGGTGTCACGTACTTATCGATGTACTCGCGATACGAAACTATTGAATCAACATCCGGAAGATCGCTGCTCTCGCCCTGGGCTTCGATCGCTGCCAAACCGAGTGACGATGTCGCCGCTCCAAACGGCACTTGCATGGTCTGTTCCCCCCATCGCACCAATCGACTACCGACGCGTCTGGCGTCGAACAGCATGACGAAGTAGCCCAAGAAGCGGGCGTACAAAGCAGCCTCAACGCCAACCGGTCCGCCTCCAATCACTGCCACAGTTGCGGGTGTGTCGATCTCAGGATCCCAATCAAGCTTCATAGCGGATGCATCAATTTTCGAGTTGGAGAGATGTAGTGAGTTATTTTTGAATTGGCCATTCCAGCTTCAGCGGCTTGCCTTGCCGCAGAAGGCTGACGGCAACTTTATCACCGGGACGTTTAGTACGAAGTAGATGTGCGATCAACTCCGTCTCAGAAAGCGGTCTCGCAATTCCATCAACCTCGGTGACGACATCGTCGACTTTAAAGCCAGCACGTTTGCCGGCTGCGTGCTCACCGAACTGCCCCACGTGTTTTATGCGCAGCGCCACCGCGTCGGCTTCCAGCGCAAGTTCTTTGCGCTGATCATTAGAAACGGGTTCGAACGTCAGACCACCCGTCACCATCCGCCGAAGCCCCCACGTGCTGGCTCGCCAGGAAATGTCACCGAGCTCCTTCCAGTTTTCAGGGAGTTTCAACTTAATGTCTTTAGTTGAACCTGCGCGAGCGATCTCAAAAGTAAGCGTACCCGCTTCGTTGCGTTGGTGCAGAATCCACTGTATGTCAGCGATGGAAACTAGCGGTTGCTTGTCGAGCGTCACGAGTTTATCACCAGCTTGGAAACCCGCTTCGGCAGCCAGTGATTCATCTTCAACGCTCTTTACCGTCGCTGCTTTGGTTGGATCCATGATCAAGCCGAAGATCTTTGGATGCGGATAAGCATAGATCCATTGCGTTGGCACAGACTTCTTTTCGATCCAATGAAATTCACGGTAAGCTTCTCCAACCTGATGACAGTGAATACAGCTTCTCGCGACCTCAGGACCATAATTCAGCGCTGATGTGTACTTTTCTTTCAGCCTAGCAAACTGCTCGGGAACAGCGACTTCGGGTTTAGGTCCAACTTTGGATGCAAGCGTTGATCGCACGTCCGGATACCGTTTGTGTAGCGCGAGCACTGATTGCATCGTATCGAGAAACCCATCCAGTGAAACGTCGTCTGCCGCCTCATGTTGATGCGAACGCGTCCCGTATCGACCATAGATCGTGCCGTCCGCATTTAAGAAAAAAGCCGCCCACGATTGGTCAAAGTCAAACTGAAATCGCGACAAATCGAGTCCATTTGCGTGGACAACTCGGACACATACAAAGTTACTCAAGTGCTTACGAACTGCGGGGTTCTTTTCGACAACTTGTTCATCAAGCTGCGCGCACGCTTCGCATGGTATACAGCGGAACACAACCAACAGGGGCTTGCCAGTACGCTGCGCTTCCTCAAAGCCCTTGTCTAAATCGTTGTAGATCCAATAGCCATCATCAACGACTCGCTGACGATCGTTGTTAACGAGCGCGTTGCGATCGCGATTCTGAGCGAACGAAGTGTTGAACGAGATAAACAGCAATAAGATCGCAGCGATTGCAGGCTTGGTTCGCATAATCAGTCCCCTGTGACAAAGCATTGCATAGTGCATCAAGCAAGTTTCGGCCGAACAATTGTTAGCCGAAAGAACTGGATGCAATCTTAACCGGCTTAGTCGAGCTTAAACAGCAGGAACTTGAGGTAACGCAATTCTGGCATCGCCAGCGGTGAAGGATGATCGACTGGCAATCCGCAGTCCGCCAGTAATGTTGCTTTGCGTCGCGACTTGCCAATCGCCTCTGCGCTGCTGTGCAGAAAATCCTCGCGGCTAATGTGACTAGAACAGGATGCGAGTGCGAGCAAGCCACCCGCAGCCGTCGCTTTCGCAGCCAACTGCGCCAATCGCGAATAGGCGTTCAATGCGGTCGCTTTCGTGCTCTCGCTTGGAGCGAACGACGGCGGATCGCAGATCACGAAATCCCAAGTTCGCTTCGCTTGCGTTGCAGTTTCAAGAAACTCAAATACATCAGCGGCGATTCCATTGTGCGAATCGTCGGCTAGATCATTGCTTAGCCAATGAGCCTTGGCGGCGTCAATCGCCGGTACCGCAATGTCGACTGATGTCACGTGCTGGGCGCCGCCCAACCCAGCCGCAATTGAGAAGCCACCATTGAAACTGAACAAGTTCAGCACTCGTCGGCTGCGGCTCAGCTTTCGCACCAGCGATCGATTGTCTCGTTGATCAAGAAAGAACCCTGTCTTCTGTCCGTGGATCACGTCAGCCGTGAACCGCATTCCATTTTCTAGAAACGGAATTGGTTCCTGCGGTTTGGCTCCGACTAGCGACTCCCCTGCCCTGCCCCGCTGGCGCGATCGAACAATCACGCTGTCGATCGGCAGATTCGCGACCAACCACTCGGCGATCCCCTTTGGTTGATAAAAATCCTCCGGCGCGCCACCGTCCAATTTGATAACCGCCGTTCGCTCGTAAACATCGATCACCAATCCCGGCGTCAAATCGCCTTCGCCGTTGACCAGGCGAAACCCAGTTGTTTGAGCATCAAAGAAACTGCTGCGCAGCGCATACGCTTGCTTCAATCGTTCCGCTAACCACGCGTCATCAATCGTCAGCGGTGGCGAGGTTCGAAAGATGCGCAGCGGAATCGCGTGATCCGCGCAGTAGATGCCACTGCCGATTCGATCGCCGCGCTTATCGACCAGAATCGCAACCGTTCCCGAGGGTGCTTTAATGCGATCGATCGCATCCGAGTAGATCCAGACATGACCGCGCTTAATGTCACGCAACAAGTCTTTGCGTAGCGTGATTTGAACTGCTTTTCCCTCGCGCACCAACGACATAACATAACTGACTGTTCTCGCGTAACGATTTCAACCGTTCGCAATGAGCGGCTTAAGCCCACAATCATACTTGCTCGCAGGCAAATCGTAACGCGTCCACAACTGGAACATCGCGAAACTCTGCGACATTCAGAAAACAGTTTTTACCCGCGTCGGCGCCGCTCTTCTTCTAGACTGCTGAAGGCGTCGTACCAAGCCTCATCGAAATTAGCCGAACTCACTCCCACGTCTGGCGCGCTAGGCAATGATTCGCCTTCGCCCCCAGCACGATCGGAAATCAGTTTGTTGATCACAAGCAAGGCATCGAGTGGTGATAGTTCGTTATCACCGCTGGTATCGATGTAGAACAAACTCAGTTGCTCGAAGTCGCGAGGTGTGTTCAGCGTGCCGCGACCCAGAGCTGGCGAATTAAGTGCGTTGACGACCAGCAGCGCATCCAGCGCAGTGATCAAACCGTCGCTGTTCACATCCAGCGAACTTTGGCGGTTCTGCCATGGGAACGGATTGCCAAACACGTCCAGGGCCACCGGCAACGTGGCGGAACTGCTCGGATCGTTGGCATCCGTTACAGTAACCTGCACAGTGGAAATGGTTCCTGCCTGTGCCGCTTCGAAGTACGCATCTGGTCGTAATGCCAAAACACCATTGCGGAATTCGAACCGCGAATCGCTCGTGCTAAAAGCATATTGAGAGGCAAGGTCCTCGTCCGTTACAACCAATTGTGAAAGTGCGACTCCCTTTTGCAAAGTTGGAATCTTTGCATCAACCAAACTTAAGGCTGTGGGTGCGTCGTTGGAGTCTTGCACTGTAACCGTTACTGGGTACGACGCTGTTCGAATAGGAGCGACACTATCGGAAATGCTAACCGTGACAACGTAAGTCGCCTGCGCTTCGAAATTCAACTGAGTTCCCGTAGTTGTTGAGAGCACACCAGTGGCGGCATCAATCGTGAACAGATTAGAAGTCGTTGCGTAACGCAGGTTCGTATCGCCGTCTGCGTCTCGCCCAACAACTTGGCCTACAACCGTGCCAGGTGCCGAGTTTTCAAGAATTGAAAGATTGCGGCCCGCGCTAATTTCCGGCGGGAAGAGATTCGGAATTTCGACATCAACGTTGAATAGTACTACGCGCGAGTTCGACGGGAGGCCATTGTCGTAAGCGCTAATAAACAAACGGTAGCTCTCTTCCGTCACTTGAGCACCTGGTTTCAACCGCACTTCGCCACTGACCGAATTGATTTCGAAGATCCCAAAGTCATCTTGTTGAATTCGGTATTTAACTGTTTGTTGGATGTCTTGATCGGTGGCACTTACGACTCCAAGCAGTTGATTGTTCGTCCGTTCGTGCGGAATAACAAGGCTCTGCGACGCGAACGTTGGAAAGTACTCGTTGGTATCGCGGACGGTTATCGAAAATGTCTTCGAGGTCGAAAGCGATGGCGTGCCATTGTCTGTCGCAGTAACCGTCAGTTCCACGACCGGCTCAGTTTCGAAGTCGATAAACGCAGTCGATTGCAACACGACCAAGCCTTCCGAAACATAGAATCGCGTATCGGAAAGTGCGTAGGTCAGCGTGTCTCTGATGTCCGGGTCAAAACTTGCGATCTGTCCAATCACGGCTCCTATCGCATTCTCATTGACCACCAAGCCTGATAGGTCGATGATCTGAGGTGGATCGTTAACGTTGGCGACGCTCAGTTGTAGCGGGATAAACACCGAAGCTGAGCTGTCAGAAGCTCGCAATTGAAAGTTAAGTATGCCCACGTCAGCGTTCGTCGGAGTACCTTTCAATGTACGCATCACTGGATCAAACGTTATCCATGATGGAAGTTGTGGCAACTCGGTTGGCAGCAATGTCCACGAAAGAGTTGGCGAATCAATGTCCGTGAATAATCCGAACGGATAACGCTGGTCAAAACTGTAGTCGAGCGGTACGTCTTGGGTGGCTGAAACCTGAACAAGTGAAGCGTTGGCAACTGGAGGATCATTGATGTTGCGAACTGTTGTCACTACGTTCGCGGTACCAGCGGAAACCGGTCCGTTTACTAAGGACAACAATGCCGGATCGAGAAAGCGGCGTTGATTGCTGACCGAATTGGAGAAGATACCTACAAATGTGTCGTCCAGCACTCGAATGCTCAATGGCGTTGGGGTGCCGAAGTAGTTCGCTACTGGTAGAAATCCAAGCCAGTCTGTTGCCGATACGAGAAGGCTGGCATTTAAGTCTGTAACAGCTCCAATCTCGGACCAGGTTTCGCCGTGATTGCTACTGAAGTACCACGTACCTTCGGTGCTGCTGTTAGCGATGTTGCCGACGATTGCGATGCCTGCAAGTTGCGAACCGATATCGGGATCGTTGAAGGTGCTGGCCACCAGTTGATTGATCGCTCTGCCGACTGGGACTGGAGTATCTTCGTCGACAACTGGCATGAACGAGTTGTTAATTGTTGGGGAGTCGTTGGTGGCGACCACAATCACATCGCGAGTCTTAGCGACGCCGAGTCCAAATGAAATCTCGACCGTACGCGTTAATATGCTCGGGCCATCGCTGGTTGATGCGTAAGCGATGCTGCGAGTCAGCGCTTCCACGGCCGCTTGGTTTGCAGTCGGAGCAATATCTACTGTGATGCGATTGGGCAGCTGTGTCACCGAACCGAATACGACACCGCCGTAGCTGACCGAATTATTGCTGACCGAGATCTGTCCACTACCCGATCCAGTGGAAACGATTGACAGCCGATCCGTTGATTCTTCATTGGCAATGATCGAAGCGGTTAATGTTAATTGACCGTAATCGACGCCAAATGAATCGCGGAACGTAGCCGCTGGGCTAACGAGTACGGCGGGTGAATTCTCGATATAAACTGCCGAACCCGAGCCAAGGTTTACATCAATGCCTAGCGAGGTGACGGTACCGGTCAAAAGATACTGACCTAGGCTCCCGTAATCACTGTAACCAACGGGAGGATTCGCAGCCGGATTGCCAAAACCGACACCATCTACACTGATGTAATAGGTGCCGGCTGTGAGGCTTAAGTTTGCAAAGCTCGCTCGCAAACCGGCTGGACTTGAAGTCGCGATTAGGGCTCCAGCGGAGTTGTACAACTTCGCTTCAACATCCAAGTTTGCTCCCTGGTTATTCGCCCAAGACGTACCGTAAAAGGCAGGCTCGATCGATCGGTCAAATGTCCCGTTCGAATTCGCGGTCCACAGTTCGGAGATGTAGGGGTCGACGGTTAAGTTGACGACTCCCGTACCTGTTTCGAATCGGATGTAGTCGAGATCCGTACGCGTCTCTATCGTTCCGAAAAGCGAAACGTCAATTAGTGCTGGGTTGGTTGCATTGGCACTCAAGTAATTGATCGTGGTGGCGGTCGCGATCGTCCCACCATGATCGTCTGCAATTACACCGAAACCATTAAAGGTCGTGATAATAGTAATGTCATCAGGACCTCTGCCGTAATTCGCTCCCGCGACACCGTTGTTTGCACCAAAGTACTCGCCCGCGTCCCAGGTTGTCACATTCGAATAATATCCGCCGACACCCATAATCGGCCCCCAGCTGTTTTCACCAGAGCCATGACCGTTGTAATATTCTGCATTCGGCTGGCTCGGGTGGCTTGAAGTGGTTCCGTCGTGCGACAGGCCCAGCGCATGACCGATTTCATGGGTGATGGCAGCGGCTACACTGACTTCGGTGGTGTTGAAAATAAAACAAGGCGTATCAGTCGCCCCAGGCGATTCATAGTCCCAATTGAAACTGTTGATGTACGCAAAACCACCTGCACCACTGGCCGCGAAATTGTCCACGGTCATAATGGCGCGCATGCCCCAAGCCGAGTCGCCCCCGCCGGTATTAACCAACGCAGCTTCACCGGGGTCTTGAGTTGTCACGTTGACGTCGAACGCTGAAAAATCAGCCGCCACACGTTGCCAAATTCCCTGTATGCGAGTCAGTTCTGCATTGGTAAAAGAAGGGCCATTGCGATCTGGGTCATAAGCCGGCGATACAATCGTATTGGCGTTGTAAGCACGATTCCAAGATGTTCCGACCGTCGTGTGGCCATCGAAATCCAAGTAAATCGTCTTGGACGCTGTCGGGCGGCTGTGCAATCGAAAGGTGTCGGCGAGCGGAGCTTGCGGGGGATGTGCTGCAGAATCGAACGAAGAATAATACTCCTGATCGTGGACCACCATGTCCATTGGCTCAAGCGGAATTGTTAGTGGAGTAATCTCGACCCCAAGGTCCGCTGCCAGCAGCTCGCGACTGCTAAGTCGTTCAAAGGTGCGGATTCGTTGAGTTTTAGATCGGCGGGTCTTGGTCACGTAACATACCTCCAACGAATTAATTCAATTCCGCATCGCAAGATTCAGACATTTTGAGACAAGTTGTCCACCGTGCGTGGGCTTTTATTTGCGAACGCACCCTGTGACCACTCTAGCTAGAAAGGTGTTTGCGAGCAACGGTTACGGCCCGCAATCACTCAGGTGAAGGCAGTTTATTGGGGCGGATTTAAAACTAGAAGGTTGTGGTTGGCCGCATGCTTGATTAAGGTGCGAACCAAATCACAGACATTAAGCCCCCAAGAATTTAAATTGCGGGGAATGGCTTAAGAGTTTGTGTTTTCTGAATTACTCGAACGACGCGAGTCTGCTTTCCCATCACGGTCGGCACTGGCAAATTATCGGCCATTACCACCGGAGGCTTGTCGGTAGATTGCGTCCAACAAGTCGCGACTTGGCGAGTCAACTCGTACGACTTGCTCTTGTCCATTCGCGCCTCGAATAATGCAGGTGATCTGCGAATCGGAGCTTGCAGGTGGGGCTTGGAGGGCAGCTTGATCGAAACTTGCAAGTGCTGTCGGCTGCGGACCTGTCGAAGCGGCAAACTGGTTAGTAGCGATCTGATTGCTATTTGGTTGAGTATTCTCGATCTGATTGGGTGCATCGAAGAGATGACCGAGACCGAGTCGATTCAGTTGGGAGTACACCACTTCAGCGGCGGCATAGATCCCTTCGTCACCATCGGCATCAGCGGCGTTGCAAACGCCGATCAAACGTCCTTGCTGATCAAACAATCCGCCTCCGCTGCGACCAACTGCTGGTGCACCAGCGATTTCAACGTTCGGTGCACCTAGGTAGCGGTTCACACTTTTAACTTGAGTGTCGCGTCGCGTTGGGTTCTCACCGTGATCGCATCCGAAACTGAAGGCAGGTTGTCCAACGGACAGCGATTCGCGTTGCGGAAGTAACGGAACAGGTTCAATAGCGTACGGTAGCTTAAAGATGAGCAAACCGATATCGACATCCCCTGCGTTAGCCGTGAAGTCGATCAACTTGGCTTCGACGTTCATCGGCTGTGCACGGCCAGGAAAGAGATCGATCGTCAGTTGCGAATGCAGCTTCATTTCCCGAAACAGGTGACCGCAGGTGAGCACTAGCGCTTCATCGCCGTGCACATCGACAATCGTGCCGGTTCCATAAGCAGTTGAATTCTCTTCGTCGACACGGATGCGAACTGTAGCCGCTTCAGCTCGGGCGATCGCTGCTTCGAAACTCACCGGCGCAGTGCGACTCGAAACCGCTGACGGACCCGCGGGCAGTGTGCGCGAAGCTGACATCGGTTCAGGCAACCGCGCGGCCGCTGGTTGAGGAAATTGCGATGGCATCGTCACGGATGCAGGAACCACTGCATGAGGGTTCGATGTATTCTCGGATGGAGCTGAAATACCGCGATCAAACGAATCGGTTGGTGGAGTGAATGCGGGCGTCGCAGCTCCTGCGAGAAGGTTTGAAGGCGAGTTGAATTTTTCGGCAATCGACTCCGAAGAGGGAGCGGTCGCGAGCGCGCTGCTCGCGGCGGCTGCCAGCATCGGAAAGGCGCCGCTGGCGGGCGATTGCCCACGCACGGTCATCTCTGAGTTTGGTGCAACTGGTTGTTTCGCAGAACCCACAGGCCACTGCTCAGCCCTCGCAGCCGGACCAGTTCGCGACGCTTGAGGCGATGGCGAGCTGCTTGCTTGAACCATTGGAGCCTGCGAGGCATTCGACGCTAGGATAAATTTAGCCAGACGCGGCAATATCTTTTCGTAAGGAGCCGCTCCGACAATACGATCAACTTCTTTGCCACGTGAAATTAGTACCAGAGTCGGCACCGATTCAACGGAGAATTTTTTGATCATTAAGGGCTCGCGCGCTGCATTCACAGTGCGAACAATCCACCCTTCGCTCTTCAGTTTCTCAAGAGCGGGTTGTAACTGCTGACACGGCCCGCAGTTGTCGGTGGTGAACTCGACAATCATTGAATCGGTCGGCGGACCGCTGACGAAGCTTGACAACAATGCAACTAGCAACCAGGACATTTTGGATTCCCTTCCAAATTCGGATTCGCGCGTCAGCGATTGTTGGCTCGCCGGCAAACCGAGGCGGCAGTTCATCGCATGCGTCGACATCCATGCCGGGCAATGCGTACCGATTAGTCGCGGGAGTTTCGCGAGATTCCTGCATTCTCGCAAGGTCAATGCGAGTCATTTTTGCGCAAGCCTAGCTGAATTGCCGCGAACCGAATTGCTGGCGTTGTGTCTTTCTGCACTCGTCGCCTGCCCAAAGTTGAATCGCCACATTACGCTCAGCACATTGCAATTTGTTCTTTGTCCACATTTGACTTTAAGGTGGCACGCTTTGAGGTGTTGCGAAGGCGTGATTCGAGCGAAATTCACCACGCCCTTCGCAGAGCCTCAGAGCGTGCCACCCATGCCGTCTGCACACACCGCTCGCTCGAACTTTACTCGCGCCTTGCTCACTTTCAACCAACTCGATCCAACCTCATGACTCCCGCGACGAAGCCGCCACCCACGTTTGCCTTAGTCGCCGGTCTGTTGACGTTATATCTAGTTTGGGGGAGCACCTATCTGGCGATACGCGTTGCTGTGGAAACGCTGCCGCCGTTTCTGATGTCTGGTTTTCGATTTCTAGTCGCTTCTGCGGTGATGGTTGCTTTGATCACAGCGACACGCGGCTTGCGAATTACATGGACGCAACTGAGGTACAACGCACTTGTCGGCGGTTGCATGCTGCTGGGCGGGAACGGGCTCGTATCGTGGGCTGAGAAAGAGATCTCATCTGGTGTGGCGACCTTGGTCGTATCGCTCAGCCCGCTGTTCTTAGTGTTGCTCGATTGGTTAGTGCTTGCGCTAAGCCGTGGGAAACTTGGCAGCCGCCCTGCCCTGCTCACGTTCGTAGGCATCGCAGTTGGTTTTGCGGGATTGGTCATGTTGGTCGGACCCGAGTTGGGGTCCACTGAAACGCAGAGCAGCGATCCGTGGCGGATGCTGGCGCTCGTTATGGCGTGCTTCTTTTGGGCCGCCGGTTCATTGATGACTCGCTACGCTCGCGAACCAGTCGAGCCGTTTACGGGCGCGGCATTACAGATGTTTTGGGGTGGCGTTTGGTTGATTTTGACTGGTTGGCTGGTCGGTGAAGGCGTTGGTCTAGACGTTCGCCAGTTCACGCTCAACTCGATCCTCGCTTGGCTGTACTTGGTTGTCGCTGGGTCGTTGATCGCATTCACGACTTACGTGTGGCTGATGAAGCACTATTCGCCCGCGTTGATCTCAACCTACTCGTACGTTAATCCGATCGTCGCCGTCTTTCTCGGTTGGTTCATACTCGACGAACGCGTCAGCTCACGCATATTCGCCGCTTCCGCAGTCATCGTGGTGGGCGTTGCCCTGATCACCATTTCGCGCAGTCAAGCAAGTCGCAAGAAAGCATCTAACGCGAAATAGCTTGGCCTAAATCAGTTCGGCGATCGGCTGCACGCCGTCATCCACCAAGTAGTGCGGCCGACCGCTGAAGTCAGCGACAGTGGTCGTTGCTGCATTGATGCCCACGTTATGATAAAGCGTCGCAAACACTTCTTGGAACTTGACTGGCCGCGCCACTGCTTCGCCGCCATAACGGTCCGTTGCGCCGATGACCTGACCCGTTTTCATTCCTCCGCCAGCGAGCAGCGCGCAGGAAACGTTCGGCCAGTGATCGCGCCCACCGTCCTTATTGATCTTCGGTGTTCTTCCGAACTCGCCCCAGGCAATCACGGTTGTCGTCTCAAGTAGTCCGCGCTCGTCCAAGTCCTCGATCAATGCGCTCAAGGCTAGATCGAAGTCCGGAAAGTTCTCTTTGGCAATCTTAAAGTTGTTGCCATGCCAATCCCAAAACGAATAACTGAGCGTGACAACACGGCAGCCGGCTTCAATCAAACGCCGCGCGAGCAGGAATTGTTCGTTCAGCCGCGGAGCTGCATCGCCTTGTTCTTTATCAGTGCCTTTGCCATAGCGTTCTCGCAGTTTCGGATCTTCGCGCGATAGATCCAGCGCGTGCAACATGTCACCGGATGTTAGGAGCTCGAAAGCGCGCTGCTGAAACTCGTCCACGCCACCGAGCGCACCGCTGCGATCAACACCGCGACGAAACTGATCCACGCTGGCCAGCAACGACTTGCGATCCGCCAACCGGTCGGCAGTAACACCGTTCAGCACCATATCATCCTTGATCGAGCCGAGTGGCATGAACGGCGTATGCCCAACTCCGAGGAAACTCGGCTTTCCAAAGTTGTACGGCGTGTGCCTCATCTTGGGCGACAGATT
>JBGSOM010000194.1:0-10082 GCA_041739135.1 Pirellulaceae bacterium
GCTTATGTCGGAACGCTTGCGTCGAGTTCCTTTGAATGTCCTAGCGATCTGTCGTTTTGGATCTGCGGGCACAATGCCATTCCGTCTGCCGCAGATCATAAGAAGAACTTTGTGCGTTTGGTCGACGCTGATTTGGGTTCAACCATCGAGTCGACTTATCCGCCGCGCAACGACGTGGCTGCGGAAGTGCGCTGGGACCTCGCAAGACACGTTGGTCGCAATGTTCGTTTCGAGATTGTGGATGGAGATAACGGGAGCGCTTACGCTTGGTTAGCGGTGGGACGGTTTTCAGTAAGCGGTCTGAATCCGTCCAATATGAACGAGCAGATCGCCAGCCTGAACGCAATTATCAAACGCCGCATCAGTGAAGCGGCGACCGAAAGCGGCGAAGCGATCCTGGCTTCTACATCGCTCAGCCCACGGATGCGAGCTCAGTTGGTTGCGAGCATCGCCGAAGCAAGACGTCGGCCGCTGATCCAATCGCTGGCAGAGCAGGCGCTGGAGATCAATCAAGCGGCGTTGGTGACGAACGAGTTGCTGGCGAAGGATGAAGCGGTTACCAGCGACGCCGCGAACCGAGTGGCACAGCAATTGAGTTTGACAGCGACCACGCGCCAGCAATCCGCCTTCGCCGCGCGGCTAATGCGATCAGCGCCGGGTTGTGAAACTCTGGCGCAACTAGTTGTTCAAGGCAAAATAAGTCTGGTGTCAATGCGCGGGCGCGAGTTGGTGTTTCCTGACAGTTGTACGGCCAAGGTGCGCGAACAACTGCAGTCATTCGTACAACAGGCGAATGAGCTGCCTGATCAGAACTCGACGGTCGTCGCAGATCGAACTGCGAAGCTGAATTTGGCAAGCGCTTCGATCGAACAAGGTAAACTGCTTTACGAGAAGAACTGTGCCGTGTGTCATCAGTTGGCTGGCAAAGGCACACTGGTCGGGCCGCAACTTGACGGGGTAGGAAAGCGCGGCGCAGAGCGATTGTGTGAGGACATTCTTGATCCGAGTCGCAATGTGGATACCGCGTTCCGAATGTCGACGTTGTTATTGGACGACGAACGCGTGATCACCGGTTTAGTTCGCGAGCGACCGGACAGTAGTTTGCAAGTCATAGGTCAAGATGGCAAAGCGACCGTCGTCGCTGCAAAATCGGTCGAGCGGAGACGCGATTCCAACAAGTCGTTGATGCCTGAAAATTTCGCCGAAGTGCTCGGTGAGGCGGAATTGTCTGCGCTGCTGAAGTACTTAATCGCGCCTCAGCCATAGTCGCGTCGACTAAAACCATTGCAAATACAGCGCACTTAACTGGCTCTTCAGCGCAATCCATCTGGAGCGGTGCGCTCGAGCCAACGCGGCGCGAATTCGGATTGTAAGCCAATGCGTTAGTTTGTCGCCTTTAAACGCGCCCAAGTCAAAGTTCTTAACGTTGAATTCAGTTAAGAGCGTTTGGATCTCGGCGGGAGTTCGCACGTGTTGGTCGTCGGGCCACAATTCACAACCGGCGACCAGTATGCGATAAGCGATCGGATACCAACCGACCAATTCGTGATGGGCGACCTGCTGCGCATGTTGAATCGCCAATTGACCGTTGCTGTGGATCAGAGCGTCGAGACCGGCCCAAATGTGATGCATGCTCGCAGCGGTATCCCCTTCAAGGCCAAGAGCAAATTGAATCATCGGACGCGATTCACGAACGTTGTACTTTTCCCAACGCGAAGCAACGCCCGCGACCAGATCGGTACCGGTTATGCCCTCTCGTCCTCGCCAGTCGCGTGTCCAAGCGATCACTGAATCCGTTTGAGCGTAATCGAGCAGCGTGTTGCTCATCGCCGCCCAAGTTTGCGAGTGCTTTTTGATCTGCTTTCCGAACTTGATACGCAATAGATCCAGCGCATCCGATTTGTGTTCAAAGGTAGCCAAGCTTCGCAGCAGCACGCGCACGCATTCGTTCCAGGCATTGCCGAAAGGAATCTCTTTGATCGCGTTCACCAATTCCTTATTCTTCTTAACTTTCGTTCGCGCGAGTATTCGACCCAAGGCGATTCCCGCAGTCTCGCCGTCGGGCGTTCGTTTGATCTCCTCAGTCAATCGCAAAGTCGCCGTGTTACTCAGCGAATCCGCAAACGAGTCCACAGCTCGGGTTATCGGTCCTTGAGAGGGCGGCGATGCGGCGCGGCAGAGAGCAAGCAGTTCGCTGATGGCCAAAAATTCACCCTGGTCATCGATTAAGCCTTGATGCGCTGTGATACGCAACTTGATGCAAGGTCCTTGTCCTTCTGGCAAATGCTCTCCACCAACTTCTAAAACACGCAGCGCTTCGCTCGGCAAGTTGTCTTCCAGGTACAGATCGATCAAACGCATCGTCGCATAGTAATAATCCGGGGACAGTCGCAATGCGGTCTCCAGATGTTCGATCGCTGCTGGTCGCGACGCTTTACCATCCGTCTTATCGTGTAATAAAGCATCTGCCAGATAGCCTCTCGGTACCGGTTGATGAGGATCGATGCGAACCATGTTCTGCGCCGCTTGAAGATAAACATCATCGCGCTTTGCTTCCTCAGCCCAATCCGCGAGATGACTCCACGCAACGTAGTGATCGGGATCCGATTCGAGGGCAGTTTGCATCGCTTGGATCGCTTCGCCAAGTTGGCCTTTACGATGGTACATGTAAGCTCGTCGCATCTGCAGCGCGACAGGTTGATCCGAGCCAAAAATGGGTGGCGAACAAGCTTCCATCGCTTCGTCCCAACGATGCAGTCGGCTGAGATAGTAGGCTTTGCGAATGTGAGCGTCGACGTTGCGAGGGTCGAGTTTGAGCGCGTGTTCGATCGCTGCCAACGCTTGCGGCAGCTGCTCAATTTCGTCGAGCGTCTCAGCAACTCGCAGGTAAGCCCTCGCGTCCAACGGACGATCACGCACCAGTTGCTCGGCAGTCTCGCGGGCTGTGGCACCGTCATCAAACTCTTTCGACCAGTCGATCAGCGATTGCCAAGCCCAGTTGTAATTAATCTGCTGCAAACAAGCTTGCTTCAACGGCGGGAACGCTTCTGATTTCTTGCCCGCTTTGTAAAGGCAATCCGCCAACCCAGCGAGCGACTGCGCGTCACGAGGATCCGCGGAGAGCACTTGACGCACAACCGCTTCCGCCTCATCGAATTGTTTACGATTCAGATAAGTGTCAGAAAGTTCGCGAGCCACGTCGGACCAATGTGGGTTGATATCACGAGCTCGCAGCAGCGCCGCCAATTCCGCATCGCCATCACCCAGCGCACGATGCACGAGTGCCAAGTCCACCCACGCACGCGGCAGCAAAGGAAACTTTTCAGTCGCTTGCGTCGCGCGCACGACAGCTTTGTCGCGTTGGTTCATCGCCATATGCTGTTGAACGAGCGCTGTATAGCAGTGCCACAAATCCGGTCGCTGTTCCAGGGCTGTTTCCAGTTTCGCCAGCAGCACATCCGGTTCCAACTTGCCGTGCGCTTCGTTGCGAAAAGCCAACACACCGTCGCCGAACGTCGTCTGCTGTTCTAGCTGCTGGTAAATAAACTCCAACTGTTCATTGCGATCCTTCGGACGATCGCAGGTCTCCAGCAGCGAAGCGATTGCAGACTCGTGATCGACGTTTAATCGAATCGCTTCCCGATACTTCGCTCTCGCTGCGCTGATCTCGCCCTGTTTGTCGAAGACGCGTCCCAGCAGAAAATGCGATACGTCGCTGTACGGGTCAGATGCAACCGCTTGTTCCGCGAATTTTCGAGCGGCTGCCAAGTCGTGCTCCATCAGCGCAACAATGGCTGCTTCGCGTTGGCACCACGCGTCATGCGGATGATCGGCCAGAAATCGATTCAGTTCCTCTTTGACAGCGGCGAAGCGATGGGATCGCAACCACTGAATCAACAGCACGCGCAGCGTATTGCTGTGCGGAAACTCAGCAACCGCAGCACGCAGGTTTTGCTCAGCGACATCGATTCCGTCCAAATCCATGTCGAGTGTCAGCAATCGCTCGCGCGTCGAAGTGTCGAGCGGCTCGATGTCGAGCACTTGACGATACAAATCGCGCGCGGCGTTGAGCTTGCCTTCGTACAACGCGAGTCCAGCGGCCGAACGCAGATACAGCGACTCACTGGTTTTGCCTCGCGCAGCCGCCAAGTGTTCAGACGCGGCTTCAGCGCGATTGTAGCGACCTAGAACCGAAGCGCAATGACATCGCAATTCGCCATCTTCAGGATGCTGTTTCACAGTATCCGCAAGTAAATCGAGCGCCCGCTGCGTCTGATCCAATTGCTCACAAGCCCACGCAAGCGTCCGTCCTGGCAGACTACTGCGAGCCCCGTTGCGTTGTTTGCGATCTTCAAGCCACTCGAGCACTAACGGCGTCTGCCGGAGATATCGACCAGCGGAGAAATAGCTGCGTGCATTCGATTCATCTTTATCGTTGATCGATGCAGCTAAACGATAGTACTCAAACGCTTCCCCACGCTTCTCACGTCCCCACAGAAAGCCGGCATACATGCCGATTGTGCGGCCGTCGTGTTGCCCGTAGCGCAGCGCCGAGCGCAAATGACGCTCCGCCTCCACATGATCGCGCGCGTCATCCATCAACTCCGAAGCCAGCCGAGTCCAGAAAACAGGATGCGATTTACCGCCTGCGCACCGCTCGCGCAGCAATTCGATACGCTGCTCACGTCTGCCGAACTCTGTCAAGCAGGACAGCCGAATCAAATGCAGGTTGGCGTCGTCCGGGAACTGCTTCAGCAACTCTTCTGCAAAGTTGAGGACTCGCGGATGGTTGCCATCATAGCGGGCGAGCGACATTTGCGATTGCAACGTCAGACGATGTTCGGCATCGATTGCAGCCATGCACTCGATCGCTTGCACCGCTTTGGGACGCAGGTGCTCCGCCAGCGCGCGATCCACTTGATAATGCAAATCATACAGCGGTGCATCCGGTAACACGATATTCTCGATCCGACTCATCTCTTCCATCGGAAGCATCACCATTCCGCGCGGTCCGGTACTTGCGTAGCGCTCCAGCAACTTGTCGATTGTCGCTTCGCCAACATGACGCTCGGAGGGGTCTTGAACGAGGAAAGTTCCTCGCAGTTCATCAACGCCCACGATAGCTTGCAAGTGAGCTGAGTTCGGTTCGACGGTGTTCAGTGTAAATGGAACGCCAGCGCGAATGAGATCATCGGCAGATTCAGCGGTGATACGAAACTCGCGCGCATAGAATCCGTTCTCCTCAGCCCAGCGACGTTCGTCGTGCGATTGCGTGCCTTCGTAACAGATACGTGCGATAACCTCTTCATACTTGATCTGTTTCTTCCAGTACTGAGCGATCGCGGTTAACGTTGCTGGTGCACACGTCTCGTGATGCTGTCGAATGAAGGGCACCGCCAGTTGCACGCGCGGCGCACGTTTTGGCGGCTGAGCGATCGCCTTCTCCAACTGTTCCACCAGCCGCTTGTAGAACGGTCTGTCAACTTCGCGAGCCAAGGCGACAGCGTGCTGATAATCCTCTCGGAAGTAAGCGATGTCGCTGCGCTGCGCAGCCAACCATTCCTTGTGATGGCTGTCAACGCGGGCCAGCAGCCAGTACTTTTCCGCTTCGATGAACGCATTCCACGCAGCGTCATACTGCTTCAGTTCCTGGTGCAGCATTCCGAGTTGGCACCACACGTCGCCGCTTTGCAAGTGCTTCGTCGCTTCAGTCAACAGAGCGAGCGCTTCGTCATCGCGCCGCAGTTGCACGAGTTTGTGTCCAGCGCTTTGAATCGCAGGCCGATACCAAGGCTGTAAATTCAGCGCTTCCTTCGCGGCTCGCAGGGCATCTTCGTGCTGGTCTTGGCGATCTAGTATTTCGCACAGCTCGACGTGCAGCCACGGACTGTCCGGCTCCAGCTCGAGCGCATCGATTAGCAGTTTGTCGGCGCGCGAAAAATCGCGCATGCTGGCGAGCATCATCGCTTTCATCGCCAGCCAATCGGCGCGGACGCGCTTACCCGCATCGTTCGGCAGCTCAACTTCGCGAAAACGCTGCCAAGCTCGAAAGACACCGAAGCGACTCCAATACGCCATAGCTCCGAAATATCTGCAATTCGCATCCTCAGGAAATACGCGGAAAGCTAACCAATGCAGCGCACGCCCCAAACGCGGAGCACCCAAGTTGTTCGCCAAACGACCCGCAACTACGCGGCCCTCTGCCGATGTCCACTGTTCGAGCGGTCCTAACACTTGCCCGCGCTGCATCGCATCGACATACCGACCGCGCTCGTACAGTTCAAGTACCGCAGCCAACTCACTGGTCGGGTTCGCCGGCGCAGGCATATGCGACTGCGGTTCGATGCCGAGCGAAGGCGGAGTCTTGTTCAATTGCGGATGCTTAGTGAATTCGTTCACGGATTTCTTTTATCGATCAAGGGGCGCGGTCGCTGTGCGAATGCGAATATCCGAACTTCGAATCAATTCTCGGAATACGCACGCAATAGTTGTGGCAGTGCTGCTGGGCAAATAATCGTTCCCATAAAGTCACATTCACTGTACTAAAGGTTCTTGCGATTTGCTTGCATCAACGAAACCAAAAAAGTTACCCGCAGTAAAAATCAAGTCGAAAGTTGTTTTTCCAACCGATTTGCATGCGATTTTGGATCAGATTGCCATTCGCTGCATTTTTTATTTGAACACAACTTGCGGAAGTTAGCTCTAGGATAAATCAATGACAGCATTAAATGGCCGCTGCGAAACGGATAAATAAGGAGCAATCATTGGAAGCATTGCTCAGTGATGAAAGGCAGCAATGAACGCGAGGCATTAAAGTTTGACCACTTTAGCTATTCAGGCTTGCGCTGGCTCGCCATTTCAAATAGTGGTGGGAGTCATGCTGGATTTGTCGGTTCTAATGCCGATCTAGAGTTGACAAGTAGCGTCGTTTCGAACGGTGGTGCCTACTTGATGATTCGCAAGTGTTCCTGCGCTTGCGATTGTGATAGCAACTCGCGGCTGAGGATGACCCGGCATGGATGGTGACAAGGGAATTCGTGGATGGGTGGCAGCAATGACGGTGGGCATCCTGCTGACGGTCGTGGCGATGTACGTCGAGCAAAAGTTGCGAATCCCATCAGCGGGCTATTATCGTGCTGCGCGAACCGCAGACGCTGCAGGCGCTTCAACGCAGCAGCGCGGCATCGTGCTTGCCGTCGATCCAGGATTAATTGCAACTGAGCAGTTTCCACTTGCGGATCGCACGCCGATCGCGCGCAGAGAGGCGATTCAGCGCGACAACTCAGCGAACTTGCTCCGTCGTCCCCCCGAAACTTCCATGCAAGTAGTTCTTCGTGCGCCAACCGCAGGTGACCTCGACGTCCTGCCACTGAGCTCGAGCACCTCGAACATCGACTACTTGATGGACGCGATCGACCGCGCGTTTGAAAGCCCGGTGCAAACGGTTGCCGACGAAAAGAAAGGGCCAGCGCCAGCGCTGAGGCTGCAGAGCATCGAGCGGCTGACGGCGATCCAGAGTCCTGCGGCGGCGAGCGGCAAATTACCGATGCCCAACAGTTTGCTATCGCAGCTCGACGAACTGAATAAAGATCTGCGCACATCCACATCGCGTTATGTGAGTCAAGTTGAGCGCGATTCACAAACTCGCTATTCCGCAGCTCGCAACACACCGAATGCTGAATTCCTTTCTCCATCCGCAGCAGCGGTTGGAAGCTGGATCAGTGAAGTCAGCGCTTCGATCACTCGTTTGGTTCAAACCGACGGACTTGGCAAAGCGATGGGTAACTCAGAACTCCACCACCTGAACGCGTTGGCCACTCAAGTCCAACCGCTCGCCGCTAGCCTAGAAGACAGCACTCTGTCAGCGAAAACAATGCGCATCGGTTACGCGCTCGAACGCCGCTTAGCCGTCTGGAATGCGGTTTCAAATTGTCTTCAATCGGATACTCCGCGATTCAAACCGCACTTTGACAGTGAACTCACTCGCAAGCAGCTTCAAGAACTGCTCGCTCGTATCGAGAACAAACTGCCAGCCAGCGGTGATGCGGCGGGTTGGTATCGCTATCTGAAACTCGATGACCTGAAAGCGTGGTCCATCAATAGCGACGATGTCTGGGAAGAAGGCAACGAGCTTGCGATGAACGTACTCAGCCGCTTGCGCTGGGAGCGATTGAATGAGAGCCAGCGGAACTTCATCGATCAACCAGAATTCGCTGAACTGTCGACGCACCTCGCCGCTTGGGCGCGACAACCGATCGACTACCGTCAATTGCTGGTCGATCTGGAATTGCTAGAGGAAGATCCGATCCATCGCGTTCGTTATTCTCTAGCGAGCGCCGTTCAAGTTCTACGTTTGGCGGATGAACCAAAGTTGCAAGCCGTCGCTGGCGCGCTGAACGATCACTATCGAAACGCTAATATTCGCTTAGCTATCGCCGGCAAATTGGTTGAGCGATTCCTGCCGGAAGAAACCTACGAAGCTCGGCCCGTCAAGCAACGTATCCTCGGCGCGAATACCTCCGGCGATAGCGTCGTACGAACTGAAATGGCACTGAAACTGATACCGGATGAATCCGCTTGGAATGTCGCGCTCGGAGTGCAAGGCGATCTGGTCAGCGCGACGCGCAGTAGCAAGGGACCCGCAGTATTTCACAACGCTTCGGAAGCTCAGATTTCCAGCCAACGCGCAATCCGTATGGATACATTTGGATACAAAGTCTCAGCCTATGCGACGGATGTCGAATCGCAACAGCACCTGCGTGGCATGAGCACCGATTTTGATGGGCTGCCGATCATCGGCGATTTCTTGCGTTTGGTTATCCGCGAGCAATTCGATCAACAGCGAGGACCAGCGAAGCGTATCATGCAGCGCATCATCGCTGAAGAAGCCGATCAGACGTTCGACAAGCAGTTGCAAGAAAAGCTGAGCAAAGCGCAAGTTGAGTTGCAGCAGCGATTGATCGGACCGCTCGAAGCGCTGAATCTGAATCCGATGATCGTGGCGATGAGCACTACGGAAGAGCGTTTGTTGATTCGCTATCGAGTCGCCAATCAATCGCAGATGGCTTCGAACACCGCGCGACCGCGTGCACCGAGCGATAGTCTGCTGAGTATGCAGGTCCATCAGTCGGCGGTGAACAACATGATCGCTCAGCTCGGACTGAGTGACCGCACTTGGAATATCGTGCAACTCGGCGAAAAAATGGCGACGATTCTCGGCAAAGCCGATTGGACACCACCCGAAGATCTGCCACGCGATGTCGAAATTCGTTTTGCGCCCAGCCGACCGGTCTCCGTCGAAATGGCGGACAATCAACTTGTACTTACCTTGCGCATCGCTGAGTTATCGCAGGGGCCAAATAAGATCGAGCGTTTCATTGTCCGATCCACTTACGTTCCAGTTGCCGATGGACTGAACGCTGGTTTGGTTCGTGACGGTGTTGTCAGCATCGATGGACCTCGTCTCGCGATTCGTGATCGGCTTCCGTTGCGAGCGATCTTTGCCAAGGTGTTTGTTTCGCGTCCTCAAGTGCCGTTGATCAGCGAGCGATTGGTGACTGATCCTCGCGCAGCCGGTTTGGCAGTAACGCAGATGGAAGTGCGCGACGGTTGGCTGGCGATCGCTATCGCTGAGAGCACTTCCGCAACCACGTCCGAAATCGCTGATCGCAAACTGCAACTCGACTTGCGGTAACGGCGCACGCGGCAAAGAATAGTGGTGGCGTCTTTCAGTCGCCAATCCATGAAACGCCGATCGAAAGTCGTCAGCGATGCCAGAACCGATACGGCTTGGTCAGTCGTTTTATGATCGCGAAACAATTAGCGTGGCGCGCGATCTGCTGGGCAAGGTGCTCGTGCGTCAAGTTGCGGGTGGGAGACGGCTTGCAGGCGTGATCATCGAGGTGGAAGCGTATCTCGCTAACGACGATCGCGCCAGTCATTCGCACCGGGGGCGAGGCGCAAGCAATGCGTCGATGTTCCTGCCAGCCGGAACGTTCTATGTTTATCCGATACATGCCAAGTACTGTTTAAATGTTGTGACGGAACCACAGGGTATCGGTGCGGCAGTGCTTATCCGCGCG
>JBGSOM010000004.1:0-47958 GCA_041739135.1 Pirellulaceae bacterium
CTTCCAAAGCGTCAAGTTCGCAATCCAGCCAATGGCGAAATGATTTGGGTTGAAGCGAAGAAGGCTTCAGTCGCAGTCAAAGTCCGACCCCTGAAGAAGCTCAAAGAAATGGTCTAGTACCAAACCACGCTTCCGAATCGATTTCGAGGCGAGCCTGATTTTTCAGTCTCGCCTCGTTTCGTTTCTCGACGTAGAGCTTGAAAATAAGTCCTGCGTCTGCCATCGTGTTGGAACAACGATCGATCAAAAACCGCTTTTGTGTTGCGCTATGCAAATACTGTTACCGATATCCGCTAACCCGGATGCGAACCTCAAACCGACACTCTACAACGCTGCCGCAGTTGAAGATTTTCGACGCCGACATCGAGTCGACCCACAGCGACTCCGCAAAATGCGTTACACCAACTTCCAGATGCACCAGCCGCTGGCCACGGCACTTGAACGCCTTGGCGCTGATGCTGCCCAGGCGATGGAGCACGAGTTCAACCTCGCCCCGCTGAAAATTCACCAGCGTCACGACTCGACGATCGATCCTTCGGTCAAACTGGTTATGCAAGCCGCTGATGGCCAGCGAATGGAAACGGTGCTCTTGCGTTCGGGTCCGTCGCGAGCCGCTGTTTGCGTTTCAACTCAAGTTGGCTGCCAAGCGGGTTGCCCGTTCTGCGCAACCGCTCGCATGGGTCTGAAACGAAATTTGACCAGCGACGAGATTCTAGAACAGATTTTGACCGCGGCCAGAATTTCTCGGACGGATAACCGGCGGCTGCGAAACATTGTCTTCATGGGCATGGGCGAGCCGCTTCACAATGAAGACAACCTGTACGCAACGATCGAGTGCCTCACGAGTGAATCGATGTTCGCGATCCCGCATCGTCGAATTTCGGTTTCGACCGTCGGCGTTCCCGACGCCATGATTCGCCTGATTGATCGCTTTCCCGGCATTCAGATGGCGCTCAGCCTGCATTCGGCTCGACCGGAGCTGCGCAGCAAACTGGTACCTTGGTCACGACGGTATTCATGGGAGGAAACGCACGAGGCGCTTCGTTACATCGCTCGCAAACCGAAGACACATCGTCAGCAAGGGCCGATCATGATCGAACACATCATGATTGCCGGCGTCAATGATCAAGACGAAGATGCCGACGCGCTCATCGAATATCTCGAAGGGCTAAACGTCATGATCAACTTGATCCCGTACAACGCTACGGAGTTCGTGCAAGCGTGGCAGCCGACGTCGAGAGAGCGTCGTGGCGAGTTCGCGATGCGATTGCGGGCCGCAGGTATCTTCACCACCATCCGCTACTCAATGGGTTCGGACGTGCAAGCGGCATGTGGCCAGTTAGTTCAGAAAGCCAACGCAGTTGTGTAGACCTTCTCGCGTAGATGCAGTTCTTCAGGCGAAGTTGTCTAGACGCACAGTCGCTCGACACAACTACTTCAGCACATCTGCTATTTCAGCACATCTGCTTTGAGCTGATAGAAGACGCCGGTTAAGCCTTCGATCGGCTTGAGGCCTGGATTGACCCTCAGCGTGCCGGCCAAGCGTTGTCGGCGGTAGCTGCGCGTTGCGTACTGATCACCCGTCAAGCTGACTTCAATCATGTGAGTTAGCGGTGGCTGTCCTCCGAAGCAGCATGTCCCCAAGTCGGGTACAAGCACAAACCGTTTCGCCTGCAAACTGTCCATCGAAGTCGGGTGAATGTAACCCTTGATGAAAATTTGTTCGCCGTTGTGGTCGATTGCGAATTGAGTTGGGATGTCGGGCTTGCCGGGATCGCTAAGAAACGCACCAAAATCGACGCGTTCGTACCCATCGGGGACTTCTGTCATATACACATACGTGTGCCAAGCGGGCGCAGCGATCAACGTTAGGCCGCATAGCGTGGCTCCCACCGTAGCCAGGGGACGTCCGAGGTACTCGTCGGGAAATTTCCGGAAGGCTGCGTAGGCGATGTAGGCGAAAACCAAACCTGTGGCCGGTAGCGCGATCATGGGCGCGAAGAAGAATGCGCTCAGCCCCAGACCACCCAAGACCAGCGAAGCGAGCGCCGACTGGGAAACCGATTGATAAACTTCAGCCCCCACGTCATTCGATGCTGCGACTTGGGCCTCATTCGCTCGTTCAACGCTATCAATCATTGTCGCCATTTTGCTCTAACTTCGTTCGTTTTTGACTGCCAACGCAAATGCAACTACGCCCGGTTTGCCCGCTCCGCTGATCGCCAACCACATGGCCAGCCACAGGGTCAAGGAAACCATACAGATTACGCTGATCACAAACGCTCGGTTCGGTTCGACGTTGGCAACGACTGCTGGACCAGCCAAGATTCCGCTGCTGGCAATACTTCCATCGGCAAACTGCATATTCGCTTTCGCGGGCATCGGGCTGTCGCTAACCGCCAGCCCACGAACTGGGGCGGGCGAAAGCGTTGAAGACGATTTAGTCGTCGGAGTCGCAGGTTGGGGAATCGGGAAGAAGGAGGTCGCGCGCTTGAAAGCCGCGGGATCGATTTCCTTCAGTTCGTCGAGTTTTGCGGAGGCTTCCGGTTTCGGACACGCCCGCAGGTAATTGATTACCGGCACTCGCACCCAGCTCGATTTCTCATCGGCGGTCTTGAACAGTTCTACCAGTCGATCGATCTGCGACCAATCTTCCCAGCGCGCCAAATCGGGGATCACGAGATCCGCCAATTCGGGCCGTTGCAAAATCAGTTGCATCGACTTTAGAACGCGTTCCTTGGAAATGATGCCGCCATCGGTCCCATGGAAACGCAAAGCCATGATCGCAGCATAAGTGTCCGCATATTGGCTCTTCTTGTTTTCCAAGAACAGCTCGTCGATCAACTTCAAACCATCGTCGCCCAGCAGCGTGACGTAGCAAGCGATCATGGCATCTAAACCAGCTCGTTTGTTAGGATCTTCGCTGCGAAGCATCTCTTCGAGCAACTTCGCGTCTTCAGGTTTGCCACAAATGCCCAGCAGGACCAGATAGAGTCGCTTGCGGTCAGGCGGTAGGCTGGTGTCTTCAATCCACTCTAGCAATTGTTCGCGCTTGAGTTTCGGTTTCAGCTTCTTCAAGTCTTCATAAGGAGCCGACGCGAATTCGTCGTAGGCGTCGCGTGCCAGCAGCGCTTCGGAATGCTCCAGGTAGTCATGATAGAATTCGATGCGCTTCAGTGAGTCTTCGGGCAGTTTGACGATCGTCTTCACATACTCAACCGCTTTTTCGCTGACCGGAAGCGGCGACGACCAAAGCAGGTCGGGCGGATCAACTCCCATGACTAAGAACTGGGTGCCTTCCGGTGCTTTGCCAAAGTAATTCATGCGAGCGCGTTGATCTAGCTTGATCAAGTTGTCGCCGCGAATAATGGACAGCAACTCGAACTCGGCGTCCGACTCGGTTTCGGTCCCTTTGATAATTTTCGCGATGGCGACCGCATCCATCGACTCCATCTCTTGCCGCAGAGTCTGCGAAACCGCGGAGCAGAAAGGGCACATTTCGGCGAATGTGGTTTCGGCCGCAATCACCATGAATGCGAGGCTCATCGCGTACGATATTTTGTGCATATTCCGTTTCTCCGGAAATCGCGAAGATTTTTTCAAGTTACGATAGCTCTAGTTTAGGAGAGTAACTGGGTTTGGGGCCAGCTCTACCGCGAATTTTCGCTAATGAAAGCCGATTTTCTTTTCGCCGCCTTGAACGCCCAAGACGACTTTTACGAACAATCGCTACAATCTTCAGACTCAGTGGCAGCGGTGCCAAGTGGACCCCAGTTCAGGGGCTTCTCGCGACATTTTGGAGGCGCATCAAATGACGCAGCAGCAACCAGCGGCGGCTCCAGCCGTCCATCGATTCCGAATCGAACCGTTGGCAGAGCGCCAGTTTGGGTTCTTCATGGGCCGCACCGAGGTGACCCGCTGGCACTTTTCGGAGCTCGCGCCGCGTCCCTATTTCTTTCCAGTGCTTGGACCAAGCGGACAAAGCTTGACGCGCATGGGGCATCCCGGAGCTCCCAATCACGATCACCATCGATCGCTGTGGTTCGCTCACTCAGATCTGCTGGGCATCGATTTTTGGTCCGAAACAACCGCTTCTCGAATCCGCCAAACGCAGTGGTACGCCATCGAAGACGGCAACGAATTCGCTCGAATCGCCTTTGAATTGCTGTGGACGGACGAGCACGACCCGCAGCCGCTGGTCAAGCAAGATGTGTTTGCCACGCTGAGAAGTGCGCCACAGGGTTGGACGCTTGAACTGCAGAATGACTTTCGCGCAGCGGCTGAGGGCGTCGAATTCAGGCAGAGCAACTTCGGTGTGCTCGGTCTGCGCGTCGCCAAAAGTTTGTCAGTGGTTTTCGGCGGCGGCTTGATCACCGGAGCCGATGGTTTCGAGGGCGAGCCGCAGCTGTTCGGCAAGCCCAATCGCTGGATCGATTACAGCGGTCCGGTCTGCAGCGAAGGCAGCGATCCCGCAGTGAGTGAGCCCGCGAATGAGCCAGCTTACGAAGGCCTCACGCTGATCGATCATGCCCAGAACGCCAACTACCCTGCCAAGTGGCATGTACGCGCCGATGGCTGGATTGGACCTTCATTGTCGCGTGACGCAGCGATTTTACTTTCGCAGACCGATCCGAAGACTTACCGCTATTTACTGTACGTTCACGCCGGGTCGTGCAACCCGCCGGCAATCAACTCGCTGGCTCAGATTTTTGACACATCGCCGCCACTTCAGGTCTTGAAGTCTACGCGTCCGCATCATCAGTTCGAAATTGCGGAAAAGTCTTAGAAGCTGCGTTTCTACAACCTGCGGAGTTCAGCGTGCTCGTGTCTAGCTTCAGCACTCGCAACTCTGTCGCACTTGCTCAACTTCGTTCGACCGACGAGAATGTTTGTTTGTCGTTCGCTAAAAACAAGTCGGAAGAATCCATGCGTATTGGGCTGGTCGCCAAAGTTATCCCGGAAAAGAAGATCGGATTCATTCGAGCTGAGGACTTGCGCGAGGATGTCTTTTTCCACTTCTCGCGCGTTGAGCAGATTGGGCGTCTGGACCTGCAAGAGGGCGAAGAGGTCGAATTCGAGATCGACGAGCTTGACCGCATCGAAAAGCGGCAGCTCCGCGCGACTCTGGTGCGACGTTCCGTTCGGCCCTTAACCATGCGACTTCAAACGAGCGATGCTCCCGAGCTGAACGCGCATCACCATCCCAAAGCTCGCAAAAGGCGGCCAACTTGGCGGGAAAAGAAAGAACCGGAAGAGGCGACCGACGAAACCAACCCGGGTGCCAGCGACGAATAGTCTTGAGGCAGTCTTGCCCATGCAAGAACTTTTGAAAACGTCTTAAAAAACGCTGGACTCGCACCAGGGTAGCGGCGTAATATGACCACGCGGCGGGCAGAGTCAAACCAGTTGAGATCTCAGGTGTTTGGTGCGGAAATGTCGAGTGCGCAGTTTTGGTTGGCTTTGCAAGCGGGTCTAGCAGTAACGGTTGTGTTCGTCGCAGTGTACGTTGGCTACAGCGTCGTAAAATATCTACGCGGCGCGATCATCAAAGACGACACCAACGCCGCTGATCTGACCTTGAATATTGACGAAATGCGCCGTGAAGGTGACATAAGCGAAGCCGAATTCCGATCATTACGGTCGGTGCTCGGAAAAACGCAGAGCTCAGGGTTGAGCGGTGATCGTCATGCGAAATAGTATGAACCGATCGCGGCTCAGCAGGCTGGCCTAGTTGTTGCACTGGTCTGGGAGGCTAGTGACACTTTAGATCATTACCTGTTGCGTGCATGCGACGCGACGAGTTTGTGATAGTACTGAACACCCGCGGCAATTGGCCGAAATCGTGCGAAGCGGTTATCATATTGGTAGCCTATTCAGCGATGAATGCTTGTTGTCTCGTTATTCCTTTTGGCTCGACCCCGCGGACACGGATGCCCGGCTCAGTAGCAGTTGATCGCGATTGATCGCGTCAGCGATGACTGGGTTACCTTCGAGCGACATTACGTGTTAGCCCCTAAAGTATTGCAAACGTGCGCGGCAGAGCTTGGCTCAGGAACCGCCGCACATACTGCGAGATTCGAGCAAAGGAGTCGTTTATGCCTTCAGGTAAGGATGTTGTAGCTGGTCGTCGCGGCACCACGACCGGTGGAACGAAGAAGAATGCATTCTGTTCGTTCTGTCGCAAGAGTTATCGCGACGTTGGTCCTCTCGTTGAGGGGCCCGGCGACGTTTATATTTGCGGCGAGTGCATCGAATTGTGCCAATCGATTCTCGACCAAGAAACCAAACGTCGAGGTCCAAGTAATAAACTGTTCAACGAGATCCCCGCGCCCCGCGAAATCGTCGAACACTTAGATCAATATGTCATCGGCCAAAACTCAGCCAAGCGTGTCCTAGCTGTCGCAGTGCATAACCACTACAAACGACTGACAAGCGAATGGTCGGGTTCCGAAGTTGAAATTGAGAAGTCGAACATCCTGCTCGTCGGTCCAACCGGCAGCGGCAAGACTCTGCTTGCTCGCACGCTCGCCAAGATGCTCAACGTGCCCTTCGCGATCGGCGATGCGACTACGTTGACCGAAGCTGGTTATGTGGGCGAAGACGTCGAGAACCTGCTGTTGAAACTGCTGCACGCTGCCGACTTCGACGTCGAAGCTGCCCAGCGCGGCATTCTCTACATCGACGAAGTGGACAAAGTTGGTAAGACCAGCCAGAACGTTTCGATCACTCGCGACGTCTCCGGCGAAGGTGTTCAACAGTCACTGCTGAAGATGCTCGAAGGTACCGTTGCGAATGTGCCTCCTCAAGGCGGTCGCAAGCACCCTGAGCAGCAGTACATTCAGATGGACACATCGAACATTCTGTTCATCTGTGGTGGAACGTTCGTAGGTATCGAAGAGATCGTACGCAAGCGACTCGGTCGCAAGTCGCTCGGTTTCGGCGCGGCCAGCACGATCAAAGACGAATCGAGTGCGGCCGAGTTGCTACCTCAGGTGACTTCGGATGACATTCTGCATTATGGAATGATCCCCGAGTTCGTCGGTCGCTTGCCAGTGATCACTGCACTCACTCCGCTCGATGAAGCTGGATTGATGCAAGTGCTCACCGAACCACGCAACGCGCTGCTGAAGCAGTACCAAGCGTTGTTCGGTATGGAGAACTGCGAACTGCACTTCACCGACAAAGCGATGAAGTCGATCGCTCGTCAAGCTCTCGACAAAGCCGTCGGGGCCCGCGGTCTTCGCAGCATCGTTGAAAAAGTGATGCTCGATGTGATGTTCGATCTGCCTGGACAAGCTCCTGGTACCGTCTTCAATATCGATCAAGACGACGTCGATGGTAAATTGAAGGCGTTCAAGATGACCGCGACCGAGAAGAAGAGCGCGTAAGCGATTCTAAGTTCGCTACAAGTAAAAACTCCGAACTGGCTGCCTGGTTTTCCTCGGCAGCCAGTTTCGTTGTGTTCAGCGGTTCACTGTGTTCAGGGCCAACGGCCCGTCGTTTGCCCAGCCCAGGCTGAAGGCCTGGGAATTGTTCGCACTAAGGAACACTAGGACCAAAGGTCCGGCCGTTTGCAACTTTATTCAATGCTAGACGCTACGTTTTGTCCGGCCATTTGGGCCTTAGCAAGAAATCGAGAGCAATTCGCTTTCACTAGTTCGCTTGAACGTGGATCGTGCGAGATTCTTCGTCGATATAAGAAACCTTGCCAAACTGGATCTGCTTGACGACGTTGTCGAGATTTCCCGAGTACGACAAACCGATCATGGTGTGGTCGTTCAGTTGTTCGACATGGCTATCCTGAATGGAAAGCGACCTGACGAGATCGTTCATCGAAAACGAAGTGCCTCGCGAGTGCAAAACGAAAATGAGAACGCCGTTAGGGCCAGAGAATCGTTTGAGTCTTGGCGACAGTCCAGAATCGCTGCTTTGAGCTCCACTCGAATCGACTTGGAACTGTGACGGACTCATGTTTCGCGATACGTCGGGTGTACTTGGCGGCGTCGACAAATCGGGCTGCAGAATCGGGGGCGGGTTGAGTTCAGGTGTCGGGAAACTTGGCGTCGTAGGAATACTGGGGTTGGTGTTGGATCCCATATTCGGCATCGGTGGGCTTAAGTCACGTACAGCGAACGATGAACCGTCGGAGGAAGAAAGATCTGCACCCTGCGAAGGTTCGACTTCGTCAGGAGTTGGAGTTGATGCGACCGGAGCGCTACTTGCCATAGCTAATTCAACCGACTCCGTCAGTTTCCCGTAAACGTAGTAAGCCCCAAAGCCAAGCGGGATGAGGATCGCGCTAGCACAGACAACGATCAGTGCAGTGACAGCAACAGGGCTGAGCGAATCGTCCGAGCCGCTGCGCGAACGTGGACGCGATCGATAATGAACGTTGGCAGGTTGAAATGGCGGCAGGACAGGCGCTTGCGCAAAGATATCACGTTCCGGCCTGACCGGTCGCGGAGGTACCTTCGCGGCAAAGACCTTGTGGCAATCGGGACACTCAATCTGTACCAATTCCGTTTCGTCTGTCTCGATCTTCAGTTCGGCTTGGCACTTTGGACATGCCGCCCAGATACTTGTTTTCATGTTCAACAATCAGCGTTTTGTGAAAGAACTTTAGAGACAGAGCCTAGAACTGGTTGATGTATTTAACGTCCGCATCGCAAAGCGTCGTGATCGGAATCTCGATCACTTTTCCATCGCGTTTTTTCAGTCGAACCTTTACTGCGTCGGAACTGAGGAGTAGCGCTTCCACAGAGAATTTTCCACTCACATCGTTCCAAGTTCGATAGCCATCTGACGCGCTTGCAGCACCACCGCTCGCGGCTGCATTGGCGCCAGCAAGGTCTGAGTTTACCGTTCCAGCCGGCCGCATCGCATCCTTCAGCTCATCTTCGGTGACTGATTGAAGCACTGTGACGGAGATGCTGGTCTCGCCACGGATCCTGGCGGTCGCGGTACCGCTTACGAACACCGGTCGCGGCATAATCTGCTCGCCCAGCGTTAATCCAGCCGTCGATTCGATCCACATTAAATAGGGGGAGTCTTCATAGATGATCAACACATCGTGCGCATTGAACGCGTGAACCACAATCGCTTCGCTCATGAATCCGATCGTGTTGTTTCTTCGCGTATCCAGCTTGGGCCCGAAATTCCACGCCAGCAGAAACAACGACTTCAAGTCGCTCGGAGACTTAATATCCGCTTTCAGTTTGCTGATCTCTCGGATGCGAGCTTCCTGTCGCGCGAGCTCGCGGTTCTTGACCGATTCGCTGCGAAAGAACCACTTAACATTCTTGCGCAAAGGGATTTGAACTCGGACAATATCCGCTCCTTCATTCTCAATGTTCGGCGGAATGTAAGGCTCGCCGTTTTTCATCTCCTTCAACTTCGCAGACAATCGCTCCGACTCTTTGCGCAGATCGCGCGTCAGATAGTTGAAGGACTCCTTGCATTCTTCGACATACTTTTTGATAACCCCGTTGGACGCAGACTCACGACGAAGAATGCGTTGGTCAGGAGACATACCGCCTCCTGGACCTGGCTGCGAATCCGAGTCCTTCGATTTGATACGCGAGGTGCCGATTTGCAGCGGTATCAGCGGATTATTTTTAGCAAGTGTGATTGCGTTTTGAATGTCAGCGGCTGAAATACCAAAGTTCAAATTCTGAGCGCTGCCACGCGACGCTAGCGTACTCATTGCGACCACTTCGCCGCGTTCATTAACAAGCGGTCCGCCACTGTTGCCCGGCGATAGTGCAGCGTCGACCTGCACCCACGTTCCTCGCAAATCCGAATCGCCCAAGTCGCGTTTCATCTCTTCAGTCGAGCGAATCGCGCTGACAATGCCCCGCGTGGCAGTAAAAGAAAGCCCGTGCGGCGATCCTAAGGCGACCACTGGTTCACCTTTTCGCGGCAGAGTTGCGCCAAGCGGGATTTGCGGTTTACCAGCCACAGAAATTCTTGCCACGATAATGTCGCGAGCTTGATCGATGACAAAGGTGCCAACAATATCTCCAGTCGTCCCATCGGCGAAATGCACTTTGGCTTCAGTTGCACCCGCCAGAACATGGCAATTCGTGATAATTGTACCTTTACCATCCACGACGAAGCCGCTGCCCAAACTGTCTCCGTCATTCGCCTTCGTTTCGATTCTTACGACGCTTTTTTCACAGAGCTCAATCACGTCAGCGAGTGAACTTTGCGCGCATGCTCGCTCCACTAACATTCCGAAAGTCATCAGCAGGATTAAAATTCGTGAGATCACGATGAACGGACTCCAAAAGTTGGAATAGACGACTTCGCTATCGAGATGTGATTGTAACAACCAAAAGAATGGGCGGTCAAACAGGAATAACGTGACTGAATCTGCCTTTCGGCGGCGCTAACGGCGAAGGTGAGTTAAGCTGGGGGCTTCGCGAAACGCGATAGGCTGGCGTTTTGTCGCCGATTTTGACTCTCGTTTCGCGGTTCTTGGCGCAACAAATCGCGAGTTTCAGCGGACGAAGAACTTCCAAACTATTTTCTGAACTTTCCGATTATTCTGTCCGGATCTGCGAAATCAGTTCGTCGTCTTGGGTCGAACGTTGAACGTCGCTGGCGTTCGTTCGCAAGTTAGTCGCTGAGCGGTTGGCGAAAGTTCCCACACGGGACACTGTATTCTGCTCACGCGACGATTCCGCTGAAATTCCTAGTAAGGAGAGCATGATGGCAAAGTTTCTATTGGTCTATCGCGATTCCACAGAACCGAGTTCCCAACCGTCACCGGAAGAGATGCAGGGTTTTTTGGCGATGTGGGGCGAGTGGTTTAAACAATTCGGTCCCAAAATCCTCGACGGTGGCGACGCGTTGCTACCCACCGGTCGCGTTATAAAACCCGATGGCGAAATCGCCAACGGACCCTACGTAGAAGCGAAAGAAATGGTCGGCGGCTTCTCAGTGATCGATGCCGAGACTTATGAAGCGGCTGTCGAAATCGCTAAGGAGTGCCCGATTGTGAAGATTGGCGGAGCTATCGAAATTCGGCAGTTCGCTGGTTACAACTGATCGATGCAAGAATCGAACACATTAGTTGAACATTGTTTCCGGCACGAGTACGGTAGGCTTGTCGCACTGCTTACACGTGCCTTGGGTGTCCGCAATCTTGAGTTGGTTGAAGATGTCGTGCAAGCTGCACTGGCGAAAGCGATCCAAACTTGGGCGCGGACCGGCGTTCCCAACGACCCAGCAGCTTGGCTGTATCGCACGGCGCGCAATCTAGCGATCGATTCGTTGCGACGATCGAATGTCGAACATCGCATCGCTGAAGAGATGGTGCACGATGCAATACGCGATTGCGAAGCTGCCCCGCCAATCGCGACAGAACTCGAAGACGCCCCGCTGCGACTCTTGTTCTTGTGTTGTCACCCCAGCGTGCCGCTTGAATCCAGCGTCGCGCTGGCACTGAAAACGGTCAGCGGGTTTGGTGTCGACGAAGTTGCTGCGGCGTTCCTCATTTCGAAGCCGAATGCCGAAAAGCGAATTACTCGAGCCAAGCAGAAACTCCGCGAGTGCGGCATCGAAATCGCTGATCTCAATCCCCAGACCATGCAAGCTCGAGTCGATGCGGTGCAGTCGGCAATCTATCTAATGTTCAGCGAAGGGTACTCCTCTTCATCGGGTGATGTCAGTTTGCGCAAGGATCTATGCGCAGAAGCGATCCGGTTAGTGCGCATGCTGCTCGCGCACTCGCATCTCGGCAGCCCTACAACTGCCGCTCTGCTCGCGTTGATGCTCATGCATGCCGCGCGTTTTGATGCGAGAGTCGACACTCGCGGCGCTATCGTTCTGCTGGAGGCTCAAGACCGTTCACATTGGAACTGGAGTTTAGTGCGTGAGGCGATGCAGTGGATGGCGCAGTCAACGCAGTCGAATCAACTGTCGCGCTATCACCTTGAATCGGCGATCGCTTGGGAACATTGCCGCGCAGCCAGCTTTGAAGAGATCGATTGGCGGCGCGTCAGCGAGTTTTACAGAATGCTCGATCGGCTGTGGCCAAGCCCGATGATTCGGTTGAATGAGGCGATCGCCCTTTCCTACGCTGAGGGTGCTGAGATCGGATTGCAGAGGTTAGTTGCGATGCCGGAAGAGGATCGCAAGCGACTGCGTCCATGGTGGGATTGTGCCATTGCCGAAGCGTATCATCGACTCGATTGCAGATCTGAGGCGATCGCGCACTGGACCGACGCGCTCTCGCTGGCGACCAACTCTGCCCAGCGAGAATTGATCGCGCGCAAGCTGCACGAAACTTAGCGACGTTTTCTGACTTCTCGCGTTCTTGGCGATTTTGTATACCATGACGTCTGGTGTGGTCATTGCGTTTCGGTTGTCTCTCACTGCAAAAGGGAAGATCATGGGAAAAGGTAACAACAGTCAAAAGAACGATAAAAAGGGTATGAAGCCTAAAGCGGACAAGAAAAAAGGCGCCAAGACGGATTCCAAGAAGTAGTTTCCGACAGTATGAGCATCGTATTCGTTCAACTGCGATGTTCCATTGCTTGGTTGTAGACTCCCTTCAGGAGCTTTACGCAGAACGTGCCGAGTGCCTAGCAGTCTTACTAACCCAGCCCAACCGGGCTGGGTCTAGGCGTCGGGCCATTGGTTTCAAAACGGTTTGGTGAAGCGTTTATGTCCGACGATGACCCCCGAATCTTCTTTGCCGCCGAACGCACGCTCCTTGCATGGATGCGGACCGGCATCGCGATCATCGGCCTCGGTTTTCTCGTTGCTCGGTTCGGATTGTTCTTGGTAATCATTCGCAATCCTAACTCGCAAGCTGCACCAGCGACTGCATCGACGTTAATAGGCACTGGATTCGTGATGCTTGGAGCGTTGGTGATCGGTATTGCGGCTCGTCAGCAAGTGTCCTTCGTCCGATCACTCTCGATGTCCCAAACACCCAAGTTCTACTGGGCGCGCTTCAGCGTTCTAGTTTCCGTACTTATAGCGGCTCTCGGCGCGCTACTGGGCATTTATCTGCTGGATTCACTATTTCGATAACGCTTGCGTGTCTATCGAGATGAGCTCCGAACGCCCTTCGCTGACAATGCAGCGACATTCTCTGTAACCGATTGCTGTTTGGCGGGTCTATCCCTTCTAGACAAGATCAACTGTGCCCCAGTTCAAACGTGCCTAAATCGCACGCTGCGTATGTTCGCGCTTCATTGAAAGTTGCGTACCTGAAGGATCGCGTCTTCCCGAAAGTATCCACTGCAGATCAAGAGTTTGGAGAGCAAGTATGCAACTGAAACAGTACTACCTGGGATGTCTATCGCACGCATCTTACTTGATCGTTGATGAGAAGTCGCGTGTTGCGGCGGTCGTGGATCCTCAACGCGACGTGGATCAATACATTGCAGACGCGCGTTCACTGGGATGTGAGATTAAGCATGTTTTCCTAACTCACTTTCACGCTGATTTCTTAGCGGGTCACATCGAGCTGCGCGAGCAGACGGGTGCGACGATTTACCTGGGGCGACGCGGCGAGTCGGAGTTTAGTGCTGTCAAGCTTGCGGATGGCGATACAGTTGAATTCGGTGATGTGAAGTTATCGACATTGGAAACACCTGGTCATACGCCTGAGGGGATCTCTCTACTTGTTTATGATCTGGCCAAAGACAGCGACAAGCCGTTTGCGGTTTTGACGGGCGATACGCTCTTCATCGGTGACGTTGGCAGGCCTGACTTGTTGGCATCGATCGGTGTTACAGCGGAAGAGTTAGCGAGCATGCTATACGATTCGCTCACTCAAAAACTGATGCGATTGCCCGACGAAACACTTGTTTATCCTGCGCACGGCGCGGGCTCGATGTGCGGCAAGAACTTGAGCAAAGAAACGGTGTCGACGATCGGCGAGCAAAAGAAGTTTAACTACGCCTTGCAGCCGATGAGCCGCGAGGAGTTCATGAAGATCGTGACAGCCGAGCAACCGGACGCACCGGGTTACTTTGTCCACGACGCGATTCTCAATCGCAAAGAGCGACCGAGCTTGCATGATACGATCATGGATTCGATGGAGGTGCTTTCTCTAAAGCAAGTCTTGGCGATGCAACACGAAGGCGCACAGATACTGGATGTGCGGTCCGCGGTCGACTTTGAAGGCGCTCATCTTAAGGGTAGCTTAAATATCGGTTTGCAAGGTAGCTTTGCCACCTGGTGCGGCACGCTGCTCGACCCGTCGCTTCCGATCGTACTGGTTACTGAAGAAGGCGATGAAGAGGAATCGGTTATGCGATTAGGACGAATCGGATTTGACAACGTAGTGGGTTATCTTGTCCATGGAATGGACTCGCTGCGTCACACTCCTGAGCTCATCGGCTCGATTGATCGCATCACGGCGGTGGCGCTGAGTGAGCAACTCGGTTTGCCCGGCGAGCCGCTTGTGGTGGATGTTCGAACTGAAAAGGAATGGGCCAGTGGACATATCCAGGGAAGCATGAACGTCCCGCTCAATCATTTGCGAGAGCGCATCGTTCAAATCCCTCTCGATCGGCCCGTCGTCATTCACTGCCAAAGCGGTTACCGATCCGCGGCCGCTTGCAGCATTTTGAAAGATTGCGGCATCAAAACGCTGCAGGACCTCGTTGGCGGTTTCAAAGCATGGAGTGCTTCGAAGTTACCTGTCGTAGTCGAAGAGGGGCAATCATCCGATCAAACTTGCTCGAACGCGGCAAAGTAATCCCGCTGATGTAATTTCCCTGATGTAACTTTGCGGGCTGTTGCGGATCAGTCCTTTATAGATGTTCGTGGTGGCAATCAATTCTGAGGTCAACTAACGAAAGAGAGGTGGATCATGAGCAACGCCAAGGAAGTGACGCTCAATACGTTTGAGCAAGAAGTACTCGAATCGACTTTACCAGTGATCGTCGATTTTTATGCGGACTGGTGCGGGCCATGTAGACGTCTTGCACCGGTACTGGATCAAGTAGCGAAGGATTTCACTGGTCGCGCGAAAATTGTCAAAGTGAACGTTGACCAGGAACATGAGCTGGCGGCGCAGTTCAACGTTTCGTCTATTCCGACGCTAGCCTTCGTATTGCACGGCGAAGTTGTCGCTAAGTCTGCAGGAGCTGCGTCGGAAGCAGCTCTCAGCAACGCGTTGAATCAGCTGATTGCCGCCAACTGAACCCTTACAAGTGCTTACAGACGGAGCCGGTCATGACATGCGATATTGCAGGTGGTTGTAAAGTTTGTCCCGTTGTTTGGATTGCGGCAGCCTTTTTCTTAGTGATGCTGTTGCAATCATGGTGGAGCGGATCGACCAGAGAGGTGCAGTCGCCTGCATCGGTCAACGCATCGGTCAACGCATCGGCGAATGCGACTGAGGCGTCTGAGGCCGCTGAGAGAACACCGCTTCAAGATATGTAAGCTCCAGAACTAACAGGGCGCAGTAGCGTGGCCGTGAAGGCGCTGCACCATTTTGAGTCCGATCGACTTCAGTGCCGATCGACCGCTACTCGCCCTCCCCGGCAATCTCGCTGGACGCTTGATCGCCGACCCTCCCGTTCGCTTCGCTGCGAGGGTTAGGTCGCCTGCTTTAGCCGACTTGCCAACTTGTTTTTCTAGCCTCGCCCACGCAGCATGCCGTGCCAATAGAACAGCGGAAGAGCGTATGCTTTTAGCAGATACATAGAGAGCCGCTCTTTGGATTGATCGAACGGGAACGTCTCTTGCGGCGTGCCATCGTAGTCAAACTCGGCCAACACGAGCCGTCCGTAACCGGTAACAAGTGGGCATGAAGTGTAGCCATGATACTTGGCGGTTAACGGTTGACCTTCCATCGCCGACAGTAGATTCTGAACTACGACTGGAGCTTGTTTGCGGATGGCGGCGCCGGTCTTCGAAGTCGGAAGTCCACTACAATCGCCCAGCGGAAAGACATTCGGGAACTTCGGATGCTGCAACGTGTACTTATCGACTGCAACCCAGCCAGCCTCGTTCGCAAGCACGCTGGATTTGATAATGTCTGGTGCACTCATCGGTGGTGTGATGTGAATCATGTCAAATGGCATCGTCACTCTATCGTGTGAATCGACGTGCTCGAAGATGGCTTCTTTGCTGTCGGGTTTGATCTCCACTAAATTGTGCTTGAGGCGGATATCGATTTCTTTTCGGGCAGCAACTTTCTCTAGCGTTTTTCTATACTTCTCAACTGCAAATAGAAATCCTTGAGCCGATGCAAACGTCACCTTCGTACGCTGCCGAACTCCGGATTTGCGGAAGTGGTCGTCTGCTAGATACATGATCTTTTGTGGCGCGCCGCCACATTTGACCGCCGTATTCGGCATCGTGAATATCGCATTACCGCCCTTAAATGTACGAATGCACTCCCACGTATAGTCAACTTGTTGATAGGAATAGTTACTGCAGATTTGTTGTCTGCCTACGCCTTCTCGAAGGCCTGGAATCTTGTCCCAGTCCACTTGAATGCCAAGCGCGATTACTAAGAAGTCATACGAAATGCGTCGACCGCTTTTGGTGACCACGCAGTTCTGTTCAGGTTGAATCTCTGCAACGTGATCTTGGATCCAGTCGGCACCTTTGGGAATAAGCGAGGCTTCGGACCGTTCGCTCTGTTCCTTCGAAAAAACGCCTGCACCGACCAGCGTCCACAGCGGTTGGTAATAGTGCTTGCTCGATGGCTCGATAATTGCGAGATCGAACTTTTTCATCTTTCTTCGCAACTGAGCAGCAACAGTGATTCCTGCAGTGCCTCCGCCTAATACGAGCACTTGGTAATGGTCTTTGGCATTTGTCACAAGAGTTAGGCCTTTCGAAAGAGAGAACGGAAGCGCCGCGAACGACTATGAAATGCTCTACTCAGAAATAGATTCGACCCAGAACCAACCTCGCAGTTCACCTTCGGCGAAACCTGTCGCTTGATCTTGGGGATACAACTTGGCAAGCTTCTCTTGAACATCGGCTGAGATCATGTCTTGCGGACCGTGGCACATCAGACACTGCGGTTGTAACTTGATTGGCAACAGTGCTACCGTTTGATCATTCGAGAGCTTGGCGAAAACGGGGGAATCAACTTTGTCAGCTACCAGTTGCATGGCCCAGGCCGGTGGTTGATTGGCAGAGTTGCGCAGTCGAACTCCGGTGCGGCCGATGCTGACGTTTTGATCGCGTCCTATGTCGTCCGCAATCTGTCTCGCTTCGGTCTGACAGACTTCAATGGCTCCCGCGGGGCCGCTTTGCGACATCGCCTCCATCAACCTGCCTGAGAGCTTCGTAAAGAGAGCGTCCTTGGCTGACAGCAGCTTGGATTTCTGCTCCTCCGTCAGCTCCGAACCGAGGACAATCTTGGGCGAGGCAGGAGATTCAACTGCGGTTTGTTTGCAGCCAACTGCAGCCCCACACAGCAGACCAACGGTCAATAAGCTATAAAATTTGCATCGAGTCATGATAAAACGATCGTCCTAAAAATGATGTAGATTGCGACTAGGAGAATGGCTGCTGCGAATAGTCGCTGCAGCGTCAGCCCAGCAAGACGCTGAGCCCACCAAGTACCAATGAGCAACCCCAGTACACTGCCACTTGTGAACACGGTGGCGATTGCGAGGGAGATTTGAGTGCCGGAGAAGATGTGACCCACAGTTGCTGCGACGCTTACGAGCGTTATCACCAGCAGCGAAGTCCCAATCGCGCGCTGCATGCCCATGCAGGCGAAAGACACGAGCGCCGGAACGATGATGAAGCCGCCTCCGACACCAAAAACGCCAGACAGCACACCGGCGGTGAACCCGGTGCAGCCGAGCAACATTCCACACCGCGACGTAATACGCAGCTTACCGTCCGGATCGCGACGGCAAATTGGTCCTGAATTGTCATCCTGGGCATTTAATACGAAATCGGAATCGCTACTTTTTTTGCGCCACATGCCGACGGCGATGGTAATCATCAGCAGCGCAAAGGTCGCAAGTAACACCGACTCTGGAATGTACTTAGCGAACTTCGTACCGACGGGTGCGCCAACCATTCCAGCAACTGCGAAAAGCAATCCGGTCGGATACTCGACCATTCCGCGCTGTGCTCTTAATGCAAATCCAATGAACGCAGTGACGCCCACGGTCAGCATCGACAGACTAACCGCTTCTCTGGCTGGCACGCCTAGCGCGTACACCAGTAATGGAACAGCAAAGATCGAACCGCCACCTCCCGTTAACCCCAACGAAAAACCCACCAGGGCTCCGAGCGTTGCGGTCAAGAGGTCGATATCGGTCATCAATCAAGCATCCACTCAAGTAATCATTAACCACTTGCCTTGGCGGAAATCAGTTCACGGTACAAGCTACTTGCAGCAGTTCGCGGATGATCCTGATGTCGCGGGAGCATGTTCTGTCGCGCAAGATGGATTGGCAGATGGCTTCACTTGGTTCCATGGCATGACGGATAGCATGGAGCCCATGGCGCACGTATTGGTCAGACCAGAGAAGATTAGGCCCGCGCCCATAAACGCTGGTATGGCCAGCCAGTTTAGATTTCCCGTCAGGATGACAAGTGCAGAACCTAGGGTAACGAGCAACCCCGTGATAATTTGCACCTGACAATTCAGCGGAATCGATTTAGGCCCACGAACCACTGGAATGCCAATCGCCGCGCATGCCATCGTTCCACCTTCGATATTCACTACATGACGTACGCCAGCAGCACTTAACTTTTCACACGCCTGTTTGCCACGAGCGCCCGATCGACAAATCACATACAGGGGCTCTTCGCCGCTTCCTTGGCGACTTGCAAGGATGGCTTGTGGATCCAAACGATTCAGCGGTTCGTTGCGAGCGACGGTGACATGAACTTCGCGAAATTCAGCGGGTTTTCTCACGTCAATCAGTTCAATGTTCTTACCGGATGCGATAATCTCCGACAGTCTGCTAGCTGTAATGCTGTTCATTTTCTAATCCGTTAATGGTCGTGTACGAATGTGCCACTACCGATCGGCACATCGCTCCCGCAGTCAATCAGCTTGTCAGGAACTCAGGAGCTTGATTCCGTCGACAGTCGTTAGAGTAGAGCCTTGGAGGGCGAAAAGGTTACAAAACAAAACAGCGAAACAAAACGGCGCAGTTTAGGGTCAGTCCGCGATGGTGTGGCCCGGGAGGGTGAAGTCAAAATGTGGTGGCGTTTAGCGGGAAGAGCCGATTTTGCGCTGAAAACATCACTCAGCTCGTAACCTTCCGAAGGTAGCGGGATCTAATCCGTATCGCACCATTAAATAGGCTTGAACTAAATAGGCTGAATGACCCGGTTTGCCAACTGGCTGCGATAGATCTAGCACTTCTCCCCGTTAAAACGATCCACAGGATCCGATGACTAATCATTCACTAGCAAACCAGTTCTGCTGCCGAGTTGTCGCGTTCGTAGCGCTTGGGCTTACGTTAGGCCTCGCTCAGTCCACTACTCCAGCGTTAGCGCAGACGCCGACGGCAAACGTTCAACCCAACGGAAAGCTCGCGGAGACCATTCAGCTAGGCGAGCAAATCGTGATGAACACAACTTCGCACCCGATGTCCAAGGGCTACGTCGGGAATGCCTTGAACTGTACCAGTTGTCATCTTGACGGTGGCAAGCATCCGCTAGCTGGAACTTTTATTGGAACTGCCACTGCTTATCCAGCTTGGGCACCACGCGAAGGCCGTGTAATCACATTGGAAGATCGCGTTCTCAACTGTTTCATGCGCAGTTGCAACGGCGTTCGTCCACCTTTAGGCAGCGAAGTCTCGGTTGCAGTCACCACTTATATCAGTTCGCTATCGCGCGACATGCCGCTGAAGATGAACTCGAGCAAACCTCTCGGACCGGGAGCCATTAAAGCGCTTGGAATCGCCTCGGCGGAAGCGGACCCGAAACGCGGAGCGGCGCTTTACGCGACGCGGTGCGCCGAGTGTCATCAAAGCAATGGTCAAGGTGACCAAGACAATCCGCCGCTTTGGGGCGAGCGATCGTATAACGATGGAGCTGGTTTGGCCAATGTTGGTAACTTGGCCGCATGGTTAAAAGTTGCAATGCCTCTCGATGACACAACTTTGACAGAGCAGGAATCGCTCGACATTGCAAGCTACGTGAATTCCCACATGCGTTCACACTTTGTCACCGAAGAACACTTGCCCGCGCGCGATCGACTGGGTGAGTACAACGCTGTGGCGAAGTAATTTTTACTTTAAAGGAGTTTAGATGATGGATCGACGGAACGTGGTATTCGTTTGCTTGCTGAACGCTGCCTTGCTGGCAGCGCCGCCAGTCTTTGGTAGAGACTCGGATGCGATGGCGTTCACCAACGACTCGCTCGAAACGGTTTGGAAGAACGTAACAGAAGGCAAAGCCATACTCGTTGATGTGCGCGATCTCGTTGAATGGAACTCAGGACATGTGCGTAAAGCGGTGCTGCTGCCGTGGCGCGATCTGCAAAGCAAGCAAGGCGAGAAGCTGATACTGGAGAAACTACCGAAAGATAAAATCATCTACACCTACTGCGCTGTTGGCTATCGTTCCTCGCGAGCAGGAAAGATCATTGCCAAGCAGAAGTTCGATGTACGACCGCTGAAGCCTGGTTTCGATGAACTTGCCAAGTTCGGTTTTGAAACGGAGCGCAAGTAGGCAAACAGGATGTTCCGTCATCCACCCAAATCGAAGATGCCTACGACTAAGCCGCTGATGAGAATCTATGTCCTCAGCGGCTTTTCAATTTTAAGGGATTCATCGGTACCAGCTGTAACCTATTTGCGGCTGCAGACTCTACTTCTAAAAGACACCGATTTTATTTGCGTCTTCGACTGTCGTCTTCGAATCTCTAAGTCCCAAGAGAGAAGGGCTCGCATATGTTACTCAAATATCTTTACGACTCTAAGTTAGCGCATGCCTCATACCTCGTCGGATGTCAAAGAGCCAAAGTTGGCGTGGTAGTCGACCCTGGTCGTGACATCGATCAGTACTTGGAGCTGGCTGAGCGTGAAGGAGTGCAAATTGTCGCAGTTGCTGAGACGCATATTCATGCCGATTATGTTTCGGGCGCTCGTGAATTGGCGGAACGCGTCGGTGCCAAATTGTATATATCCGATGAAGGTCCAGAGCAGTGGAAGTACCAGTACGTTGGAGAATATAAACATCAGTTGTTGCACGATGGCGATAAGTTCATGGTCGGTAATATCCAGTTCGAAGTGCTGCACACACCGGGCCATACACCGGAAAGCATCTCATTCGTACTGACCGATCAAGGTGGCGGTGCAGATGAACCAATGGGGATTTTTACTGGCGATTTTGTGTTCGTAGGTTCCATCGGTCGTCCCGATTTGCTTGAGGAAGCCGCTGGGATGGTTGGTACAGCAGAGATCGGGGCGCGCGACCTCTTCCGTTCCATCGAACGCTTCAAGAGCCTTCCTGAATACCTGCAGATTTGGCCCGCGCATGGTGCTGGAAGCGCGTGCGGCAAAGGACTGGGCGCGATTCCCTCGTCCACTGTGGGGTATGAGAAACGATTCAATCCAGCCTTGCAGTACGAAGATGAAGAAGAGTTCGTCGACTACATTCTTGCCAACCAACCCGAAGCACCGCCCTATTTCGCGCTGATGAAACGCGTGAACAAAGAAGGGCCAGCAATTCTCGGTTCGGGGCACCATCACCAGCTGTTGCCGCTCGCCGATTTTCAAAAAGCACTTGCTGAGGGGACGGTCATCGACTTGCGACCATCTTCGGAAGTAGCCAAGAAATATGTGCCCCAGACGCTAAACATTCCAATGAACATGTTGAGCGCTTGGGCGGGGTGGATCGTTGATTACGATCGTCCTGTCTTTTTGATGTGCCAACCAAACGAACTTGAGGAAGCCGCACGAGTTCTACACAAAATTGGTGTGGAGCATATCGGTGGCGGTTTTGATCAGAATGCACTGTTGGAATCAGGCCAAGGAGATCAGTCGTACGAGAGTGGTACTCCTGTGGAGCTTCGAACAGAGATTGAATCGAACACGGCGATGCTGGTCGACGTCAGATCTCAAGAAGAATGGAATGAAGGTCACATCGATCAGGCAGAACATCATTTTCTTGGTCGCCTACCGCAGGCCTTAAGCCAACTGCCGAGTGATCGCAAAATCATCGTGCAATGCCGCAGTGGAGCGCGTTCTGCCATCGCAGTTAGTTTGCTAAAGTCCGCCGGCTTTGATAAGGTCGTCAATCTTACCGGTGGCTACACAGCTTGGAAATCTGCAGGCTTGCCGACTGTCAAAACAGAGCCTACGCATTCAAGTCTTACTTAGGTAAACTCCGTTAGCCATCGCTCCAAGACTCTCAAGTAAAGTTGAAACGAACATGCGATTGAATTGCACCACGGAGAACAATGCGAAGTCGGAGATCTCTAGTCGCGATTGGCAGACTCGATACGACGAAGGTAAGACCGGCTGGGATCGCGGGCAGTGCAATCCGATGCTTGAGCTCTGGTTGAACTCGGCAAAACTCAAACCAGGCAAAATTCTGGTTCCAGGCTGTGGCCGTGGTCACGAAGTCATCGAGTTAGCGGCGCGAGGCTTTGAAGTGACGGCAGTCGACTTTGCTGATGCAGCCGTCCAATCACTAACGGTGCAGTTGCAGGCGAAGGGACTCGTCGCTAACGTTGTTCAAGCGGATATATTCTCGCTGTGTTTGGCAAACGACTTCGATGCCATCTACGAGCAAACTTTCTTGTGTGCGGTCCATCCTAACCAGTGGCCAGACTACGTTCGTCGACTTGGCACATGGCTCCGACCAGGTGGTCAAGTATTTGCACTTTTCATGCAGAGCAATGAGTCCGGCGGTCCTCCATTCCACTGCGACCTCAATGCAATGCGACAACTCTTCGACGAATCCAAGTGGCAGTGGAGCGATTCCACCGAACGAGTTGAGCATCCAACAGGGCTGCATGAGCTAGCATGCGTTGTCACGCGAATCTGAGCTGCGAAATCGTTCGTTTATAAGTGTGCAAATTACGAATCCTCTTCCTTCGCTGCACTGGCGTTGCAGCCATCCGGTTCGTGCACGCACCGACAAGCTAAAACGCCGATTGCGGCTCCAAGAATGGGAGCGCTTAGGTAGATCCACAAGCTTTCGAAATGCATCGATACCAATGCAGGCGCCAGCGACCTCGCTGGGTTCATCGACGCGCCGCTAATCGGCCCAGCAAACATGGCTTCCAAAGCGATGACGGATCCTACAGCAACGCCCGCCAGAACTCCTTTTTCTTTTGCGCCAGTCGATACGCTGAGAATCACGAACATCAAAATCAGCGTCAAGATGACTTCCAAAACAAACGATTGCACCGAACCGCCAGCAGGCAATGTCGCTCCGAGTGTAAGGTCTGCCGGAAACATGGCTCTCAGCGTCAAGCTGGCAACGATCGCGCCGAGACATTGGCTGACGATGTACGGCACAACCAGTCTCCCGTCCAGTCGATTTGCCACGAAGAAACCGAGCGTGACTGCGGGATTGAGATGACAACCGGAGACATCTCCGAGCGCATAGATCATGGACAAAACGATTAAACCGAATGTCAACGCGATGCCGACATGAGTTATCGCACCGTTGCTAAAGTTGTTGATAACGATTGCCCCAGTTCCAGCGAAAGTCAGCGCAAACGTGCCAAAGAACTCTGCGGCATACTTCCTCCGAGAACTGATCATACGGGATAACCCAACTTCGAAGCCTAAGAATTCGGGCGAAGATCCTTCGCCGCGCGCTTCGCGTACGGTACCCGATTTCGTGCAGGCTTGTAAGCTGGGCAAGCGAAAGGCTACTTTAGGCACTCGCGGCAAAGATGCGTCGCACGCGCGGGGCTGATCAATTTCCCACCTTGGCGGAACTCGCTTGACCGAACTTTTCTTCCCAGCGTGACTTCAACGAAAGCTGCAATCGATCCTCAAAGCCCTTGGGCATTTCATAGCGTTGGCCATCGCGATACAGCGCGATGGTCTGGCGAATATTGTCCACGACAACTTGGCAGGGGTTGCAACCAGCGAGGTGCTGCGAAAACTCTTCGCAGACTTCGGTAAGGTGAGCGCCATCAACGTATTCATTGAGCGCTTTTAGCAATTCTTCGCATGTCATATTTGTATCCTCGCAAACGGTGCGTAGGTTTTTGATCCAGGTTTTCAGAATTGGTTACAAGGAATCAGGTTAGTTACATCAGGAATGTTTGTGGTCCGGCGTCATGACTTGCAACGCGTCGCCGAATTTTCGTGTCAGCCGCTCGCGAAGCGCAAGTCGGGCTCGAAGCAACCGCACCTTTACCGTCGACTCCGTCAATTCCATTGCCTCTGCTGTTTCGCGAACGGAAAGTCCCTCGATGTCACGCAAAATGAATACCAATCGATACTTGTCGTCGAGTTCCGACAACGCTTTCTGCAATTCCGCTTGCACCTCGGCTTGTTGAACGATCTCGTCAGCCGTTTGACTCCAGGGCGCAATGAAATCCGGGTGGGGAACGTCGTTGTAGCTGTCTTCGGACGTAACGTCGGTCATCGATGCCATCTTCGCGGCACGCTTCTTGCGCAGGATCTTCAACGCATTGTTGGTCGCGATCCTCAAAACCCACGTGGCAAGTGACGACTCGGCGCGGAAGTCAGCTATATGTTCGATCAACGCTAAGAAAGTCTGCTGCGTCGCATCTTCAGCATCCTGAGTTTGCTGAAGAATCCGAAAGGTCAGTCCGTAAACACGCGGTTGAAGTCTGACGACTAGTTGCTGAAACGCCTCAAAGTCGCCTGTCTTCGCCCGCTGAAGCAAGTCAATCTCCGTTGCTTCATCCAGTAGTTGACTTCCCATGCTTGTCTTCCCATACGCGATCAAGGAACGATCTCTCGAGCCTAGCTTCTTTCAAGCCTGGCTTCTGAACGCCAAATCGCCCGCGAGCGATGTGATTCCCCCGCTAAGCAGTTTGCCGACGTCGCATTGTAATCTTTTTCGACAGGCTGCTAACTATTCGATCTCAGTTTGTTCATCTCCCACACTGGTGCTCTTCTCACTCATGCGATCAGTCGCTTTCTTCAACTCTGCGCCAACGAACTCGCCATCGATCGACTTGTAGTAGATCCATTGAAGACTCTCAAGTTGCTGGCACTGCTCAAGGAAAGATGCGCTGAGCGTGCTGTCGGTTTGAAAATTGCCAACATTCGACCGCCTAAGCCACGCTACAAGCGCAGCGTCCGAGATGGGTGTGTTGTTCAAGCACAACCGCCACAGTCGATCAGGCTCACTAGAATCAGTTTGACTCGGACCAGTAGGTTGATCGTCAACGGCGAAACCAATTGGAAGCTTACAGTTGATCAGTGTCAGCGAACCGGTGTACTTCGAAATCGCCCGCGCAGCAGCTTCGTCAAAAACGCAATTGTGAATCGCCAGCCCTCTATCCGCATCGCCCGCGCTAAGCAACGCAATCGCTTCGGCTGACATCGTATTCACTCGCAACTCAAGCCAACTCACTCTCGAAAGTTGTTTCGCGTGCTCCAGACGGACCTCGCTGCCACTAAGCTGCAGCCAGCATTTGGGCGGCAATTTGGAAAGATCAACATCCGAACCGATGTTGTCCAGGAACGACGATATGCCAATCGACTTGACGTTTGTCAGCGCGTGTAGTCCTTCAATTGCGGGCATGTCGGCACCAGTGATCTCTTCGAACTCAAGTTTGATTTCGTTGAGCTTCTCTAGCCTGGAAAGCCACGCAATATGCTCGACGCTCAGCTTTGGTTCCGCCCCCGAGCGATCCAGGCTTATCGATCTCAGTTTTGGCAGATGCAGTTGATCAACGTCAACCGCTTGCAGTGAAGCCAACGGACCAGTAACCGATACGGTATCGCTCATCGCATCATCACCGCACATTCGAATCAACCAGTACGGCAGCACGATGCCGGAGTTACTATCGCGATACCATTCGCCATCAACTTCAGGACGTCGTTGGCGTACCGTCAAGCCGGATTGCTTGAGTGCGCTGTTCGTCTGATGCCGAACGCGATACGGGTTCAATTGCATCAGCCCAAAACAGACGATCGCCGTTACTAGTGGTAGCACCAAGATCGTAATCCTGAGCGATAGCTTTCCACGCGATTGAATTAGCCTTGAACATACGAACGTCGTCAGGCTGATGACAAACGCTGTCGCGACCGCCAGACCCTGCATCTGACTCCACCAAAGAATTGCACAGTAGGTGATCGCTCCCGCGAAAATCGCAGCAGCGTAGGGCCAAAGTGAGTGGACGAGGACTAGATCGGTTTTTAGCTTGTTCACAGCATTCTTCACGACGAGGCAATATGCAATCAGTCATGAAGCTACCACCGGCGAAACCATAGTGCAAACCGGTTGGCAGCCTGTCGGGCACACGGTTTACTCTGAACTGCGAAAATCGCTCTAAACAGAAAATCGCGGAGCGCGGGAGCTAAGTCTACGGCTTGCAATACGACAGCGCCAGCAATGCGTAACCACAAACTAGGTTTGGGTCGCCTTCCATCCAACGCGCGTTCTCGTTAATCCAGCTGCCGTCGACGAGTTGCCGTTCAGCGAGCTCTTGTCGAAGCTCCTTTTTCCAGTCGTGCTTCGTCCCGCCAGCGTCTTCAAACGTGTCTGTGCCGAACGCGCTGAGTGCTTTTGCCATCGTGTGGTAATAGTAGTACAAGCCTTGAAGCCCGACGCCGGGATTCGATTCGAGGTCGTAGTTCTTGCGAAGGAAATCGACAGCCGCTTTGACTCGCGGATCATCCTTGTCGACACCTGCGTAGATCATACTCTTGAGGCCAGCGTAGGTCATCGAACCGTAACTGCGCAACCCACCATTCTCTTCGTTTCCAGCTTTGCTTTCGCCGCCACCAGCAACTGTGTAAAAGAATCCGCCGTCATTAATCTTTGCTGCGAAGGGCGTATTGTTAGTGGCCGACTCTAAGTTCTGGCAGCGAGAAACAAATAGAAGTGCTTTCTGAATCGCTTCGTCCTCCGGTCCGTTTCCCAGTGACTTGAGAGTGTCGATCATGAAACTGGTATTCGACAAGTCAGGGCGTGACGACGATCCGTAACCAGCGCCGCCATAAAACATATCGCTCTTGTCCTTGCCTTCGCCTTCGTCCCACTGGATACCCTTAATGAACGCTTCTGCCTTCTTGATCAGCGTGTCGTATTTGCCTTCCTTGTTGATACTTGCAAAGGCTGCTACAGCCAGACATGTATCGTAATTGCGGTGCTTGGATTCAGGTTTGTAGATTCCACCATCTGCTTGAACGTTTGCCTCGAGGTAGTTGAGCGCTTTAGCAATCGTTGGGTCGTCGGCTGTTGCACCCACGGAAGCGAGCGCGCTCACGACTAGCCCCGTTGGTCCTACTCCAGCCGCAGCCGAGAACGAGCCATCGTCGGCTTGCCCGCGCACTCTCAGATATTCAACAGCTCGATCGACCATCGTGCGATATTGAGCCGCCGCGTCGCTGATTTTTGCAAGCGCTTCGTCGGCTGTTGCCGGTCTTGCTACAGCGAACATCGCGAGAGAACAAACCAAGAACCTCGAAAAGCATCGCATTGTCATTAACTACACTCGCTTTGAACATTACTTTGAACATTGAGGGGCCGTTGGAATGATCGTTCTTCAATCGCCAACGAACTTCCGCTCGAATTCTAGACTGCGTCTCGGTTGCACATTCAATGCCAACTTCAATTCTAGCCACTGCAGCCAACCGGCGACTGCGAAAACGATGGTCGGACCGCTTATTCTACGCCTCCAGAGAATTATTCTACGCCCCAGTGAACCGTTGCGTGGCGTACCTTCGATACTTGCTTGCGGTGAATTTATGACCGCCAGTGAAGAATTTTCTGCCACGCTCGTCAGCTTTTTTTGTGGACGAATCGTCGCATTTTGACTGCACGCATTGCCGAGCTGAATTCCGTGGCTATCCTTTTACGTGTGGAGAGTGAGCCGGAGTTGGCGTTTGAAAGTGGCGAGTTTGTGCTGCGACATAAGTGGCACCTTACAATGCAATCCCGGCGATTTAAGTTTTCGAAACCGACAATGCGTCGAGCGGTATCGCTGCTCGTCTTAGTCGCTGTTTGCGCCGCGGCGGTCCCAATTCCGCTGGGCGTTATCTACCGCGAAGCCAAAGATATTTCCGAGCCGTTTCCGTGTCAGCATTGCAGTTGTGGTTGCAAGAACGCCGAGCAATGCTGGATAAACTGCTGTTGCTTTACTCCGGCTCAAAAGATCGCCTGGGCGAAAGAAAACGGGGTCACTCCGCCTTGGTACGCTGCAAAGGTGGAACAGACGAAAGCAAAAACGCCTGCAGCCACTTGCGAAAAATGTACAGCTGCTCGGCCACCGGCTTGCGCACATTGCGCTTCAACTGAGACGCCTCAGTCCGCATGTTGCGCGGCCAAAGGAAATGACTGTCGCGAAAGTTCGTCGCAGGTTGAGTCGGCTCAAGCAGAGCCTGAACCAACGATTGTGCTTTCGATAATGGCGCTGAGATGTAAAGGCGCCGCGAACTTGTACACGCACTTGCCGTGGGCCATTGTTCATCCGATTCTCAACGAGCGTTGGACCATCGAAGTTCTTGGTCGCTGTTCACCACCGCTGGCAATTGAGCCGGCGCGAGTATTTCTAGTTCCTGATATCCCACCGCCGCGGATGTTCTCTTAGACAGCGGTGTTTTTGCGTGCGCTCGTTTCGGCGATGACGCTCACCTAAGCACTCGCATCTTTTCAGCTTGGTTTGAGACGGTTTGCGCATGCGCGCTTACTCGGTGTTTCAAGGCTCGCTCTCCACAAGTGCGAATCCCGTCGCTGTGGTAAGCGCGCTATCGCCGACCGTTCGAGCCATAGCAATTCAAGCGATCCACCAGCGAGTTCATGGCGCTTCAATGCGACTGAACTGTCGTTTAGCAATTTATTTTGCTGTCACGAAACCGATCACTCCCTCACCATCAATCAAAACTATGAAATACGAACTGAATAATACTCGACGCTCGTCGATGCATAGGCCGCAGGCCGCCTTCACGCTAGTTGAATTGCTAGTTGTAATCGCCATCATTGGGATCTTAGTTGGTTTGCTGTTACCAGCTGTCCAAGCGGCTCGCGAAGCCGCGCGGCGGATGTCGTGCAGCAACAACTTGAAGCAGATTGGATTGGCGACGCATAACTACGAGTCCGCCCATCGCAAAATCCCCTCCAACTATTCGAACGGGCGCAGAAACAGTGGAAACTTCTCAGTGCACGCGCAATTGTTGCCGTTCATGGAACAGGCGAGTCTGCAGAATCTGCTCGACTTCGCCAAGCCGATGCAGGTTGGTTGCTGCCCCGGCACGCTGACTCCTGCTTTCGTTGTTCCAGCTAGAACACCGATGCCGTTCTTGCGTTGTCCGAGCGACGACGGTCCCGATTTGTACGACATCAGAACGCTGAGCGGATCGGGGCCTATCGAGCAGTACGCGGGCAACAATTATCACATCAATGGCGGCACCGCACTCGGTACGCTTTACGATTCGCGATTGCCGACCGACGGTGTTTCGTGGACGAACTCCTCCGTTCGCTTTGCTGACATCACGGATGGCCTGAGCAATACGGCTGGGTACTCAGAGTCGTTGCGAGGTTTGGCGATTCAAACTGCGACCGCACCGACGAACAGTCGCGAACGTCGTCGAACATATATCAACGTCGCTTGCGCTTGGAAGTCATCGACGGTGCCGCCGGCGCAGGCAGGACTAGCAAACAACTACCAAACACCGGTCGATCCCAGCTTGTTCGAAGCGATGACAGTTGCGATCAGTCGCGGTTGGGCAGGGCAGCGCGGCGCGGGTTGGATTCATGGTCGTGAGTATTACGACACTTACAACCACTATCACTCACCGAACAGCGATATTCCGGACATGGGCACGTGCGGTTACGGCGTCTTCGGAGCCCGCAGCAATCACACCGGCGGCGTGCAATTGCTGCGGTGCGATGGCAGTGTGCAATTTGTCAGCGAGACGGTGGACTTAGCCACGTGGCGCGCCCTGGGAACTCGCAGTGGCGGCGAAATCCTCGGCGAGTTTTAAATCTCGTCTGCCGGAACGCATTCCCGTCCGGTTATTAGGATGCACTCGTACTCGTACTCGTAATCAACTCGACTCGACTCAATGCGACTCGACTGCACCGGCCGAGTACGAGTACGAAAAAAGTTGATAGTTCACTAATTCTATTTTGAAACAAGGAAACACTAAAATGAAAACGTTTGTACTTATAACATCACTCGTGGCTATAGCGCTTCAACCTTCGCTCGCAGCGGCGCATGATACTTGGGTCGAAACGGCGTCGTTGTCGACTCGCACCGGCGAGTACGTTTACGTCGACTTGCGACTGGGCAATCACGGCAACGGGCATCGCGATTTCAAGCTGGCGAGCAAGATCACTTTGGCGCCATGTCAGCTGTCGGTCATAACGCCGAACGGAGATGCGGAAGACTTGAAATCCAAGCTCATCGATACCGGCAGCGCTGAGAAGGAGGGTTACTGGACGACTCGTTATGTCGCCAAACAATCCGGTGTGTATGAAGTGTTACACAAGCTAGATACGTTGCACGGCAGGACGCGAGCGATCAAAAGCAGCAAGACTTACTTGGTTGCTTTGGATGCGAAATCGCCAGCGAAGTTTGGCCAGGAGAATATCAAACCGCATGGTCTGGGGCTGGAGATGTTGTTGGAGACACCGGTCGCTCAGTTAGCCGCTGGTCAACCGATTCGGTTGCGTTTGTTGAGATCAGGCAAACCGCTGGGCGATACAGTAGTGTCCTTTATCCCACGCGGTGCTGTGTTAAGTGAAGGGTTCGATGCTACTTTTGAACGTCGCACCGATAGCGAAGGCCGAGTTGAATTTGTTCCGCAGGAAGGCAACTTGGTGCTTGCCGTGGCGCACCATGTCGCCGAAGATGAGCGGGGCGAGGGCTACGACAAGACGCATTATGGTGCGACACTAGTTTTGCCCGTTCCGCAACAGCAACTTGGAAAGTAAGCTCTTCCAAGGATCGATCAGTGCGAATGTGTGATCGTTCTTGCTATTCCATCAACACTTATATTGAGATCGAAGTCTATGATTAACTTGTCCTTGATTTTGTTCATCGCTGTTTTGCCGCCCGTTGCAGATGCTTGGCCAGCGTTTCTTGGTGCCGGTGCGAGTGCCGCGAAGGCTGAACAGATACCTCTAAAGTGGTCGCCAACGGAAGGCGTGGCTTGGCGCGCGACGTTGCCGGGGCATGGTCAGTCGAGCCCTGTGATTTGGGGTGATCGCGTTTTCTTGACTTCAGTTGAAGGTCCGCAAAAGGACATGTTTCACCTGGTCTGCTTGGATCTAACCACGGGCAAGGAACTGTGGCGCAAGAGCACAAAAAATTCTGCGCCAGTAGCGAACAGTGTTTACGTCAGTCGAGCGGCTCCGACTCCCGTAGTCGATGCGAATCGCGTGATCGCACAGTTCGAAAGCGGTGATTGCGTGGCTTATGCGCATGATGGAAAGGAATTGTGGACGCGTTCGCTCGGTACTGATATGGGCCCCTTTGTCGCCGAATTTGGATTGGGTGCTTCGCCATGTCAAACCGAATCGCTGGTGTATGTGTTGCTGGAGCATGATGGTCCAAGCTACCTCGTTGCACTGGACAAAAACTCCGGTGCAACGACTTGGAAGGCTGAACGCAGTTCACGGCGCAGTTGGAGCTCGCCTGCGATCGTTGCAGTTGATGGACAACCGCAAGTAGTTGTCAGCTCAGCCGGATCTGTGGACGGCTACGATGCGAACAAAGGGGATCTGCTGTGGAGCTTCAAGGAAGTTGGCGGTAACACAGGGACGACTCCGATCGACTGTGGAGAAGGACGCTTTTTCGTCGGTGCGGGTGCGGGACGACAAGGTGAAAACGCGGAGGAAGCAAAGAAGTCAAACTGCATGATGCAGATTGCCCGCGACGGTGAAGGCTGGAAAGTCGAGCGAAAGTGGATCGCTGATGAAGCAACTCCCAGTTGGGCATCACCGATCATGCACAATGGTCTGGCCTACTGGATCAATCGCGTCGGAGTTATCTATTGCTTTGATGTTGCAACAGGTGCAAACGTTTATCGTGAACGTACCAAGCAATCTTGCTGGGCAACTCCGTATGCGGTTGGCGATCGAATCTATTGGTTCGGCAAAGACGGATTGACGACCGTCATCGCGGCTGGACGTGAGTTTAAGGTGCTGGCTGAGAATCAACTTTGGCGCCCTGAAGATCTGAAGCCTGAAGAAGCGGCGCCGGCGAGCGAGTCGACGGAAGAGCGTCAGCGCGGGGCGGCAATGTTTAGTGGCCCTACCCTGTATGGCTACGCTGTCGCGAGTGACCGCTTCGTGATTCGGATCGGCAATCAAGCGTTCTGTGTTTCAAACTGAGTCTGCGTAACGGCTACGTTACGACTTGGATTCCGCCTGCTGGTTGCGAGCCAGTCAGCGGGCGGTTATGTTCGCTTTCACCAATTTGCATATTCAATCTGCATACTGTTGATTTGAGGCGAACATGAAAAAGCTGCTCTGGGGTCTTCTCGTTTCGGCGATTGCCACTCAATCCGTTTGCGCTCAAGAGGCGGCGCAACGTGCGCCCGAATTGGATTATCAAGTTGGTCGTTGGCGCGAGGATGTAATCGTTACTCCCGTGAATCAATTGCTGACGCCATTTGGCAAGCAAGTTGAATTGGCGGGAATGCGGCCACAAGCACTCGCGATGTCGCCGGACGGTCGTTTGCTATTGGTGGCTGGGAAGACGAATGAATTAGTGGTGGTCGACCCCGTTTCAGGTGACGTGAAGCAGCGCGTGGCTTTGCCTGAAGAAAGCAGAACCACACCGCCAACGGATGAAGCTTCAGCGAATATCTTGAAGCCTGACAGAGCGGGTCAAGTGAGCTACACCGGATTGATATTTTCCGGCGATGGCAAACGGATTTTTATGAGCAACGTGGCGGGCTCGGTCAAAGTCTTTACCGTTGACGAAACTGGGCAAGTAAAGCCATCTCACACGTTGCCTTTGCCGCCCGCAAACGCGCCGCGACGCAAAGCGGAAATCCCCAGCGGCTTGGCGCTAAGTTCTGACGGTGCATCGCTGTTCGTATGCGGCAATTTATCGAACCGCTTGATTGAAATCGATAGCCTTACTGGTCAGTTGAAACGCAGCATCGATGTTGGTGTCGCGCCGTATGACGTGTCGCTTGTTGGCGACAAGGCGTTCGTGAGCAACTGGGGCGGGCGGCGACCAGAAGCGGGCGACTTGGTCGGACCCGCTGGACGTGGCACGACGGCGCGTGTCGATGCGCTTCGGAGTATTGCCAGCGAAGGTTCGGTCAGTATTGTCGACCTCAAGTCGGGCAAGGTTTCCAAGGAGCTGTTAACAGGTTTGCACGCTAGTGCGCTGGCTGTATCGCCAGATCAGAAACATATTGTCTGCGCGAACGCAGGTAGCGATCACTTGAGTTTGATTGATGTCGCCGAAGAGAAGATCGTTGAAACGGTGTGGGCTAAGGCGAGTCCGGCTGATCTGTTTGGTGCCAGTCCCAATGCGTTGGCGTTCGACCCCGCTGGGAAAAAACTGTACGTTGCTAACGGTACTCAGAATGCGATCGGTGTGATTGATTTCGATCCGGAGGACAAAGGCGAGACGAAGTTAATTGGTTTGATTCCAGTAGGTTGGTTTCCAGGGGCGATCGTGTTCGATACTCATCGCAATCAACTGTGTGTTGCCAACATCAAAGGGTTGCCGATCAAGCCAAAGAAACAGGGTGGCGGTGCTGAAGGCTTTAACACTCATCATTACCACGGCAGCATCTCGCTCGCTCCGTTGCCAAAAGATGAAGACGAGTTAGCTAAGTTGTCTGAGCGAGCAGCCAAGAATATTCGGCGCGGCGCCATCGCTGACGCAGCACTACCGGCTCGTAAAGATGTCGCGCCGAAAGCGATCCCTGAACGTATCGGCGAACCGAGCTTGATTAAACATGTTGTGTACATCTTAAAAGAGAACCGAACTTACGATCAAGTTTTTGGAGCTCTCAAGCAAGGTCGCGGCAACGCGGAACTTTGTATCTTTGGCGAAAAAGTCACTCCGAACCAACACAAGATGGTCAATGAGTTTGTGTTGCTCGACAATACTTACTGCAACGGAATTCTGAGTGCGGATGGTCATCAGTGGAGCACGACGGCATTCAGCACCGATTACATGGAAAAGAGTTTTGCTGGGTTCCCTCGCAGTTATCCCGACGGAATGGGAGAAGATGAAGTTGACGCGCTAGCCTATTCACCTGCGGGCTTCATCTGGGATAACGTGTTAGCTGGTAAGAAGACGATTCGTAACTACGGCGAGTTCATGGTGCCGAAAGTTCGCTACCGCGATCCAGCGAAGCGGGGAACGCCAAACTACATGGCGTGCTATCGAACTTGGAAAGGTGAAAGCGATGAAGTGATTTTCGCCAGCGAGCCGGGCATTGAGACGATCCGGCCATTTTCGCCAACTGATTACGTCGGATGGGAAATGTCAGTGCCCGATCAATTTCGCGCGGACTTTATCATCAAGGAATTGGCTGAGTATGAAGCCAAAGGTGAGTATCCAAACATGGTCATCATCTGCTTGCCGAACGATCATGGCAGCGGAACAGCTGTGAATTGCCCGACGCCAGCGAGTTGCATGTCCGATAACGATCTGGCGTTTGGCCGCATCGTCGAGGCGCTTAGCCACTCGAAATTCTGGCCGGAGATGGCGATCTTTGCGATTGAAGATGATCCCCAAGCGGGCTGGGATCACGTTAGTGGCTATCGCACGACCGCATATTGCATCAGTCCTTATGCGAAACGCGGAGTGACGATAGGCACGCAGTACAACACCAGCAGCATTCTGCGAACGATGGAACAGATTCTAGGCTTGCCACCGATGAATCAATTCGATGCCAGCGCGACGCCGATGTTCGATTGCTTTGTCGACAATCCGAACTTAAAGCCATTCGACGCAGTTCCAAACTTGGTGCCGCTTGATCAAATGAATCCCGATCCGAAGGCGATTCTGGACAAAGTGCTTCGCGAAGACGCACTCGTATCCGCTACGCTCAACTTTCGCGAAGTCGACAAAGCTCCGGAAGATGTTTTGAATCGAATCATTTGGCGCTCAGTACGCGGCAGCCAAGTGCCGTATCCCGAATGGGCGATCTCAGTGTTTGAGGATGACGATGATGATTAGCAAGGAAGTCCGAATCACTGCACTTGGGTTGAACTTGGCTGCGGAAGCGGACGCGAGAATCGAACTGCGACAAACAAGCTAGCCAGAAACAAGCTTGCGATGACTGGTCCGCCAATTGCGATCGTCCAAGCGGATGCGTGCAACCAGTTCCAAGGATGCTTAGTGAAAAAGGAAAACGCTTGCCAAGAAGTAGCGGCAAGGTCGCCTAGAACTGCTAATAAAGCGGTCGGTGCTAGCCACTGCACGAACTTTGCATGACGACGAACGCCGTAACCCAAGCACAGCAACACGCCGACCATTAAACAATCAAAGGTGATCCAGAAGTACAGCATCCCTGCACTCCCAAACCAAAACTCGCCATCGCACTGGCTCAGCAAGCCTATCCACAGCGCGAGCATGCCAGCCAAAAAGTGATTCAGCCGTTGCCACGTGGTGTTACGCACTTGCCGCAGGTTGCTTGTAACCAAGCGAACTAAAGTGTCGAAAGCGAAGCGTGTGGGATGAGAGCGCACGAATGCCATGAGCACTGCGATCAGCATCTTGAGATTGAATCGAGGTATGCCGGTGACGTAGATTTCTTCCCACGCTTCGGGCCTTAGTTTCGTTTTGAAAGCGGCCAAGCCTTCGAAGCTGTAAAGCGGATCAAACAATCGTTTCGAAATACGAAAAATGGTGATGGCCCAACAAGGCTGCGGAAATTGAGACTGATGGATATTGCGAAGCGGCGATAGTCCGAGCGTGGCATAGGTCTTGCCTTCAACCGCTAGCGAACGCATGGCAGCATCGATAAGTGCTTCGGCGGTTCCATTTGGCGCAGTCGGCGTTCGAATAAGATCCTCCAGGAAGAACCCATCGCGAGCGTAGATCGGTACCAGGGATAGAAAGCCAACCGCTTCGCTGGCGCCGGTCGCTGTTGGACGCATCGCCAGAAAGTAACGACGTTCGTTAGCAAACGAGAACGCATCCAGATGCACTACGAAGCTCATCGTGGCCATGCGATGCGCCCGCTGCCATTCGATGATGACGTGCTCTGCCATCTGTCGTTCAATCGATTGACTGTCGCTCATTACTTGCGGGCTGACCTGCTGGACGATTACTCCCTTGCGCTCCGCTCGACGCCTCTGAGAACCGATCAACTTCGTTCGTTTGGCGTCATTGTCCCATCGAGTTGGATCCCAGCAAGGTTGTTCACCGATCTTAACGTGTGTGGCGTGCTCACTAAACTGGTCAGCGAAACGAGCGGCTGTTCCGAAGAAGCAAACGCGATACCCGGCTTGCTGAGCCGCCGCTGCAAACGCCAGTGCGCACTCAACGAGTGCGTCGAGCGGACATATAGGTGCCCCGGCGACGACCCAAGTGCCCCAAGCTCGATAGTAAGCCACTACACCTTGGCCGCGAGGATCGAACCAATACTCGAAGTACGGTTCAAGCGTTTGAAACGAAGTATTGTTCCAACCGTAAATCTGGATCAGTGCAAGTGCTCGCTCGCGAGAATCGCTTGTCACTGTAGATGTTCCATCTTTCAACAGGCCGTTAAACGCAATCGAGGGCAGTTGGTCGAACAGTGCCCTTCCCGATGCGACTAATCAATCAGGGAAAAAAGTTGCTCGACCGACCGACCGGTTGCCTTAGCCAGTTTTAATGCGAGAACGGTTGACGGGATAAAAATACCATTCTCCACGGTATTAATTGTCTTGCGGCTAACGCCAACTTTTTCCGCCAGTTGAGCCTGCGTAAGCTGGAGCCGTTCGCGCTCTTCTTTCAGGCGATTACGCAGATGCTCAGGCACTTTTCAAAGCTCGTCGCTCAAGTGTTCCGAAACGGATCGCAGCCGCGCCAACGGCCGCCGATAGCATAATACGGATAGCCTCGCGCCCCGTTATGTTTTCGAACAGACTAACACCGTACAGTATGAATGCGCAGAGCACGATTGCCCAGAAGCCTGTAACCAACGCTGATCTGCGATTCTCAATCGTAGAATCATCATTCATCATCGATCGAACCATCGGTTTTCGAAACCAGCCTCCGCCTGCAGCAACCAAGACGAGTAAGGCAATCGCCCACACAATCCAGGCAGCGATTTGGATCGTAGCCGGGCGACTATCGCCGATGTCCACCTTAAGACTCGTAGCCATACTCGCAATAAAAAGAATCCCTAAGACGATTGCGCCTCGAGCACGCCGCAACGTTAGTTTGTCCGCCAGTTCCATTTGCTGAATCGACATTCGCATCTCGCTTTCATGAGCTCTCTGGAAGTAACCTATAAGTTACACGGCAGGATAGTAACCTGTAGGTTACATGTACGCAAGTGTCTAATGAAGAAACTCCGCGAATCACCCCTCGGACGTCACCTACGGGCTTTGAAGACGCCGTCTCAGTTCCGTAAACGCTTTGCTCACAGATCCTCGCACGCTGCCAGGATGAAAATTGCCTCAGGGACTCGAATGTCTGGACCTTTGGTCCTTAAACCCCAAAGCACTGCAACAGCAAAACTAGCTTGTTCGTAGCGCTACAGGCTCACGGGAAGCGAACGACCTATAGATAGTTGAATAGCGTCAGCTGAGTCACCTGACTCATCAACTGCAGAGATGCTTCCAGCGCGGCTTGTCGGCCGCTTAGTTCGGAAATTGTTTGAGCTAGATCGGCGTCGAGTTCATTTGACTCAACCTCTTTAAGTCGAATTTGTTGATCAGCGGAACTGCTCTTGATGCTCTCGATGGATTGCTGACGAGCTCCGATGACGCCGCGAGCTAGCGATAGCCGTTGCAGGTCCGCGTCGATCGATTCAACGATACTGGGCAGACCCTCCTGCCGGTTTTCTGCGATCGCGTCTCGCAGCCGCGCGATGGATGTAAATGCACCTTCGACTTGAACGCCGCTTACGTCGGATCCGCGGATAACATTGTTTGCCCCTGACGTGGAGCCAGCGCTGGAGCTCGCATCGCGCGCAACCAGCCCGAGTCCCCAGGCCGCTTGACTGCCGCCGACATTGGCAACGGAGATCGGTTGAGCTCCAGTGGGCGCGCTCAGTACCAAGCCGTTTCCATTGGTCGAAACAGAAGCGACAACACGCGTCGCGGGCGTAAAGTTCGTATCGTGATTGTTGATGCGACTGATGACATCGTTCACGGTCAGCGCGCCGTCGAGATCCACGCTGAAGCTGGTTCCATCCGTGCGTGTAATCAGCAGGTCGTCCGTCGTATCGCTTATGAAAACACCTTGACCAAAATTCAGTCTTGATAAGGGTGTTTCATAATCGAACGTTCGCAATCCGAGCCGCGTTGCCAGATCACCGCCGTTTTCAGCGATCGTTAACGAGGTACCGCTCTCCAGGCTGCGAATCGCAATGTGTCGGCCGCTTTCATCGAGACTGGCTTCTACTTTGGCACCCGATCGGCGCACGATATTTAGCAAGTCTTCAACGGTGCTGGCGCCCGTCGTAGAAATGTTGTAACTCTTGTTGCCTTGCTTAATCGTGAAGGATTCACCCGAAGCGATACCGCCGCCATCGAACAGTGAACTCAGCGGTGTGTTGAGTGACGCGCGCGGATCGAGATCGTTGCCCGCGACAGGTGACGTCGACAGAATACCATCCGTTTTGATTCCAAGGTCGCTCGCTGTATTACCACCGCCAACTTCGCGAATGTTGATGAAGCCCGACAACCCGTCTTCGTATTGAATCTCTAAGCCATCTGAGCCGATCGTTGCTTGAAGCGTGCGGCCGCTTAGCTGCATGCCATTGATCGCAGCTGCGACTTCGCCCAAGTTGTATGCATTGGAAAGGTCCAGTTCGACGACTTGCAAGTTGTCAGAAAATTCAATGGTGCCACCGCGAACGCCTTCGCCGCGATTGAGCAAAGCGAGTGGCGTTGCTGGGGTTAGCCGAGGATTGATGTCGACCGTTCCGACGATGTAGTCGCTGCGGACGCCGAAAGCGTCTTCAGCTGTAATGTTGGCAGCTACTGTCGATGCCGAGTCGGAGATCGTCATCAACTGATCGATCTTTCCAGTGAACAGCATCGAGTCGTTGGATGCGATGAAGGGAAGCGCTGTGACGTTGCTGCCACCGAAGATGTATTGGTCCTGAAACTTTGAGTTGCCAAGTTCCGTTAATCGCACATAGGCGGCTTGGAGTTGTGCCTCCGCAGCACCTCGTTCCTCTTCGGAGAGCGTGTTGTTGCCTACTTGAACGGCCAGACCACGAATGTCGATCAACAGCGATTGAGCTTGCGAAAGCGCTGATTCGGTTGCGCTGAGCATCGTGTCGGCGCTCGATAAATTCGTATCGACCTGCTGCTTGAACTCCAACTGACGCTGCGCGGCTAGAGAACGAATCGCTGCACCGGGATCTTCGCTCGGCCGCTGAATACGTCGGCCGGTACTCAATTGCGTTTGGAGGCTTGTAATCGCATTTTGATCGGTATTGATCTGGTACAACAACCGCGAAATGGAAAGCGCGGAAGAGGATCGCGAAGAGCCGACGGGATAGAAACTCGCTGCCATAGTTATTCAAATCGCATCAAATGCGGGTGCCGCAGTACTATAAATTCATCAACGTATCGAGCAATTCATTGGACGCTTGAATCACGCGACTGTTCGCCTGAAATGCGCGTTGGTAGAAAATCATCTTCACCGCTTCTTCGTCCAGGTTCACACCGGTGATGCCCAGCAGCTTGCCTTCCAGGACTTTGTAGTAATTCGCAAGCCCTTCGGAAACTCCAGCTTGCACATTGATATCTTGTGTCGTGCGCACGACCAAGTCTTCGTAGCTTTGCTTAATCGAGCGACCATCTAGCTGCTCAAGCGGTTCGTCAAACGCTTGTGCTAATCGAACTGCATTGTCGGTTCCGCCACCGACGCCTGTATTGCTCGCCGCGAACTTTCGCGGATCGCCAGTCAAAGTGTCGTTCACTGCAATCGTTGCTGCGGAATCGCCTTGGAAGAACGTGTTGATTCCAGCCGATGCGAGAAAGTTCGTTGTGTCGTTTTGAAAAGCGAAAGTGATCTTGTCGGAGTCGGCTTCGATTCGTAGCTTGCCTTCCGACGTGATGCTTGCACTGATACCTGAGAGCGCGTCGATCGCCGCAGTCACATCGGTCAATGAACTGTCATCGGTACCACCATTCAACTGAACACGAATGACGTGCGTTTTGGTGAGCCCAGAGAGCGAATCGATCACTTGAATCTCGAACTCGCCATTCTTAATATCGATTGGCAAGCCGGCAAGATCGAGCGGCGCGGTCGTGTCATCCGCGCCGTTGGTTCCTGTAACACTGCTGAAGCCAACCGTTCCCTGTCCTTGCGTATGTATCAAATTGAATTGTGAAATCAGGTCGCGCGCGAACTGGTCAAGATCCGTGAAGGCGGTACCAGCCGCAGTGTCACGCGCAGAATAGAAGCCATGCAAACGTCCGCTGGAGATCTGCAACGGCGAGTCGGTATCAACTAGCCGAACTTCAAGGCTCGAACCGTTTTCAGTTTCAGTCGTAGCTACTTTCACTTTGCGTTGCAGTCCGTCTGACACCAGGTACTCGCCGCCTACGAACACGGTGACTGAGCCGCTCGATTGCTCCGAAGCGCGGATGTCCACGATGCTAGCTAATTCGTTGAGCAACTGTATGCGTTCATCTCTCAGGCCCACTGCGTCGCTCTGGATTGCACCGCCACCTTCGATCTCCACAATTTTGGTATTCAGTTGAGCGATGCGATCGGTCAGTCGGTTGATTTCGTTGGCAGAGTCGCGAATTCCTTGGTTGAGCTTGCCTTGCAAATCGACCAGTTGCGAGTTGATGGTGCGGATGTCGGACGAGAGTGACTTACCGCGTTCGATGACCAGACGGCGCAGCGAAGTGTTACCAGGCTGATTCAATACGTCTTGGATACTGCCAGAAAAATCAGCCAACTTAGTGCTCAAGTCATTGTCCGATAGTTCGCCGAATACCGATTCGATCTGGCCGTAGATGTCATCCAGCGCTTTACTGCTCTCGAGGTTACTGAGCGTTTCACGCAGTTGGCTGGCAGTAAAATCATCGAACTTTTGGACAACACCGTTCGCGCGCACACCGTAGCCGAGCAACACACCGCCAACGAGAACAGCCGGCCCAGTGCTTTGAACAAGTTCTTGACGGATGTAGCCAGGTGTGTTGGCGTTCGCAACATTGTTGCTAACAACTTGCAACCCAAGTTCACTCACTTGGAGCGCGTTAGCGGAGGTTTGGATCGTTGAGAACAAAGACATCGTGAGCTACTTCAGTAGGTCGTGAACAGTTCGGTATGCAAACTTAAATCTGTGCGTCGAGGAGATGACCGCCGCCATTGTCTGCGTTCGTTGTTGGCGCATAGACACAGGATTCGAGTTGTCCATACGACAACAATTGCATCGTCTCGTTCGCGAAGCGTTCGCACTGGCTAATCAATACCCAAATCGCAAGGTGCAATCTTCGCAGGTGATCCATCTGCCGCTTGGCCGTTCGCACCCGCTCGCGACGAGCACGGATCGACCAACTGGGCAGAGCCTGAGCGAGAGTGTAAATGTCTGCATGCGGCAACTCGACCGACTTGGCAACTTCGAGTATCTGCTGACGCTCGCGATGCAGTCTCTGGATTTCTGCTAGCAGTCCATCGGCGGCGTTGGTCAGTTGTTGCAGTCGTTCGTAGTTGCCTTCAACGGCTGCTTGTTCTTGATCGGAGATCCACTGCGACCACCGTCCGCAGATGGTCATCAGTTGCGTTAGATAGCTTTCCAATCGGTCGTCTAACGTTTCCATGCTGCCTCCCTACAAGCCACCTGTGCGATTCGCTGCCGCGAGCCGCCGTTGCAATTGCCTAGCGTCCATAGTCTTAATCGGCACGATCTGCAGCTTGATCCAACGTCAACGCAAATTCTGCCAATAATGCCTGACGAGACTTGTGGGAACCTTTTGCGCACCTTACGCAGCTTGACGCAAACGCCCGTAGCGTGTGTAGAATGTTGAGCAACCTTGTCCCGCCGATTGTTCGTGTTTGGGTGACACGCTATGAAGCTCTGCGAAGGGCGTGTTTTGAGCGACATCCGCCACGCCCTTCGCAAAGCCTCAGTGCGTGCCACTCTAAAACTAAATGTTGACAGCTCACTACTCTTCCCCGCGCGACCTCCTGCCTTGAAAGTCCCAACATGTTTGTTCGTGTTCAATCTGCCAGTTTTTTTACGACGCGTGCAATCTTCGCATCGATCGCTGTGGTGCTCACGCTGTCGAAACTGCCGATTGTCGACGTCCGCGCTGACGGCCCTGCCGACAACATTCCGACTCAAGTTCGACCCGTTCCGCCCCCAGGCATCGAGCTGCCCGAATCGGTCAAGACGGAGCTGCTTGCCAAAGTCAAAGCGGTTCGCGAAGCGCTCGATAAACTCGATCTGAACACGAACTCGAGATCACAAATTGAAGTTATCCCACGCGCGGTTGAGTTAGCAGTTGAGCAAGGAATGTTCTATACCGATAAAGAGTTTGGTTTCGCCAGCGAGCTGCTGGAACTGGCTCAGCAGCGTGTGCGTTCTGCTGCGGAAGGGAAGCGCGACGCAGAATTGCTTGAGCTGACGATTGCCAAACGCGCGAATGCGAAACGAACGGGGGAAACTCCCGATGGACCGCGCCTGCATGCCGGTGGCTTTCGTTCACAAATCGATGGTTCCATTCAGCCCTACGGAATTGTGTTGCCCAGCGGTTGGATGGCGGATCCGTCGAAGCCGCTGCGATTAGATGTTTGGTTGCATGGTCGCGGTGAGAAGGTAAGCGAAGTTGCATTTCTACATCAGCGCATGTTGCAAGTCGGTGAGTTCACTCCGCCGAACACGTTGGTGCTGCATCCGTACGGTCGCTACTGCAACGCGTTCAAGTTTGCAGGTGAGATGGATGTGCTGGAAGCGATTGAGCATGTCAAGCAACTGTATCCAATCGACGACGCGCGCATCGTCATCCGCGGTTTCTCGATGGGTGGTGCGGGTTGTTGGCAAATGGCAGTTCACTATCCGCAACTGTGGGCCGCGGCCAACCCGGGGGCTGGCTTTAGTGAGACGACCGAGTTCTTGCGCATCTTTCAGAAGGAACAGTTCAAGCCAACGGATTACCAACGCCAACTTCTCCATTGGTACGACTGCCCTGACTGGACGAACAACTTGCGCAATGTGCCCACAGTTGCCTACAGCGGTGAAGTCGACAATCAAAAGCAAGCGGCTGATGTCATGGAAGCCGCTTTCAAAGTACGCGGCATGAAGTTGCCGCACATCATCGGAGCTCAAACGGCGCATAAAATTCTGGCTGAATCCAAGCCGCTCATCCAAGAACAACTCGATGCAGCGCTCGACGCCGGGCGTAAAACAATACCCAAAGCAATTGAGTTGACGACGTACATGCTGCGCTACCATCAGCTTGCGTGGTTGAGCGTCGAGGGGCTTGAGAAGCACTGGCAAGAAGCGGTCGTCCACGCTGAACTCGGTGACCGACGTGTATTGATTCAGTCAAAGAACGTATCGCGCATCAAACTGCAATTTAGTAACGCTGAATTCCCTTTCGCAGCCGACCGCGCGATCAATCTGAAAGTCGATGCCCAAAGGTTATCCGCCACTTTCAACGACGCTGACAATCAAAAGACTTTGTGGCTGGTCAAAGATTCGCGCGGGCTATGGCAGACTAGCTCCGATGCGAGCATCCCATCCGGAACGCTCGTCAAGCAACCGGGCTTAACAGGTCCGATCGATGATGCGTTCATGGAACCGTTCATTTGGGTGCCGCCAACCGAGACAAACACCCTTGATTGGATCGACGCTGAATACAAACATGCAACGATGGAATGGCGACGGCATTTCCGCGGCGACATCGTCGCGAAGTCGGAACTAACGGACGAGGACATCGCCAACAATAATCTGGTTCTGTTTGGAACTCCGTCGAACAATCCATGGATCGCGAAAATCGTGAGTTCGCTGCCGATAGAGTGGAACGAAAAGCAACTGAAAGTAAACGGCAAGGAATACGATGCAACCAAGTTCGTGCCGCTACTAATCTATCCCAACCCGCTCAATCCCAAGCGTTATGTTGTGATCAACAGCGGATTTACGTTCCGTGAGTATGCCTATCTGAACAATGCTCGACAGATTCCCATGCTGCCCGATTGGGCGGTTATCGACGCGACAACTGAAACGAACGCGGTCACACCCGGCACTGTCGTCGATGCCGGATTTTTTGATGAGAGCTGGCGTTTCTAGAAAAATAACTGACGGTTCCTCGGATAGATGTAGGCCAGTTGTCTGGTTCACTTGAACCGCCAATGCGATACAATATCCCATTGCAGATAAGTACAGGAATCCCGTTCCACCTTAGTCATTCGGAGAAGCATGTCATGGCCATTGCTGAAGTAACTCGACCTAAACCAAAGATTCGACACACCGAGTGTTTTATCGGCGGCAAATGGCGTTCATCGGTCAGCGGCAAAACGTTCGCAACGCTCAATCCTGCCACTGAAGAGACGATCGCGGACGTGGCAGAAGGCGATGCCGCTGATGTCGACTTGGCTGCGAAAGCCGCGCGGGCCGCTTTCGAAACGGGACCTTGGAGTCGCATGGATGCTCGCGATCGCGGACGCATCATGAATCGCTTAGCCGACTTGATTGAAGAAGAAGCGGATGAGCTCGCGGCCCTCGAAAGCCTCGACAACGGCAAACCAGTCACTGTGGCCCGCGCCGCTGACCTGCCATTGGTCATCGACTGCTTGCGCTACTACGCTGGCTTTGCGGATAAAATTCATGGTTCGACGATTCCAGTGCGCGGCAACTTCTTTACTTACACACGTAAAGAACCGGTTGGCGTGGTAGGTCAAATTATCCCTTGGAACTTTCCCATGCTGATGACGGCATGGAAGTGGGGGCCAGCACTTGCCTCTGGTTGCACAGTCGTCATGAAGCCCGCTGAGCAAACGCCGCTCACCTGCCTGCGCATGGCTCAGCTCGCTCAAGAAGCCGGTGTGCCGGACGGAGTAATCAACGTTGTGCCTGGCTACGGCCCAACCGCGGGCGCGGCAGTTGTGAAACATCCTGGCATCGACAAAGTTGCCTTTACTGGTGAACATCGCACAGCGCAAATTATCATGCGCGAAGCAGCGGAATCGCTCAAGCGAATCACGTTTGAACTGGGTGGCAAGAGCCCGAACGTGATTCTCGCCGATGCCGACTTGGACGCCGCAGCTGCAGGTGCTGATCTTGGTTTGTTCTTCAACCAAGGACAATGTTGCTGTGCCGGCAGCCGCGTGTTCGTGCAAGACTCAGTGCATGATGAGTTCGTTGAAAAACTGCGTCAGCGAGTTGCTAATCGCAAGCTTGGCGACCCACTAGCGGCTGATACGGAACAAGGTCCGCAAGTCGATCAGGCTCAGTTCGATAAGATTCTGTCTTACATCGACAAAGGCAATAACGAAGGTGCACAGTGCATCGCAGGTGGCGCGAGATTCGGCAATCGCGGTTACTTTGTGCAACCAACGATTTTCTCCGATGTGAAAGACAATATGTCGATCGCTCAAGAAGAGATCTTTGGACCAGTGATGAGCGTGTTGAAGTTCAGCGATTGGGAAGAGCTGATTCAACGTGCCAACCAAACGTTTTTCGGACTGGCGGCCGCGGTTTGGACCAGCAACGTTTTCAAAGCGCATGATTTTGCTCGACGCGTTCGCGCTGGAACGATCTGGGTCAACTGCTACGATGTTTTCGACGCAGCCGCGCCGTTCGGTGGCTTCAAGATGTCCGGTCAAGGCCGCGAACTCGGCGAAGATGGCCTTCGTCCCTACGTCGAAACGAAGACGGTAACCATGAGCCTCGGGTAACGGTCGATTTCGAACTTCAGGGGTTCCACCTTCAGCGATTCAACCTTCTGAACTCAGTAACGGACAGCGCGTTGGCGTTTGTTGTACGTGCACACAACGCCAAGGCGCTTCAGCGCAACGTCATGCTAAGGCAGCGAGATCCGTTATACTCGATACTCTAGCGAGTAAACGAAGTGAGAGTTCCATTCTGGAGTACTGGTCCAATGAGTTATCACGCGTGGATAGCGGCTGAAAGTGGAGCGCCATTCGAAAAGCGTTCGATGGACTTGCCAGCCTTAGGGCCGGAGGATGTCGAAGTTGCAGTCGAACATTGCGGCATCTGTCACTCCGATCTTTCCATGTGGCAGAACGATTGGGGTGCTACCACCTACCCAGCTGTGCTTGGCCATGAAATCGTCGGCCGCGTCACAGCAGTCGGTTCCCATGCAAAAGGGATCGCAGTTGGCCAACGTGTTGGAATCGGTTGGAATTGTGCGAGTTGCATGCACTGCCGCCCTTGCATGTCAGGCAGCCAACATCTTTGCAGCCAAGTTCAGCCGACGATTGGCGGTCACTTCGGCGGATTCGCTAGCAGTGTGCGCGCCCACTGGGCTTGGGCGATCCCGTTACCGGACAGCTTGAACATCGCGGACAGCGGTCCGCTGTTGTGTGGCGGCATTACGGTCTTCAACCCGATTGCCATGTTCGCAACTCCAAAGAGCGGAGTGGGAGTTGTCGGTATCGGCGGCTTGGGGCACATGGCAGTTAAGTTCGCTGCCGCTTACGGATGCGAAGTCACAGCGTTCACTTCCAGCGAAAACAAGTTTGACGAAGCACGCGAGTTTGGAGCTCATCATGTCATCGCAACTCGCGACGCCAATTCATTGCAAACGATCGCTGGTTCGCTCGATCTGCTGATTGTCACCGTCAATGTGTCCTTGGATTGGAACTCTCTGCTTGCGACCCTTGCGCCGAATGGAAGAATGCATGTCGTGGGAGCTGTGTTGGAGCCGATTCCTGTTCCGATTTTTACGCTGATTACAAAGCAAGCCAGCATCGGTGCTTCTCCGACCGGCTCGCCAGTAGACATGGCCGACATGCTCGACTTCGCAGCTCGACACAACATCGCGCCGCAGACGGAGCACTTTCCGATGAGCCGAATTAATGATGCGTTTGAGCATGTTGCAAAAGGAAAAGCCCGCTATCGAGCGGTGCTCGACGCCGACTTTTAACGCTCAGCTTTCCGCACTCTTCAAGACGACTTCTCGAGCTCCTGTTCCGCGCGCTGCGACGGCCACACTGACGGTTTGCGCGCCGCCTTTGAGTAACACCTTCGCGATTTCGTTCGCTGTCGCGCCACTGGTAAGCACGTCGTCGATGACGATGATGTGCTTGCCTCGAATGCGCTCGGTCGGACGCAGTTTAAATGCGCCGCGAACATTGTGCGTTCGTTCCGTCCAACTGAGCATGCCTTGCTTCGAAGTCTTACGAACGCGGCGAACGACTCCGTGCAATACAGGCCATCCCGTATGCAACGACACTGCTTGCGCGAGCGCCGAAGCTTGGCAAATCGACCGCAACCAAGTTCGCGTCCAATGATTCGGAACCGAGATCAAAAGCGGTGAAGCCCCAGCAAGTGTTGTCGCAGTAAACCGAGCCCGCAATTGCTCAGCTATCAATTCTCCGACCGCTCGCCGCAATAGTTCGAACGGTTTCTTCTTCATCAAAATGACCGCCTCACGCAAATCATCGCGATAAGGACCAAGCGTAATGACGGCATTGAATCGCCACTTAGCCTCCTCGCATCGGACGCACGTTTCGTTCGGAACCACCGGCGGCAAAGGCGACGCACAGCGTTTACAACGGCAGTAATCGCTGACAAACAACGGCAAGCAGTC
>JBGSOM010000019.1:0-6955 GCA_041739135.1 Pirellulaceae bacterium
CGACCAACTCTAAAATCCAACACTAGCCAAAGAATCGCTAATACAGTTGCATTAACCCGCCCTGCCTCAGCCTTTATCCGTGGGACCGCCATGCCATCCGTGGTCAGGCTTCCGTTGCGATCCAGCACAAACTACGACCACGGATGACATAGTGGTCCCACGGATGGAATTCACTCTGCGTGCAGGATCAGTTACTAGTGCTTCGTTCCAGCAGAAACGACTAACTCTAAAATGCAATTGGAACGAAGCACTAGCTGCGTTTGTAACACACCACGCTGATCACTAACGGGCGAGCTGCCCTCCTCGGTAAACTCGCCGCCAAGGCGGATTCAGAATGCGGTGCCGTTACCGAGTCGTTTCGAGTATCATTTGGGAAGCTCGCAATACACACAGGTACAGTTTTCGTGAGAATTTTTGCGAGCGAATTCCTTTCGCGGTTCATTTAAGGTTACTTCGGTGATGTCCCAATCCACTTTGCATTCTGCAATTCTCCGATTCACTCTCTTGTTTGCAATGGCCGCTGCCGCCGCGCAGCCTACCGCTGCTCAAGATCAGAAATCAGGGGCCGCTCAGCCTAGTGCGTCGGAAAAGCCTGCCGCTCCTTTGCCTCCGCTTCCAGATCTTTCGTTCACACCGAAGTCGACCACCGAAGAGTTGGAGAAGGTGATCACGACCGCCAAAGCGGTACGGCCAGCTTCGCCCGAACAATACAGCGCGATGCAGACAGCGATCCGCGATGCTTCAAAACAACTGCTGCTCAACCTGAAGGACAAAGAACTACCTCGCTACAAACAAGCTCAATTGGATTCGATGTCCGCGTCGCTGGCATTGGCGACTTTCTTCGGTGAAGAAGCTCGCGCGAAGATCGTCGAACAACTCAAGCAGATGCTCAAAGAACGCGAGCGACTGTCCATCGAAGACGTCCAGATGGCAACCATTGCAGCCGCCAACCTGGAACTGAACCCGAACAAGAAAGATGCTCGCGACATCTACGTTCTGCTCGATGAATTGCTGACAGATGACAAACGCGAAGAGATGCAAGCGATGCGAATCAATTTGCAGTCTTCGATCAGTCGCATCGACTTGCTGGGCAGCAAATTTGAGCTGGAGGCCAAAGACGTTCGCAACAAAGAAATCAAGATCGAAGACTTCGCTGGCAAGTTCGTGATAGTCGACTTCTTCGCTTCGTGGTGCCAACCATGCTTGAGTGAAGTCCCGCGGCTGAAGAAGCACCATGAAAAATACAAGTCGAAGGGATTGGAAGTGTTTGCGATCAGCCTCGATGACACGCGCGAGGCGCTCGACAAATATCTATCGACCGCCGAACTTCCCTGGCCGGTGATTCATGACAACGCTGAAGATCCGTTGAAGCGATTGCAATTGAAATTTGGCGTCGCTTCGTTGCCGACGGTATTGCTCTTGAACAAAGAGGGCACAGTTGTTTCACTGGAAGCTCGCGGAGCGGAGTTGGATCGATTGATGGATATGATCTTCGAAGCTCCGACGCCAGCCGATCCACCCCCTAGCGCGGACAAAGCTGCTTCGCCCGAAAAATCAACCGAATCCGCCGCTGCAAAGAAGTAGCGCTCGCTCACTGAGGAAAACGAAATGTTGCAGGTAAGCACTTCCAGAGTAAAAAACCGTCTCAGCGAAGCTGTAATACCGTGGCGGGCACGATGCAAGCGCGGTGCGAGAAACCTGGTTTACTCCACTTCGGTGCTTGCCCTATGTACGTTAGTGCTGCTGCACTCCGGTTGCGATTCCGCGAAACCACAGAAGCAAAGCAACGCAGCAGGTAGTGCAGCGGGCAGTTCGAGCGAGAATACCGCCGGAGCCATTTTGCCTCCTGCGAACAATCCGTCGCAGGGTTCCTTGCAAGACGCTTCGCAGAATGTAGCACAAGGCAACTCGGAGCCTAACCAATCCAACGACCCGGCGTCAGCGCTTACTTCCGCGAATCAGCCGTCTGCAATGCAGAACGATTCGAGTGCATCTTCCGAAGCGGATATTCCCAGCGACGCGCGTGTGATTGATCAAGCGGACTTGATGCAGCGCGCCTTCATGACGCTCCAGCCACCAAAGTCTGATCGTCCGGACGAGCTGATGTTGTTCTTGGCGGACGTCGACGTCGCTCTCCGCGATCTCATCGTCGCAGGTTCGAACAACATCGTTGACGCAGCTACGTTCACTAGCAGTGGTTTGCGATTGGGTCAGATGAAACTGCAAGCGGGCGAGCGACTCGTGCAAGCGACCGATGCGACGGAAGAGCAGCGCAAGGCCGGAACCATTTCACAACTGGTTGCGCTGTCGCACATGAGCGGACTGAAGGATGTCGAATCCGCGAAGAAGCTCGAGAAATTTGCGACCACATTGCTGCAATCAAACGACCCGGATCTTGCGCATCAAGGTCGAGTCGTATTGCTGGGGTTTCGGTTGCAGGAACTGCAGAACGGCAACACCTCCGATCCCGCCGCGCTGCTCGCCGAGTTAGAAGGTTTGTTTCAGCGCCCATCCGATGCGGGATTTCCTGAGATGATGGTGCTGCAACAGTCGCAACAAGTCCTCAGTGAAATGGGATTCAAAGAGGCGGCCAATAAGATCGATGAATTGATGGTCAGCAAGTTCATGGATGCCGCGGACCCACAACTGAGCATGACCGCTTGGGGTGTTGCCGTCGCTAGCAGTCAAGCTTTCCAGAACTACAACAGCGCGCTTCAAGATGTGTACACGGGCAAAGAAACGCAACCTCAATTGTTGCTCGCCGCAGCCCGCGGACTTTTCAACGAATTGCCAAACACGACGACTTTGTTGCAGTTCGTAAACTTGTCTACGGATCTCGAGTATCGCGGCATGCCGTTATTTGCAACTGAATTAAGCGACTACGTGAAGCAACAACTTAGCGGACTGCAGACATCTTCGTTCACACCCGCAATCAACGAAGCGCTCGAAGCGCAGAGCCGACGGTTGAGTGTTGTCGGCCAAAGTATTGACCTCAACGGCTTGGTCGAAGTCGGTGGCCAACCGATCGATTGGTCGAGTTACAAAGGCAAAGTTGTATTAATCGATTTCTGGGCAACTTGGTGTTTCCAATGCCAAAGCGAATTGCCGAACATTCGCAAAGTCTACAACGACAACAACTCAAAAGGTTTCGAAGTGATCGCCATCAATATGGATGACGATTTGAAGCCGTTGCAGCAGTACATGACGAGCAATCCGTTACCATGGAAGACGTTCCACAGTACTGATCCCAATGCGTTGGGTTTCAAGTCTGAGATTGCAAAACGCTTTGGAGTTACAGCGATTCCGTTTCTGATGTTAGTCGACGCAGATGGCAAAGTTGCGGCGGTTCACGTGCGCGGCGATCGCCTCGCACCTGCCGTTCAAACGCTGCTCAGTCCCGGACTAGCCAACTAGTCGCCCACGCGGTAAACGTTCACGTCCCGATCAGCCGCACAGCGTTCGCCTCGGCTATGTCCCAATCGGGATTTCACAAGGATGAGTCATCATGAAAATTCCGAATTGGTTTTTGGTCGGTTGCGGCTTACTTGTATTGAATATTGTCCTCGTGCTTGGCGGCGTTGTTTCTCGGCACGCATCCGCGGTTCCGCCCGATGAAACTGCTAAATCGCAACAGGATTTTTTGAGATCCCCACCTCTGAATGATGTCTCGACAGAAAATGCCACGCCGAGCTCGCCTGGCGATGTTTCTCTTACAGTCCCCGCGGAAGAATCACTTCCCAAAGTTCCTTCGCTTGACACGCAATCCCAAGCGTCCAGTGTGCTGACGCTCGATGACTTTAAGGAGTTCTATGGAACGACACCCTCCAACAACGAACTCCTCGCGCCGCTCGACGCGATGCGCGACGAATTGCCAGCCGTGATTTCGGATCAGCTCAGCCATAATTTTTTCGACTCCGTTCGCCTCCGATTGCAATCCACCGAACGGCTCAATCAAGCGGCGCTCGGTTTAGTCGAAGAAGCGGCGATTCTATTTCAACGCGGTGAGGTCAAAAGCGCAAAAGAGCTGCTCCGAACCGCAACGCTACTGCGCGAGATGACTGCGAAGATGCTGGTAACCCATCAGTAAATTCTGCTTCCACTCGTACTCGTACTCAGGCGTAAGCCGGTACTCGTACTCGATCCTTTTGCATTCGAGTACGAGTACGAAACACTGAAGTCACCGTCAGGCGGGATCTAGCAACAGATTATCGATCAATCGCGTCGAGCCGACGTGAGCGGCGATCAGCGCGATCGCGGGCTGGTTCAGGGTTTGAAGATCTTGCAGCGAGTCGGGGTCTACGATTCTTGCATAGTCCACTCGGTCCGCGCCTGCGGTCAACAAGTGCTCGTGCATGGCTGACTCAAGCTTACCGATATCGCTCACTCCTTCAAGAACAAGTCGCTGCACCAGAGTCAGTGCGGTCCAGAGGCAGAGCGCCGCGCGACGCTGATCCTCACTCAAGTAGCGATTCCGACTGCTCATCGCCAAGCCGTCGGGCTCGCGAACTGTCGCACAACCTTCAACGCGAATACCGACATTCAAATCTTCGACCATGCGTCGAATGACGGCAAGTTGCTGGTAATCCTTTTGACCAAAGTAAGCGACCGTAGCGGGCAGGATCCCGAAAAGCTTGAGAACTACGGTGCATACACCTCGATAATGCCCCGGTCGACAGACTCCTTCAAGCGGTTCGGCGACTGCGGGTGATTGGACGTAAGTTGAAAATCCGTCCGGGTACAGCGCTTCGTTTTGCGGTACGAAAACCAGGTCACACTTCTCTTTGCGCAGCCCCTCCAAATCGCTCTCCAGTGTCCGCGGATAACGCGACAAATCCTCATGCGGAGCAAACTGAGTCGGATTTACGAAGATCGTCGCGGCTGTAACGTCGCACTCGTTCACGCTTCGCCGGACCAGTGCCAAATGCCCTTCGTGCAAAGCCCCCATCGTCGGAATCAAACCGACTTGCAAACCCTCGCGCCGCCAATGACTGACGTGCGCGTAAGCTTCATGCGGACTACTGATAATTTTCAAGATCAAATGCCTTTCGAAGACACAGTGAGATAGCCCAGCGATTAGAGCCCTGCCGTTAGAGCCAGCGTGGCACGTTCAACACGCACGCGATGCATGTTATCATTCTGCTCGCCCGCTGACTATTTCACTCTACCAACTGAGTTCAATGCCGATGTCGGACTTTGGAAAACGACGAAAAATGCTAACGCGTTTGATCGCGAACGCGGACGCACAAGCTCTACTGGTCACGAACACCAACAACGTCACTTACCTGACTGGCTTCACGGGCGACGATAGTTTTCTGATGGTCACGCGAGACAATTGCTGGATGATCAGCGACCCTCGCTACGAAGAACAGATCGCCGAAGAGTGTCCCGGGCTTAACGCATTCATTCGCCAACCCGGTGAATTGACTAGCGAAGTAACGATCAACGAAGTCAAGAAAGCGAAACTCGCTTCGCTGTTGGTCGAAGGCGACACGATGTCGGCTTGCGCGTTTGAGAAATTGAAAACCGACTTGCCGCAAGTCTCCATCGGACTAAGCAGCGGCATGATTGAATCGCTGCGAGCGATCAAGGATAAGACCGAGATCGACGCAATTCGTTTGGCAGTGAAAATCGCTGAACGAGTCTTCACCAGCGTGACTGCTCAATTGCGTTCAGATCAATCGGAACGTGAAGTGGCGAATGAAATTGAACGTCAAGTGCGTGGTCATGGCGGGTCGGGATGTAGTTTCAAACCGATCGTGGCTGTGGGGCCGCGCGCGGCCCTGCCGCACGCGCGCGCCGCGGAAAGTCGCATTGGTTCCGCGCCGTTTGTATTGATCGACTGGGGTGCGACAGCGAATTTGTACCGCAGCGATCTGACGCGCGTGATAGTTACTGGAAAGGTGCCCGCGAAGTTTCCGAAGGTTTACAACACTGTCCTGGCGGCTCAACAGGCTGCGATCGCCGCACTAAAACCCGGTGCGATGGTCAGCGAAATTGACCGAATCGCGAGGTCAGTGATTGAGGCCGCTGGAATGGGCAAGAATTTCAATCATGGGCTCGGCCACGGCATCGGTTTAGACATCCATGAAGCCCCGCGTTTGGGGAAAAATCAGGACCGTTCGCTCGAACCTGGCATGGTGGTAACAGTTGAGCCTGGAGTATACTTTGCGGGCTGGGGCGGCGTCCGTATTGAGGATGATGTGCTGATTACTCGCGATGGGCACGAGCTTCTTAGTAGTCTACCCCGTTCGATTGAAGAGAATACGGTCGAGCTACTCGGCTGAGATACCGCTTGCTGGCGATTGACTTCGATTGAGCCAGTTAAATCGATTTAACTCAGACCTACAAGCCAACTTACAGGGCCTACTGATTTACAGGAAAATGATGTCCAAAGGTAATGCTAAAGAAGATGTGTTCAGTGTCGAGCGGATTCGCAGCCTCATCGACCTGATGAAAGAATACGACCTCAGCGAAGTTGATTTGCGGCAGGACGAACAGCAGATCCGCCTGGTCCGCGGCGCAAAGCAGGTGGTCACTGCTGCGGCTCCTGCTATAGTTGCCGCCGCACCGGTCGTTTCGGCGGCGCCTGCGGCAGCGGGCCCAGTAGCTGATGGACCACACATCAAAGTGATCAAGTCGCCGATGGTTGGCACGTTTTACAGCCGCCCGAATCCGAAATCTGATGACTTTGTCAAAGTAGGCGCCTCGGTCAGCTCTGATACCGTTGTCTGTATTATCGAAGCGATGAAAGTCTTCAACGACATCCCCGCTGAAACTAGCGGAAAGATCGTCGAGATTCTGGTTAAGAACGAGGAAGCCGTCGACTTCGATCGGCCACTGTTCAAGGTCGACACACGAGGCTAATCTCTCCGAGCATGTATAACCGAATCCTAATCGCCAATCGTGGTGAAATTGCCCTGCGAGTCATTCGCGCTTGCAAAGAAATGGGTATTTC
>JBGSOM010000060.1:0-3868 GCA_041739135.1 Pirellulaceae bacterium
GAGTCGAGGCTTGCGGTTCGGGATGCACGCTCGACTGAGCCGACCGCACTTGCCCTAGCATCGTTTGCATCAACTCAAAATCGACTTCCGGTAGCTCTGCGTAGTCGTCGAGCAGCTCCCGGGAGGTCGGGGCGAGCTCAATCAAATCGAATTCAAAGTGTTCGGCTTCGGTTTGCAATGGCAACTTCACTTGCGACTTCACTGGCGACTGTTCAGGTGCCAGTGATGCAACTGGTGGTGCAACCAACTCGAGAGTCTCAAGTGCTTGGACACGCGGCTCGCTCGGTTCGAGCTGCTCGGCTGAATTAGCAGAAGCGACTGTATCCATTGGCGTTACTGAATCAATTGACCTTACCGTGTTAGCCGATGGGCTCAGCGTCAACTGTGATGTTGGTTGGGGAGTCGCCGGTACAGTTGGAGGCGGAGAGGTTTGGCCTGGACCAACGAAGGTCACGACCGGATACGTTTTGCCGTCAATTTGTACTGACTGAGATTGAGCGTTTGCCGAGTCTACGAAGCTCCCAAACAGCGCGATTACAAGGATTGCCGCAACACGTTTCTCAACGGAGTTGAAGAGTGAGCCATTTTGGCGTTTTAGGCTGATCATCTTCTCGGTGGCATCCTCTGCTCGAGACTCCAAGGCTGTGCTTGGAACAGTAATTCAGTCTGTACATCGAACAACTATCGTGATCAAAACAGCGATTGTGCTCGAAATGCGATTTGGTTGGCGTATACCGGTCTTAACAGTCGCGTCAGGCAAGATGTAGTGATTTTGCCGCTTGCAACGGTTGCCAATGGGTGATGTAAACCGTCGCTAATCGCAAAGGTTCAAACGGAAGTGCACCGAAGCTAGCAACACGTGCTCAAAAAATAGGCACGAAAGCAAATGAAGAAAATCCGATGCGAAACAACAAGATTTTCCCGCTACTTCAATGGAACGGGATCGCGCACTAATTGGATTTTCGGGATCATCGAATGGCACTAAATCCCGTCAAGTCGATTTGCGATTCGTTGGCCAATAACTTCGTAGGGATTGGCCCAATGGTTGCTTTATCGGAAAACGTGAAGAGTTTGCGATGAGCCTGGGACAAACACGTGCTCAAGACAACCTGTTCTGAAAGGGGGCCATTATCGAGGGTATACATAGTTGATCTCGCGTAACGGGCATCGAACCCATGTTGGCGCTTCCAAAGTTGGAGAGGAGCTTTGGAGGGGTCGGTGTATGTTCGGTGCCCGTTTTTATTTCTACGCTCAGCGAGATTAGACGCGTCTAAAGCTGCCGATTCCGGCTTTCAGCGTCCCCACTCTTTCGACGTTCAGCGACCAGAATGCGACTCTGGTAAACTAGGTGCGATCCCCTTCCAGCTAGGCACCTATTTGAAATGTCATCGAATGCGAATCTTGGCAACCCACCTCCTATTTTGGAACTTCTTGCTGGCGGTCTCAACACCAAACACGTTTGGTGACGAGCCGCTGTTCAACGGCAAAGACCTTAGCGGCTGGGTGCTAGTAAACACTCCGCCGCAGACTTGGTCCGTTCAAGACGGCATGCTGATCTGTACCGGCAAGCCGATTGGTGAACTGCGTACGAAGGACATGTATCAAAACTTTGAAATGGAACTTGAATGGCGTCATATGGTTCCAGGTGGAAACGCAGGTGTGTTTGTTTGGGCCGACGACATCACAGCTCGCGGAGTTCCGTTTCACCGCGGTATCGAAGTTCAAGTTTTGGAGAATGCATACGGCAACACTCAAAGCCATACGACACACGGCGACATATTCCCTATTCATGGCGCCAAGATGACTCCGATCAATGGCCGCGGTAATGGAAGTCGAGCCTTTCCGATTGAGGAGCGATCGAAGCCGAGCCCCGAGTGGAATCACTATAAGATCGTCTGCAACGACGGAAGTATTTCACTGGCCGTCAATGGCAAGCTGGTGACGCAGGGCAGAGATGCGAGTCCAAGGAAAGGTTATATCTGTCTCGAGTCCGAAGGCGGCATCGTGCACTATCGAAACGTGCGAATCAAGAAGCTTCCCGATACGCCGATCGAAGACAAAGACATCGCCAGCAGCAATCGCGACTTTCATTCCATCTACACCGGACTGGATCTATCCGGCTGGAAGACAAGTGACGCAGGCAAATCAGCTTGGCAAGCGAAGGATTGGGTCTTGGCATTTGACGGCAGCGTCCGTGGCGATCAAGCCAAACTGGAGACCGACCAGCCATTTAAGTTGCGAGGTTTTGTGATCGATTTCCGATTCACCGACAAATCGAACCAGCTCGAACTCACTCTACCCGGCAGCAACTCGTCATTGACCTTTTCAACCAAAGCCGAATCACCCTACTTTCAATCGATCGAGAAAATCGGTTCCTGGAACCGCGCTGAATTCGATTTCGAAAACAACGAGCCCAAGTTAACCCTCAACGGCAAGTTGCATGCGGTTTCCGAAGTTGGCGGTGAAGGAAAAGTCTCTTTGACTCCCAATGGGCCTGTAGAAGTTGCAAACATCTTCGTTCGCTAGTCGCAAACAACCTTTTGACGAAGCCCTGTAAACCGTGCCGTTGTTTTTCCGAAGTCAACTGCGACGCCCCACCCAATTCCCAGAACGCGCATGTAGGAGAGGCCGCGATTGATTCCAAATTGAACATCATCAAACAACGCGGTGAAAGCGACTAGAATCTGGCCTTCTACGAGCAGGCATTCAAGCGCTGACTCGTCGATGATTTGCGCACGAAAGTAAGCTTGACAAACTGGGTTTTTATCACGCGCAGCCCCTGCCGATTGATTGCGGTCGGAATCAAACGTTCAACAACTTCGTGTCCGTATCCAGTGGTGTGCTCGCGGTATAAGAACCGCAACCCATCGCGCACGGCGGCACCAACTTCACGAGAGTGTCCATCGATGGTTCCTGTCCAATAAGTCCAATCTTCAACTAGTTCTGTAACTGGCGGGTCGAAAACAATTCGCTGGTCGACGACACGATCAAGTCCCATGTTGACAAGAAAGCCGACACGATCTCCTCGACATTTAAGATAGTCGTACAGTTGCACCATGTCGCCAAAATTCATCATCCTAGGGAGGGCCTTGAGTTCTACGGTGATCTCATTCCAGAGTACGAAATCTGGGTAAAGCACATACGATTCATGATCCCCCAGCATCAATCGATGCGGTGGCTTACTGGCAAATGGAACGCCCGCGTTTCGCAGCCAAAGCGAGCAAGCTCTGTGGTACGCGAGTTCCTGACGACCCAAACCGACCTCGTTTTGCACTTCGTAGAACATCTTTTTCAATAGTCGCGTGCGGTCTTCATAGACTAGCGGCATCGAGTGCTTCTCCGCTAAGTAGTGAGTAGCAAAAAGATGAAACTCCCTTATACCACGAATAAAACCACCAGATGCAAGCCCTGATAAATCCGGGTTTTGGCGCGTTTAACCGAGTTGCTGCAACGTCTCAAACGATGCCTCCTCCTTCTCTTCATCCGTGGGACCACTATGTCATCCGTGGAGCACCGGGTCTTTACAGTCAGCGAACGCAAGTGGTTTGAATCGAATGCAGTTGAAGGTGATGATCTTACATACTGGACTGGGCGTTTCTTTCGGTACCACGGATGAAACCCAGGCTGCCGGCGCAGGGGATTGTTAGGCCCAGTCCAGAGGGCTGTGCCAAGCTTGGAAAAGTTGGGACCAGGGTAAGTCGACTAGCGGTTGGTGGCCGTTGCGAATTTGAACATTCTCGCTGGCCGATACGCGGCCGAGCGGGATAAACGGTTGACCTTCAAAGAGTTTTTCTAGTTGCGATTGAAACCTTGGTTCGACTTCGATGACGAAGCGCGTGTTGGATTCGGAGAACAGAAACTCAGTGAC
>JBGSOM010000129.1:0-82459 GCA_041739135.1 Pirellulaceae bacterium
GGCTCAGAACCATTGCCCCTGATTCTGAACTTTAAGTCACCCGCGAGACGCAGAATACGGATCCCAGAAATCACTGCCCCGGATTTTTGGGAAGATCTTTGCGGTCGGTAGCCGGTGTTTTTCGTGCCCCAGCGAAAAATCCGGCTCCCGATTTTTCGCTGCCCCAAAGGTCTGGCAGCAACCTAAGTGTTCAACGCAAATCGACACAAATCCAGGGGCCGAACCCGAGTTATCGGGGGAAAGCATAACGAGCGAGGCTGTTTATTCTGCCTGTTGCATCCAATTGCTACAGTCGGACTAATCGCTACTCGCCCGGCCTGGAAACTCACTCACAAAGCAGTTTCTGATGAAGCCGGGCAACTCGTCATACGCTACTTCTCTACCTACTTCCAACTGGTCTACTCCCAACTGGGTGTTGACGCTCGAATTCGACTCGACCTTCGATGAAGCCAAGTCGCAAGTAATCAACGCGATTCGCGATTGGTATCCGAAGCGAGAAACCGAAGAACTCGACTTATCCGCAATCGAAGCCTGCGTGGTGATCAAAAACCACGAACGCGCAGTCGTTCGCGACAACGCGGCACATCAGTATTTCTTCGCCAGCGGCCGCGCCACAATCGGCAAGCCAACAACCGGGAAACCAGCCACCGGAAGATTAGGCGACTCAGTCGGTCAGTACCGCACGTCGAAACTCTCGCATCATATTGATGACTTAATCGCCGAAGGCATCCGATCGCTCGACTGCGAACACGAAGCGAAAGATCCCGAAGGCCAGTCGTACCAGTTCCGTACGTTCAAATGCCAACTCGACGAATTCCAAGATCCTGATCTCTTCATGCTTAGCATCTCACGACCCACCGCCTGCTTCGGCAAGACCGACAACGCCCGCGGCAAGTCGATTCAAACGCTGCTCGCAATCTTCCAATCACTCGACGCCACCGATCAACTCATCTGTCGCTTGGACGCAAAAGGTGAGAGCACCAAGGACATCGCTGTCGCAGTTGATCTATCACCCCGCGCTATCGAACTGCGCCGCAAAAAGATGCTCGAACTATTCGAAGCACAACGCCCAATGGAACTCGTCCGCATCACCATCCGCCTCGAAGAGCATGGCTTGCTGCCCGATGAATGAACGACGACCAACAAAGCCGTGAAGCCTACCCGGCAGAGTCAAGCAGAGTTTTTCACGCCACTGCCGGCAACAGAACCAGCGACCTACAATGAGTGCAGCGCCAGAAAGTTGCACCGCAGCAAGGACCATTGCAACTTAGCGCTGCACACTGCTCAACTCTGCTTGGTTCTACTTCGCTCGTACAGCCACAAGTCGATGACTTCAGCTAACCACTTAAACGTTACTCCTGCGCTTCCGCTGCACATTGGCTGTCCAGTTTGGAATTGCGAAGGTTGGAACGACGTCGTTTATCCCGCCGGCACCAAACGCCCTCAGTGGCTCAGTTGGTACACGCAGATGTTCAACTGCGTCGAAGGCAACAGCAGTTTTTATGCAATTCCTTCCATCGATCAAGCTCGCCGCTGGGGGTCGGAAGCCGCTGAGGGCTTTCGATTCTGTTTGAAGTTTCCACGCGAGATCTCTCACGACCGGGCACTGGTCAACTGCGCAGCGGCGACTGGGGACTTTCTCGCTGCCCTCGAACAACTCGCCCAAGCCAATCGACTAGGTCCAACGTTCCTGCAACTTGGACCCCACTTCGCCGCGGATCGCTTCGCGACATTGTCAACTTTTCTAAAAAATCTCCCGCGCGAATTTCCGTGGGCTGTCGAAGTTCGACACTTGAGCTGGTTCGACTCCGCATCCAACGAATCTCGGCTCGACGACCTCCTCAGCGAACTCAATATGGACAAAGTCATCTTTGACTCGCGACCACTCAACCAATCTCCTGCCGAAGACGATTTCGAAAAGCAATCCCAAACACGCAAACCCAAATCACCACACCGAACAACGGCGACCGGCAAACATCCGCTACTGCGGCTGATCGGTCGGAACAAGATCGAACAAGTCGATCACTACTTTGATGAATGGCTTCCGACAATCGTTCAATGGCTCGCTGAGGGGCGCACGCCCTACATCTTCACGCACACACCTGATGACACGTTCGCACCGGCTATGGCGCGACGATTCTGGGAACGACTTCGCATTGCTATCCCAAGCAATCTACCTCCGCTTCCTACTCCTCCGAGAAAACCGCGCCAACTTGAGTTTTTTCTCTAGCGATTTATTCCAGTTGAATTTTAGGACAGCACGCCTGAACACATCACGTTTGAACTACATAGTGAATAATCACCATGTAATGGCACACGGCAGCAGCAATCACAGCGAGATGCCAAACCGAGTGAAAGAAACGACCAGCGTGGTCGAACATCAAAAAGAAAACCCCGACAGAGTAAATGACTCCACCCAGCGCCATTCCGCCTAGACATCCCCAAGGTACTTGGGGCGCTAACGGAATCGTAGGAACCCAACCCAGCAGCAAATACGTTGTCACCACCATCGCGTTCACTCGTCGACGCACGACCACTTTCTGCCACAAACCATAGAACGCCAGCCCCCATAGAAATAGCATCAACGGCGTTCGCAACACACCCCCAAACTCCCAGACGAAAGGTGTGTAGGTTCCTGAGATCATCATGTAGATCGTGCCCTGATCCCAAGCGCGCATGTGCGTGCGCAGATGCGGCTCGTGAACGGCATGCGAAAGCGTCGAGAAGATAAACACCAGCACCACCGAAACGCAGTAGGCCAGGCAACTCAAGATCAACCCCAGCGGTTGTCCACCCAGCTTCGACATCATCCATACCAAACCAGCGATGGCGAGCAGAATTCCAAATCCGTGTGTCGCCGCATTGGCCCACTCCTCAGCCGTCGGTTCCGGAGGAGCGTTCAGTTGATCGTCATGCATCGGCTATCGTGCCAGTTCTAGCAGTTGTAGAGAAATTAGTAGTGTCGCAACACATTTAATCTCCATTGTGCACACACTGCGCCAATGCACTAGGTTACTGCCTCGAGCGGCTTGGAAGCATTAATTCCAACAGCCGCCGCAGCGGCAATTAATTGCACAGCCCCGCAGACCATAAAAGCCGTTTGCCATCCGGCTTCCACATCGTCGACGTACATTCGAGCCAAATATCCGAACACCAATGGAGAACACGCCGCGCCCAAGTTGCCCCACATGTTCGCCCAACCCACAACCGCTCCGACATGCTTGCCGCCAACGTCCTGCCCGTAAGCCCACATCGCTGAAATACTCAGATCGGTTGCCAACCCAACTATCGCCAAAAAGAGAGTCGCCTGCAACGAACTCTGAACTGCAATGCACGCGAAAAATGCCAAGCCCACAACAACTCGCGGCACACTCAACATAACGGCCCGGCCGATGCGAATACCAAAACGACGCGTTGCTCGATCGAGCAGATAACCACCCAGCAGCATCCCAACAATACCGCTCGCCAACGGCAAACTCTGCAGCCAACCTTGAGTCTGCGAACTCGTGTGATGCACTTCCTTCAAGTACTGCGGCATCGAAGTAACTAAAAACGCCCAGCCGAAATTACTCGCAAATTGCAGAAACGAATTCAGCCACAGGCTTCCGCTGCGACACATCAATCCAATCGGTGGAAAGTTCGCCGTACTTCCAACTGCCAGCTTAGCCGCCTGACGCTGCTCTCGCGAAGTGCCAATCAACGCTAGTTCAGCGTCATTAACCGCTGGGTGCTCCGCCGGATGATCGCGAAAAAACTTTACAAAGAACAACGCGACCACCACACCAGCGATGCCATACAACATCGCCACCGGTCGCCAACTCGACGCCGCCGGCTCAACAGACTCAGACTGATTCATCCACTCACTACCGAATGTCCAAATCATCATCAACTGAATCGTAACTATCGGAGCCAAAGCGCCGCCCAAGCGTCCGCCCACCGCCACGACACTATTCGCGATTCCGCGCCGCTGCGGAGGAATCCAACGCCTGACGATACCAGCCGCTAAAGGATAAGCGCCCGCCTCGAACATGCCGCACATTAATCGCAGCGCAACCAATCCACTTAAACTCGTCGCGAACCCTAGCAATCCTGTACTCAACGACCAAAGTGCAACGTACAACGCCAGAATGTAGCGCGCGCCAAAACGATCTCCCAACCAACCCGCAGGAAGCTGGAACAGAGCATACGCCCAAAAGAACGCAGAAAGCGTTAAATCCAAGTCGGGTTTGCTCAGCCCCAAATCTGCTTGCACAGCTTTACTCGCCGTACTCAAGCAGATGCGATCCAAATACAATAACACCGCGACCAGCATCGCCAGCAAGACCATCGCATACCGCACGCGCGTCGGCTCCGAAACGCTACGAAGCGTTTCGCCGAGTGTCGATTGGTCAGCCGCCGAAGTGTAAGGGTTTTTGGCTTGCAAGATTTCTCCAAAGTTAGCAAGCCGCGTATTCTACACCACAACGGAACTCGCTGAACCAGTCACGCTCGTCCAGCATGCGAACCATGCGATCTCCATATGCAATCATGCGATCTACATAGATGCGAGCAAACCCTTGTTGTAGCCAACTGATTCTGCGAGCCCAGGCACAGGATCTTTGCCATCCTTCTCATACTCAAACCCGACCAAGCCTTGATACTTGATCTTCAACAGCGCTGCAAGAATTCCCTTCGAATCCAGAATCCCGCGTCCCGCTTCAACCGGTGTATTCTTATTACCCATCGCCGAGATGTCTTTCAAATGGACATCGAACAGCCGCTCCTGACACTGGATAATCGACTCAGCCGGATCTACGCCCGCGCGAGCCGTATGACCAACGTCGATACAAAGTCCGATGCGTTTGTCGAAGTTCTCTACAGCGCGCATCACATCGTACGGCGATGGAAAATAACCTTTATCTTCAGGCCCATGGTTGTGGATCGCCAGTTTAATGTCGAACTCCTTAACCAGCCGATCAAGAATTGGAATCGCATCGTGGCTTGGCGCGCACACGATCGTTGTCACTCCGATGTCGCGAGCATATTCGAAAGCGATTCGAATGTCGGCTTCGCCAGTTCGCATCGAAACATTTCCGACGCTCAGCGGTGTGATGCCCGCATCGCGAAACATCTGTGCTCGCCGCTTCCGCTCCTCGGAGGAATGCGAAAGATCGATGTGGTTCTTGACGTTCTTAATTGAAACATACTTTAGCCCAACCCGATTCACCGCTTTGATCGCTTCCTCGATCGGCAACTCGCGAAGCGTGTACGTGGCAACGCCAACCTTCAGCCCTTTCCACGGATCCGCCTCATCGGCCAGCACAGTGCGAGGCCCTGCACAAGCAACACGATTTAGCGTTGGCATCACTGAGGCGATCGCACCAACTTGGATCAACTGACGTCGAGAGAGGTTAGTCATGATTCTGGTTCCGGAAGGTTGTTGCAGGATTCAATTACGGACGTCGATTCTAATCCGACCAACTACCGCACAACAGACACCATTGCTAAGTATGCAGTCACTCGATACGGCCGCCGACAGCGTGCGGACTCACACGGGTAATCGCTTCGCGGTATTCTCGCTAAGAACGGAAAGCTGCGGAGCAGCGACATGAGATAGCCAGGGCTTTCGCGGAACCCCTGGTTTATAGTCCGTTGCGACTGCGAACGAAGAAAAGAGCTGGGTGGAAACTTCGCTTCGCTGAGTTCGCAACATCCTTGACTCATTGCATCCGACGCCCTTTCGCAAAGCGATTAGCGACCATCACAAATCAACTGCCCTGAAACAAACGGCGTCTGTTGGCGAAACACTGCTCTTTTCGCGGCGCCATCACCGATGCAATTCGCATCAGCCGCCCGATGAGCTAAGATGCATAGCTCGCCTTCCGTTCGTTCACTTTAAAAAATCAGGGTCAGCTATGAAGCTTGCTGCTAGTGCTTCACTTTTAATATTCGCGTTCTTCACCTTTGTCACTCCGCCATGTGTGGCACAATCGGACAAAGAAACCGCACTCACAACTGCGAAATCGAAAATCCGCGAGTCGATGGAGGCCGCGATCGCAGCCGGAGATCTGCCCGGCGCAGTGGTCGGCTTCTGGCACGACGGCCAGTGGCTTGTACGAGAGACCTACGGCAACCGCGCCGTTGGCGATAACACGGAACCGATGACACTCGACACCGTGTTCGATATGGCATCGATCACCAAACCCGTTGCCACGGCGACAAGCATCGCGATCCTTGCGGAACGAGGGAAAGTCAACGTCGAAGCACCTGTGAAGACTTACCTGCCTGAGTTCACGGGAGACGGTCGCGACGATGTGCTCGTCAAGCATCTGTTAACGCACACCGCCGGTTTAATTCCTGACAATGCGATTGGCGAATACAAATCCGGAGTCGCTGAAGCTTGGAAGAATCTCTTCGCCGTCAAGATTCAGTCAACGCCGGGATCGAAGTTTGTCTACAGCGACGTTTGCTTTCAGTTGTTGGGCAAGATCGTTGAGCGCGCCAGCGGCCAGCCTCTCAATGAATTCGCTAAAGCCAATATCTTTGATCCACTCGGAATGAAGGACTCGGGTTACCTGCCGCCGGAATCGCTGCGAGAACGCATCGCGCCGACAGAAGTGCGCGATGGAAAAATGTTGCGCGGCGAAGTTCACGATCCGCGCGCTGCGCTGCTCGACGGAGTCGCTGGTCATGCTGGCCTGTTCTCATCGCTCGACGACATTAGCCGCTACAGTCAAATGATGCTCGCCGACGGAACGCTCGACGGCACCCAAGTCATGCGCCCCGAGACGATTGTTAAGTTGACTGCGCCTCATGCATTGAACGAGCGACCTGACTTCGGAGTTGTATCGCGCACCAACGGCTTTGATCATCACTCACCCTACAGCTACAACAGTGGCAATGTGCTCAGCGACGCAGCCTTCGGTCATGGCGGATTCACCGGCACCGTACTGTGGATCGATCCTGTTCGAAATTGCTTCTTCGTGTTCCTAAGCAATCGTTTGCATCCAGACGGAAAAGGCAATGTGAATCGGCTGGCAGGCGACATTTCTAAGGTGATCGTTGAAAGCTGCCTTCCGCCGCTGCCGGCACACGATGAACTGACACCCGTCCTGTTGGGAGTCGACGTGCTGCGCGAGTCCCAATTTCGCTTGCTTCAAGGCAAACGCGTCGGCTTAGTTTCAAATCACACCGGTCGAACGTCCGATGGAACCTCAACGGCTCAATTACTGCGAGGTGCTAAGGACGTGCAATTGGTCGCCCTCTTCAGCCCCGAACATGGTTTCGAAGGCTTGCTGGATGAAGCGGGAATTGGTGATTCGACCGCTACCGAACTCAAACTGCCAATCTATTCGCTGTACGGTAAAACTCGACGGCCAACCGCCGAGCAACTCGCGCAAGTCGATTGTCTGGTGTATGACATTCAAGATATCGGTTGTCGATTCTATACCTACATTTCGACAATGAAGGAGTGTATGCTCGCCGCAGCGGAACACAACAAGCAACTGATCATCCTTGATCGTCCAAACCCAATCGGTGGAATAACCGTCGCCGGGTCAATGGTTGATGCCGGCCGCGAGAGTTTCGTCGCTTGTCACAACTTACCGGTGCAACATGGTATGACGGTCGGTGAGCTAGCGGTTCTGTTCCGCAAAGAGTTGGATCTCAAACTAGATCTGCATATCGTGCCAGTTCGCAATTGGGAACGTTCGCAATCGCTCGCTGAAACAGGACAAGAGTGGGTTGACCCTTCGCCCAATATGCGCTCGCTGCTCGCGGCGAGACTCTATCCAGGAATCGGTTTGCTCGAGACCAGCAACATCTCGGTTGGTCGAGGTACCGATCGTCCTTTCGAATGGCTGGGCGCACCTTGGATCAATAGCCGCGAGCTGGCTCATTGGTTCAACGAACAAAACGTTCCAGGAGTTCGAGCCATCGCGCGGCGGACGACTCCCAATGCAAGCAAGTTCGCTAACGAACCCTGCGGCGGAATTCAGTTGGTTGTTACCGAGGTCGATGCGATCGACGCGCTAACCATCGGTCTGACCGTAGCGGTTGGTCTGCAGAAACTCTACGGCGACGAATGGAAAGCGGCCAGCATCAACACGTTACTGGTCAACACCAAAATGCGCGACGCCATCGCTGCGGGTACTTCTGTCAAAGAACTGAAGCAACTCTATGCGGACGACCTTGCGGAGTTTCGTAAGCGTCGTGACGAAGCACTACTGTACTAACAGTCTGCTTAACAGCGGAAGCGACACGAAGAGCCAGCTACACGTGCCATGCGCTAAATCCCAGCTTTACCAGTCGAACCGTACATGGACACTTTTAAGACGATGCAAACGTCGCAGTCGTCTGCGTTACGGTTCGCCCCCAGGAAGCAAGTTTGTATAGTAGACCGGCTTTTCGTATTCTCTCCGCCATCCATCAGCGCGTTCCACGATGCAAAAACCGGTCTGAGTGTTGAGTTGAATCGTGCTGCGTCCGCCACGCATGATCGAAAGAGTGTCGCCACTGGACTTAACGTCCGCTTGGTTCCAGTACCAATCTTCGTGTTCGTAGTAATAAAATCCCCATTGTCCATCCCCCGCATCAAAGTAGATTTTGGTGTCGAAAGGCTCGCCGCCAAATGTCTGTATCACTCGAAAGCGCTTGTTTTCTGGCAAATCGATGGAGACAATCGTCCGAGTTGACGTTGCGCTCATCAGTGCCAACCACAAAGCGATTGAAACAGCGATCACGGTGGTTAAAAGAAGCAGGTGCTGAATACGAAATTTAGGTTTTGCCATATGGAAAACTAGAATCGAGAGAAATGTGTCCACCGATTTGCAATGTGAGTGGCGTTCCGGCGATTGGCGACTGAAAGTCGCCACCACTTATTTTCGACTGACGCTAGTGCTTGGTCAGCTTTGCGACGGGCGGTTCGGGCAATTCGAACTTGGCTCCTTCTAACATCGCATGACCGCGCAGAAATTCATCGGCGTCCATCTCGCGTTTACTAGCTGGCTGCAGGCGAGCGATAAACGCAGTGCCCGCACCAGTCGCTACCGCCAACACTTTTTGCGGCTTCGAATCCCAACTCGCGCCAAGTTCTGGGCCTGACTCTGTAGCCGTGCACGGCCAAACCGTCCCCGCCGCACGACCGCTGTCATGATCGCTCGATCTGGCCGCGCGAACCAACACTCGGATTCGTTTCCCATCCGCCAATTGCAGCTCAGCGAATGTCCCGGGCCACGGCTGAAGAGCTCGAATCAAACGCACTAAATAGGAAGCCGACAAACGAAAATCAAGCTGCCCGTGCGACTTGGCAAATCGCGGAGCTTTCGTTACGCCGTCCTGGCACTGGACGATGCCGATTTCAGACTTGCCATCCCAGTGCTCTAGCTGAGCAATAGCTTGCAACGAGGCTTCTACTCCGATCTCGGCTAGTCGCGGTTCGAGTTGTCCTGCGTTCTCATCTGCTTGAACTTTCGTCGAGGCGATCGACAACACAGGACCGGCGTCGAGTCGCGGAGTCATGTGGATCACGCTAACACCGGCCTCCGTGTCTCCCTGCAACAAAGCCCATTGAACCGGTGCGGCACCGCGATGGCGTGGCAAGAGCGAACCGTGCAGGTTGATTCCGCCCAACGAAGGAACGCTAAGGCAGTCCTTGGACAAAATCTGTCCGTAGTCGCACACGAAAAACAGTTGCGGCGAATACTTCTGCAACTCCGCGATCGCCGCCACATCGTTGACACTCGCCGGTTCGAACAGCGGCAGGTTGTTTTCCCGAGCCCAATCGCGAACTGGTGTCGGTGGCAATTTTTTCGCAGTCGGATCAACTAGCGGTCGCACGACAACTAGCGGTATATCGTGTCCATCAGCCAACAATCGCTTGCACGTCGGAACAGCGAAAGGACCGTTGGCCAAAACAATGATGCGCATCGTGCGATTACTTTCCAACGCCAACCGGTGGAGGTGAAGCACCTCCGCCACCTACACCGAGAGCAGGTTTTCCAGGTCTCGAACCACCCGAATCCCCGGCCGGCTGACTGCCCATACTCGAACCCGATCCCATGTTCATGCTGGACCCCATGCCGCTCGAGCCCATACTTCCTGAACCCATCATGCTTCCGGACCCCATGCTTGATCCGTCCTGCATTCCAGCAAAACCATTTTGGCCGCCTCTGCCGCCAGCGATCGCCATGATCGCTTGAAGTGCCGCGTTGAATTCTTGCTGAGTCTTCGCGTTGGCCAGCGAACTTGCGAACGGGATGGCAACGCCCAAACCGCCTGAAACGGTTGGCATCACGAAATCCATCTGTGACTTCGCGACCGCAACGCCTTCCTTCCAGTTGTCGACCAAGTCCTTCGGCAACCACTTCCCTGAAACGCGAACCCATTCAACGGGCTCAGCGGGACGCGGCTGCATCGTCTGCCTAGTCTGCGGATTCATTGTTGGCGGCGGCACGAAAAGAGACTGCACAACCGCAGAATCACCAGACTGCGAAATGACTTTGTAAGCCATAGCCTTCTTGATATCAGTGACCGGCAATCCAGCTTTCAACGCCATTTCGTTGACTTCAACGGATGCCTTACCAAGTTTGGCGGTCAGTGCGGCCATCCACGGACCAACATTGCCAGCGGTGAAGTTGGCCGAATCCCAATTGGTTTTATCCGTGAACGCTTCGACGAACACCTCCAACTGTGGCCAGCCCAATTGCAGTTGCCGAGTGACTTTGGGATCCGAAGTTGCCAACGGGCTGGCGAAGATGAACGTCTTTTTGTCTTTCACGATCGCAGCCACATGTTTCATGAGAGCTCGAACCTGAACCAAAAGTCCTTTCCCACCAACTTCCACTGCGGAAAGAACAACGTCTTCAACATCGCTTTGCATTTCAGGCGTCAACATGTGCCACAGCGCCGTCGCATTCCCAGCTTCGATTTCCGCGGTCAGTGTATCGAGGCATTGTTCGATCGTTTGCTCTTCCGCGAAAGGCGAATCGTTCAGCAATTTCGTGCTCTCAGCGGTCTGCTCGATACCAACGCTCGCTTTCGGCGCTGGCTTCGAATACGCCTGCGGGTTCGCTAACTGCAAAGCTTGCAAGTGGCTATCAATGCTCAGTTTGGAAAGCGGAACAGCGATTTCCTTGCCGTCTTTTTTGACGACAACCGCGCCCTCCTCCAAGCGAACAAATTCCGCGCTGATGACGCTGCCAGTGCTGCTGGTCCACTTCTGTTTCACAGGCTGAGCGTAAGCGGCGGTAGGATTTCCACCCAGCCAACAGACCGCCGCGCCAACCACCGCCAAAATCAATCTGAAATGAAGCATCACTATCTCCCCAACAAGCCGCGGCAAATGAGTGCGGCCTACTAAAAACACCGATCGGCGCAAGCAACGCAAATTCGTGCAAAACGTGCGCGATGCGAAAGAAGGCAACCTAAGCACACAATAATACACACTTAAGAAGACGGATAACAGAAGCTGGGTAGCGCCAGCTGCGGATTGGTCGGCAAAGCAAGAGTTTGGCGACCAGAGTTTCGGCGAGCCAATTCCCGCGAGCCGGATTGCGAGGAGCTGCACTCCCGTTGAGATTTTTCCATAAAAAATCTCTGACTTGCCAATAATCCGGCCGGCCAGCACGAACAACTCCCCATGGACAGCAAGGCCCACGAGAGGCAGGGTCGACGGACGAGTCGGCCACGGGACGCCGGTCCAACAGCGAATCACAAGTTTTGAGCCGGTTTTTGCGGACGAAAACTAGGCTCAGGTCAACTCAAATGAGTCGGAGATTAGGGAAATGTTAAAGAAGATTGTAATCCTTTCAGCAGTCGGTTTGGCCAGCACGGTCGCCCTTGCTAGCACTGGTGCATGGAGCTACATGCGAACCGGTCTTCGCACCGCCAGTGACACCGTTCGCGACAGTGTGCCCATCGATTGGGAAATCAAACGAGCTCGGCAGATGATCCAAGATCTAAAGCCTGAGATCGCTCGCAACTTGCAAGTTGTCGCCCGCGAAGAAAGCGGCGTGCAACGACTGGCCAGTGAAATCAAGACCAAGGAAGAACAACTGGCCAAGAGCCGCGGCGACATCATGCGGCTTAAAGGCGACCTCGAAAGCGGCTCCGTTCGCTTCGTGTACGCCGGTCGCAGCTACACCGAAGGCCAAGTCAAAGAGGACCTGTCGAATCGCTTCAAGCAATTCCAAGTCCACGAAGAGACCACGGCGAAGCTGAGCCAAGTGCTGGCAGCTCGCGAGAAGAACCTCGATGCCGCTCGTCGTAAACTCGACGGGATGCTCGCCGCCAAACGTGAATTGGAAGTCGAAGTGGAAAACCTGCAAGCTCGCATGACTATGGTTGAAGTCGCTCAGACCTCCAGCCCAGTCTCGATCGACGACAGCCACCTTAGCAATACACGCCAACTGCTCGACGACATCCGAACTCGGATCGATGTCGCAGAACGCTTGGTCGCCAGCGAAGGTGCTCTCGAAGGCACGATTCAACTCGACGAACCAGCCGAAGAAGACTTGCTCGACGACATCGCTGACTACTTCGGTGAAGGTCGAGCCGAGATCGAATCGCTAGTGAGCTCCGATAGCAACTAGTTAGATTCAACCGCGTTCGCTTCAAAAACTTGTGATTCCAAATGATCCGGGTACTGTCGCCGCCGACCACGAGCGACAGTGCCCGGTTCTGTTTTCATAAGCGGCTTTTTTTCGAAGCACCCGCCCGACGACGCCCCTAACACGCCCCCTGACGCCCTTGTAGCCCTTGTAGCCCTTGTAGCCCTGAAAACCAAAAACCCGTAGCCCTGAAAACTGAAAACTCTCGCTACAGCAATTTTTTTGCCACCTCGTCACGCTTGAATCAAAGACTCGCACTCCGCAGGCGAAGACTACAATGGGACTTTTGAGATTCAAACAGCACCAACTCAATCACGAACTGAAACCGGTTCGTTTGGATCGCGAGGATCAGAACATGAAGCACTACTCCGCTTTAACTCGCAGCACCCAGGCTGTCGGCATGCATGCCCTTGGCGGTGGCGCGAAAGACGCCTCCGACACGGTCGGCGCGGCGCGCCGCGTGCTATGGATCGATGGTATCGGCGGATTTCTATGTTGTGATCAAGACGAAATAGTGCTCGGACAAGCCGTCAGTGGCAGCTTGGCAGACGTCGGCATCGTCGGCGATCTCAGCCGCCAATCGGTAGCCATCCGGCGCAGCGGCGGTGACTACCTAATTCAGCCGCTGCAACAAATGTGGCTGAACGATATCTCCGTCGACCGCCCGCAATTGCTTGGCGACGGCAGCGTCCTGCAACTCGGGCGCCGAGTGCGTGTGGGATTTTCAAAACCCAACCCGCTCAGCGCGACCGCACGTTTGGATCTGCTGAGTTTGAATAAGTGGAAGCCCAGTGTTGATGCGGTTCTGTTACTAGCCGATTCCTGTGTGATCGGACCGAATCCCGGCAGCCACGTGAAATGCCCGCTCTGGAAAAATGAGTTGCTGATGTTCCGTCAAGCTGACGGTTGGTGCTTCAGAACGCTGGCCGAAGTCGAAGTTAATGGTCAAAAAACCCAAGGCCAGATTCCAATCGTGTCCGGGATGCGCCTCCGCGGCGAAGATTTTTCCCTCAGTGTGGAGTGAAGTGCCAACATGCAATCGCGGGCGATACGTTTGAAGATCCCATTAAGTTCGCATTTCGCGCCCGGAACCGTTTGCTTTCAGGCCAATATTCAAGAGTCGCAGACGAATCCTAACTAACCGAAGTTGTCGTCAAAACGTTTAAGTTGCTGTCTAATTGAGGATCGAAACTGTCATGATCCAACTCCTGAGAAACAAAAAAAACGAAGTCAATTCGACAGCTCAGCCAATCGATGTCCAGGGGAATGCCATGAAGTTTGCATATGGAAACGGCGACAAACCCTTAGAAGGCTTCACGATCAAGCGCGGAGTGGGAGCTGGCGGTTTCGGCGAAGTTTACTTTGCCATCAACGACGCTGGTAAAGAAGTTGCCCTAAAGCAAATCCAACGCAACCTTGACGTCGAAGTCCGCGGCGTCAAACACTGCTTGAACCTCAAACATCCAAACTTGATCAGCCTCTACGACATCAAATTCGATGCGCACAATCAAGGCTGGATCGTCATGGAGTACGTCTCCGGCTGCAGTCTGCGCGACGCGATGGAACAGCATCCGCACGGTCTGCCCCTCGATGAACTCCATCGTTGGTTCGGACAGTTGGCTGCCGGCGTCGCTTATCTGCACGATCACGGCATCGTTCATCGCGACCTAAAGCCTGCCAACATCTTCGAAGATGAAGGTATCGTCAAAATCGGCGACTACGGTCTGTCGAAGTACATTTCCTGTTCGCGCCGCGGCGGGCAGACCGAAAGCGTTGGCACGTTCCACTACATGGCGCCCGAGATCGGCAAAGGGGAATACGGCAAAGAGATCGATATCTATGCGATGGGTGTGATGCTATACGAACTGGCGACGGGCACAGTGCCTTTCGACGGCGAAAGCACGCAGGAAATCATCATGAAACACCTGACCGCAGACCCCGATCTGTCGCTTGTGCCGGAACCGATTCGCACCGTGGTCGCTCGTTCGCTGCAAAAAAACCCAGCCGCTCGTTACAGCGATGTCCGCGAAATGGTCCGCCCGCTAGGAATGGAAGTCGACGATCGGTACTTGTTGGTGCGTACAAAATTCGATCACCTACCACCCGTCGTTAATCCAAACCTGAACCAAGCCGAACCTCCGCGTTTCGGGCACGCAGGCGCTCGCCCGATTAATGCACAGGTTAATCCACAGCGCAATCCAGCACCGAACTACGTAGCGCAAAATCACGCCGCACCCAATACACCGAAGGCTGGTTTTGTTTCGCCGCAAGTTCAAACCGCGCGCTACGAAGAACCGATCGCGCGCAGCCTAAAGCAAGGTTGGATGGGCATCAACCGCAAGTGGAACGAGCTGAACCTAACACCAGGCTCACGCTTCGTGCTCTTGGGTTTAATCATCATGATCTGTGTCCTAAACGCAGGCTGGTTAATCTCGGTGCTCGTGATGGGTCTGATGTTGTATGTACCTTACTATGCAATTTGGTGGATTGCCAAAGGGCCGACCCCGCCGATCGCCAGACAACAACAGTACGCGCACGCACCTCAAGTTCCCCGATATCCAGCGCAAGTTGCCCAGCCGTTCGTTAACCAACCGCGGCCCGTTCAACCAGCGCCACCTGTTATTCCTCGCCCCGTCGCCGCCAATCGGCCATTGAGTCTAAAGCAATGGCGAGTTGCGAAGCGAAGCCAGTTGGCTCAGGTGAAACGCGGAGTGGTGTGGAGCGAAGTTACTGGTAGCTGGTTAGGCGCGGCCGCTGTGATCGCAGTGTTCAGCGCACTAGCAGCAACTTTCCAAATCGGCTCTGGTCGCGAAGTCCAACCGCTGTTCATGGGAATGATCTGGGTTGCAGTCGTCTCACTGATGACCGCTTGGGTTGCGATCGCTTTGGGCAAACGTTGGCAGCGGGAAGAAGGTGACTGGGCCATCCGCAGCTTTGTGCAACTAACCGCAGGTTTCGCTATCGGTGGCGTCGCTTACGTACTCAGCAACTACTTGATGGTCCCTTGGGATCAGATCGCACAAGAACGAATGGGCGAATTGCCAGTGGCGCGTTGGAACGGTTTCTTTGGAGCCGACCACGAACCGCTGCTACCAGCTTTCCTCGCTTACTTTCCACTGCTGATGGGCAGCGTTCAGTGGTGGAAGCAAGTCGATCCGCTTCGCCGCTCACGCTTCAGCTTCTGGGCAGTGATCTGGAGCGTTGTAGTCGCCAGCTTGATTCACTTAGTCATCGCGTTCCCTCAACCTTGGATCGCCATCATGGCTGCAGGCACTTCCATCGCAATTCAACTTTCCAGCCCCTGGATCAACTCGAACGATCGCCTAAACGTGCATCAAGCTAACGCAGCGTAGCCAATACCAATGCAATCGAATTTCATAACGAATTTCATTCCGCCTTCAATCCAACATCCGATCAAAGTCCGGTTTTCGAAGCTCGAAGGAGCCACGGTTATGAGCGAGCACGTACACCATCGACCGCAAGCATCTTGGCTGGGATGGATCGCAATCGCAGCTCTCGCGACTTTCATTGCGCCGACCAATCAACACATGGCAAACGCTCAGGAAGCAGCCGAAATTGCAGTCGCTGCTGCTGATCCGGGTGAACCACCTGCCCCAAAAATCGTTGCACAATCAGCCTCGGAAAACGCTCCCGCACCGGATGAATCTTCAGTTGCAGAATCTTCAGTTGCAGAACCTTCAGTTGCATCGTCCGATGTTGCCAATGAAAGCACCAGCGCAGCCGAAGTCACCAGCAGCACGGAACTAAGTTCGCTTGCGTCCAGCGACGATACAGCAGCGACAGCAAACGACTCAGCTTCCTCAAGCGCAGCGTCCGAAAACGCACAATCAAGCGATGCATTGCGGGCAAACGATGCGGTGCGGACGCTGTCCGTTGAACCAGGCATCAAACCAATCATGCCCGCAGATCGACCAGCCTGGGTTGGCGCTGCACCGGACTACACCAGCAATCAACACTTCCTCTATATCGGTTCGCTGCCGACCGTGGAGGAGCTCGAAGCGGATGAAGCCCTCGACGAACCACTCGTTGCCACTGTTCGCAACTATATCGATCAAGAAGTGGTGAATGAACAAGGCGCTGCATCGAAGATGCCGATCAACGCCGAGTACATTCGTAGAAACCTGATCGATGATTCACGCGGCTACCTCTGCGAACTAGCGACCAGCCAAGGATCTATGTTTCAAAAGTGGGTAACCGTGCGTGTGACTCCTGAACAGCGTGAGCTATTTAAAAAGTGGCATGTCGAAGCGGAACAACGGACGCGACTAGCACCACTGGGCGCGGCACTGGTATCAGCACTTGCACTGGTTTCTATATTTCACTTCGTGCTGCGACGTGGGCATCGTTCTGCTGAATTACCTCCAGCGAAACCACAAGCCGAACGACCTACAACCGTACGTCGTTCCGCATTCAGCATGCTCTTCAAAACGATGATCCTGCTTGGTTTTTTGATGTTGCCGGCTGTATTAGTTCTCGCCTCACTCGTGTCAACAAAAGTCCGTGTGCTTCACACTTCACAAGAACAGGAGTTTCAAGGAACAATATTGCCAACCGGTGCGATCGAATCGCACGCGGATCGATCTGGCAACTTGCGTAAAACGACTCATGTGAACACACTGAACGGAAACCAGATCATTATTCACGAGCATATGAGCGGCCGATGAGCGAAGCGAGCGATGCAGATCAATTACTCATTGAACGAATTAGCCAAGGGAACAGCCAATCGTGGGAAGATCTGATCGCCCGTTACGAAGGCCGTCTGCTCGCCTTCGTCGAAAGCCGAATTCGAAATCGCAGCACCAGCGAAGATATCGTTCAGGAGACGTTCATCGGTTTTCTCAATAGCCTACCCAACTACGATCGACGTCGACCGCTTGAGGGCTACCTGTTTTCTATTTGTGCCTACAAGTTGACCGACGTGTTGCGCCGCGAAGGTCGACGACCGGCTATCGCGATTTCACAAACGGCCGCGGATTCATCCAGCTCGCCTTGGCAAATCGTCTCTTCCTCAGCTCGCGGCGCCAGCAGCATCGCCCGCAGCGGTGAACGCCGCCAGATGGAGGAACAAGCGATTGTCGAAGCCCTTCGCAGCCAAATACAAAAGTGGCAGGAACGCGGTGATTGGGCGAAACTGATGTGCATCGAACTGCTGTTTGTCGTCGGCCTCGGCAACAAAGAAGCCGCCGAAGCTTTGGAACTTACCGAGCAGCAAGTTGCCAACTTCAAGTTCGACTTTCTCGCCCGCACCAAGTCACTCGTTGGCCGACAGAACCTCAACAGCGAAATCTTCCCCGAACTGAGCGACGAGAACTAACGTTGATTCTTTGCGCAACCATCAAATGCCATAAACATCGATTTGCAGGATAGACAGGGTTACAACTCAAAGATCAATTCCTAGAAGCTCACTCATCAAGACCCTCGAATCCCTCGCGCGCAACATCCTGATCATCCTGTTAATCCATGCTCACTCAACTCAACAATCGAGTGCCATAAACATCGGTTTGCAGGATAGACAGGGTTACAAACTCAAAGATCAATTCCTAGAAGCTCACTCATCAAGCCCCTCGAATCCCTCAAGCGCAACATCCTGATCATCCTGTTAATCCATGCTCACTCAACTCAACAATCGAGTGCCATAAACATCGATTCGCAGGATAGACAGGGTTACAACTCAAAGATCAATTCCTAGAAGCTCACTCATCAAGACCCTCGAATCCCCCAATCGCAACATCCTGACCATCCTGACCATCCTGTTAATCCATGTTCACTCAGTTCGTCACCATCGAATGCCCTGCAGTCAATGTTCACCCCAGCCCGATTGATGGTGGCCCTGAATGGCGGTCACTTCGTGCGTGTAAAGCGTTTGTACTCAAGTTTTGAGCTGCCGAAGTTGATAAGCAGCCCAACTTCAATCCCAGTTGCTTTCAAGTAATTGATGGTCTGCGCTTGGTGTTCAGGCGCGATTGCCTTCACTGCCTTCAATTCAACAATAACCTTTTCGTCAACAAAGAGGTCAGCGTAGAACTCGCCGACAATTTTGTTACGGAAAAACACTTGAATAGGATGGTGGCACTGGACTTTGAAGCCTTTTTGTTGGAGGGCTATCGCCATCGCTCGCTCGTAAACACTTTCCAGGAAGCCAGCGCCCAGTTCGTTGATCACTTCAAACGCGCAACCAATGATTGCTTCTGTAATGTTGCCGTACTTCAATTCCGGCTGATTGCGATTCTCTTGTGATTCTTGTTCATCCATCTGTATGCCTTTCGGAAAACAAACGGTCAAGCTGAACTCAACCTCGAGCAAGCGCCTTCCAGCGACCATTGGGTTCGCCAGCCGCCTCGGGCAACTCGAAATGCCCCAAAGCCCATGCAGCAAAGAAATCGGGCACGCTTCCCAACAGATCGCGCTGCTTTAGCAGGTCATCGGCTTCGTACCACATCACCTCCGCGACTTCGCGTGGATTGGCAACCGGCTGCGACTCGCAATGCCGTTCTACCAGCAACCACTCCAGTAGCGTGCCCCAAGAAGTTCGGCTGTGCCACAAGTGCTTGGCAGAAAGTGAAACCAGTGCGAGTTCTTCTTCCAACTCGCGCACAACAGCTTGCTCCGGAGTTTCACCTTGTTCAATAGCTCCACCGGGAAAGCACAACAAACCCGGCGCTCTGACAGTCAAGCTGCGACGAATCACCAGAAATTTCCCAGCCTCAACCACCACGCCAACAGCGCCGTGTCGAGGCTTTTTTGTGTTTGCCGCCATGGCTAACGCCTTCCTAGCTGGCCAATGTCGGCCATTCTCGCAACTAATTACCTGAGCGTTACCTGAGCGTTTGTAACGTTCCGAATCCACCACCAGCGATGATCAAACCGATGCCGGCGCTGACCGTAACGATCGACATGAAAATTGCCATGATCGCTTGCCGGTTGTCAGCCCAGTTCATGATCGCGTACACATACGAGAAGAACGGAACGAACAAGCAACCAAACCCCGGACCAACTCCGCGCTTAAATCCGAACACCACAACGCTCAGGTGCGCGAAAAGATGAATGCATTGGCCCGTAACCATCGCCGTGATTCCTAAGACCACAAACACCGGCAAACGCTGAATCTTGCCGATCGGTGTTCCAGCCGGTTCAGGTGTACCGAATTTGCCGTCAACGATCACTACACCCGCTCCACACAAAATAATCGCACCGATCAAGTACGACATTAACATCCACCATGGCAAGCCCGCTTTCTCGCGACGCTCATCCATCTTGACGTCGCGCACCATGTTCGAAGCGGCTTCCTGCAGAAACTCGTTCCGAAACTCAAGACTCTCGGCAGCCGCTTCAAAGCCCATCGCTTGCTCGCCCGACTCAAAGTTCAATCCGCAGGCGGTACACAACACACTGCCAGGTCGTATCGGAGCCGAACACTTCGGACACACCGGCCCAGTTTTTTTCGTCAAGCCAACTTCATCTAACAGACTATCAAACTTGTTCGTTGCCTGAGCCGCAACGACAGGCACAGTGGGCTTTGGTTTCGGCTTTGTTGCCGTGGCAGCAGCGGCAGTAGCCGCTGTGGACTTCGCTGGTGCAGCTTTCGAAGTTGCAGACGCCGGTCCAGCTCCAGTCGGCTGGGCGGTCGCCTGCGCAGTCGGCTGAGCTGTCAACTTCGGAATCTGCAGCGGCTTTTGGCACTTGGGACACTTCCCCGTCTTACCGGCGAGATTGTCGGGAACGCTGAGTGCTTGACCGCATGAGCATTTCAGTTTGATCGGCATGGATTTCAGTGCTCAGAGGAGGAAATTCGGATTCGAGAGCCAGTCCGGCAACCAGCTTCAGCCGCGAGAGCGATCGGCAGATGCCTCCATTGTGCTCAACAAGCATCAAAATCTCAACGCCATAAATAAGCCCCTTCCGCGATTCACCTGTTTAAGCACTGACCCTTCCAGCCCTCCCTTAAACCGACCTGAAGGCCCGCGCGCAAGCTATCAATCGCTCGTTTTCCTCTTCGGTACCGATCGAGATGCGTACAAAGTTTGGCAAATCCCAGCGCCCTCCACCGCTAATGAGAACGTTGCGAGCGGCGAGAAACGTTACCAACTCGCGGCAGTCCTGTCCCACATCCACCCAACCGAAGCACGCATCGCTCGGCGTCATTTTCCAACCCAATCGCGGGAACTCGCGTTTCCAAGTTTCATGAATCTTAAGGTTCAAATCGCGAGTCGTTTGAATGTGCTCTTGATCTTCAAGCGCAGCGGTGGCCGCCACCACACCCGCCATGCTCAACGAAAGCCCACCGAGCATATAGGGCCGCAATTTCTCAATGACAGGAGTCGCCGCCAATCCGTAACCGACACGCAAACCCGCCAAGCCATAAATTTTGGAAAAGGTTCGCGCAACCAACACATTCTTACAGCTCTTGGCCAACTCAATCGCCGAGACCGCCTGCGCGTTCGGCAAGAACTCGATGTAAGCTTCATCGACTAACAATAGCGCCTCTGCAGGAGTCGCTTTGGCGAACTGTTCGATCTGCGAAAGCGAGATCGTCGAGCCGGTCGGATTGTTTGGATTGCAGACCACGACAACCTTCGTGTCTTTGTCGATCGCTGCCAACATCGCAGCCACGTCCAGCCGATTGTTAGCGTCGAGCGGAATCATGCGCCGCGTCGCAGTCGAATTCGGCATCTGCTCCGCTTCCGCACCCAAAGCTGAATATCCTGGGTGCGCTTCAACGACGTTGCCACCACCCGAGCAATACGCCCACGCGATCGCCTTGAGAATCTCCGACGACCCAACGCCCAATAGCAATCCGGTGTCACCAGCCGGCGCTGGCATGCGGGCTAACGAAAGTCCCGGCACACTTTCGTTGTAGGGCAGTCCATGAAGCTTGCGAAGCTTTGTTTCCAGAATCGGCGCTTCACCCAGCGGATAACGACCCCACACCGAAGCCGCTTGCTGCACCGCTGCAATCGCCCGCGGCGAAGGGCCCAGCGGATTCTCATTGAAAAGTATTCGTGCAGGCTTAGTTGCAACCGGCGCGTCTTCGGTCCAAGCCTCAGCACCCCGCACACGATACTCACCCAATATTCCCGACAAAGCGATCGCACCGGTCGTCGACAGCGCCGCTACAAAGTTCCTTCGTGTCGCCTGCATATTGCCGTTCCTCTAAAAGACGGATGAATGAAAACGCAAAGCTCAACGAAGCCGCTTTGCACAAATCAACTCTTCCGCCTGAAAGAGAACGTGGTGAATCTATCAGATGAATTTGGCTCTTGCAAAATGATTTTCGAAACACAAACCGGAGATTCCTGACACGCTTTCTGTCAGGGATCACGCGATTCCTTTAGTTCACTTTAGCGGCCTGCCATCGGCCATTGAGCGTCCAGCCGCTCACGAAAATTTTTCAGCCCATCGAGTCGACTTGGGGCTACCCAACACGGCAAGCGAAATTGCCATACGCTCGCAGTTGTGTCATATTGGAACCTCTCAGCTTCGGTTCATTAGCCAATCAAATCCCCTAAAGGCGGCGTTATGTCATCCTCACTGACACAGCGGCAATTTGCGTATCCAAATGCACAGTTGCTTTCAGCGTTTCTTTTGGCAACTGCGTTTGCTGGATTTCTCGCAATCAGTTCAGTCGCTGATGCAATCGCTGCTGACCCACACCTCGCCGTCGAAGCCTCAGCCGCTGTGCTCAATCTGAACTTTGAAGACCGACCGACCTCGGAACAACTCGCCGAGCAATTGATCGGCGAAGCCAAGATTGAAGCCGATGGACCAAACGCCGAACTGTTCGTAGGTATGCCCAAGTCCAATCGAGCGCTGTCGTTTACAAAAGCTGGCGCGCACCTACGAATCGCCGCGGATCAATCGGCCGATCAACTCGCCTTCACAAACGGCGACGCAATCACGTTAGAAGCTTGGGTAAAACTGGATCGCATCGGCAACGGTTCAAACGTCTACATCGTTGGCAAAGGCCGCACTTACGAACAGAAAACCGTTGAGAATCAAAACTACGCGTTGCGATTGACCGGAGCGGGACAGGAAGCCAAGCCGAGCTTTCTTTTCGCCACACAAGATCCCGATTCGCAATCCAAGTCGACTTATCATCGCTGGACAGGCAATCGCGGATTCGCTGCCGACGGATCGTGGCATCATGTCGCAATCAGTTACAAGTTCGGTGACCCCAGCAGCATTCAAGGATTCGTTGACGGCGAATCGACGAAGGGCAAATGGGATATGGGTGGCGCAACCAAGTTGCCTCCCATTCAGGACAACGATGCCGTTTGGATCGGTTCGGCACGCGGTGGTGATCCCAATAACAGCCTCGTTGGCTCTGTCGACGATATTCGCGTCTATCGAGAAATCGTTAATGCGAATGAACTCAAGGCGCGTCGCAAGGTAATCCCTCGCGTTCCGACTTGGCCCACGGCGGCGGATGAAGATCGCGTCACTGTCACACTCCATCCCGCCGCAGTCAGTCACACAGCCTTTCCAATGGTTGCACCGAAGGAAGCTGTTCGTTTGTCACTGCCGCACTTAGCCCTGCATCGATTGCCATTGCAGTATGACGCTGGCGGTGTTCGCAAAGTTTGGAAAGGTCCGGTGCTGTTGCGCGCGTTTGCGAAGGTTCCGTTGCCGCACGGCGAAGTTGAGTTGCTACTGCGCAGCCCTGGGCTAGCTCGCGTGTGGCTGAATGGCGAAGTCGTTTTGTCTACGCCTCCACGCCGCCTGAATCCTGACGCTCACCAACCGATGATCGTTTACGAACCCGATATGCCCTGGTTGCGAGTGCCACGTGTCGGCGACAATGAAGCTCGCAAAGTCGTCAACATTGCGGATTCCAAAGTTGAACTCATCCTTGAATCGCAAATCGGTTCTTCGAGCACCCGCTGCGAAACCGGCGAAACTCTCTTAGCCTACCGAGTCGGCGATCAAATGTTTTCGTTAGTCGGCACAGGACCCGATCTCGTTCAACTGGTCGATCTCGAGTTTGAACAATACCGCGATCGCATCGAACAGGATCTCGTTCAACTTGATCGCCAACTGCTGACCGAATCCAGTCGCGAAGAAGATGCCTTTTGGGATCGCCGCCACGAATTGGCAAAGCAACATCTCGCAACTTCACCGCCGCTCGACATTCCAGAATCGCATCCCGTTCTCTCCGGACAGACCGCAATCGACCGATTCGTTGGCGCCAGCTTGACGACTGAGGCTGCCGATGAAGTCGCGAAGCAGTCCTGGTATCGCACCATCTCCGACGCTGAGTTTTTACGTCGAGCGAGCTTGGACATCGTGGGAGTCCCACCGACGGCTGACGAAGTGCTTGCATTTGAACAAACCACTGCACCGAACAAACGCGCGACGGTTGTCGAAACGTTGCTGCAGGACGACCGCTGGGCCGATCACTGGACGAGCTACTGGCAAGATGTACTCGCTGAAAATCCGAACATTCTGAAACCGAGTCTGAATAACAGCGGGCCGTTTCGCTGGTGGTTACACGATGCACTGCTGATGAATAAGCCGCTGGACCGCTTCGTGACCGAGTTGATTCGCATGGAGGGCGACAGTCAAGCTGGTGCCGCTGCGGGTTTCGAAATGGCTGCTGAAAACGATGTTCCCATGGCGGAAAAGGCGCACATCATCGGCAGCGCATTCTTAGCGGTCGACATGAAATGCGCCCGTTGCCACGATGCTCCCTATCATCCATGGAAACAAGCCGAACTGTTTCAAGTTGGTGCGATGCTCAAACGCAAAACAATCGAAGTACCGCCCACCAGCAGTGTGCCGAAAGAGTTCTTCGATCGCAAAGGACGCGAGTCACCGATCACTTTGACTCTACAACCCGGCGATAAGATCGAACCAACTTGGCCGTTCGAAACTGCGGCGGAGTTCGGTACCGGCGATGTCGATTTGCAGTTGCTGGGCCGCCCCGATTCAAGCCGCGAGCGGCTAGCGGTGCTGATCACCCGAGCCGAGAATCAACGCTTTCCACAGGTGATTGTAAATCGCGTTTGGACGCGCCTGTTCGGTTGGGGTTTGGTCAGCTCGGTGGACGATTGGAATGAGCTCGCGCCTCGCAACGAAGCTCTGCTGAATTACCTCAGCCGTGAATTTGTCGCTGGCGGTTATGATCTCAAGCGACTCGTGCAATGGATCACTGCATCCGAAATCTACCAACGCAAATCCGTCGAAGGTGCGAAGCTGGATCGCGCGATCGCCTTTGCAGCGCCCTGGCACCGTCGTCTAACGGCTGAGCAAGTCGTCGATGCGGCGCATGCAGTTACTGGCGTTCCTCTGGAAACCGAGGCGGTGACGTTCGATCCCGAAGCTTCGCAGTCGATTCAGAATTTCTTGAATCTCGGCCCAGCAAAAAAGGCTTGGCAATTGACGTCACTTTCCAACGAACGCGATCGACCAAGTCTGGCGTTGCCCAAAGCCGCTTCGGTTGTTGAGTGCTTGGAAGCGTTCGGTTGGCGATCATCCCGCCAATCGCCGACAAGTCATCGCGAGACCGAACCTAACGTCGTGCAACCCGGCGTCGTCGCCAACGGCAATCTAACGGGCTGGGTCACTCGCCTCACCGATCAGTCCGAATTGACCGCGGAAGCTTTGAAAGCGGAATCGGCTGAGCAGTTCGTCGATCGTTTGTTCCTTCGCATCCTCAGTCGCCATCCAAGCGCCGAAGAGAGCAAAACGTTCGTGAGCTCACTTGAAGAAGGCTTTGAAACACGCGTGCAAGAACCGCCGCAGACCGAACGACTGCCACCAGTTCACCGCGGCTTTGTTACTTGGTCGAACCACTTTGACGTGAAGTCGAACGAGTTGGTACGGGATATCGAGCGCGAAGTCAGCGCAGGACCCGAGCCGACTCAACGCTTAAACGACGACTGGCGCAGCCGAGCTGAAGACGCCGCTTGGGCCTTACTCAACGCCCCCGAATTCCAATTCCTGCCCTAGCGAGGCATATTACTAAAGCCATCACGCACTCAATGAATTCATACACGTACTCGATTCGACAGCACCCGGCACGGGCAGGAATGCGAGTACGAGAACGAGAACGAGTACCCGCTGTGCCTGAGTACGAGTACGAGAACTGCCGAATAGCCTACCGTGGCGGCCGCTTCTTGCCATTCGACTTCGGCTTCGCATGTGCAAAGCCATACGACTTGCGAGCCTCAGTTTTTACCTTTTTCACCTTGCCGCTGATGGAACGCTTGCGACGCGGTGCTTCCGCCGGAGTTTCGCTCGAGAAGGATGTGGAAGCTTTCTTGGCACTGCGAAAATCACCCCGCGGTTGACTGGTTCCGCGCGACCCGCCACGCGATGATCCATTCGACTGACCGCGAGGCCCTCGCACACGCGGTCCCTTTGGTCCGCGACCGCTTCCACGCTCGGCTTCATCGGAATGGTAAGGCTGGTCGCGATCGATTGGAATCGATTGACCGATCTCTTTCTCGATGTCGCGCAGACTAGGTACTTCATCGACATCGCAGAACGATATGCTTTCACCCGTTTCGCCAGCCCGAGCAGTTCGCCCGATGCGATGCACGTAACTTTCGGGATCCGTTGGAATCTCGTAATTGATCACGTGCGAAATCGCATCAACGTCGATACCGCGAGCCGCGACGTCCGTTGCCACCAACACGCGCAGCTTGCCGTTCTTCAGCTCAGTTAGCACGCGTTGACGCGCTCCCTGCGATTTATTGCCATGGATCGCATCGATCGCCAAGCCCGAAAAACGCAGTTGCTTGCACAAGCGATCTGCACCATGCTTGGTACGCGTGAACACAAGTACTTTGCTGAGCGCGTTCTCTTCGAGCAACGTTTCCAACAGTTGACGCTTGTCATCTTTCGCAACGAACATAACTCGCTGCGTCACGCGCTGAGCCGTCGTAGCGGGAGGCGTGATCATGACACTCACATGATCATGCAGCAACTGGCCCGCCAACTCGGCGATCGGCGGCGGCATCGTAGCTGAAAGAAAGATCGATTGTCGTTGCTTGGGCAGCGCTCGCACGATGCGTTTCAAACTGGGCATGAAACCCATGTCCAACATCCGGTCGGCTTCGTCGAGCACAAAGTAGCTGAGACGATCCAAGTAGATGTGACCTTGCTCCATCAGATCGAGCAGACGCCCAGGCGTGGCGACCAAAATATGCACGCCCTTGGACATCGCGCTAACTTGCGACGCTTGCCCAACGCCCCCGAACACAGACGTGCATCGGAGTCGAAGTCCTTTGCCGTAGGTCTCGAAACTTTCCGTGATCTGCACCGCCAACTCGCGGGTTGGAGCGAGAACCAATGCGTTCGGATACCTCGGAGTCGCCTTCTGCGGTTTGGCGTGCAACAACTGCAAAATCGGAATCGCGAATGCCGCGGTTTTTCCAGTTCCAGTTTGAGCGCAACCAAGCAGATCGCGGCCTTCCAACAGTGGCGGAATAGTAGCAGCCTGGATTGGCGTCGGAGTTGTGTAGCCCTCCGCGCGAATTGCTGCTTGAATAGTTTCAATAATTGGTAGATCAGCGAACGTTTTTGCCATCAGGAGTTTTCCAAATCCTCAGGCACGCAAGTCCGCTGCAAGGGATCAACTAGAGTTCCAACATTTCTAAAGTCTCTAAAGGATAGCTCACTTTCTCCCCATCGATAAGGGCAAAATCACTCCGCTTCGTTGCACTTCTACGAGTTGGTCGAGTATTTGCCATCAGTTTTCACCAAAGTAACTGCTTATTTACAACGTCGTTGCCAGTATCGAAAAAGTTTGCTTCAACAATCAACCAGCTTTTCACTAGTAGCAATCGAAATTCGACCACTTCATAATGTGACTGCAATCGTCAGTTCAAGCTGGCAACGGTTCGACGTTCGCGTTTAACCAAGTTGTCTCGCATGGGTTACCCACGCGCAGGTTCGAAGTAAGGATTTCCATGATGAGAATCGATGCGTCGCGACGCATAATGTCTCATCGCAGACTAGTTCGGTTGAGTTGACGATTGCATTTATTTCTTATCCTGCATGAGGCGATCGACTGAGCATGAAGAAGATCGATCAGTTGGCGATCGCTTTACTCGATTCGAACTGGACTAAAGAGGAACTAACGCGAATTATCACCCGCGTTACTCGCAAGAACTCGAAGGCTCATACGCTTCCCCTCGCGTTGAAGGCACGTTTTCCGTATCCGCCCTCGCGGCAAATGTTGATCAAGTTCCTGCGGCGATCGACGCTTGGCAGAGAGTTTCCAGCACGCTTGCTTCGCCGCCTTGAACTCGCCAATCGCTACAAACCCGTTTCGATGCGAACCTCGTTGGCATTTCCCAACGGTTGGGACATCCCCGAAATCGCCAGTGTCACTGCCTTAGCGGAGTTGTTCGGGCTGCCAATCGCTCTGACGCAATGGTTATCTGAAGAGCGACATTCGCACTACCGCATCAAAATCATTCGCAAGCGTCGTAGTGGTGCCAGGTTGCTGGAGGCTCCGAAAGTGCGCCTCAAAGCTGTGCAGCGAAAGATCGCCACACAAATACTGAACGCTGTGCCCGCTCACACAGCCTCGCATGGATTCACGCGCGGTCGTTCAGCGATTTCGTATGTTCAGCCGCACGTTGGTCACGCCATAGTCTTGCGAATGGACCTCGCCGATTTCTTTCCGTCGATTACAGCGACGCGAGTTTTCGGGCTCTTTCGAAGCTTGGGCTATCCTTACGCCATCACGCAACTGCTGACCAACCTCTGTACCGCTTCCGCCACGCTCAGTTCGCTTGAAACAGCTTTAGAAAACGAACAACGATCTTTGCTGAACGGTTACTTGGATCTCGATCGAGCCGCCCGCGACCGTTTGCGATCGCTTTACTGCCGTCGTCACTTGCCGCAAGGTGCACCGTCGTCGCCGCAACTTGCAAACTTGATCGCCTATCGACTCGATTTTCGTCTGGCGGGTTTAGCGGCTTCAGCGGGAGTTAACTACACCCGCTATGCCGACGATCTACTGTTCTCTGGCGAGCCTGATTTTGGGCGAACGGTGAAGGCCTTTTCGCAGCAAGTCGCCATCATCGCCCTCGACGAAGGTTTCGAAGTGAACTTTCGCAAGACGCGGCTCATGCGGCAAGCAACCCGCCAATTCGCAGCCGGAATTGTGATCAATCGTCGCGTCAATATCGAGCGTGACACTTACGATCAACTGCGAGCCGTGCTTCACAACTGTGTGAAATTCGGACCAGTTGACCAGAATCGCGACGAGCATTCCGATTTCCGCAGTCATCTTCTCGGCCGGATCAATTGGGTAAAGCAACTCAACCCTAACCGCGGTGAAAAACTTATGCAAACCTTCAACAAGATTCGCTGGTAGACACTTATGGCCGCGAACGAATGGAAACGCAGCCAGCGATCATTTAGAGCTTTACCACTACGAATCGTTGAAGTAGAACTCAATAGAAATAACTTCGCCGGACCAATGGAAAAATGACTTATCGATGACGGTTTCAAGTAGAAATGCTCCTGCGATTTTACAGCAGGTAATGCAAGCGGATCGGCATCGATTACTGCGGCAATGGCAACAACTCGCTCAGTCGAACGCAGGTGCCGAGCGTCAAAGTGCCCGTCAAAGTGACCGACAGGCCGCTTGGCAACTCGCGGCGGAAAAATCAGCCGAGTTATGCGAACAGCGCGCGGCCAGTATCCCAGTTTTGAATTACGATCCGGAGCTGCCGATCACAGCGCATCGCCAGCAGATCATCGGCTTGATTCAGTCGCGACAAGTAATCGTGCTGTGTGGTGAAACGGGTTCGGGTAAGAGTACGCAGTTGCCGAAGTTGTGCCTCGAAGCTGGCCTTGGTCGCCGCGCGATGATCGGTCACACGCAACCGCGGCGTCTGGCAGCTCGCGCCGTTTCGAGTCGCCTTGCTGAAGAACTTGGCTCCAAAGTTGGCGAGTTGGTTGGTTTTAAGATTCGTTTCACCGATGCCACGCAACCGCAAACCTTGATCAAGGTGATGACCGACGGCGTGCTATTAGCTGAAACGCAACGCGATCGCTTCTTCGACCAGTACGATGCGATCATTATCGATGAAGCTCACGAACGATCGCTGAACATCGATTTTTTGCTCGGCTACCTGAAACAACTTTCTGGTAAGCGTCCCGATCTGAAGCTGATCATCACTTCGGCAACGATCGATCCCGAGCGTTTTGCGAACCACTTTGCTGACGAACAAGGCCCCGCGCCGATCATTGAAGTCTCCGGCCGTACGTATCCAGTCGAAATGCGTTATCGTCCGATCGCAACCGATTCGATCGATGAAGAACCTGATGAACAGATGCAGTTGTCCGCCATCGCCGACGCGTGCGATGAATTGCTGCACGAAGGTGCAGGCGATGTGCTTGTGTTCTTGCCGACCGAACGCGACATCCGCATCGTTGCGAAACATCTCGGCGGGCATCACAAACGAGCCGGCAATCAGCGCGGTGTTGAAACGCTGCCACTGTACGCGCGTTTAAGCCAGGCGGATCAGAACAAGATCTTTCAACCGCATAATCAACGTCGCATTATTTTGGCGACGAACGTTGCCGAGTCCTCGTTGACAGTCCCCGGTATTCATTACGTGGTTGATACGGGGCTCGCGCGCATCAGCCGATACGCTCCACGCAGCAAGGTTCAACGACTGCCGATCGAAGCCGTCTCGCAAGCCTCCGCCAACCAGCGCAGCGGTCGCTGCGGTCGCTTGGGACCCGGCGTGTGCATCCGATTGTTCAGTCAGCAAGACTACGATTCTCGCAGCCAATTCACGACGCCAGAAATTCGTCGAAGCGATCTGGCAGCGGTGCTGCTGCAAAGTCTCGTGCTGCGTCTCGGACCGCTCGATGAGTTTCCGTTACTCGACCCGCCCGCGCCCGAAGCGATTCGCGATGCGGAGAAAACGCTGCGAGAATTGGATGCGATCGACGCGCGAGGAGAACTGACGAAAGTTGGACGTCAACTCGGTGCGCTTCCATGTGATCCGCGAGTTGGTCGTATGCTGATCGAAGCCCACGAACGCAACTGCTTGCCAGAAGTGTTGATCATCGCCGCAGCGATTGAAACGCAAGACCCGCGACAGCGTCCCGCAGGTCAAGCTCCGCAAGCGGATGAAGCGCACGCGATTTTCCTCGATCCGCACAGCGATTTCCTCAGCTACTTGCGATTGTGGGATTTCTACGAACGACTCGGGAGCGATCTTGGCCGCTCGCGATTGCAGAAAGCATTGCATCAACGTTTTCTTTCACACAACAACTTTCGCGAGTGGGCCGACATTGTGCGTCAGCTTAAAGAACTGTTGCACAGTTCAGGAATGAAAGTCGGTCAGCGCAAAATCAAACTGCCGCCGATCGACTCAAAGAAGCAAACTGAGCCGTTGCCCGACATGCGCCCTCAAGGAAAACACCAGCGGCATGCGCCTGCCGCGAAACCGGAAGTGATCAAACGCCCTGAAGGTTACGATGCGATTCATCAATCGCTGCTCGCCGGGTTGCTCAGCGGCATCGCCAACGCGAGCGATAGCTATGAATACAAAGCCGCTGGTGGCATGTCGTTATCGTTGTGGCCTGGATCAGGTTTGTTTCGTCGCAAACCGAAATGGATCATGGCCGCGGAAATCGTTGAGACCACAAAGCGCTTCGCGCGCACGATCGCTGAAGTGGATGTCGATTGGATTGAACATGCGGCTCGCGATCTCCTAAAGCACTCGTACTACGATCCCCATTGGAGCAGCAAGATCGGTGCGGCGATGGTTTATCGCCGCAGCACTTTGTACGGCTTGCCGATCGTCGTTGGACGCCGCGTCAACTTGGCGCCCATCAACGCCGTGACGGCCCGCGAGATGTTGATCGAGCATGGTTTGGTTGCGGGTGAGTGGAGTTGTCGCGAAAAATTTTATGTGCACAACCAAGAACTGCTCGCCGACATGAACGAGTTGGCTCAACGGACGCGCGAGCGTCAGTTCATTGTCGACAAGTACCAACTCGAACGCTTCTACGCTCAACGCATCCCGGCTGAAGTGACCGACTTGAACAGTTTGCGCACCTGGATAAACAAGAACCCAGACTCGCCTCTGGTCAAATCGCTGTGGATGAAGCCCGAAGACTTAATTGCCGATCAAGAGAAAGTGAAAGTCGACTTCGCTGCCGCGTTTCCGAACGAGTTGCAGGTTGGTTCGACGAAGTTGCCATTGGCTTATCATTTTGAACCCGGTAACAAAGCGGATGGAGTGACAGTCACGGTTCCTCAAGCCGCATTGCGCCAAATCAGTGACGAGGCGCTCGCGTGGCTGGTGCCCGGTCTGCTCGAAGATAAGTTGCTGTACTTGATTCGATCACTGCCGAAGAATTTGCGAACCAACTTTGTGCCCGCGCCCGATGTTGCGAAGTCGCTTGCGGAAGAACTGAACAAAGCAGATCGCCAACGTCCGTTTACGACGGTGCTATGCGAATTGCTTTCGCGACGCGCGGGCGAACCGATTCGTGCAAGCGATTTCGATTGGACCAAGTTGCCCGAGCATCTTCAATTTCTGGTTCGCGTTGTCGACGATGCGGGCACTGTGGTCGAGACTGGCCGCAATGTAGCCGAATTGCAAGCGCAGTACGCCCCGCCAGAATCGATGATGGCTACGAAGCAAGTTGCAACGACGAGCGACTGGAAAGATCGTCGCATCACCCAAGTCGACTTTGATTCGCAGCCGGCGCAAGTTGGCATTCGGCGCGGTGGTTTAATCGTGGCGGCGTTCCCTGCGCTGGTTGATGTCGGCGACGCAGTGGAATTGCGTCTAGTTGATCATGCCACGGAAGCGGAACGATTGTCGTTGCAAGGTTGGAATCGATTGTTCGCGCTCAAGCATCATCGCAACTTGCGCGGTCAAGTAGCTCATCTGCCGGGTCTTGAGAAGTCGAGCGTGTTGCTAGGGCATATTCTGAAAAGTGACCAACTTCGCACGCAGCTGCAAGACTTGATCGCTCGGATCGCTTTCATCGAAAATCAAACTTTGCCGCAAAATCGCGATGATTTTGAACTTCGCAACCTGCGAGCGGTCGAGCAGATTTCGATCGCCACACAACACGTTGCTGCTTGGTTGCCCCGTTTGTCGGACAGTGCACATGAAGTTCGTATGCGAGTTGAAGCCTTGCCAGCCACCTGGCGTGAGATTGCGGACGACATACGTGATCAATTAAATGAATTGTTCGCAGCCGATTTCCTCAAAGTCACACCGTGGTCAGCGCTTGTCGAATTGCCTCGCTACCTGCGCGCGATCGAATTGCGACTCGATAAACTCAAGTCGGGCGGATTGCCGAAAGATAAGCAGTTACGAACTCCGATCGAAAAAGCGGTTAAGCGTTTCCGCGATGTTAAATCGCAACCGATGCTCGTTACACCTGAAGTCCAAGCTCGGCTCGATCAATTGCGATGGCTGATTGAAGAGTTTCGCGTTTCCATCTTCGCGCAGTCGCTTGGAACCAAGCAGACTGTAAGCGAGAAACGGATCAATGAGTTTCTCGACTCACTAAGCGCTCGACCCTTCAAATGATTCTTCAGATTGCATGCGCGCGATGTCGCGATTCAGATTCAATTGCGTTCGCGCGGCAATACCGGACGCAAACTCTCGCAGGATTCGCAAGTAAGCGCGGCTGATGAAAACTCCGCTGCCAACAAACCAAATCACCGCGATACCGATGATTGACGGCCAAGTGTACCACAGCACTTTCTGCTGCGCCTCGACCTCCTCATGCGTCGCGGGTGTCTTCGTGACAGCCCATTCCTCAAAGCTCTCACTCACACGCTGATCGCGCAAGTTTTCCTTCCAAGTCTCGGGATCAGGATCAAATGCAGCCAGCGACTGAAATGCGATCGGAATTGGAATAACTTCGCTGTGAACAAAAAACGCTAACCAATTGCCAGTCAGTACGACGATCGAGAAGACAGCCAATAAGTCCAGGCGAAATTTCAATCGCGCCTGCTGTTCCTTCTTTTGCCGCCTCGGCGAAAGTGATCCATCGAGACGCGTGCAATTGTCGCTGCTGGCTTCGTGGAGCGATGGAGGAATTCGACGATGCAGCATTTCAATGCCGACAATGACCAGGATGAACTGAACCCCGAAAGCGAACAAGAGAAACGGAAGTTCTTTCACGACCGCAAATGCGATAACGGCTGTTATGAACATGAGTGTGCCGGGGCTGTAAACATGACGCATGCTCTTACCCTCGATTCTAAGCACGATCTCAAAGTCAATACATGAGTCTGATCAGAAGTTGCCTGATCAGCAATGGCGTTTGAAATGTACCAACTGAATCGATCTCGCTGAGATCAAAAATGATTGAAGAACATCTTAGCAGCTTTAGGGTCTACTAAGGGGAGCGTATCGAATGACGCAACCGACGGCTTTGGTTTCTGCGACCGGGATTGGGTGATCGTCACGAATTGCGGCCAGCGCGAGTTGCAGGTCGTGCGTGGTCGGCGAGGGGCGCTTGCGACCGAAATCTTGGTGGCGATCGTCGATTCGACCGCGATAAACTACTTCGCCTTTTGAGTCGACAACGATTGCTTCGGGGGTGACTTTAGCGTTCACGCGTCGTGCGATCAAATTGCCAGGATCGAACGCAATCGGCCATGTGATTTGGTACTCCTGCTGATGCTTGCGAGCCGCGTCGAGCGTCGTGTCGGGATCGGCGTGAACCAAGATAAAATCAAATTTCGTGTCCGCAAACTCGGTTCGCAGACGAGCCAATGTCGGGTGATAGGCGTTGGCAATCGGGCAGGTCGTATTGATGAACACTAGCACCGAGTAGCGACCGCTGTCATGATTCGGTAACGAGTGCTCGTTGCCGTCGATGTCGCGAAACTGATGGACGGAACTAGAGTTGCTTTGCGCGTTGACGTTGTTCAGAAGAACACACATCAACAGGACTAGACCTTGTAGCGACCCATTCAATGAAATCATCTGCGACTCAATTTATTTAGGATTACTAGCTACGGTATTCAGTTGCCAGCGATCGTCTGCTTCCAACACACCGCGCACTGCATCGCTCCTCAGCCAATCGCGCGCAGCGGAGTTGTCGTTTAGGTATGCATCCCAAAACGCAGTTGAAAGAGCGAGGATGACTCGATGATGATTCGGATTGCGAGCGGATTTCTCGCCGGCAAGCGCACGTTCGGTAAATGCAGAGTGTTCGGCGTCTTTCAAGACAATTTCAAACTTGTCGATCGTCGTTGGCAAGCTTGGATAAACGTCCAGACGCGATTCGAGTGATTGACCTCCGATGGGTGCAACGTCGTTGGTGCCGGTCATCAACATCCACGGAATCTTGACACTTCCAAACGCTTGTGACTTTGATCCCGTTGCAGGCGAACCCGGGCTGAACGCGATTGCAGCATCGATGCGAGCATCCGTGCGCGTTCGATTCATTGGAAACGTCTGACCGGATACCGCCTGCGTCGTTTGCGCACCAAACGAATGACCGCTCATACCGACGTGAGCTAGATTCAGGCGATTATAAAGTGCGTGACCTTCGGATCGATTCCATTTTTCGAGTTGGTCTAAAGCTACTCGAACATCATCGCAGCGAAGCAACAAGTTCTTACCCGATGCAGCTTCGCGCATCGCATTCATTCGCTGACGCAGTGGCACGTCGCGCCAAACAGAAGTGTCGCTGCCGGGATGCTGTAGAAATACAACGACATAGCCGCGGCCAGCCCAGTGGTTGCCCATAAATTGATTGCCGTCGCGTGAACCGCCCAGTCCATGGCTGAAGAAAACGACCGGCGCAGGTCGGTCCGAGCTCGGCAAGTCTACTCGCACGGGCACTTCGCGCTCTTGATCAGGATACTTGACGCTCAGTTCGATCGACTTCGCAGTGAAATCACTAGCTATCGCTAGCGGATCGTACTGAGCGTTAGCTGCGTTGAACTGCGCAAGGATTACAACGCAACTTATTACGAATTGAAAAACAGGAAACTTCATTGGTACAGTCCTAACGAGTTTATTTGCGTTCCATGATGCTATCGAGACTGCGCCGTCCGGCAGCGAGTTCGTCCTTGTCCAGTTCACCGTCGCCATTCGAGTCGAGCAAATCGAACAGTCGATCGCGGAAACGTTCGGGAACTTCCTTCTCCTGCAGTTTCTCATCGCGATTTCGGTCAAGCAATTTAATTAATCCCCCGTTGCCAATCGCGCCTCCACCAAGCGCTCCCAACCCGACGCTCTGCGATTGAATACGTTTTCGCAAGCTCTCGCGAGTCGACTTGCGGAGATCCTCTTCCAACACAGTTCGTTGGTTCTCGTCGGCTGCAACGACTTGTAAGGTAATCGACCCCATCTCATCGTTCGACTCACGGCCCCAAGTGATATTGCGCGGCGGTGAGTAAGGATTCTCGGGATTGTTGGCGGAGTTGTCATAAGTGATTACCACGCTTAACTCAGTTCCTTTCGGCAATGGTTGCGGCGTCGCGAATTGATATTGATCTTGCCAGTCGAGATCCCAGTCATCGATGTTTAGCAACTGCAACGCTTCGCCACTGGGCAACTTAGCCGTCATCTGCATCGTGCTGCAGATGTAATGAGCGTGGCCACCGATCTCGATACCTCGTACATCAATCGGCAGAACGTAACTGGCCTGAATGCGATAGTCTGCTTTGCCAGGTGGAATATCGATACCGGCGCCCATTCCGAACAATGGAGGAAGCTGGATTGGCACCAATCGCTGAGCGGGCGGTTTGTCCGCAAAATACAAACCCAATTCAGCTTGTTCAGTTTCAGGCTTGCCGGTTGGGTGAAAGTGCGTCTGCATAATAATGTCGCTTCCCTTCGGTAAGTAGCGCGCAAGATCGCCTGGCAGAGAATGCGGAACCGCACCGGGGACATAACCGCCAAGGCCGCCCGCGAGCCGCTCGGGACCGCGTTCGAGAAAGTTCCCACCTGCGCCTCGCAAGAAATTCATTCCCTTGAAACCGGGCTGGCCGTCGCGTTCTGTTTGATTGCGAACCTTGCCCGACTCATCGATGAAGAACAGCGCATGGTGAACTGCATTGCGAGCTGTCGGACGTAACTCATACGCTTTGATCCATTTATCTTCCGTGAGGCCAACGGGCAAAACAAACGAACGATACAAGTCAGCTCCATCCGCCGGAACGTTGAACGGCACTTGCATTTTCACAATCAGATCCGGCGTTCCTAAACTCCAGCCATCTGCAAATTGCGGAGCAGCGGGCGCCTTGTCGCGGTCGCCTTCTGGGCAATCGGCTGCAACCCAAGCGTCGATCAGTTTGATTTGATCATCACTCAATCGGCGGTTGTATGCAAATTCAACCCCGGTATGGACGGGTTTCCACGGTGGCATATAGCGGCTGGCGGTGACCAACTGAATCGTTTCCGAGTGCTTGCGAAAGTCCTCGTAAGTCAACAAAGGAAACGGCCCCGATTGACCAGGGCGATGGCATGCCGAACAGTGATCGAACATGATCTTCGCGATGTGTGAGGCGTAAGTCACTTCGTTCGCCTGCGTAGTGTTCAACGCAAGTACGATGAAGACAACAAAGTGGATGCCTAACGCAAACGAGCCAACGGCCATCTGACGCAAAACTTGAAATTTATTCACTGCTTTTTCCTCAGTTAGATTCATTCGTACCGCGTTCCGCAGCATCGAGCTCAGCCGTCGACTGGATCGAAATGACTTTGCGATCAGGGCTAATATGTCCCTCCAGTTCAAACCAATTCGCGGGCAGCGTTGGAGCCCCCGTCAACTCGATGGTCCACGATACCGGTCCGCGTTCCGATGGCGAGCGTCCCCAAGTCAACACGAGCCGCCGCGCCATACCTGTTTCAATATCAGCCCACAGTTCTATTTGCGCGGGTAGACTGCGATTGCCCGGACGCAATCTGCCGCGAATGTGCTGACACTCGCTGGTTACGTCAGGGGCAGTAGCGTGCGGAATGAACTCGTTGTCAAGCAATCGCAAATGATAAAAGCGGCTCATCCGTTCAAGCACACTCGACACATGCAAATAGGGACTAAGAATATCCTTGCGAGCCAACCAGCGGCCCACAATCTCTTCGCCGCCGGTATACGCGGGCCCAAACCGCGGAGCTATCCAACGCTTGTCAGCATCGCCACCGATCCAAACATCCGCAAACCCAGACCATCCCGGATGACGCACTACGAATTGATCACGGTCGTTCAGATACAGTTCTGAAACAACTTCGCGTTTGCCCCATATCGGTCGCTGATGCTCCATACGAATTCGATACGAGCGCGTCGTAGGAGTTGTTTCCAAGGATCGGATGACCGCTGCATAAGCTGCGTTGGTCGTCGTCATGTAAGTAATCGAATAACCTGCAGCGATGAGAATGCAAGCCGCTAGAGCGACAGAGGCCCAACGCGTCCAAGATTGCCGCCACAGTCGATCCGATTTCGGCCGGTTCGTCGATAGGCCAGGATGATCGAGAACGGCAAGCACCCTTTTGATTTGCGGCCCATCGTCACGATTCGCTGCAAAGGTCTCGCGCAGCAGCGATTCGAGCAGCGCGTCGTCGAGTTCTTTTTTTCGATTCGATTCTAAAGTCATCTCACGTCACTTCGATCACGATGCGTTGGCTTGCAATTTATGCTCAAGACAGTTTTGTAGTTGCTGCTTGGCTCGAAACAATCGCTTCTTTACCGTTTCAAGTGCGACGCCAATCCGTTCGCTCATCGCTGCAGGCATTAAATCATCACGGAAACGCAGTTCGATGCACTCGCGTTCTGACACATTCAACTTGGCCACGCAATCGCGAAGCGCGTCGAGTTTTTCGCATAGCGTATCGCCTGCCAACTGATGCACGCGCTCGTAACGCTCGCTGAGATACTCGAGCGCTTCGGAATCGTTGGTCAAAACAACTCGAGATGCGGCGCGGCGGTGAGCCATCAGGGTTCTCGCGGCGATTCCGCGCAACCACGGCCCAAACGGCTTCGAGCGATCGAATTCGTCCAGCCTTCGCCAAGCCACGATCATCGTCTCCTGCCAGACATCGTCCAGCAGCGTGCAATCGCAACCAGCCGCCCGCAAGTACGTCGTCAACATGCGCGAATTTTCACGCACCAGGATCTCGAAGAGGTCTTTCGATTGCACAATAAAATCCGAATCAATACCCGCTGATGCCGCGAAAATGAAAGTGCCAAACCTAGATCAACTTGGGGTGAATCAGCGTCTCGGCACGGCGTCGAACACCAGCTCGCTTACTTGCCAACTCACGATAACCATTATTGTCGGCTGGTAAACATTCGAGGACATCCAAGCCACGTTAATCTCCAACTACCAGCCCAGGTAGTCGGCGAGACCGAGGACGAGGCTGATGGCGAGACCGACGACAGCTGCGGCTATCGTAGAGTTTAGTACCCGATGCCAGCTCGAATCATGAGACTGTCTTGCAGGTCGAGATTGTCGGCCGGCGATTCCTTGAAAAGCAACTCGCGCTGGAAAACATATCCGGCTTCGAGGAAAGCCACGCGACGCCCGTCTCGCATCTGCTCGTTGCGTCCCCACTCCAACCCTAACACGAGGCGCAAGTCGTTGATGTCGATCGACTCTTTCGCGCCCGACGTTCGCTTAACTGTCCAAGAACCGCCGCCGTAGTAACCGCCGACGTACCACCATGTGTCCATCGTGCCGACCGTCGCGAGATAGTGAGCCAACTTTGGCTCCGGAAAGAATAAGTCAAAGCGAGTTTCAGGATTCGGTTGCCAAAGGATGCCACCAGCCGGCAACAATTTGACTTTGTTGCGATCAAGGTAGATCGCTCCAAGTTTCAGCGTGGCGGCTGGTGTCAAGCGAACGCGACCGAGCGCGCGGCCCATGACTCGTAAACTATCCGACGTGTTTGCTTCGAAATCACTGAACACACCGACTCGCAAACCAAGCTCGGCTCCCATGATGCGAGCCGGATCGGATTGCCAACCCGCATCAAGAAAGGCTGAGTACGCGATAGGAGGCAGATCAGCCGCTACATCGCGGGGACCTTCCCAGTTGTGAACCGAGAACGAAGGCAACAAGTACACCGGTTGCGTCGAGTACAAGAAATTCGGAATTGCAAACGCGAGCGCAACATCGCTATCGTTGATCTGCAGCGCGTCGGTATCATCGCTTCCATAAATCCAAGCGTGCCGAAATCGCGGCCCCTGAAATAAACGCAAAACTTGTGGGTAAGTGGGTTGGCCATTGAAGACCGATCCCTGCGGATTCCAATTGCCCCAAGAACCACCTGGCGGCAAGACAAGATTTCCCGGCGCGGTGATGCCTGGTTGCGCGTAGTTGTTGCCGCCGAACAGATTGCCAAACCAACTGCCGCCGCTTTGACCGTATCCGAACCCTGGCTGTCCAGTTTGCGGATAAGCTCCCGGGAAGAGCGCGGAAGGACTACCGTTCGGAAACGCCGAAGGTGGATAAACGGTTGAGTTCGTATACGGGTAAGTTCCCAGAATGCCGCTTTGTCCCACTCCAGGCAGCGATGGCGACGCGCCGTTGTAGCCAGGATACCCAGTTGTCGGTGCTCCATAAGTTGGCGCATTGAAGGTTGGCGCATTGTACGTCGGCGCACCATAGGTTGGTGCACCATAACTAGGCGCTGCACCGAAGTTCGGCTGAGCACCCGGAATGGAACCACCTAAAGTCGGCGCAATAGTACTCGATGGAGGATAAGGGTTAGTCTGCGGAAAGGTCGGCGTAGTGACTTGCCGAGTTGAGTAGGGATCGAATTGTGCGCTAGGTGCGGACGGCGGATAGATCGCGGCCGAGTTCAGCGGAACCATTACCGGGCCAGTAGCCGCGTTAGGTGCTGAGCCAGGCAACGGAGTTGTATTTTGGACTGTCGAACCAACTGGACGTAGACCATTGGTCTGAGGAAACTGGATGCGTTGACCGAACGCAGGCATATTGAACGCCAGCGCGGCTGTCATGACAGATGCTAGTATGACTGTAGATCGCATCAACCGAGCCGGTACTTGGATTGTGCGCTGCGACTCGACACAGAATGCGGTCCGAGTGTGGCGACACAGAATATCGCTTGCCCGAGAGACTCTGGCAGGCTTGTCTTAGGTAGATGATCCGTCGCTCAAGCGTCAATAGCTTTTCGCACATTGAAAACGTTAAAGCGTGCCAAACTTTAGTCAAACTTTCAAAAAAACAATTGCTGTTATCTGGGCCGGTCCCTATAGCTTGCTTGGTTTGACCATCGGCGGGCTAGGCATGCTCAGCGGCGGCAAAGGTCGGCTGCGCGATGGCGCAATCGAATTTTATGGCGGCGGAACGAAGTGGTTCGTGCGCCGATTGCCACCTGGCATCCATACGGCAGGCTTCACCCTCGGGCATGTAATCCTCGGGCAGACCGAAGATGGCTTGGACTATGCCGCAGCTCATGAACGTGTGCACGTCAGACAATTTGAACGCTGGGGACCGCTCATGGGACCAGCCTATTTGCTAGCGTCCGCTTGGATGTATTGGCGTGGCCGAGATTATTATCGCGACAACCCATTCGAAGTCGAAGCCTATCGGGAAGCTCCGTAATCTACAAAAGCAATTGGGACATCACTGTCAGGCGATATCCCAATTGGATTGATTGAACGAACCGTTCGCTTGAACCGTTCGCTTGAACAGCTCATTACATCGTGCTACTTAATGTCGATGGGCACTGTGTTCTCACCCTCTTTCACGTCGACTTTAATATCGGAGCTCGCTTCACTCCAGTATTTGCTTGGTACCGACTTGTCGACATGCATTGGAACCGGCGCCGCGGAAGCTTCTGCAGCAGGTACAGACTTCGGAGCGAAGTAGACGGTGTACGATCCGACCGGCAACGGATCGGCCAAACTGAACGATCCGTCTGCTTGCAAATCTCCGCCAGAACCAAGTCCTTTTTCAAGGCTTACAAACATCACAGCAGCATCGCTATAAGGCTTGCCTTTCAACGAAGCGGTGCCTTTCACCGTGCCCATAGGGTTGGCGGGTGTGCAACCAGAAGCCACAGCAAGGCAGCCCAGTAAAACGCAAGGAATAAGATTTCTAAAGTGCATACTTGTTCTATCTAAAAACGTGACGGTCAGTTTAACAACACACAGCGGGAAGGCGTTACTCGAGTGAAACGACTTCACCGTCATAACGGCAGCACAATCGCTTTAAGGTCATGAAGTCAATCGTATCGGAGATGAATTGAACCGAACCGTCCGCGATTCCAACTTCGATTCCACCTGGGTGCAACGAGTTGATCACAGTGTTGCTGCGGTACATCGCTTCGGTTGCGCCCGTTTGAACAATGTTCGAGTTTGGAGCAAAGCGAACGCAAGTTGTTCCTGTCTGCCACAAGTCGGTGCAGTTTGCATCGAGCACGCGACGTGGATGACGCGTTCCGAACCATGCGCCGTAATAATTAGAGCTGCGATTCACCTTCGCCACCAAGCCCGATTGATCGGAAACGAACATCGAGTTTGAAGTACCGTCGGTGATGGAAGCCATCTTACAAGTTCCATTTGGGAACAGCACACCGTTCTCACATGACCAACCATGTCCGCAATCTTTAGTGCCCGCGTTCACGTCTGCACCTGGAACCGGTCGCGCCGCACCAGAGATGCCCACGTACGATGCATTCATCGCGGTACCGTTGTTGTTCGAACCGGGTGCAATTTCAAAAGGTTCAGTCGGCGAAGATGGACAGCGATAAGTGGAAATAACCAGGCTCTTCAATACTTCGTTTCCAAGAAACGCATTCGCGCCCGCTGCGCCACCGCCCATAAAGTGCGAAGTCGAAGTCAGCGAGAGATTCTGATAAACATTGTTCTGCTCGATGAACGGAAGAATGGCTGCGCGCCAGTTTGTTCCGTTGGCAGGCCAAGTCTCTCGCAGGTTGAATGAGCCGTAAGGAAACGTCTTGAAGGTGTCATGGTAGTTGTGCATTGCTAATGCGATTTGCTTCACATTGTTGGAGCAACTCATCCTCCGAGCTGCTTCCCGCGCCGCTTGCACAGCAGGCAATAAGAGTCCTACAAGTATCCCGATGATTGCAATGACCACTAGCAGTTCGACTAACGTGAACGCTTGACGCTTCATGAACGAATCCTCTTTATAAACGTATCGTTACAGTACCCAGCTCTAAATCACAACAAGTCAGCTCAGTGCAAATTCATTCCACGTCGCTATACTTGTCATCAAGCTAAAGGTTGCATGTCATGCGCCTCAACTTCCGTCGCGTGGCACGCGTTAGCTGAGTAATGGGTATCACCCAGGCACACTGCTGCTAGCACGAGCAACAAGGGTCACTGATGAGTCGTTGAGAGCCGTAGCGATACGGATGATCGGTATGGCGAACCTCCACCAATCTTTGCAACACAATCACGTATGCCGCCAAATGTCGCTTGGCACACGCGTGTCTGCCAGGTTGGCAAGCATGTTTCACTTACCCCTCGACGCAATGAACGAGCAACGACGCCTGCGCATAGATTGGCGCGAGCTCCGAAGCTTGCTCGTTCGACATAAACCATGTAACGACTCTTACGAAACGCACTGGATGGGAAGTGAAACTCAGCGAGTCGAACGGCGTATGAAAACGCAGCCATGGCTTAGCTAGCAATCTGTACGCTGCGTCTGAACCAATTGTGCCCCAGCCCTCGCACGCAAAACGAACAGCGCGCAATACAGCGCACAACCAGAAAGGCGGAACAATCCACCGCAATGATCGCAATCGATCTTGAGCTGGGTACGCAATTCGCTAATACTGCAGAGAAAGAAATAAATTGGCCCACGGAAGGGACCCTTGGGTGTTGCAGCTATGAAATCAATGCGTCAGACAGATATTCGAAGTTGGGAAAAGCGTGAGGAGCTTTTGCTGGCACCGTACGCGATGTTCGCGAAAGACTCCACCGGTCGGCGCTACGCTGAAGCCGCCCATCCCTATCGCAGCCCTTTCCAGCGCGATCGCGATCGCATCCTGCACAGCGCGGCCTTCCGGCGACTTAGCGGCAAGATGCAAGTCTTCACCGGTGAAATGGGTGACTATCACCGAACGCGACTTACGCACACACACGAAGTAGCAACGATTGCGCGAACCATTGGACGTGTACTGCGATTGAATGAAGATTTGATCGAAGCCCTCGCGCTGCTACACGACATCGGCCATCCGCCCTACGGTCACTCCGGCGAAGATGCCCTCGCTCACTGCTTGGCCAATCACGGTGGTTTCTCACACAATCGTTTTGCGTTGACGCTCGCCGAGCAGCTTGAGTTGCGATTCACGCCGTATCCTGGACTGAACCTCACTCGCGAAGTACTCGCTGGCCAGGACTTCCGCATCACACACGATGGGCAGACGCCATTATTGGAAGTGCAAGTCGTCGATCTCGCAGATAGCATCGCTTATAACGCTCACGATGTTGACGATGCATTAAAGTTGGGCTTGATCACACTCAACCAACTCAAGGGACTCGACTTGGTACAGCGTGCTGATCAGTGCAGCACTTGTCAGCCGCATTCGCCAACCGACCGTGCCGCTCGACAATCGCTCGTGCACAGCCTAATTGACGTACAAGTTGCGGATCTGCTTGAACAAGCGGTCGACGTTTTGCACGATGTGGTTCAACTGGATAGTTTGTCAGTTCGTCAACTTGGGATTCAGTTGGATTACTCGCCACTGATCGCTGGAGAGCGGATCGAACTGCAGCAGTTCTTGTTCGACAACGTTTATCGCCATCCACAGTTGGTCGCCGTTCGCAATCAAGCGGCAACGCGTTTGCGTGTGTTGTTCGAACATTTACTGCAAACGCCGCGAAGCCTTCCGCAACGTTTTACTGATCGCGCTCAACAAGCAGGACTTGAGATCGCTGTTGGTGATTACCTCGCTGGAATGACGGACCGATTTTGCGACCAACAATATCGGCAAGTCGTCGAACTGGGTAACACTCAAGCTGAAGACTGGTAGCCCTGTGCATCGGGGCGGATAGGTGGTGACGACTTTTAGTCGCCAATCCACCCAACGTCGACTGCAAATCGCCCGACTAAGTCTTCAGCGCCGGTGCATGCGGTTTAGCGTGCTGAGGTTTAGGCGCGTTGATGAGCACGGTGATCGCGCCCGCAATTACAATCGCCAAGCTGATCCAGAACTCTGGCCGTACCAGCCCCCACGTTCCAGCTTCGGTTAGCGAGATGCAGGTGTTGATGACCGGCGCAAACCCAAACACCAACGGCATCACATAATAAGGTTTGCCGCCCGCGTTAAACGCTAAGATCACACCTAAAGCTCCGATCGCTCCCGCAGCTCCTGCGATGATCGACCAAGTCAAACCGCCCGCGCTCCAAGCACCCGCATCTGTCGTCCGCGAAGCGATGACGCCCAGCGGAGCCGCCACGGCGATGACAAAGTATGCCAACCCCACGCAGGTGAACGGCCGCAATCGACTGCCGTTCATTCTCGCTTGACCTTGATGCAACATCGGACCATACGAACCCCAACAAATTGCCGCAACGACGATTGAAACAATAATCATTGGCACATTGGCGGGTGGCGCAGCAGGCTTTGTTGCCGGTGCTTCGACCTTCGCATCACTCGTCGTCTCGCCTTTATCAACAATGCGAGACCCAGTTGGTTCCGCCAGTTCACGCTTTGGCAATTCAACTAGTGGCAACTTTGGCGATGCATCTGGCGGCAGCTCACTCTTAGCTTCTTTCGCATCTTGCAGCACCGGCTCAGCGGTGGCTTGCTTCGTGTCGGGTGTGGAAGCGTTCGGCTTAGGTGATTCCGCTTTCGTTTCATCGGCCTTCGCAGGCTCTGGTTTAACAACGTCCGGTGTTGCTGAGCTGGGACTTGCTGAGCTGGGAACAGCCACTGCAGGTAACGCGTCGGCAGGTAACTTAGCAGGTTCTTGCGAAGCAGGCGGTTGAAGTGTCTCCGGCGCAGCAGGCTGGGGCACGACGGGAGGCAGCGTGGGTGTTTCCGCTTCAGTTTTCACTTGAGCATCCGCTGAGGTTTCAGCTTCAGGCGTAACCGATTTCACGACTTCACTTGGCGGAGCAGGCTGAACGACAACCGGCGGCAACTCTTGCTCCTGCGCCAAGCTCTGCGTTGCCACGGCACTTGTCTCGGGTGCAACAGTTTGTTCATCGCCTTTGTCCTTGCTGTTTGCATCAGTGGTCGCCTTGCCGCTGACATCCGCTGGTGCAATTGGTTGTACAACGACTGGAGGCAAATCGTCCTGCATCGTCTCTGGCATGGCCTTCGTCGTTACGAAACGCAGCGATCCGCGACGATCGATGCGCGAATGCTTCTGCTCATCAACTGCATCGTGACTTGCGTCGGGTGATGACGCTTTGGTCGGATGGACCGCATGAGCTGGAGCGGACGGCTTGAAAGCGAGTACGCCGGCGACGCCGAGTGCTGCAACCACGATTCCGCCAATAAAGATGGGACTGATTTGATCAAACGTCTTGCTCATCCATGCCGTCACAAGCGTGTTGACGATGGGCGCAAAGCCGAAAACGAGCGGCATGACGTAAACTGGCATTCCGCCGTACGAAAGCGCCAAGATAACGCCCAGAGCGCCGATCGCTCCGACTGCGCCAGCAATCAGCGAATAAAAGGTCCCGGAAATGGTCCATTTTCCGGTCTCACCTTGAGTTCGCAGAATGTAGATCGGCACCAACACCGCGATGAAAAAGTAAGCGATTCCGACCCCGACAAAGGCGCGCACACTATCGCGTCCCATCGACGCGGTACCGTGATGGAGCAATGGTCCATACGCTCCCCACGCAATAAAAGTCATCGCAGTAAAAGCCAAAACGAATGGCAGACCCTTCATCTATGCAGCTTTCCGAGGCAGGGTTCGCGCCGAATGCGGTCTGCGAACGAGTGGACAGTCGAGCTTGAAAATTCAGTGGATACAGTTCATTGACTGGAACTATTTTAACCACGTGTCCACTTTTTTCATGCCCTGCTCGACAAACTTAACGTTCTTGCTCAAGAACCGCTGTGTTTTGGCGACCAATCGCTCGATCGTTCCGTCAAGGATTGCTCTTCTTCAGAGTGATTCGTCGCGCCGCTTTCGCTAACTGCACGAACTCGTTTCGCAAACCACCTGGATCTTTTCCAGTCGATTGTTCAGCGGTCGACATAACCCAATCCCAACTTGCAGCACCGCAAAACTTGCTTTCGCGAAGCAACATGCCGTAAGCCGCTACAGAGCTTGCGAACTGGAAATCTTCAGAAGCAGCGTTCGTATCGGCATCGACTGGCAAACGCAACTGAAACTCAGTGCTTTCAGATTCAGTTGGTTGCTTGTAGCGAACGTTGACAGTCAACATCGTGCTCGCATCCGCTTCCAAACTCAGCGAAGTCGTCACAAACTCCGCTCGACGCGTTTCCGCAATAGCCGATTCCGTGCCGCTGGGGACGATTTCGTAGAAAGCGGTCACCGTATGGCCTGCTCCCACTTCACCCGCATCTTTCGAATCATCGCGAAAATCACGATTTGCCAAAGCGCGGTTTTCGTAACCGATCAAGCGATAGGACTGGACGTGACGCGGGTTGAAGTCGATTTGAATCTTCACATCTTTAGCGATCGTCACCAACGTGCCACCCACTTGCTCGACGAGCGCCTTGCGAGCTTCCATCAAACTGTCGATGCAAGCGTAATTGCCATTGCCGCGATCGGCGAGACTTTCCATCGACTGGTCTTGCAAGTTGTTGTCGCCGAAGCCAAGCACCGACAGAAAGGTACCCGACTTCGCTTTATCTGTGATCAGTGCCACCAATTCGCTTTCGTCTGTCGTGCCGACATTAAAGTCGCCATCGGTACAGAGGATGACACGGTTGACTCCATCTGGGATTCGATGAGCGGCTGCAATGTCATAAGCGAGATGAATACCGGCAGAGCCATTCGTCGATCCGCCGGGCGTGAGAGAGTCTATGGCAGCGATGATGTCCGGTATATTCGCAACCGCCGTCGAAGGCAACACAACTCCAGCGTCTCCGGCATAAACGACTAACGACAACCGATCCTCTGCGTCCAACTGCTTCACCAACAACTTTAGCGATTGCTTGACCAAGGGCAGTTTGTTGACTTGCATCATGGAACCGGAGACATCAATCAAGAAGACCAAATTGCATGCTGGTCGCTTCAATTCGGGAATTGATCTTCCCTTCAGCCCAATGCGAAGCAATCGATGCTCCGCTTGCCAAGGGCAATCCGCGATCTCCGTATGCACAGCCAGCGGATGTTCGCCCGCGGGTTCGGCGTAGCTGTAAGTAAAGTAATTGATGAGTTCCTCGATCCGCACCGCTCCCTTGGGAGGCATCTCGCCGCGCTGCAAAAACCGGCGCACATTTGAGTAAGATGCGGTATCTACATCGATGGCAAAAGTTGACTGAGGTGTATCGATCGTTCTCAGAAATTCGTTCTCGATAATCTCAGCGTAAGTTGCTGTATTCAGTTCTGAAACGGCCTTTTCAACGCCCAACGGATCGAATGCGCTTCGCTCCGATGTCGGAGCATTGCGAGCAACGCTACTCGCATCGGTGCCGCAACCTCCGCAACTCATGAGTTCGCATACCGCGAAGATTCGCACGACCAACCAGAGCTTGCCCCTGTTCCGTGATTTCACAATAGTTACTCCGACTAAAGATCAGGCGAAGAAAAAGTGGTGGCGACATTTGATCGCCAATCTATGAAACGCCGACTGAAAGGCGACGTCACACAAAAATGGCGAAGCTTTTCGCTCGCACCTACTTCGCACATTCCAAAACGCAGGACACATCGCCAAAGCTAGAGAACGCTTTGGCGCGCGATTTATTCCCGCATTCCTGTCAGCCAAAGCACTGAAGATTCACGATGAGGCTTTTGGAAGAGTCGGCGGTTGAGTCTCAGATTGAGTTTCGCAGCGCGCCTGCGCGAATCGTATGACCAGCGCGGCGATTAGCAGCACGCTACCTGCGATACCAGCGATTTGAGTCCAACCACCTTTGAAGATCGCTGTGCCATTGAAGGCGATGAACGCCAAGTAACTGAGCCATCCGAGCCTAAGCCACTCATAAGTTCGTTGCGTGTTTGTGCTGGCGAACCAAACCCAGATTACGTCGATCGCCCAGCAGAGAAGAAACAGATAGTTGAAATAGACTCCGACTCCAACTTCGACGCCAATGATCTCCTGCGTCTGCCGAGCTGTTTCGAGAATGGCGGCGCTATGACTCCAGCGATAGTGAAAATGAAACGCCGCGAGAATGTGGAACAAGCATGCGACAAAGCCGAGTGTCCAAATGACGCGAAAAAATGTTGGCAGTCGCCGATTGGCGTTGGACAAGGCGAAGCCGATCAGCGCTATCAAGAAGCAGAGCATTGCAACTCGGATTGTCCAAGCAATCGCGGCGGCACCCATCGAATCCACTCCGATTCACAAGTACAAGCAAAAGGGTTTCGTAGTTGAACTCGCCAGAGTTCCTGCATTGAGGGCCATGCACGGGAGTTCTGGCAAGTTCTGTTGAATATTCTCTGTCACAATGCTTTCGCACGTTAACTCGATTAGAATCTGAGCAGCTTCATGTTGGCAATAAGCAGGTAGCCTGAGGCGCACGTTACACGAACTTTCCGATGGAGTCTTTAATGCTAAAGAGCAAAAATTCGATATGCGTTTTCCTAGTAGGGCTAACGATCGCCGCTTTGTCGCTGCAGAGTGAGCGAAGCGTGATGGGGCAACAGCCCTCTCCACCCGAGGGTTTTACACCGCTGTTCAATGGTACGGATCTATCCGGTTGGTATGGCTGGGGAACGCAAGATCCGAATGACTTATGGTCAATGTCTCCCGAGGAGCAGGCGAAGTACAGGAAGGAATCGGTCGAAGGCGGTTTGCTTGATAAAAAAGGCAAACCGAGCAACGAACACATCAATGCGCACTGGAGCGTTCAGAACGGCGAACTTGTCAATGACGGTCACGGATTGTATTTAACAACCGATAAGGATTACGGTGACTTTGAATTGATGGTTGAGTACAAGGCGTTGCCCAAGGGTGATAGCGGTGTGTACTTGCGAGGCACACCCCAAGTTCAGATCTGGGATCCTGCTGAACCCGATCCAAGCGGGCTTGGCCGTGCGCTTGGTTCCGGCGGATTGTGGAACAACCGCAAAGGTTCGCCTGGCAAAGATCCACTGAAGAAGATGGACAAGCCGCTTGGTGAATGGAATAGCCTAAAGATGACGATGATCGGTGAACGCGTAACCGTCGTATTTAATGGCGAAGTAGTCGTTGATCACGCGCCGCTCGAGAATTACTTTGCCAATGCGAAGAGCGGATACTTGGCGTTCGCAAAACCCGACGCGACGAAGAAAGAGGTTGAAGCGACTAAGATGCCCAACGGATTCATGCGAGATCCGGTCTACGCAAAGGGACCAATTCAATTGCAAACGCATGGTAGTGAAATTCGCTGGCGCAACGTTTTCATTCGCGAAATTGCCGCCGAGGAAGCCAACCGCATACTCGCCGCTCGCGATGCTGATGGCTTCGTCGAGTTGATTAACGGCAAAGACCTCAGCGGCTGGGTGGGTGCTGTAGATAACTACGAAGTTAAGGACGGAGCAGTGGTCTGCAAACAAGGCAAAGGTGGCGACTTGTTGACGGCGGACGAGTACGAGAACGTCATCATCCGTTGCGAATTTAAATTGCCGCCCGCGGGTAACAATGGTATCGCACTTCGCACGCCGCTTGGCGGTCATTCGTCGAGTGATGGGCTGGAGTTGCAAGTGATCGATAGCGATGGATACAACGCCAAGCATCCGAACGCACCGCTGCTACCCTATCAGTATCACGGTTCTTTGTACCACTGCGTCGGTGCCAAGCACGGTTATTTGCGACCAGTCGGCGAATGGAACTTCCAAGAGATCGAAGTCCGCGGCCAGCAAATCAAAGTGACTCTTAACGGCACGAAGATACTGGATGTCAACATCGATTCCTTCGACCGCAGCCAAATCGAGCATCCACCCAAAGGCCTCGATAACCGCAAAGGCCACATCGGTTTCGCTGGGCACAGCGATCCGGTCGCTTACCGCAGTTTCAAAGTGAAGAAGCTCTGACGCTGCCAGAACGCCTACGACTCGGTCGGCGATCGCTCCGCGATCGATTCGAAACAATTGCCGCGTTTGAGGAGCAAACGGCGAAGTCATGATTCACAGCCGGGCGTTGATAACCGCATCTGGCTGTGAAAAGCTATTCGCTGCGCCTATAATTTCCGTCCTCGCAAGTTAGGCGATTCGAGTCTTCTCACGAAAGTTAGGGTTTCAATGTCTGAAGTTGAGCGCACGGTAATTATTGGAAGTGGCCCGGCAGGATGGTCGGCAGCGATTTATGCGGCTCGGGCAAATTTGAAACCGCTGTTGTTTGAAGGTACCGCCAAGCCGGAAATGATTCCGCTCGGCCAGTTGGCTTTCACGACGGAGGTTGAAAACTATGCAGGCTTTCCGGCAGGCAATATTCGAGCCTTCGTAGAGAGCGCCGTCGATAAGGACCGTCATTACAACCTCCCACCGGCTCCAAAGGGTCACGAAAAGGATGGCAAGCCGTTCTATGCCGTCCAAGGCGTGGAGCTCATGGAGTTGATGAAGCAGCAAGCGTTGAATTTCGGGACTCGCGTCGTTAGCGATGATATCGTCGATGTCGACTTTTCAAGCAAGCCTTACAAAGTGATTCCAGCGATGGGCGAGCCCGTGCTGACACACACAGTCATCGTCGCGACAGGAGCTCGCGCGAACTATCTCGGTCTGCCCTCCGAAGAAACGTACAAGAACAAAGGCGTAAGCGCGTGTGCAGTGTGCGATGGCGCGCTGCCGACCTATCGCCGCAAACCGCTCGCCGTCATTGGTGGCGGCGACACGGCTGTCGAAGAAGCGAGCTACCTCGCCAACCTTGACGGCGCTGACAAAATTTATCTGGTACATCGCCGCGGAGAACTGCGAGCATCCCAAGTCATGCAGGATCGCGCCCAGAATCATCCGAAAATTGAACTGGTTTGGAACAGCGTCGTCGACGAAGTGCTCGGCGATGGACAAAAAGTCTCCGGTCTGCGGCTGAAAAGCACGCTCGATGGCTCCTTCCGTGAACTCGCCGTCAGTGGCATGTTCGTCGCGATTGGTCATACTCCGAACACCGGTTTCCTCAAAGGCAAACTGAAGATGAACGCGAGCGGTTACATTCAATGGACCGAAGCGTTTCGGACAAAGACCAGCGTCGAAGGCGTGTTCGCAGCCGGCGATGTGGCGGATGATTACTATCGCCAAGCGATCACATCATCCGGCACTGGTTGTATGGCAGCACTCGACGCAGAACGATACCTCGCAGAGAAAGTGCACTAATGAGTTCATCGACCAGTTCAACGACCAGTCCTCATGGCGACTGGTTGACTGTCAAACAAGCTCAGGATCCCGCGCACATCGGCCGCGAGATCGAAATTCGCGGCTGGGTTCGCACTCGCCGCGACAGCAAGGGCGGATTTAGTTTCATCGAAGTCAACGACGGCAGTTGCTTGAGCAATCTTCAAGTTATCGCCGATGGCTCGCTGGCAAACTACACTTCCGAGATCACTTCGTTGCCAGTCGGCAGCTCCATGATCGCGCGCGGCATGCTGAAGAAAAGTGAAGGCCAAGGCCAAGCGACTGAGTTGGCGGCGACGAGCGTTCGCGTGATCGGCTTAGCCGACGCGAACGACTATCCATTGCAAAAGAAGCGGCATACATTCGAGAAACTGCGAGAGTGGGCTCACCTCCGAGCTCGCACGAATTCCTTCGGCGCCGTCGCGCGCGTTCGCAACCGCTTGGCGACAAGTGTGCATGAGTTCTTCCAAGGCGAAGGCTTCTACTACCTCAACACGCCGATCATTACCGCCAGCGATTGCGAAGGCGCGGGACAGATGTTTCGAGTCACATCGTTGCCGCTCGATAAGCTGCCGATCAAAGATGGCAAGATCGACTACAGCCGCGATTTCTTCGGCAAGTCGACCTTCTTAACCGTTTCGGGCCAGTTAGAGGCGGAAACTTATGCCACCGCGCTGGGACGCGTCTACACGTTCGGACCAACGTTCCGCGCCGAGAACAGCAACACCAGTCGCCATCTTGCTGAGTTCTGGATGATCGAGCCGGAAGCGGCGTTCTTTGAACTGCCCGATAACATGGCGTTGGCTGAACGTTTCATCAAGCGACTGCTCGGTGACGTACTCAATCACTGCTCGGAAGACATGGCGTTTTTCGAAGAACGAGTTCAACCAGGCACAATCGCAGCACTGCAACACGTGCTGGAGAAACCGTTTCAGCACATGACTTACACCGAAGCGGTCGACATCCTGACGAAGAGCGGCCAGAAATTTGATTACGCTGTCGAATGGGGATGCGATTTGCAAGCGGAGCATGAGCGCTTTTTGACAGAGAAGCATGTTGGCGGGCCGCTGGTACTTTACAACTACCCCAAGACCATCAAACCGTTTTACATGAAGTGCAATGACGACGACAAAACGGTCGCCGCCATGGACGTGCTCGTGCCGCAAGTCGGCGAGATTATCGGTGGCAGCCAGCGCGAAGATCGACTGGACGTTCTGCTCAGCCGGATGCGCGAGATGGAGCTGAGCGAAGAGGAGTACTGGTGGTACATCGACCTGCGAAAGTTCGGGTCAGTGCCTCACAGCGGTTTCGGTCTGGGCTTTGAACGCGTCGTTCAATGGGTCACCGGCATGGGCAACATCCGGGACTGCATTCCGTTCCCAAGAACCCCAGGCTCTGCGGAATTTTAGAGGCCGCTTGGGTTTGTGATTCACTTCCGCGAAATTACAGCCATCCAAAGCTCCGCAAGCGATGCGACAACCGCGTTACGTTTGCGGAGCAAACGACAGCTGTAATCAAGGGCAAGTAGGCGAGTGCTTCGTTCCAATTGAATTTTAGTGTTACACGCTCTGAGGCTTTGCGAAGGGCGTGTCACCCAGAAGCGACCAACTCTAAAATCCAACTCTAGCCAAAGAATCGCTAATACAATCGCATTAACCCGTGCTGCCTCAGCCTTTATCCGTGGGACCGCCATGCCATCCGTGGTCAGGCTTCCGTTGCGATCTAGCACAGACTACGACCACGGATGACATAGTGGTCCCACGGATGGAATACACTCCGCGTGAAGGATCAGTTATTAGTGCTTCGTTCCAGCAGAAACGACTAACTCTAAAATGCAATTGGAACGAAGCACTAGCGATCAAAGATCTTCTTCAGAGCGTAAATCGTGGTCGCTCGACCGGCTCGCGCAATCGACCGCGTTAGTGGAATATTCTTAGGGCAAACAGCGACGCAGTTTTGCGCGTTTCCACAGTCCTGAATTCCACCTTCGCTCATCAAAGCTTCGAGTCGCTCGTCGGCGAGATTGCCACCAACTGGATGCGAATTGAACAGCATCGCTTGACTGATTGGAGCCGCTCCGATGAAAGCGTGATCGTAAGCTTCCGCTTTGCGAGCCTCGAATTGCTCGTCAGTTTCGCCAGGGCGTCGGTGGACTTCAATCTTCGTGTACTGCGGGCAAGCTTCCATACAGCATCCGCACGTCATGCATTCACTAAGCGGATAGTTCTGCTCCTGCTGCTGGCGAGTGATCTTAGGACCAGCTCCCATGTCGAAATACCCGTCGACCGGAACCCATCCCTTGACGCGTTTCAAGCCAGTAAAGATTCGCGAGCGATCGACCATCAAATCGCGAATGACCGGATACTTAGTCATAGGCTGCAGTTCGATCTCGTCGCTCTTGTCTTCTAGCAAGCGGTCGACAAGCGCCGAGCAACTCTGTCGAACCTTGCCATTAATCACCATCGTGCAGGATCCGCAAACTTCCTCGAGGCAGCCGCAGTCCCAAGCAACGGGCGAGACTTTTTGGCCATCAGCCGTTGCAGCTTGAGCGGCGATTCGCTGCAGCACGCTGATAACGTTCATATTCTCTTCATACGTCACTTGGTGGCGTTCCCAATACGCCGGTTGCCCAGGTCCATCCTGGCGTAAGACTCGAACGTTGATTTTGGCAGGCTTGCGTTCTGAACCGCCGTGTTCTTCATGCCCACTATTTTGTGCTGAGGTAATCATATTCTTATTCCAACGAATCCATCGATTTTCGACGATACTAACAATTCAATTCAACGCCGTTCCAGGTCTACGATACTCACACTGTTGCAGGTTGCTTCTTCTCGACCGGTTGATTCGACTTCGCCTTCACGCGCTCTTTCCAAACCTGTTCGATCACGTCAGCACCCACCAGACCATACAAACGCGGGCGTGGTGGAATGATCGACGTGTCAACATCTTCATAAGTAATTTCGGGATGGTCGCCCTTGAGCGTAGCAATGGATGACTTGAGGAAACGCTCATTGTTCTCTTCAAAACGGTCGCACCACTCTTCCGCTTCCTTGCGACGCGCCGCCGGATCTTCTTCCTTCAAACTCGGCATCGAGAAATCAGGCTTGAAGTGAGCTCCCCGCGACTCATCGCGCATCCTCGCCCCCTTCAGAATCGATTTCGCAACCGGGAACATATCCTGCAGCGCCTTGGTGAAAATCAAGTTCTGATTCGTCCAGCTACCAGTGTCGCTCAACGAACACGCCATCGCGCGCTTATGCAGTTCGTCGACCTTCTCATAAGCGTCATCGAGTTGCTGGTTGTAGCGTACAACGGTCGCAGCCCGGGTCATGATGTCGCCGAGTTGCTCGTGGATGGTGTATGGATTTTCACCACCACTGCTACTGATCAAGTTTCGTTGTCGCTCTTCCTGCTTTGAAATCGCGCCCTGCAACAGGCTGGCAGGGACATCGCCAGCGGCTTTGCCGAGGCTGTTAATGAACGTCTGAATGCCGGGTGCCGTGAACAGACCACTGAAGATGCAACTGAGCAACGAGTTCGCACCCAATCGGTTCGCTCCGTGATATTGGTAATCGCATTCGCCGATGGCATACAAACCTTTGACATTCGTCATCTGGTTGTCGGGATGCGCAGGAGTCAAACCGCCATCAGAAGTCCTGGAGTAACCAGCCCACAGACCGCCCATTGAGTAATGTACCGCTGGGAAAATCTTCATCGGCACTTCGCGCGGATCAACGCCTTGGAATTTTTCATAGATTTCAAGGATGCCGCCAAGCTTTCGATCCAACTCGGCTCGTGCGATATGAGTGAGATCCAAATACACGCACATCCGCCCTGCTTCGACGCTCAGACCTTCGTTTACGCAGATACTAAAAATCTCACGCGTCGCAATATCGCGAGGCACGAGGTTACCGTATTTCGGGTAGCGTTTCTCCAGGAAGTAGTAACGATCGCTCTCGGGAATCTCTTTCGGTGGCCGCGGATCCTGCGCCTTGGTAGGAACCCACACACGTCCGCCTTCGCCACGCGCCGACTCGCTCATCAAACGCAGCTTATCGGCGCCTGGAATCGCGGTCGGGTGCACTTGGATGAACTCGGCATTGCCATAATTAACACCGGCCTGGAAACAGCGGCTCGCAGCGCTACCAGTGCAAAACACTGACATTGTCGATCGGCCGTAGATCAGACCGCAACCGCCCGTCGCAACGACCGTCGCATCCGCTGGAAACGCACGAATCTGCATCGAAACCATATCCTGCGCCGTCACGCCAACGCAACGCCCGGAGTCATCAAGAATTGGTCCCAGGAAGTCCCAGAACTCGAACTTGCGAACCAGTCCTTCCACTTCCCAGCGGCGAACCTGCTCGTCTAGCGCATACAGCAGCTGCTGGCCGGTGGTCGCACCTGCAAAAGCGGTTCGTTTGTAAAGCGTGCCACCAAAACGCCGACGATCGATCAATCCCTCGGGCGTACGATTGAAAGTCACGCCCAAACGATCCATCAAGTCGATTACCTTCGGTGCCCAATATGCCATCTCTTTGACGGGCGGTTGGTGCTGGAGAAAGTCCCCGCCGTAAACGGTGTCGTCAAAGTGATTCCACTCCGAGTCACCCAGTTGTCGCGCTTGATCATTACAGCTATTTATCCCGCCCTGGGCGCAGACGCTGTGTGAACGTTTAACCGGCGTCAGACTTATGAGATCGACTGGAATGCCGAGCTCTGCCAACTTCATAGTTACAGCCAGCCCCGCTAAGCCGCCGCCGACCACTACGACACGCTGTCCTGCCATCGATGTTTAATCCCGTTTACTATGCAATTTCCACGCGAAAGCCAGATGCCTGTTCTCAGCTCTGGACAAGTCCGCTCGTCTAAATTTACGTTCAACTAAACTTGCACTATTCATACCTGCACGTACATATACCCGCAGGACTTTCGACCAAACAACTATTTCTCGGTCGCATCTTCCGTCGCAGCATTGGCTGCGGGAGCTTCAGAAGTCTCGGAAGTTTCTGCCGAATGCGATCGCTTATGCTCGTTCGGTTTAATTTCGCCCGTTGCTACACGAGCGTTGTACATATTGTCTTCAATTCGCTTGGCCTCGGCTACGTCGATCTGCGTGGCTGAAAAAAGTGCGGTCAATCCGACCACAGTCAGGAGAACCCCGCCCCCAGTACAAGCATACGTCGCCCACTGTTGAGCTTTCGGGCTGACCCAAACGCCCCAAGTGATTCCCGCGGTCCACACACCGTTGGCAAAATGATAAATGCACGCAAGCACACCAACCAGGTAAAAAACGGGCCACAAGTATCCGCTCAACGCAGCCGCCAAGGTGCTTGCCGCGTTATAGGGGCGAAAGTTTGCCATACCCAGTGGCTCAGCCACATTCTTCAGCCAGTAATCGGCGTGGAACCAACCATGTAGGTGAAACACATGGAAAAAGATAAAGAGGATCGCAATCACGCCCGTCCAACGCTGCATCGCGTACCGAAAATTACCGCTGTAGCGATAGCGATCGATATTGCTTTTGCCGCTCTGAATAATCCACACACCGACCACCGCATGAAAGATAATCGGCAAAAAGATAAACGCCCATTCGACGACCGGCAGAAAATCTCCGAGCGAGTGGATTTGGTTGACGTTGTTTTGAAACGCACCAGCACCGTTGGCTAAAGAAGCGTTCACTAACAAGTGCACCGTCATGTACGCGCCGACCGGCACCAGCCCACTCAGCGAATGCAAGCGTCGGATGAGAAATTCGTGCCGACCATAAAAGCTACCAGATGTGTGGCTCATAGCGATTCAGAAATCGTTCCAATAGGGTTTGGTATGTCACAGTCCGCGACAATAGTACCGCAACACTATAGCGAAGTTTACAATCCCTTGGCAGGCCGCTGAGGCGGCAACCTGTCGCACCAAAAGCGGTTTCGGAGGTAAACTGACCCAACTTCGCTCGGCGAACCGCCCGATTCGAAGATCACACCCCGGTACAAATCTTCCATAGCCACCGAAAAACCGCCCGACTCCAGCCGGACTTCATCCGATAAAGAAACCTTCGTACTTGTCCCTTACAGCCTATTCGAAAAGGGTCAGCCCGCTTGTTCAGATAGGCTCTTAGTGCTGTTCTTGGGGTACAGACCGCATGTTGTAATGCGCCTGGCTGGGGAAGATCGCCGCATCATCAACTCCGACTGAGCCGACATTGATTTCGTAGACGGCTCCCTCGCGCAGGTCGTTCAACTGCAACTCTACCGTCTTTAAATCCACTGAAACGGACAGTCTCTTGATCGGTTCATTTCTCTCGTCTTGGTCATCTCCACCGTACGCAGGAGTGGATACCCGCCGGTAGGATCGAACGTTGTAATTGGATGGATTCGTGGCGAGCTTGGCGTTAACAGGTTGCGTGAAGACGACCTCAAGTCCAGTCGCTGTCGCTCGCACTTCGTCGATTCCCATTGGCAGTTCGCGGTCCGCTCGCAAACGAACGATCGAGCCCGTATTCTGTCCGCCGCCCCAACCGCTGTCATGAATGCTGCCAACATATACATCGCCGTTGGGACTGATCGCGCAGCAAACCGGGCCCTCGAAAGTCGCTTCTTCGCTGGCAGGTACACGACTGAACATATAAGCCGCTCCCTGCATCTGACCATTTACCTTCTGCAGACTCATTCGAATCAACGACAGTCCGTTGTACTCGCAACCGATTAAGTCACCTTCGAACGGACCAAACACTGGACCACTCTTGTCATTCAATGCTCGCGGAGTCTCCAAGAAACACAATCCGTTAACACTTCGCGTCCAAGGATGTGGCAAGTTAACCGCCGGTGATTCAAATTCCGGCGAGAATCCTGGCTTCGCCTCCAGCTTGTTAATGAACCCATACCGTTTCCCGAATCGCAGATGATTCAGTTCATTGAATGGGTTGTAATTACCTTGATTGTCCGTCGCGAACAATTCGCCGTCACGATTCAATGCCAAGCCCATGGGAAAACGCAACCCTGCGGCCATCGATTCAATGCGGTATGCTCGCGGCGAATCAGCGGATTGATAGGGGATCAGCTTGAGCGCCTGACCACGCAATTTCGCGGCCGCCGGACTGCGATCATCTTGCTGACAGGGCAACGCCATGAAGTAGCCACCATCGATATCTCGCTGCAATCCAACCGCCCAGTCATGATAGTCAGCCGTGTAACCCCATCCGTCCGCTACAACTTGTTGATCAAACGGAGCCTGTACCTCAGCCGATGCGCTACGCGACAGCCGAATCAAACTCGTCTTACAAAGCACATCAACACTGTCCGCGTTAACCGCCAAACCATAAGGCGCAGGCAAATCATCGCTGATCACTTTAAAACGATCACCAAGTGAATCTGCATCCGAATCAATCACTTGCAGTACGCGACCTTTCAGCGATGCTACGAACATCTCACCTGATGATCTCCAAGCCATGGCAGTTGGCATCTCGTCGCGCGGTAAAGGCAATTGCGTTACGGAATATCCGGGAACAACATCTAGCGCGACCATGGGTGAAACAGTCGTTGGTACCGCAGGGAGTTGAAAGCGATCCGGCGGCAAGTTCGACGATAAACGCAGCGTCCACTCGAAAGCCGCCGAAGACTGCGCTGCAGTCAACTTGAGCGCATTGGGACTCTCCAACTCAAGCGATTGCGATGCGCTCCACATCGCCACCGCATTCTCACTCAAATCAGCTCGAATCGTGTTCGCCTCTCGCACAGGACGAACGGACGGCGGCATTTCGATCAGCACCGCGCGCATTGAATCGAGTACCGCAGGCTCCAGTCGCGTAGTGACCATCAGCCCCACTTCGCCGTCAGCGACAACTTGCTGCGAAACCTTCGCAAAACGTGAAACGGATTCATACTGCAACTCCACACGCCCATGCCATTCGATTCCACCTTCGACATGCTTGAGCGCATCGAACTGCACCACAAACTGCTCTTGAGTTTTCGGACGCCACACGCGATCGGTTGCATCGACAAGCGCGAACTGTTGCAAGTACTCCACGTTCTCAACCATTGCCGGCGCGCCCGCTTCCCAATACCAACTCTTGCCGCGTGTGTATTGTCGCGCCGTGTCGCCAATCCACCAGTTCGTCAATCGACCTGATTCGAGGTCCATCAGAAGATTGTGGCGATTGGGCAAGCCGACGATCAACGGCCTAAGAAACTTCTTCGCCGGTGTCTCGAGGACGTCCGTCAGAACGTTCGCATGTTCCTTCTGTCCTTCTGCGTGATAGTTTCTCACCACGCGCACGGGGTTCGGTCGCGGCGGCTCGAACCCAGGCGTATTCAGAGTCTCCCACAGCGCGTCGAGTTGAAGATTCAGGTCGTCGTGCAACACACCCTTAACCGCAACCTGGATCGCGGGCATCTCCATGCGAGGCACAATGCGAGACGGATTGCGAACCCAGCGGCGAAACCAACTGGGCCGAATCATTTCACCCAACATCGTGAGATCGGTTCCATGAGCGTTGATCGCAACTTTCGGTGGTTCAGCGCTGCCAATCTTGTGACAACTCTGGCAACCGAATCCTTCCGCCGTAACCAATCTCGCCGCGGCTAACTCGACCGCCTTACCCACCGGCAACTTCGGTGCAACGCCTGGTAAGGCAGGAATACGATCGTGCGCGACTAAATGTTCGATAACCGCTTTCGATTCAAGCTCGCTCAGATTGAACTTCGGCATCTGAATCGCAAGCCACGGACGTCGCGCGGGAGTCTTTCCAGCAATGACCGTCCGCAGCGCGCTTTCATGCATTTTATCGCCGACACCGGTTAAGGAAGGAGCAGCAAGCGCTGCCAACTTAGGCGCAAGAGCAGTCTCGACCTTTGCCAGCTTATTCAAAGTTCCGCTAAGTCCCGCGCCGCCATCGCGAGCATGGCACTTCACGCAGTTATGCTCGACCAGCAATTGTTTGCCATCGATTCTCGCTAGCGACTGCCTGTTGACCTGACTCCAAAACAACTGCAATGCTGCCCGATCTTTTTCCGACAAAGCGAATCCCGGTTTGGATCGCTCTGCATCCGCAGCACGCAAACAACTTCCCGCCCAATCACTCTCAGCTCTGATCGCTATCCTGTTTGCGTCCGACTTAAGCTCGCCCGGCAAATCATGACACGCAGCACAGCGATGCCTCGCAATCAATTGCTTGCCCAGTGCGACGTTACTTCGTTGCTGCTCTGCTTCGACTGCCTTCGCTGCACTGCCTGATACTAAGTCCGAAGTGGAACCAAGCGATTGCAAGTACAAAACCAAATCCTCGCGTTGCAGCGGCTGCAAACTGAACACCGGCATGCGATGATCGCGATTCACGTTTGCTGGATTCTCAAGCCAACGCGCATGAAATTCCTTCGTTCGTTTCTTAGCGACTGCACTCAAATCGCCGCCATCAAAAGCACTTCGTTCGCCAAGCTCACCGACTTGATGACACGCTAAACAGCCCAGCGATAAGAAGGCAGCTCGGCCTTCCGTTGCAGACGGTTCGACGCGCGGAGGAATCTCACCTTTCTTAGCCTTCGGCAACTTGGGTTTCTGATAAGCACTGACTTTGGTCGCCGGTAGCGACGCTTCGAATAGTGTACTAGTAATCGCTGCCGCTTCACGTTCGCTAAGTCCAAAATGCGGCATCTGTTGCGTCGATTCAGAAATAGACTCAGATTCAGAATCAGTCGCCAGCAAACGCGCAATCAACCATTCCCGATTCAAGTTGCCGTCGAGGTGCGTCAGCGCAGGAGCAGCAAGCGGTTTGCGGACGTCATTGCCATTATGGCAAGCGACACAGCGCAGCGCGCGACTGAGTTCGCCTCCACGCTCGAAAGCATTTCCTAAAGCACTGTTAACCGTGTCTGCAGCTCGATGCGAAAGATGCTGTTGAGAAATCGGTTCGAGCTCGAATTGAGGTCCCGACCAATACAAACCGAATTGTCGATGAACGTTGGCTGCGTTGATTGTTGAATATTCAACTTCCAACTCATGTCGACCAAACTTAAGATGGATTGCCGGTGAACTCGACCAAGCCGCTTGGCTCGCGCGTTCGCTCAGCACTTCTTGGCGATCGATTCGGATGCGCACAGCGCCCGCAGCAAACGTATGAATACGGAACTCGCCATTTTCTTTGCACTGCAAAAACCCCGACCACTTGATCTTGAAGTCGCCATCCGGCGCGAGTCGCGGGTCAACACTCGCTTGCTCCCAATCGAATTGTAGGTCGCTGTCCAGGCGACTCAGCAGCTTTCCATCCGACGAAACAACTTCAGCGACGAGGCCAGGCAAGAACTCCGGCGGTTCGTCATCGTCGAATTCTTGAGCGGCAACCGGAACACGCTGGAGGCCAGCGATCAAAAACACCGCGCTGCACAAAAGTCCTAATCTTACAATGCGGTCGAGCGGCGAGCGATCGTTCATGGCGTCACGTAATGAAATTGTTACGATAAGGCGGGATCATTCCGAAACTGCTGCGATAATGATTGTGCAGAATGAATGACTGCGGTAGGTTGCGAGGCTTCTAAGTATACACCAACCCTAAATGCGCCACACTCAATTCGCTGGTTGTATGCCTTGCGCAAGATGCATCGACACCCGCCTGCTCCACTCTGAGCGATCGCGATTATCGCTTACGCCTTGATTCTACCGAACGAATGTAGATACTCTCAGCAAGCGCTCGGCAGCTCACTTCGGAGCGTCAGTGTCGCTTCGCCAATGTCTATCCCGCAATGTCGCTTCGCTAATTTCGCTTCGTACCTCACGCAACGATTGAACAACATGTCCGTTTCGCCCATGATGCGTCAGTACGAAGAAGCCAAAGCGGCTTGTCCGGACGCAATTCTGTTGTTCCGCATGGGCGATTTCTACGAGGTCTTTCATGACGATGCCAAGACCTGCGCGCGAGTATTGGGGTTGACGCTAACCAGTCGCGACAAAGGCGAGAACCCGATTCCGATGGCTGGCTTTCCTTATCACCAGTTGGAAGGCTATCTCGCCAAGTTGATTCGTCAAGGATATCGCGTTGCTGTTTGTGACCAAGTAGAAGACCCTCGCGAAGCGAAAGGCATCGTGCGTCGCGAAGTTACGCGGATCGTCACTGCTGGAACTTTGACCGACGAAGCGTTGCTCGATCCGCTGCATACGAATTTGTTGGTTGCTGTGTATTCGCCAAAGCCTGGCGCGCCGTCCAATACAAACGATGACTCGATGGTTGGTGTGGCTTGGGCTGAACTTTCGACAGGACGTTTCGAAGCAGGCATGTTTCCTCGCAAGCGAATCTTCGATGAACTCGCGCGATTGGAACCGTCCGAAGTATTGATTCGCGATGACGATGGATTGATGTCACGAGGCAACAGTTACGATTGGGCGGTAACGCTGCGACCAAGTTGGCAATTCGGCGCGGACGAAGGCATGCGACAACTGTGTCGGCACTTCGAAGTCGGCAGCCTGGAGGGCATGGGTTGGGACACCGAAACCGATATGCCTGCGATTAGCGCAGCGGGTGCGGTGCTGGCGTATCTACAAGAGACGCAAAAGACCTCGCTCGGTCACTTGCGTCAATTGTTGCCGTATCGCACCGGTCGAACACTGGAGATCGACGCAGCAACGCGACGAAGTCTCGAAATCACGCACACGATGCGCGATCGCAGCCGCGATGGTTCGCTGCTGAGCGTACTGGACCAAACAAGCACTTCGATGGGCGCTCGGTTGCTGGCCGCCTGGATTTCGAATCCGCTAACGAACTTAGCTGAAATCGCTGGACGTCACGGGGCGATCGAAGAATTGCTTAGCGACAATCGGCTTCGCGCCGGCGTGCGCGATGCTCTCAGCAACATCTATGACCTTGAGCGATTGCTGGGGCGCGTAGCGACTGGGCGAGCAAGCCCGCGCGATCTGCGTCGAGTTGGCTGGACGCTCGCGCAGTTGCCGAAGCTGAAAGCGTTGCTGACTTCACGTCGCAGCGAACGCCTGTGTCTGCTCGAACAGCACTTGCTACTTTGCGAGACACTTCGCGACAAGCTGTTGGCGGCATTGAATGAGAATTGCCCACTGCACTTGCGCGATGGCGGTTTTATCTGCGACGGATTCAACCGCAAACTCGACGAACTTCGCAACCTCGCGTCGGGCGGCAAGCAGTGGATCGCACAGTATCAAGCCGATCAAATCGCTCTGACCGGAATCACCAGCCTTAAAGTTGGCTACACAAAAGTGTTTGGTTATTACTTGGAAGTGACCAACACGCATCGCGAGAAAATCCCAGCTCACTTCATTCGCAAACAAACGCTTAAGAATGCCGAACGCTACATCACAGAGGAACTAAAAGAGTACGAAACCAAAGTGATTTCAGCCGACGATGAAGCGTTGCTGCTGGAAGTCGAGTTGTTTGGTGAACTTCGCAATAACGTTGCAGAACACTTGCGTGAGTTGCAGCAGAACTCGCTGGTACTGGCTGAGTTGGATGTGCTCGCCGGTTTGTCCGAGTTGGCCAAACGACAAGATTATGTACGGCCGGAATTGCTCGACTCAGCGGAACTGGAGATTATCGAAGGTCGCCACCCAGTGCTCGATGTGATGCAATCGAAGGGAACTTTCGTGCCGAACGATTGTCACATCGGCGGTGACCACGGAACGGTGATGTTGATCACAGGTCCCAACATGGCGGGCAAAAGCACCTACATTCGGCAAGTCGCGCTGATCACACTGATGGCGCAATTGGGAAGTTTCGTGCCGGCGCGTCGTGCGCGGATCGGGATCGCTGACCGCATCTTTGCTCGCGTCGGTGCCAGCGATGAACTTTCGCGCGGACAGAGTACGTTCATGGTCGAGATGGTTGAGACCGCAAGAATTCTCAATACCGCTTCGGATCGCAGCCTTGTAATCTTGGATGAGATCGGCCGCGGAACAAGCACTTACGACGGATTGAGTCTCGCTTGGGCGATTGTCGAACATCTGCACGATGTGCTCGGAGCGCGTACGTTGTTTGCAACTCACTATCATGAACTCACACAGCTCGACAAGTCACTGCCGCGCGTCCGCAACTTTAATGTGGCAGTTAAAGAGTGGGATGAGAATATCGTTTTCCTGCATCGCATCATCGCCGGTGGAGCGGATAAGAGTTACGGTATCCATGTAGCTCGGCTAGCTGGCATTCCTCGTGATGTGAATGAACGGGCAAAAGACATTTTGGCGCAGTTGGAATCCGATCACTTGAATACGCGAGGCGATTCAAAGATCACGCCACCACGTCGCAAAGCGAATTCGCCAATTCAGTTGACGCTCTTTGATTTTGGCGAACACCCAGTCGTCGATCGTTTGCGGGATATAGATGTCGGCGGAATGACACCCATGCAGGCGTTGCAGTTGCTGGAAACGTTGCAACAAGAAGCGCGACGCGCGAAGTAGTTCTGCAAGCTTAAAAAAATGCACACAAGAGAGCGCGGGAAACTCTCTTGTGTGCGCGGGAATAATCTCAGTTGTCGTTAATACGGAATTGCCGGTTTGGCGGCTAAGGACGCAGCGGATTGAAGTACGATCCGACTGACGAGCCCGTCGATGTTGCGGTCGATTCAGTTGTGTGAACTGGACTCAATCGTGGAATCGGTACGCTCACCGAGGCTGGTACAACTTCCGGCGCGGTCAACTCGACTTCACTGGCCGCAACTTCAATGTCGCGAACACGACGAGCTTCCATTTCGAACGAGCCGCGATCATCGATCGAACTTGTTAGAGTTTTGCGTGTTGAACGCGATGTCGCCAAGCCAAATGCCGAGTCGGACACGGATCTCGAAGCCGCTTGCGAAGTTAAAATCGACCGCAGCGGTGGGTTGGCACTCGCCTGCGGATCATATTGAATTGCAGGCGATCGGGTCGAACGCAATTGGCTGGCCGAACGCACTGGAACGGCGCGAAGGTTGCGAGTGTGCGAAGACCCTTCGTCAATAAACGGATTCGATTGCGTGTCCGGAAGCAAATTTGGAGCAGGGATCGGCGTTGGCACTGGAGCCGGCGCCGGAGCTGGCGCATAGGATGGATCGTGCGGAGCCGAAATGTGCGGTATAGGCGACGAATGTGCCGGTTCGTAGATCATCGGCGCTTCGATGAGCGGTTGCGAGTGCGCCTGATTGTGGCTGTGACTGTGATCGTGACTCGCTGAGCAGCATTGCTTGCACTTGCAAGCAGACTTCGATTTCGCTTTGAGCCGACTGCCGTCGGGTATCATGCTGGCCAGTCCTGCTTCGAAGTTGCTGGCAGCCGAGTTGATGACTTCCAGTAATCCGGTGTCGTTGCACTGCTTCTTCGAGCATTTGCACGTCGAGTCACACGATTCCGCTCCGCAGCTTTGCGCGCTGGCTACCGAGCTGAATGTTGAACTGGCGCCGATTAGACAAACGGCAAGCAGGCCGATACTGAACTGCGTTTTCTTCATGCGTTTTACCTTTCGCGGACCGGAGCGACTGGTTGGTCCCGTCTTGCGAATCGAGTTTGCGAATTGAATTGCAAAGCGGCGTCAGACGAATGAGTCGTTAAACCTTACGCCTTTGATCGATCCGTCAGCAACGGAATTTGTAGAACTTCCGCTATATGCGACAACTCTTGCCGGGCTTACCTAGCTTTCGAGACCGCTACAGAACCGCAACACATCCGTTTTTCGTCTCGGGCAGCCGAAGGAAAGGTCTCGCCCAGAGCGTTTTCTGAGCTGCACAGTCTCCTTTAGCCCGCCCAATGCGTACAAATTAACGCTATCCAATCTGGCGATTAAGGAGATAATGAACGTTCGCAACACTTCGAAACGTTAAAACACAGTGACCATCAATGAATCAAGCTAACCGCCAACTCGAATTGCTCGCCCCGGCTGGAAATTGGGAGTGCGCGAGAGCTGCAGTCGAAAACGGAGCAGATGCGATCTACTTCGGATTGGATGTCGGTTTCAACGCGCGAGCTCGAGCAGCGAACTTTCACGTGCAGCAGCTCCGCGAATTGATGGCAATGCTCCATCGCCAAGCTGTCAAAGGCTACGTTACGCTCAACACACTCGTTTTCACCGACGAGCTTCCGGCGCTCGAAAGCAATCTGCGTTTGTTAGCCGCAGCAGGTGTCGACGCGGTGCTCGTTCAGGACCTCGGTGTCGTTCGGTTAATTCGCGAACTATGTCCCGAATTAGTTGTGCACGCCAGTACGCAGATGACTTTAACCAATGCAGTGGCGATCGAGCAAGCTCGCGAGTTGGGTGTTGAGCGTGTAGTACTTGCCCGCGAATTGTCGATCGATGAGATTCGCAAGATCAGCAGCCAAACCGATATGCCGATCGAGGTCTTCGTGCATGGTGCGCTGTGCGTCGCGTACAGTGGACAATGCTTGACCAGCGAATCGCTCGGCGGTCGCAGCGCCAATCGGGGCCAGTGCGCGCAGGCTTGCCGTTTGCCCTACGACCTGTTGTGCGACGGCGAAGCGAAAGACTTAGGCGATGTCAAATACTTACTCAGCCCACAGGATCTCGCGGCGCATGATCTGATTCCCGCTCTTCTAGATGCAGGCGTTTGTTCTGTAAAAATCGAAGGGCGGCTCAAAACGCCCGAGTACGTTGCCAACGTTTGCCAGCATTATCGTTCAGCTATCGACGCCGCACTGGCCGCGCGACCGATTCAATTAACTGCCGACGCGCAACAAGAACTCGAACTTAGTTTCTCGCGCGGATTCTCTCCTGGCTGGTTGGAAGGTTGCGACCACAAACGATTGGTCCCAGGCACGGGCAGCGCGAAACGAGGCGTGCTAATTGGCAGCATCGAATCCACTTCGGAGGAATCCATCTTCGCCAACTTGTCCTGCGCTTTGGCAGCGGGCGATGGTATCGTCATCGAAGGCGATCGCTTCGCGGGCAAAGAATTTGGCGGCCGAGTTTATGAGCTGTTTCAGAATCGAACGCGCGTCGATCGAGTGGATGGTGGGCTCACTGAAATACGCATGCAACACGGCGCCATCGCATCCCAGTCGCTGGCCGCGGGACTGAAAATCTGGAAGACAGACGACCCGCAATTGACTAAGCGACTGCGGCGCAGTTTTGAAAACGCAGATCCAGTCAAGCGCGTCGACGTCGATCTACAAGTCGAAGTTACAGTTGGTGTTCCAGTAAAGATCTCAGCGGCGTGCTTTGACGGAATCCAAGTTGTTTTTGAATCGGAACACATTCCCGAGCTCGCACGTAAGCACGCAACCACTGAAGAAACGCTCAAAACGCAATTCTCGCGGCTCGGTGGCAGCGTCTATCGACTGCGCGAATTGACATCCCGCATCGAGGGCGCGCCGATGATACCGCTCAGCGTTCTCGGGCAACTGCGTCATGAACTTGTCGAACGACTCGAAGTGGCTCGTATGCCGCCGCGATTCGCATGTAAAGAACAAGCGGTTGCGCCAGAGATGCTCGCCCGAGTTTCTGCAACGGCGATGAATACCGAAGTGGCCGGCGATCCCGTGCTGCGCGTGCTCTGCCGAAGTCTTCAGCAGCTTGAGCAAGTCATTGCGACCGGCATCAAGCACTTGATCGCGGATTTCCATGACTTGCGCGAGTACCAGCAAGCGGTTGCACTGGCCCGCTCGGCTGGATGCACGATTCACTTAGCCACGCTGCGAATTCACAAACCCGGTGAAGATGGACTGTTCAAAGCGATTGAGAAACGTGCCGCTGATGGCTGGTTGGTTCGCAATTTAGCAGCGTTGGCGTACTGTCGATCCGCAAACATTCCTTTCGTATCCGATTTCTCACTCAACGTTACGAACCCACTGACCGCCGAGCAACTCATCAACTGGGGCGCGGACCGTATCACCGCATCCTATGATCTCAATCGTGATCAATTGATTGAGTTGACGCGACACACACCGTCGCACTGGCTGGAAGTAGTCATCCATCAACACATGCCGATGTTCCACATGGAGCATTGCGTGTTCTGTAGTGTGCTCAGTCCAGGTAAGAACAAAAGCGATTGCGGTCGGCCATGTGATCGCCACGATGTGAAGCTGCGCGACCGAGTTGGAATCGAGCACGTGTTGCATGCCGACATTGGATGCCGCAACACGTTGTATAACGGTGTCGCGCAGAGTGGGGCGGAAGCGGTCGAGTCGCTGCTGAACTGCGGCGTTCGCAACTACCGTGTCGAATTGCTGCGAGATTCAGAAGCGAGCGTTACAACTGAGTTGGTGAAGCTTTACCAAGCGCTCCTAGCCGGCCGCCTTCACGGAGCTCAGGTTTGGCAGCAACTGAAGGCTCACAATCGAGTCGGTGTGACGCGTGGCACGCTCGAACAAGCTCGCAATCCGTTGGCGATACTGTAGGCCTTGCTAATTTTCCGAGACTCACTGATCGAGAAACGCCTCCAAGAATTTCATGTGCCGCTCGCGAAATGGAATCGCAATCTGCGGTTCGGGAGCCGTCGGAACTAGCGCCGTACCGATCGCGACCAGCAGTTCGTCGATAGCTAAATTGCTCGCGGATGGGCAAACGGACGTGCGAACTGCATCCCGCGGTATCGATTGCAAATCACCATGCAATAAATCCACCTTATTCCAAACCACCAAAGTTCGCTTTCCCAGAGCCAATGCCCGCAGACTTTCATGCGTCGCTGTCCAGCCGACGGTGGCGTCAACGATCAGCAACACCAAGTCTGCTTTCACCACGCGTTCAACCGAGCGACGAATCCCTTCGCTTTCGATCGCATCGGAACTCTCTCGCACCCCAGCGGTATCGCTGAAGCTGACCGGCCAGCCATCGACCGCAGTTAGTACTTCTACCCAATCGCGCGTTGTACCCGGTTCCGCATGCACGATCGATCGCTCGCTGCCCGCGATCGCATTCACCAAACTGCTCTTTCCAGAATTAGGTGGACCAGCCAGCACAACTTGCCAAGGCTCAACCAAGTGCCTGCCGAGCTCGCTCCAACTCAACAGCGATTCGACTTCGTCGCGCACCGCCACTGGTCCCTGCTTCTGAAAGCGATTTTCGATTCGAGCGAACGCGTCAGCCAGCGCTCCGTTTAACTGATCCAACAAAATCGCTGCTACACGATCAGTTCTCGCTTTCGGCAAATCGATCGCTGCTTCGCATGCAATCTCACCATTGAAGTCCGACGGAAACTCGAATGCGGAGACGATTTCGCAACCGCCCGACTTAAGGTCGTTAGCAATCATCTGACAAACGGCATTGCCACCATGGCAATGAATCTCGATCTGATTCTCAGCAGTACGACACACCACCACCTGCTCAGAAGTACTATCGACTCCGATTGCATTCCACAAACCGTAACGAACGCGTCCGAGCGGGAACGGATCTTGCCCGCGAGTTGCGCAATTCACTAGCGTCGCCACAACTTCGACGGCTTTCGGGCCATGCACAGCGACCGTTGCTATTGCTGAGGCAATCGCAGGCGTCAATCGAGCGCATACGGTTCTTGTAGAAAGGTGATCATTGTGCGCACTCATGCCTCTGCCGCTCGCCGCAAATTCAAAAGGAATTCAGCTTGTTGCAGCAATTCATCTTCAAACTCAAGATGAATAACATTCGTCCTCTTTAGCTCTTCGATTGCGGCTTCGTGCTCCCGCACTATCTTCTTCGCAACGCGAGCGACTTTGCGACCACTCAGCGTAGCGGTCAAAACGACCATGCAATAAATCGCTAGCGGCAATACGGACAAAACAACACTCGTTAACATCAAAGCCGCTGAGGGATGAGGGAAACTCTCCAAGTGCGTTTCCTGGCCACCGAGCGCGTGGAACGAAGCGGCGAAATATTCGCGATAAATGACGACGATCGGCCCAGCCATGAAAGTCCAGAACAACACCGTGCCCACGAGTGCAAGCAACTGCACGAACAAATTTGCGGTCGCGTTGGCAGCGATTGAATCGTCGAAGATTCGTTGCGAGCGATTCTGCAGTTCATCGATGCCGGTCAAGTTCATGCCGCTGGAACGCGCTTCATCGATGCCTTTCGAACGATCTTCCTGTGGCCTCAGCTTCATCACCGCGCGATGAAACTGATCACACAACGGCTTGAGACGCTCTTCCACTTGACGCTGAGTCCGCTGCCGAATTCCGTCTTGGATTTCGATACTAAAATCGCGATTTTGCCGCGCATTCTTCGCCCACGAAGCCAATGCACCGAACAAACTCGGAATGCTTCCGGCCATCGCCAGGACGACGCGATCCCACGCTCCCTGCGTCAAGTTCAACGTAGACATCACGGTGCGATATGGAAACCATAGCAGCGAAGTGTCGCTCACCAAACGAGCTCGCAAACGCATTCGCACTCCCGTTTCAAGGACAGTCGTGCTGCCGAGCAGCGACTCGAGCACGCGATCTGGCAAGTTTTCTGTCTCGCGATTCAAACGATCGACGGCCGCCGAAAGCTGCGGTAACTCAGCGTCGATCAACTTTGCAACATCGCTACGCAATCGCTGCTGCGCCGATTGCAAACGCGCGTCCCGCGCACTCGACAGACTTAACTCGCTGAGCTCCAAATCACTCAAGCGATCGATCAATTGCCCAACGAACGAAGTCGCCGCTGCCTCTTCATTTCCAGTGATTTCAAAATCGGGAACTAACACTTCCGAGACCCACCGGACGTTAGGAGCCCGCAAGTGCAACTGCTCGCGCAACGTCCGCAAATCGTTCCGTAGCTGGAGGGTTGCTGCCGATCCCTCTTCCGTTTCTTCGGGCTCAACAGAACTGATCACCGGAATACAGACCGCTCCGTCGATTCGAGCCGCAATTTGCAAATTCGAAGCGGCTCGCAACTGATCTCGCGCGATGATCAACAACTTGATCGGCGCAAGTGACAGCGCTGCGGAAGCGATCTCCGCAGCGCGATGGTTCGTATCCGTTACACCCGGCGTATCCAACACGACAAACGGCTGACCAATTTCAACCATTTGATTGGCCGCACAGGGATAATAGATTTCGCTGACCGCATCGATTCCGTCCGGCGCATTGGGACCGATCCACACCAAACGCGTCGTCGCGTCTTGATTCAGATCTCCGCTGCGCAGCAAATTTCGAATCTGAGGATCGCGCACCAATTGTCGTGCGACCCACGTTTTGCCTTGGCCTTTCGCGCCCACAATCGCAAGCGTAAGAGCATTGATGCCACGACCGGTCTGAATATTGCGAACATCTTTCTCGTAACGCGCACATGCATCAGCTACCGCATGCGTTAACGGTCGATCACCGAAAACAACGCGAGTTGCTTCCGCAAGACGTTCGGAGAAAAGATTGTGGTTCACTGCCATAGATCGAACTTCATTTGCACAAGAAACTTCAACACACTTTGCATTAGCAGCAGTTCTGAACTGCCGCCCGCAACGAACGCACAAAGTCGTCACCGATAACCCACTGAACCATCGCCGCTCGTTTGTTGACTCCAGGTTTAATCGGCAGATTGCAAGGCAGCAACGTGCGCGATTCGCCAGCACAATTGGACTTTGGCAGTTGATCAACGGGCGGACGCGGGACAGCTAAACTATCGCAAGCGATGGCAAAGAGATCGCTGAGCTGTCGCCAAGGTGTTTCGCGATGGACAATTTTCAGCGCTTCGTTTCCGCCAAGCGTCGGACTAAGCAGTGCCGCAATACCAGCGGCAGCTAGTAACTCTTTGGCCGAAGCGAAAACAAGCACCGCCGTTCCGCCGCCATCGATCGGAACCAAGACCGCAGCTAACAAAGGGCCCATCAACAAAGCCAGCGGTTGCGTTCCCTTCCAAATCTTTTGCTTCAGCGGCATGTGCTCCCAGATCTGCTTGCTCCATTCATCGAGCTCGCGAGGATCTAGCAACGATTTGTCTTCAGCTGCGAAGCGCTTCATCGCCGACTCGCATCCCGCCAGCAGTTCGTCCTCACCTAAAAAAACGGTCGCATCTTGAAAGTCATGGCTACGAATCGACTCAGCCAAACGTTGTGGCGTTACGACTTGAGCGCCCTCACCGCGACGAAAACCCTTCGCGAACTGCATCACCGAGTTCGATGCGGACTGCAAAATTTTGAAGCGCGCGGCGCTATTCGAAATCGCTTGTTGAAATTGCCTTGCTGTGCGATCGATCGACATACTCAAGCGCATCCAAACCGGCGCCGTCCGCTGGAGACTTTCGGCCAACTGCCCGATAATCGCCGGAGAAGCTTGCAATCGAAGTCCAGTCGGTTGACCGTTTGCATCTCGCTCCGCCATGAAGTCGTAACAAGCGTCAGAGATCGCTTTCCAAGCGGAATTGAGTTGTCGCTTGCGAAGTGAATCACTCTTAGCCAACCATTCCAGCGACTCCGATGCAGCCGCTTGTAATTGCAACGTCAGGCTGCGATAGCTCTCACGCACCAAGTTCCCGGCTTCCAAACGCGATGACAAGTGATACAAGTACTCGCGATCCGGCAACGCTCGCTTCGCCGCTCCGCAATCTGTTTCTTGTTCGCTTGAAACTTGACTCGACACATCCCAAAATATCGGCTGCGGTTGCGTGGTCGAACTAGCCAACCCCACGGGCGGATTCGGTATTCGCTCATTCGTCAACGCGCTTCGAAAATCGTACGCTGCGAAAACACTTGCAATGCCGAAGCGATCTACCAAATTGCGAGCCTCCGAATAAACGGTACTCGGGGAATAACGAGCCTTTACTTTGTTGATCGCCAGTAGGCGAGGCACACCGGGCATTGCATCTCGCAGAGTAGTGAGCAGTTGCAATAACCCTTCGTCATGCAGACTGCTGAGTTTGCTGACGATTAAAAACGCCGAGCACAACCGACCAATTTTCCCAAGTTGACTGCGACGCGACTCCGCTAACTCACCGCCTCGCAACTGCGACGTGGGATTATCTAGAAACCCTGTTTGAATGTCCGGGCAGTCGACCAACCCCAGCTTCAACTTGTCCAGCCCCACATCGCTGGCAATCAACGGCACGGAGATCGGATCGATCGCCTCTAACGACGACTTCAGCTCAACATTCGCCATCAACGAATTCGAAAACACTTGACCGTTGTACTGCTGTTGAGCGATTTCGATATCGTCAGACAACTGTTCGGGAGCGTGACCAAATACATTTGTCAGAAAGCTAATCAACGTGCTCAGTAACTCTGGATTGCTCCACCACACCTGCGGCATCCAGATCACAAAGCGGTGCGTACCCTGTTGGTTGCCCACGCCGCGGAGGACGCGTGCCCGCCCAGCTTCGCTTAGATAGGTGGCCAGCAGAGTGCTCTTTCCCGCGTTGAGCAGACCTGTGATTGCGACCACCGGACAATGACTAACCTGCTCGAACATGGAAAGCTGGCCGAGCAATCCGCTGAGTTTCTCCTGCAGTATCTTTCCGGATGCATGCTGTTGCGGCGATCCAGCGACGGATTCCAAGCCCAGGGCATCGAGCACACTGACCCGATTCGATTCGTCGGGAAAAGTTCGCTGCAGTCCGGCATTGGTTTCTTGCGTCGTCAACAACTCTGACAACCGCTGCCAACTTTCGAGCGGCCGAGCGGCTTGTTGCAAGTTGTCATTCATCGCGAGTTACTTCAAAATCCGATTTGCGTCACCAAGAAGCGCTTCGATAATAATAACCGATTTTTCGCAGGACTAAGCCACGAACTCTTCCTGATCTTCGCCGGACGGACGCGATAGTTGCCCAGATTCTTCGAGCGAGCGGATGATGTCGACCACTTTCTGCTGCACCGCCTCGACCTCGCTCAACCGAACTTTACCAAGAAACTCCATCTCTTCCTTGAGCATTTCGGAAGCGCGCTGCGACATGTTCTTCATGATCTTTTCCTGCAACGCTTGGCTGGCTCCCTTCAGCGCCAAAGCCCACTGACTGGTCTCGACGTTCTTGAGAACTTGCTGGATATCCTTGTCGCTGATCTTGACGATGTCCTCAAAGGTGAACATCAGTCGTCGAATCTCTTCAACCAATTCCGGCCGTTCGCGCGACAGTCCATCCAAAATGCTTCGCTCGGTCGCTCGGTCGGACACGTTCAGCATCTCAGCGACAGCAGGGATACCGCCCGCCTTCTGGTACGACTGAGTCATAAACAAGGCCATGCGATTCGACAGTCCATTTTCGACTTCGTCGATCGCCTCGGGGCTAGTCTGCCCCATCTCGGCGATTCGCTGAATCACCGCTAACTGTTTCGGAGTCGGCAATCCGCCCAACACTGCTGCGGAAACCGGGGCCGGTACGTGACTGAGCACCATCGCGATCGTTTGCGGATGCTCTTCGATCAAGAACGACAGGATGTTTTGTGGATCCACCTTATGCAGGAATCCGAACGGCAAGGCTTCAAGCGTCTGCTGCAGGACGTTGAGCATGTCGGCTGCGTCTTTGCCGAGCGCCTTCTTCACCAACGACTTGGCACGATCCAAACCACCCGTATTTGGTCCCAGCGCACTCGGCCGACTCGCAAGAAACTCGCCAATGATTCCTTCTTGCTCTTCGCCTGAAATCGTATCGAGTTGTGCGATCGCTAACGAAACCTGCTCGACGTAGCGTCGCGGCAACTTCGAAAGCAGTGCTGCCGCATCGTCTTCCTCAAGACTCATCAGCAAAATCGCCGACTTGCGAACGCCTTCGCTGATTGCGTAATTCGATTGTGTCGCCATGAGTTACTTCAGCACTTAGGAACTGGCCACTCACGATCAGTGGCATCGAATCGAAATACGACTCTTCAGTTTCATCGGCAAGCTCGGCATCCGCTATCAAAGGGAACTTGCGTGGCCTTCGCGCCAAGTAAACAAAGCGGTGCCACCTATAACGATTCTACCAGTCAATTTTGCAGATTCCCCACTGACCATGGTTCTCGTCAACCGCGACTTCTAGCGTCTCAAGTCGATCGCCAACCGAGGGCCGAAGTGCCGTCCGCAATTCCTGCGCAATCCACCAAGCTATCTTCTCCGCTGTCGTGTTCACAATCGGCAACAACATACAGTCCTCGCGTGGAAAAACCCAACGCTTCTCGCCAAAGGTCGTCACCACTTCGCGTTCACCCGCCTCGACCCGAATCAATGCATGTTGCGTCGGCAAAATGACATGATGGTCCAGTCGCTTGACGATCGCTGCGAGGTTATCACGAAATGCGATAAAGTCGATCACATATTGGTTCACGTCGAGCGGCCCTACAACTTCCGCTTTAACACCATAGTTGTGACCGTGCAAACACTCGCAAATGTCGCCAGCGAATGTGATGAAGTGCGCCGCACTGAATACCAACTGCTCTTTTTGAAGCAGCACGCGATAGACTTCTTTCGTTTGAACTTCTTTCAAAACCATGTTCGTATTCCAGTTCAGTGTGATCAGTTAGAAATGAGCAATTTTGCAAAAAGCATCGCAGCGATTAAGTCGGCCGACGTTCCAGGATTGCGTCGGTGCCCATCGGATCGTAGGTAGCTGTCTAGTTCCTTCGACATCGCAGCCTTAATATCCAGGTTTATTTCCAGAACAATGCGCTGCGCCAGAGCACATATTTCGTTAGCAATCTCTGGTCCGCACTTGCGTATCACCAAGCCATCCGGCTCAGCGGCAAGTTGCCGTAACTGAACTTCGCAGATCGCTGTAAAAACATTCGCACCGGAATGCAACGCAGCATCCAGCCAGGGCAATAAACGGTCGAACATCTCCGCGAAATTGATCGTGTACTGACGAGCCACTGCGTCGATATCCGCCGCTTGGCGCATCGCGCCACGCAAGTCGCTCGGCGCGCGACCATGAACATCGTTTGTAGCTTGCTTTCCGATTCCGCCAGGCTTCACAATTCGAATCGCTTCGTACACGGCTTGTGAATCGAGCGGCGACAGTCTGTCCAAGACACAACTCACTTCTCGACGTAGTTGCGATCGCGACTCGCAGACTAAGGCAGCTTTGGCGAGAGGCGCGAACAGCAGCAGTGTGCCGAGATTCGTGTTAATTCCAACCTCGGCTTGCGTGGCTCGCACACTTTCCAGCACCAGCTCGCCAACCGATAATTCAGCAGCCCGTTCGAAAACAGGTTTTATTGCGGCAGCACTTTTCAGAAAATGGCCGTAGTTCATGTCAACAAACGCAGCCCCTGGATGCACATTCCCTAGCTTCGGCGAACTCGCTTCGAGCACGCATGCAAACTCGGCCGCCGCTGCGACTGTCCAAGCATGGTCGAAAGGAAACGCGGCAGTTCGCAGACCTACCGCTTCAACCTGTGATCGCTCGGTGGGTAGTGAATTCACTTCAGCAACCGACTTAGAGGCTCAGAAATCTCGGTAACGTCCGCAAGTTCCTCGCGGCGCAGCGCCCCGATTACCTGTTGCAACTGCTCTTCGATGGTAGCGGAAAGATTGACGAACAACACACGCTGCTCACCAATCCGGCAAGCTCCGCCCAGCCCGTCGGCTAGCCACTGACGGCGAACGGAAAACCCCACTCGCTCCGCCAATCGAAACGCTTCGTCCAATATGTCAACCGTGTGCATCGCTTCCTAATCGGTCCCGTCGATTCCTAATTCTTTCCGCCTCGAAACAACCCACCGCAGATCGCTAGTATTGCTTGCTGTTCCCGCTTAGCTTACTATCAAAAGAGTTCAAAAACTTGTCCGAACGCTGGCCCAGACCGCTATTCTAACGATGGCCTGCCGTTGTGTGCTTGCGGCGCCGGCAATTTGCAAACTTATAAAGTCCATTTCGAATCAGCTCTTCTGCGAGCTCCAACATGTTAGATGACGGGGGATTCAATGTCTGACCGAAGACGTATGGTCGTAAGCAAAGTTGGCGACTTAGCAGTTGTTAAGTTTAGCGACCGCAAGATCGTCGATAGCGCCAACATCGAAGAAATGGGCGAGGAAATGTTCTCGATCGTTGACAAGGACAAGTGCAAAGACGTTCTGCTCAATTTCGAAGGGGTCGAATTTATGTCCTCAGCCGCTCTAAACAAACTGATTCTCATGGACAAGCGCGTCAAAGGCGCTCAAGGAAAATTACGTCTGTGCAATTTGCGAGCTGAGATAATGGAAGTGTTTACCATCACTCGTTTGAATCGTGTGTTCGATATCAAGAAGACCGAAGCGGATGCACTGAAAGCTTTTGGACTATAGTAAACAGGTAAGCACGAACATCCATCGCAAGCGTTGGGTAGTAAGCAATCTGCTTGGAGAGCATTATGTCTAAGCCTGCCTTGGGTTGGTGTTATCAAGAGAGAATTCCAAGCGATCTGGACGTGGGGCACGCTACCATCGAACGTCTGATCGCTGCTCTCGAAGTAAATCACTGGGAAGGTCGCGACCTTTTCCATATCCAGTTGGCGATCGAAGAAGCTATGGTCAACGCCATCACGCATGGAAACAAACAGTCAGAAGATAAGGTCGTCGAAGTTGAGTTTCGCGTCGACCCACAAACGACTTACCTCCGCATCAAAGATCAGGGAGCTGGATTCGATCCCGACGCAGTTCCTGACCCTCGTGACGACGACCACCTCGAGTGCACAAACGGGCGCGGGGTCATGCTCATCCGCGAATTAATGTCTGAAGTGCACTACAACGAACGCGGAAACGAAGTCACGATGATCAAACGTCGCGAAAAAGCGTCAGAGAGTGACGCTGAGCATGACTCTGATTCTGAAGAAAGCTAGATTCCGACGACCAAGACAGCCACCTCTACGGCTAATCGAACAGGACCAACACTTGAATTCGCTCAATATTCAGGTGCTTTACGAAGACAACCACCTGCTTGTCATCAACAAGCCCGCCGAGCTCGCCACCATGGGCGCTCTCGCGGGTGAACCGACCGCAGCAGCCTGGGCAGCCGCCTATCTGAAACGCCGCTACCAAAAGCCCGGCAATGCGTTTGTCGGAGTCGTAAGCCGTCTCGATAGCTTCGTTTCAGGTGTCCTCGTTCTCGCTCGTACGAGCAAAGCCGCCAATCGCCTCACCGAGCAGTTTCGAGAACGCCAAACCGAAAAACTGTACATCGCCTGCGTCGAAGGCGAACTCTCCGAACCGAACTGGAAGGCCCTCACGGCTAACATCGCTAAGAACGAAGCTGCACACCGAATGGCGGTCGTTCCGCCAAAAACACTCGGCGCGCAATCAGCGGCGCTCGAATTCCGAACCCTCAAGAACTCTCCAAGCAAAACGCTCATCGAAGTCAACCTTCTTACAGGCCGAAAGCATCAGATTCGCTTGCAGCTTTCAGACGCTGGGCATCCAATCCTCGGGGACTCGAAATACGGTGCGAGTTCAAAGTTCGCAAAGGGAATCGCGCTACATGCTTGCCGACTTACCATCGAACACCCGACCCTCCAAAAGCCGATGACCTTTTTCGCCCCACTTCCCGCCGCCTGGAGTTCACTCCCCACTGACTTGCGAAAAAGCTTGCCGGAATTGAGCAGCTAGCTGAGTTTCTTTAACGCATTTTGTGACAATCCGAGTGCAAATTCTCACTCTGAGATTGGGTGACGCGGCTTTGTAACTTTTTCCGCCGATTCGACGGACTCAGAACCAAAGCAATACATTCGGTTCATCGCCATCGAGAGAATTCGCCCCGGGAAACTGGACTAAAACAGACATTTCATGCTTGGAGCTGGCTAAATCACCACTGCCACTTGCGACTTGGCACAAGTCGTGCAATCGCTATAGCCCGAACGACAGTTGAAGGGCGACTGTGTGCGTCGAACGTTTACAAGGGATGTATCAATGATCACAACTAATCAACAACTCGAAACTACCCCTGAACTCGACCTTAAGACAATTCGAGAGCGAGTTGCAGCTATCAAGCGTAACTGGACCCCAGCCGAAGCTCGCCAACGCGCCTCAGAAGGTCGCCAACGTCGCAAGCAACTCGAATCGCTTATTCGCAGCCTTGAGACTGAGTGCGAGCAAAATGACTACACGCTAGTTTGCTAACAGGGTTTAAAAAGCGATTGTCAGAGACATGTAGCGGCGCAGGAATGCGGCGCACTTAATGACCAATAGCAGCCGCAAATCCGGCTGCAACGCAAAACGAAAACAGCCCGCCAAAGGCGGGCTGGCAAATTCTGGACATGCGACGAACCGAAGACTACTTCTTCTTCTCGACGTGAATCGTGTGCTTTCGCAGACGCGGGCAGAACTTCTTAAGCTTGAGCTTTTCTCCACCGGTCCGACGACGAAGCGTATAGTTGTAGTCGCCCGATTCCTCGCATACGAGGTGCACGACTTCCTTCTTCTTCTTACCCTTTGCCATAATCCTAATGCCTTAATGCTATTCAGTTTATCGTTGTTGGTTGGTAGCGAAAGTCTGCCGCGGCAGATCCACACGAAACAGCTCAATGACTATTCGCTAGCTGCTGATGAAGTTTCAGCAACTTCACCACCAAAATCAGGCTTTTCACTTCGCTTCACGACGCGGTCGTTCTTGCCGACGAACTCAAGGATCGCTCGTGGACCAGCATCACCGAGACGTGGAGTTGCCAAGCGCAACACCCGCGTGTAACCACCTGGGCGGTCAGCGAACCGAACCGCGATCTCTCGAAACAGGATCGATACCGCTTTCTTGTCACCAAGTGCTTGCAGAGCACGACGCCGAGCGTGGACCGCTGGGCTCATCGCTTGCACCCATTTGGGATATTGATCGCCTTCCCGCCAAGCTTTCCAAGCTGCTGTATTGCGCTCTGCATCAGTTCCGAACTGAGCCGCGTTGTTCTGTGCAGCTACACCCTTCTTCGCAAGTGTGATGCACTTTTCAACTAGCGGACGAATTTCCTTCGCCTTCGCCAAAGTTGTAATGATGCGTCCCTTAACCTTCGGTGCGTTAGGATCAAACTCGGATTCCTCACGCTCAGTCAAGAACAATGCGGAAGCGAGATTTCGATAAAGCGCTTGACGATGACTTGGGCTGCGGCCCAAAACGCGACCGTGTCTTCTGTGACGCATGGCTAAACACTCAACAAAAATTCAGGGTTAAATAATTTTTCAAGGCAAGCTGCATTCGCGAGACGCGACCACAGCGGCAAAATTGTGGCTTACCGCGACGACTGCGATGCAGGCAATCGCATACCCAAGTGTAAGCCGAGGGTCGCAAGCTTGTCGCGCACTTCGTTAAGCGTCGTTTCGCCGAAGTTTCGAATCTCAAGCAACTGATCTTCAGTTCGCTGAACCAACTCACGAATCTGATGAATGCCTTCGCTCTCGAGGCAATTTCCGGCACGCACGCTCAAACGCAAGTCAGCCACCGCCGAGTTAAGCTTGGTCTCAAGCTGAGCCTCTGCGGATCCGGGCCCACCGCGAGCGGTAGCATGAACTTGACGACCAAGCTCTGTGTACTGCACAAACGGGTTGAGGTGCTTGCGAAAAATCTTAGCAGCCTCGACCAAAGCCATCTCCGGACCAACCGAACCGTCGGTCCAAATCTCCAAATTCAACTTGTCATAGTTCGTCTTTTGACCAACACGAGTCTCTTCGACTTCGTAGCGCACTCGGACGACTGGACTGAACACAGCGTCAACGGGAATGATGCCGATTTCATGATCCCGCGTGCTATGCTCTGAGGCCGACACATAACCGCGGCCGTTCTCAACAACCATTTCCATTACAAACGGCACGTTGTCGGTCAAAGTCGCCAGCACATGGTGCTTATTGATGATTTCGACATCGGCGTCCGTTTCAATGTCCGCACCTGTGATGACGCCAGCCGACGAACGCTCGACAGTGATCACTCGCGTCGAATCGCTATGGTTCTTGACCACCAACGACTTCACGTTCAACACGATTTCAGTCACATCTTCGAGGATGCCAGGAAGTGTGGTGAATTCGTGCTGCGCGCCGCGAATCTTGATCTGCGTAATCGCGCTACCTTCTAGGCTAGAGAGTAGAACACGTCGCAAACTATTACCTACAGTCGTACCAAAACCTCGCTCAAACGGCTCAGCGATGAACTTGCCGTAAGTCGGCGACAACGTATGGTGGTCGAGCTGAACGTTGCTTGGTAATTCCAATCCACGCCACTTAATATGCATTGCGGATAACCCAATTGAAGAAAGTGTGAACGAACATTGCCAAGGCTGAAACTACACGCGGCGACGCTTGCGAGGGCGGCAACCGTTATGCGGAATCGGTGTCACATCTTCGATCAACTTAACCGTCATACCAGCAGTTTGAAGTGCGGTGATGGCGCTCTCGCGACCCGAACCCGGTCCTTTGACTCGCACTTCAATTTCCTTGACGCCAAACTTGGCAGCCTTCTCAGCAGCTTGCTGAGCCGCCACTTGACCAGCAAACGGAGTGCTCTTGCGACTTCCCTTGAAACCACAAGTGCCCGAACTGGCCCAACACAACGTGTCACCCTTAGTGTCAGTAATCGTGACAGTTGTATTGTTGAATGTCGCGCGAATATGCGCCACTGCGACAGTGACGTTGCGACGTGTCTTACGACGCTTGACTTTGGCCACGGAAAAACCTCTTCACCATTCGAACGAGAACAATCAAAACCAACACGGCGCTCACCTGCAACTGCGAACCATTCCGCAACTGCCGACGAATCAAATA
>JBGSOM010000061.1:0-17853 GCA_041739135.1 Pirellulaceae bacterium
CTCACGAAATAGCGATCGCCCACCCAGCCAAACACAACCAAGCATCTCGCTGCAAGATCCCTGATTAAAGTCATGGAGCAGCTTAATAGTGCTTGAGTTTTTCGCTAAACAGCCAACTGAGCCAATCTTCGCCGTCGCGATCGTATTCCGATTCTATGCGACCGACAATTCGTTCGGCGGCGATGCGATCAACTGCGTCGTCGCGACTGTCGATCGAATGCGGGAGATTGTCCCCAAGCAGAAAGTAGCCAGATGCGTCACCATCTTCCGCCGCTTTCCAAACAGCGCTTCGATTTTGCCTTGGCCCCAGCCACAAGTCGCGCGCAACCATAATGCTCTTGAACGTCAAGCTGCAGTTTGACGAAACCGTCACAAGCGGTTGTTCAACATCGTCGATCTCCGCTGGTGCTAGGTTTCCCAGTGACTTCACCTGCTCTTTTATGTCCGTCGCGACGAGCAACCGTTCGTCACAAATTGCAACCACGACGCGTCTCGCTGCACGAAGCTCCAGAGTTGCCGCTGACGAAGCGGACACATTACGGTTCGGTGCATCTATTTGTTCAGAAACGAAGCGGACCGAGTAAAGCTCTCGACCCAATCGGAGCTGCACGAGCCAGTCCGTCGAAGGCAACTCCATCAATTCAATCGCAACCAAGAAGTCGTGAACGCGATGCAATTCAGCGGTGCTGCTCTGATTGAACGGATAATCATCCACAAGGGAGCTTGGCACCAGCCCCGCGATTACTGGGTCCCTGCTGGGGCGCTCATAGCGAAACTGCAATTGTTGCGATGGCTGCAGTATGTTCCAGTCTTCAGAATTGCGGGATTCGATTCGTTCAGCTTTTCGTGCCGTATTCTGTGTCGAATCGATCAACCACCAATGGCTGATCGAATCCGATGGAAAGCAGCTTATTGGCACACACACTTCAGCCAACTCTGAGAGAGACTTCTGTAGCAGCCGGCCGTTGATCCACCCCTCCCCCCGCCGCAACTCAATCTGCTCACCTGGAAATGCCCAAACTCGCTTAAGGGTTGACTGCGTCGCGTGACCGCCTTTCAAGTTCGCGTCGAGCGGTGTGACGTTGAATGCAACCACATCGAAGCGATGCAACCGACCGCGTTGATTGGCTTCTGTTAGATCGACTTTCGTCAGATTGACGGTGTCGCCGCTTTTCAGTTGCTGGTTCACTTCGCAGACTGCTCCGCAGGCGAAGCAGCGTGCCGGTAAGTTCGCATCAAACGCTTCAGCGACGACAATCGTCGGCCGAGAGCAGCGTTGACATGCCGCTTCGTAATGCGGTCCGAAGTAGCGCGGAGCCATAGAGGATGATGCGATCTGATGTTTGCGGGAACGAGCCACCGGCTCGCTGCACCCTGAGCAAAAAATGCCGAATGCTACGATCAAAAACGCTACAGCACTTTGCAACGCCGCGCCGCGTTCCGCTTCGCTTCGCTTGAGTCGTAAATTCAAGAGTGAGTTTCCAATCTGTTTTTTATCGTCAACTTTTGCGGGTTCTGGCGGTCAAATCAACCGTCCCTAAGCGATAAACGTGCTTCGGCACAAAGCATGCTTACTAGTGTCAGCGTTCACGGCGCAGCGGTAAAGCTCTGCTGTCCCCTTTTCTATTCTTGTGCAGGAACTCGGACATGAAAAAGTTATTTAGCAAGTCAGTCTATGCAGTTGCGTTTCTGTCTGTGTACAGCGGGTTAACAACTGCACCGTTAAAGTCACAAGAAACAGATAAGAAAGTTGTCGCCTCCTCAACCACTGCAACCGACGAAATCGAATTGTTTGAAGGGATGCGAACCAAGAGCATTGATGTGAAAGTCATCCCGCTTGGCTCACATGGCATTAACATCATCTTCAAGAACAACACACAGTCTCCCGTTCTTGTAAAACTTCCCAAAGTCTTCGCTGCAGTCCCTGTGCTCGGCCAGTTTGGCGGTGGGCAGTTTGGCGGTGGGCAGTTCGGTGGCGGGCAATTCGGCGGTGGCGGTGGATTAGGTGGCGGTGGATTGGGTGGCGGCGGTGGCGGATTAGGCGGGCAAGGCGGCGGTGGTCAGGGACTTGGCGGCGGATTCGGCGGTGGAGCCGGAGGCTTAGGTGGCGGTGGATTGGGCGGTGGCGGTTTTGGCGGAGGTCAACTTGGTGGCGGACAGGGCGGCGGCGGATTGGGCGGAGGGTTCTTTCGAGTTGATACGAAACGGCCCGCAAAAATGCACGTTGCAACCGTTTGTCTCGAGTACGGAAAATCCGATCCAAACCCTCGAATGAAATACATGCTCGCACCGCTCGAGCAATTCAATCCGAACCCGATGGTTGCAGAACTGTGCAGTCTCTTGGCGGACGGCAAGGTAAAGCAGAACACAGCCCAAGCCGCGGCTTGGAATATCGCCAATGGCATCAGTTGGGAAGCGCTTGCGAAGAAGAACCGCCGCGAATCCCACATCGCAGGCAATGAGCGTTACTTCAACGCCAGCGAATTGCGAATTGCGATTAGCTTGACGGGGCACTGTCGCGCAGCCACAGAGAAGCTAGTTACCTTCGCTTCCAGTACCAGCCCAACAGAAGATCGCTATCGCGAAGATCGATAACGCATACAGCCTCAACGTTACGACGCTCGCGTTATGATTCAGCTCGAACATCACTCCGATTTAAACGGATGAGGACTTGGTGGAACCGGTGGTGGTGCACCGACTGAACGATTCTCGCCAAGTTCTGCAAGATGTTCAGGCAATAGTCCATGCTCAAGATAGTCGGCCTCACGATCGGCTTGGCCGACATCTGCGGCAGCCTGCTCCATCATGTACATTTCAAGCAAGCGGTGTTCGCGCACCGCTTCTTCTGCTTGCACCATGCCCCGTGCAGTCAGTTGCAAATCACCGCTCCGACGCAAGACAACTAAGCCACGCGCGTCAAGTTCGCGAGCGACTTTCAGCGCAAATGATCTCGACCAAGCTCTCCGTTCAGCCACTTCACTTATCGGGACGGCTTCGGAAGTACTCAACTTGCTAAGGCTGGGTAACGACCCACGAGCCTCGAGGCCTTCATAGCAAATTCGCAACAAGTGCTGATACTCTTGCTGTCGACTCAACTGACGTTGGTGCAGGAAATTCCAAAGCACACCACGCTGAGTACCGAATACGAAGCTGAGCACGAAAAAGAAACATGCGCACAACACGATAGTCGCGCCACTGGGGTAGTTGGCAAACGCCGCACTAGCCAGCGCACCCACCGCGCAACTCACGCCGCCAAGCACTCCACTCACAAACAACATCCGCGTTAAATCATGTGTCCAGAACCGAGCACTCGCCGCTGGGATAATCAGAAGCGCAATGACCATGATCAACCCAATCGCCTTCAATCCGACGATTGTTACCGCCACAACCATCGCAATAAGTAGAAAGTCGAGCGCCATCACCGGCCATCCCTGGCTCCGCGCTAGTTCAAAATCGAAGCACAGTATCTTCAGTTCTTTGCCCAACAGGGCGATGATCGCAATAACAAAAAACAACACAACTGCGGCCAGTGCGACATCACTGCCGGTGATCGCTACCACTTTGCCATAGATAAAACTCTCCAGCCCCGAGATTTTGCCCCTTGGAAATTGCTGCAAAACGCTGACTAATGCAACGCCTGCCCCGAAGAAGACGCTCAACACAATTCCCAGCGCCGCGTCTTCGCGAACCCTCGCAAAATGTCGCAACATCAACACGCTCACTCCGCCCAGCGTGCCACTGATCGCTGCGCCGACTAACAGCACCGTCAATGACTTGTCTTGACCAATCAATGCGGTCCACAGATAAGCCAACGCGACTCCCGGTAGGGTAGCGTGACTAATGGCATCACCCAGTAGTGCGCGCTTGCGAAGCAACAAATAAACGCCCAACAACCCAGAAGCGATGCCAAGCAGCGTTGTCCCAGCTAAAACGACGCGAGTGTTGTAATCGCTTAGCGAAAGTGATCGCCACAGTTGAGTATCAGCGACAATCACTGGCGGCGAGGCGAACAAGTCGAACCACTGGTTCATAGCTTCGACCTCTGATCGCGCCGCTTCATCGCTTCGCCAATTTCTTCTAGCAACGTTAGCTTGCCACCATAGGTCTTTTGCAAGTTGCTATCAGTGAACACCGTACTCGTCGGTCCAGCTCCGACCAAGCGAGTGTTTAACAGCACGAGATGATCGAAGTACTCAGGCACTGTGTGCAGATCATGATGCACAACCACGATCGTACAGCCCTTTGCCTGGAGGTCTTTCAAGAGCATTACGATAGCGCGTTCGGTAGCTGCATCGACCGCTGCGAAAGGTTCATCCATCAAGAACAGTTTCGCTTCTTGCACCAGAGCCCGCGCGAGGAACGTGCGTTGCTGCTGTCCGCCAGACAACTGACTTATCTGACGACCAGCGAGATGTTCGATCTCCATTTTCGCGAGCGCTTCGCGAGCCGCATCACGCTCCACTTTTCCAGCTCGACGAAACCAACCCAGCCGCCCGTACGTTCCCATCAACACAACATCCAGCGCCGTAGCCGGAAAATCCCAGTCAACACTTTCGCGCTGTGGCACATACGCCACACTGCCGCGTCGTTCCGCATACGTCCCGCCGAAAATCTTGATCGCTCCCGAAATCTTCGGCACCATCCCAATAACCGCTTTCAGCAACGTGCTCTTGCCGGCCCCGTTCGGTCCGACCAGCCCCACGAGGCTGCCATCAGGAATGTCGAGCGTCACGTTCCACAAAACTGGCTTGCGATGATAAGCCACCGTCAAATCGCGAACAGAAAGTGGAATGCTTGTCAGGGGCAGAGAACTCTGCATGGTCGATTTCAATCAAGGGACTTATTTCGATAACAGCCTTCAATATTACCAAATTCTGCAAACGTTAGGCGAGCGTTACCGCTTCGCTGTGCTGCGACAACCCGAAAATGCAGCATTGGCTACAACTTCGGGACTTGCACACACGGCATCCCGAGTTGGATTCCGATTTGGCGGTTATGACGGTTAGCGAACTGAATGCAGCCAACGAAAGATCGTTCAACCTTTTTCAAGTTCAGGACGATGTCAGCCGATGAAGCATGGTTCGATTGCCGATTAGCAAGTCGAAGATTGAGCGGTGCTTTGGGTTGGGTCACGGACGATCCCAGGGTTCTACTGCCCCAGCGAACGCACGCCGGGCGAATCTGACATGGGCAATTGGCACAAGACTTAATCTGTATGTCGAACGCAAACAACAACACTCGGAAAATCGAATTCGATCTCGAGGCGGTCATCTTATCGGCTGTTTGCGTGTTCCTTTGGCTAAGCCTCCTGAGCTATGATCCAGCCGACATCGGAGGCGTACCACCGCAACCGTTCAGCAGTCTGTTCAAGTTTGAATCAGCCGTCTATCCGCTCAACGAACAGCCGCGCAACTGGTGTGGTTGGTGGGGAGCTTGTGCAAGTCAGACGCTGGTCCAGGCTCTCGGCGTCGGTTCGATGCTCGTCGTCGTTGGGCTGACCGTTCTGGCGATTTGGATGTTTCGAGTTCAAAGCAACTACGTCCGCGCATCGCGACAGTTTGGCTGGCTACTCGTGATCTTAGCCACCACAACTTTGGTCTCTCTGCTGCGATGGAATACGCCGCTTTCCTCCGTTATCGGTTCTGGTGGTTATCTCGGCGCCATGGCGTCTACTTGGCTAAATGAGCACTTCGCAATACTCGGCAGCATGATCTTGGCTCTCACCGTGCTTATCGCGGGATTGTTGCTCAGCACAGATTACATGGTCGTTCGCGCTGTGGCTTGGATGCTGCTCGGTGGCGCCACAGTTGCAACTTCCGCAGCATCAGCAACGCGCCGGCGCATTTCAATTCCAGTCAGCTTGTCCGATTCGCTGGCCACTTCGCGGCGGCGCACAAGCGACGTTGACTTGGCAACTCAGTTGCCTAGTGTTGAGAATGAAGCTGCGAACCCGGTGACAAGTGAACCGACGATTAAAATTCGCGGGCAACAGCTCGACGGTACTTCCGCGCAGCCGGCGACCAGCAACGCTTCGGATGGTGTACTAGCTGCCGCTAAGTCACTGGCAAGCTCCATCGTGAGCGCTGCAGCGAAAACACAAGCGGCTGCACCAGAGACAATAGAAGTGGAAAGTCTTGAAGGTGAGTTAGAAGACGAAGTCGAAGACGCTGACGTTCGCGAAGTTGAGATCGAAGGTGAAGCCGTGCAAACGCGCGGCGAAACAGCCCACGAAGTGCCTGGTCCTCGTGTTCGCAGTGGCAAGACGAAGAAGAGCGAAAAGCAAGCAGCCGTCGATTCGCTCGCACATCTCGATGACACCCGTCTGCCAGAAGGTGCAGACGAATACGTTTTGCCAGGCATCGATCTGCTAACCGAAAGTGCAGACATCGATTTCGATGCCCAATCGATCGAAGTGCGGCGCAAAGCCAAAACGCTGGAAAAGACGTTCCGCGATTTCAATTTGAATGTGCGGGTCGTGGAGATCGAAACGGGACCCGTAATCGCTCAGTACGAAATCGAACTGGAACCCGGTTTGAAACTTTCAAAAATCACCGGCTTATCAGAAGACTTAGCGATTGCGCTGCGAGTTCCGAGCGTTCGAATCGTTGCGCCGATTCCAGGCAAGAACACCGTCGGTATCGAAGTGCCCAATGAGACTCGACAAGTCGTGCGACTGCGCGAAGTGATCGAAGAAGGAGCAGCGGCTAGTAAGAAAGCCAAGATTCCACTCTTCCTTGGCAAAGATGTTTCCGGAAACGCGCTAACAGTGGACCTCGCCAGCCTGCCGCACTTGTTGATCGCAGGTCGAACCGGTACCGGTAAGAGCGTGTGTTTGAACGCCATCATCGCTTCGATTCTGATGACCAAACGACCTGACGAAGTGCGTATGCTGATGATCGACCCGAAGATGGTGGAACTCAGCGGCTACGCTCGCCTGCCACACTTGATGCATCCAGTTGTTACGGACATGAAGAAAGCGGAAGCGATCTTGGCGTGGGCCGTCGACAAGATGGAAGAGCGCTACGCGCTGCTCGCCCGAGCTGGTGTGCGTCACATCGTGAATTACAATCAACTCGGCCGCGAAGAGTTGCTCGAGCGTCTAAAGCCGGAAACGCCGGAAGAAGCTGACGCGATTCCCGATCACTTGCCGTTCATCGTCATCGTCGCCGACGAGATCGCGGACTTGATGATGACCGCCGGTAAAGAAGTGGAATCGCACATTATTCGGTTGGCTCAAAAGAGTCGTGCAGTCGGCATTCACTTGATCCTAGCGACGCAAAAGCCAACGGTCGACGTTATCACTGGTTTGATCAAGAGTAACTTGCCCGCGCGTATCGCTTTCCAAGTTGCGAGCCAGACCGACAGCCGAGTTGTTCTCGACGAGATCGGTGCGAATAAGTTGCTCGGAAACGGTGACATGCTGTTCTTGTGGCCCGGTACTAGTACGTTGCTCCGTGGCCAGGGAACGTATTTGAGTGACGATGAGATTAACGCGGTTGTGGATCACTGCAGCACAGGTGAGCAGAACTTTGTCAATGAACTGGTGAATCTCAAAGTCAAAGAGGAAGAGGGCGACGAGCCGAAGTTGGCGATGCTCAAAAAGCGTGATGAGCTTTACGCTGCGGCCGTCGATATCGTCGTCCGCGAAGGCCGAGGTAGTGTGTCGCTGCTGCAACGAGCGCTGGGCATCGGCTACGGACGAGCCGCTCGGCTGGTCGACTACATGGCGGAAGATGGAATTGTCGGCAACTACGCCGGTTCTCAAGCACGCGAAGTCATCATATCGCTCTCTGAATGGGAATCGATGCAGGGCAACAGTGACTCAGCAAGTTCCTCGGCAAACCCTTCAACCGCTGGACGCAAGAATCGCATTCGGCCCAATGAATCATGGGAAGACGACGAATCGGAACCTGTGAAGTCGGCTCCAAAATCCACGACGCAGTCTGCTGTCCCTTATAAAACTCCCACCCCACAGCACGCAGCAATCGCCCATCACGAGGACGAAACGGATGAAGACGATTGTGATACAGAATGGGAGGACGTGGACGATGAAAGCTAAACCAACCTTCTCACGCACCATGCGGATTAAGGTCTAGTCAATCTGGCATTTTGATTTCGTATCCGGCTCTAATTGAGTAAACTCTAAGGCAAACCGACTCCGGCCACCTCTCACTCTTCGCCGAAGGAAGCCTGTATGACCGCCAGTTCGTTGCCGTTAGCCGCATTGTTCACGCTTTGCACCTTAAGTTGCCAATTGCGGGCTGACGACCTGCGCCCGATTCCGCTTAAGAGCGCCATTACGCAAGTGCAACCAATGACAGGAATCGTGCTTTGGGCCGACAACGAGTCTGTCACCAAAGCGCCAATTCAGCTCGAATACTCCTACCTGAATTATCGCGAGATTGTCTCGCCGAGCGGCGAGTATGATTGGCGTGCGCTGGATGAATTGCTGACGCAGGTCGCATCGCGAAAACACCAGTTGATCTTACGTTGGTATGACACCTACGTCGGAAAATCCACTGGCATTCCCGAATCGATCGTCAAGCAATCGGGCTACGAGACAACCGTTGGAAAGAGCGAAGGGAAGAAGACTGAGTTTCCTGATTGGTCGCATCCCGCACTGCAACAATTTGCGATCGACTTCTTCAGCAAATACGCCGAGCGCTATGATCGTGATCCTCGCATCGCCTATCTCCAAGTTGGCTTTGGCTTGTGGTCGGAGTATCACATCTATGATGGTCCGATGAAACTTGGCAAGACTTTTCCGAGTCTCGAGTACCAACGCAAGTTCGCGAATCACGTGAACACGCAACTGCAACAAACGCCCTGGATGATTTCAGTCGATGCAGCGGGAGACTGGAGTCCGTTCGCGAGTGACAGAGACCTTCTTACGTTGTCGTTTGGTGTGTTCGATGATTCGTTCAACCATGCGAAACATGCAAAGGAAAACGAGCCAAATTGGAATTCGCTGCGGCGCGATCGTTGGAAAACGAGTCCTACGGGAGGCGAGTTTAGTTTTTTTGAAAAAGCGGATCAATCCAAAGCGTTGAACCCGCGCGGTCCGCACGGCGTATCGTTCGAAGAACAAGCGAAGAAGTTTCACATATCGTTTATGATCGGCGATGATCAAATGCGATTTCAGAAACCTGATCGAGTCCGTAGCGCTGGCTTGGCATGCGGCTATCGATTTCGCGTGACTCGTTTCGAATCGTCCTCAAGTGAGTCAGTGATCGAAATCGAGAACACTGGAATCGCGCCGATCTACTACGACGCTTACCCCACAGTCAATGGAGTGCGTGCCAGCAACTCATTAAGAGGTCTACTGCCAGACGAACGTAAGGCATTTAAAGTTGCAAGTGGCGGTCAAGTTCCGAAGTTGACCATCGCTTGCGACCGCTTGGTTCCAGGTCAGTCGATTGAATTTGATGCCGACCTTCAATAAACAAAGTCGGCTGCGGAGAGATGGCCCGCGGGGAAGTGGAAAGTGGTGTCGCAGAACTCGAAAGCGCTGCTACAATTCGCGTGCGTTGAACGAGTCAGTTTTGCTGCTGTCGATCGTTACAAATCCCTAGATTGTTAGAAAAACGAGTTCTCCTAATGGCGAATACACCTCCAATTGCACACATGGTTTACTTCGAACTGAGCGATGCTTCGCCGGCTAAGATTGATGAATTAATTGCAGCGTGCAAACTCTACTTGGACAACCATCCAGGCTTAACTTACTTTGGAGTAGGTCGCTTGAATCCCGACCTCGCGCGGCCGGTTAACGATCGAGCGTTCCATGTAAGTTTGCATACCGTGTTCGAAGACCGAGCTGCACACGATGCGTACCAGATCGAACCGCGGCATTTGAAGTTCATCGAAGAGAATAAGCCGAACTGGAAGACGGTGCGAGTCTTCGATTCCAACTTGGCATGAGCCTAGGTGTCGGTTGAGTCGGCTGGGTTCTCACGATAATCGTAAAAGCCCTGCTGCGTCTTAAAGCCGAGATGGCCCTGGCTGAGCGGGCCTTGAAGGACCTCGATCAACCGGTCGAGGCTTACCGAATCGTTCTCCGCCCAACGCGCGTTACTCAAGACTTGCTCGATAACATCTAAACCGATACGGTCCATAATTCCAAACGGACCGAGCGGCATGTTGGTAACCGCTTTCCAAGAACGATCCACTTCTGCAGGGTCGACGACATCTTTCGCAACCAACTCCAGCGAAGCGCGCAGCAACGCTTGCAGTAACCAATTGAAAACGTAACCTGGATTTTCACGCCGAAGCCGCAAAGGCGCTTGCCCGATGCGCAGCGACAGTTCCGCGAGTCGATCGATCATCGCTGGATCACTCGCATTACTGCCCACGATGTCCGTCACAGACTCATGTTGAACGGGAACATGAAAGTGAAAATGCGCGAACCGCTCAGGACTCGCAACAAACTTACTGAGAATCGAAGGCGTAAAGTAAGAGCTGTTCGAAGCGATCAAGGTGGGTGCAGGATGGTTCAAACCAATTTCACCGAGCACGCGTTTCTTCAACGAAAGTTGCTCTGGCACCGACTCAATCACGAGATCAACTTGCGGCTGTGAAATCTGTTCAGCTATCGCTATGTTCGGTAACCATTCGCGAGTTACATACGGCGAACTCGATTCGATCGGGTCGTGAACAATAGACTGCATCCACAGTAGTGCTTGTTCAGTGACGGACGGGTAACGGTCGAACAACCAAACTCGCACACCATGCTGCGCCATACGAGCAGCGATTTGACGCCCAACCCAACCCGCGCCGACAATCATCACGCGCTCGATTTTCGCGAGACTACTTTGCGGCGTTAAGTTCATGCGATTGCGACTCCAAAGGGAATTGAAAAGTTTACGGCAGCATTAAAATAAGGGTCTGAGCAATGCCAGTGCGATCGAACGACTGGCGTGTGCACCGGCTATGCCAGTGTGATCGAAGGAAGTTATTTTCAAGGGAATGTTGATGACCCAACACCATCGGCTCGTGCTAAAAGTCGCCGAAGTTTTGCGGTTAGAATCTGGAAAGACTATCAAATACACTGCGACTAGTGATTCGACCATGGCCATGAACATGTGGAGTATTGTGGCAAGTTTTGGTATCGGTCTAGCCGCAACGAAGCGGCTAGTGGAACCCGAAATCAGCCACCCAAACAATTAGTAGCATCGGTGAACCTACATAGCTGGGCAAGTCGAATCGCTATGGTTGGCAAATGTACCTGATGATTCGCCCCGGCGGGAGTCAGAACTTTGCGTTCCACCAATCGAATTCCGCCCAGTCGACTTTTTTCATTGGTTCTTATCGCTTACTCTTAACAGTTCGGCTCGATATCGATCGTGCTGCACAACGCCCCAACAAAACGCTCGACGAAAAAATTCGACGACAAGACTCGCAAACTGCGAAGGAACTCAAGATGAGCAACAACCCTTATGATACTGCCGCCGGCAATACTCCTGGCAATGCTCCTGGCGGTGAAGCAGCGGCGCGGGCTAAAGTCGCTGCGCCCGCAATCGCATCGATTGTGATCGGCGTGCTTACCATAATTTATGCGTTGTACGTGGGATTGAGCGGAGTGTTGGTGATGGCAGGAATGAACCCGATGGCTGCTGCGCAAGAGGCTCAGTTCGATCAAATGGCACAGTCCGGGCAATCGGCTGAGCAAGTCGAAATGATCCGCCAATTCTCAATGTGGATGGCAGGCCCAGGCGGTATCGTGATCGCCGTTGCCGCGTTGATTTGTGGTGGCGTGATTGTGTGGGGTGCTATCAAGATGAAGAACCTGCAGTCACGAGGGTTAGCGATGGCATCTGCGATTCTGGTAACTGTTCCTTGCACTTCGATCTGCTGTATTCTTGGCACACCGTTTGGCATATGGGGCCTGATTGCGATGAACGACCCAGCCGTACGCCCGTTCTTCAAGTAATGCTATTTTTCAAGCAATGCCCAGCACTCACTCTATGCTCGAACGAAGCGCACTTGGAATCGGGGACCATTAACCGCCGGCTCCAGTTAAGTAACTTGGTTCGGATTGCCAAAGGTAAAGAAAAGTTGGCAGTGAACTTCGATCCAGCCCTGGCATCTTGATAGGAAGTAGCGAGTAAGGAGTGTTGGGGGTTACGTCGAACTGGGAATAGGCGCGATCATTCTCGCGTCGCAGCATAATGATGGCGGCGTCGGTACCAAGTCCGGCTTTGGTGCGCGCGAGCTGAACCGCGTCGTCGAGGTAGCCGACACTGTCAACTAAACCACTCTCCACCGCTTCGGTGCCTGTGCGAATTCCTCCATCGAAGTTCGTTTCATCGTCGGCTGCCTCGGGTCGAGCTGTTTTGACTTGTTCAATGAATCGTTCGTGAAACGAATTCGCGATGGCCTGCAGAGCGGCTTTTTCGCTGACTTCCATCGTTCGTTCCGGCGACGCAATATCGATTTGATCGCCGGCTTTGACGGGCAGCGAAACGATGTTGAACTGTCCCAACGTGTCTTCGAGGTTGTAGTGATTGAGAATCACTCCAATACCGCCCACGATCGACGTCGGGTGAGCAATGATCGTGTCCGCATGCGATGCGAGATAGTAGGCGCCGCCCGCTCCAACATCCATTAAACACGCCACCACGACGACGTTGGTCTCCTCCCGAAATCGCATCAGGTCGCGGCTCATGATGTCTGTAGCCGTGACGCCGCCGCCGGCGCTGTTTATTCGAAGCACTACTGCGCGAACCGCCGAGTCGGTACGGATCGCATCCAGTTTCTCTCGGAACAAAGCGACCGGGTTTTCCCCCATCGATCCCAAACCGCTGAGGTTCTTGTTGACTAAGATGCCATCGACATCAACAATCGCGACCTTACTGCAACTCGGCTCCAGCGAACCGGTGCGAGCCACAATGACGCTCGCCAAACGTGAAGCGGTATTGTCCGTCTTCATGCTAGTGTTCATATCACCTGACATTTTCATGTCGCCGGTCATATCCATTCTGCCATTGATATTACCGTTCATGTTCATTGTGCCACGCATCAAGAACGGTCGCGTACGGCAGCCAACTCCTAGCATCAAAAGAACAACAAGAATAAATCGAATCATGGCTAGCATCTCGTAAAAGATCTCGCTCGTTTGTAGCGTTTCAACCTTAGATTCGGATTCTCATGCGTGTAGCGAGCGGCAGAGTGTACCGTTGCAAAGCCATTTCTGCTTTTTCGATCGCTCGCGATTCCAGTTCGTACTATTGGCGAAACTGTATCGCGCATGCGCAAATGCCAGCAAAAGCACCGAGGGATGCGTCTTCGGAGTCGGGCGCTTCAGATCTTGCGAACTACGATACGATTCCCTTCACGGCGAATCACTTCAACCGCTGTACCAGGATCGAGATAATCGCCTTCAGTTACAACGTCGACCAATTGTTGCCCAAACAGCACTTTGCCACTCGGCCGAAGCACCGACTCGGCGACTCCTTGTTCGCCAACTTGCGGCTGTACCAGTTCGGTCAGCGGTTTGACCGGCATCTCGATCGCTGAAAGACCCGCGCTTTCAACCGTTGGCGTCCTCAATTGAAAGTGCTTCAAGCCTGGAAGTGAATCCAAGAAGATCAACTGGGCGACAAACAAGAACCCAACAACCGCGACCGAACCAAGCACGATCAACGAGTTCATTTGAAACTGCTCCCACTGCAACTTCGAATTCGGTATCAAGAAATCTTGCGTAGCCATAATCAACGAAAGCAGGACAAGCAAAATGCCAGATAGCCCAAAGAGGCTGGTTCCCGGAATCACAAACAACTCAATTAGGATGCAAAGGACGCCTAACACAAATACGAGAACTTCTAACCAACCCGAAGTTCCACCGAGCGCGTGGCTCCAAAAGAACACACCAAAACAGGCGAGCGAAGTTAAGCCAGCCACGCTGATGCCTGGCGCGGCCAGTTCGATGTAGAGTGCGACCAACGCGATGAATAGCAACAACCCAGTGAGCCACGGGCGATTGAGTAAGAACACGGTCGAGTCGAGCCAGTTCATGCGAGTATCGGTTTGATTCGCGATCGTCAGTGTCGCCAGTAAATCCGACTCCGAGTTGAATGTTCCTTCGGCTAATTTCAATTCCACGGCGCGCGAACCCGTAACAGTCAAAAAGCGATTGTCACCCGCCTCTGGCACTCGCGGGCCAATGTCAAAGCGATCAGCGATAGCCGGTTCAGCGATCTGCTTGCCTGATACGAACTCCTCTTCTTGGGTGTTCTTATCCGTAGCGCGATAGACTTCAAGTCCGCGGTCAGCCATCGCTTCAGCGAGCGCGCCTGGACGCCCCTTGGCTTCCGCGATCTCTCGCAGCGCGCTTGTCAAATAGCTGACCGTCTTTTCCTCAGCATGTTGGAACATCCCATCTATTCCCAGAACAATCGGTCCAGCGTCTCCAATCAAAGCTCGAGGGTGCATGTAAATACGATCGCATCCGAGCGCAATAATCGCGCCGCCACTGATCGCTTCTTTCGGAATATATGCAACTGTGGTCGCCCAATCGATGGAGCTCAACCGTCGCGACAACTCAAGCGACTCTTCTAATAAACCCCCAGGACTCGTCAACTGAATGACAATCAAATCCACGCCCGCGCGTTTGGCTCGATCCAGTCGATTGTTCAGATACGCGTTCTGAGCTCCGAAGATCGGGGCATCAAAATGAATGACCATGGCATTTTGAAAGCTCTTGTCCAGAACCAGATCAGCAACTTGGCCGTCTACCGCCCCGTCAATTTCTGCCTGCGGAGGCTGATTGTTCTCTTGAGCAATGCCACAGCAAACGAACAATCCAGTTACCAAGAATAAACTCGTTCCGACGCACAATCGTCGCCAGCAATTATTCAAGGTGCTAATCATTCTTCGGTTGGCTGTTTGGTTGAATGAATTCGTACAAGTGTTCGTTCAATGCGCGTCACGATCGAGATACATCACTGCACATTATATCAACCACAAAGGGTCGAGGCCTAATTGCACCGTGGCTTTTCCTGCGAGTCGAAAATCCTGTTGTCTCGCGTTTCAGGTGATGCAGCTCCGCAGAATGTTGCCGCGCGATGAAGCAGTTTCGACTAAAATGCGGCCCTGTTGTTTTCGAACCGACAAACGCCTCTCGCTTTCTTGAAGGTAACCCACTCGCTATGCCCCAAGCAACTTGCGCCGTCTGCGTCACATTTCAAATCAAACCCGAGTTCTTCGAGCAGTTCTTGACCGTCGTCAAACAACAAGCGGAGAACTCGAAAACGCTGGAACCGTGGTGTCATCAGTTCGACGTGAGTCTTTCGCCAGAGGCGCCGAATACCGTGCTGCTGTACGAAACTTACGATGATCGCGCGGCATTCACCTCCAAACACCGCACGACCGAGCACTTCGCCAAATTCGCAGCAACGATCGCGGATTGGGTTGAATCGAAGCAAATCGGCGTCTGGGATATCCAGTCAACTTAAAGATCAACTTCTACCCCAACGCAGATTTTGGAATTCCTTCGACGATTCTGTTGCGAGTTGCGTACAGTGTAAAGTCTACTCGCCGACCCAGACCCAGCGTGTGATAGTCGCGCCGTCCTCATCAACAGTCGACGTAGCTGCAATTTTCCCAAGCGACATCAAGCAGTTCCAGATCTGAATAATGTCGTTGCCTGTCGGCACTGGACCTTCCGCAGAACCCAACGGAGCTTCTAGATCACCGGTTGCAATCTGGAATCCGTAAGTCATCCAAGGCGTTACCGCGGAGACCATGCCGGACAAATCAATCATGCTGATGACAGCGACCGGCATGTCCGGTGCCAGCCAAGCGGGGCGGGTGGACAGCGGTTTGTCTTCCAGCAGATCCGCCACTTGCCGTGAACTATATCCGACGACCAATAGATCGTTGCCCACGACAACTTGCGGTTGGAAACCTTCAAGCGGAAATGCTGCAGTGAGCTCCGAGTAGAAGAATCGTGTCGCACCTGCAATCTCTTCGCGCTCGGGTCGTGGAACGGTGTAATCTGGCGTCACCGCGTCCGGTTTGAACTCGCGGACCAATTCAACCACGCGATCGAACACGCCATACAATTCGCTGCACCCAGAGAGAAACTGATCGCGATTTCTAACTTTTATCGCCACTGCCAACTCAGGCAGAGGTAACGGACTATCTGCTGGCGGAAGATTTGCCGAAACCTCCAGAGTCTTCCACAACGCACTTACCGAAAATAAGCTCTCGTTCTCATCGATCGCAGGCATTATCTCTTCTTGCACAATTCGATACGAATCCTCAAGCAACGGCCATGATTTCTCCAGGATTTCCAGCGCCAGTTCGCGCTTTGCTTCATCTTGCTCGGCCAACGCAATAAAGCGGCGTGCATGCTCGGGTGCGCGATCCAATATTTCGCCCAACAGTTCGTTGACGATCGGTTGTGACTGATGCTTCATCGCAAACAGCATCAAGGGCTGCGTGCCAGCATGTCTGACGATAGTCATCGGCTCAGCGTTCTCAAGCAACGGGTTCACCGACCAATCATAAGCCAAGCCTTCCAACCCCACGTCGCTCGCAAAGCTCCAGGCGAGCGTCGCATCAAACTCGATCTCCAGCTCTTCGATATACGCATCCAACTCAGCTGCATCCTGCATAATTTCGTCTTGCCACGATTCCGTATCGACTCCTTCGCTCTCCTCGGACGCGATGGCAGCACCAAACTGCATTGCGGCATTCTGGAAGTAGTTGCCATAACTCGCTTGCCACTGGCTCTCACGCCATTCCTTGGACGCATAACTCACCGTTCGCAAGTTGTCCGGCACACTATCAAGCAACACTTCCAGCCGTTCGTTCTCAAGCAGAGAATCTCCTTCGCCGAAACTAACAAGCGGAGAACTGTCTTCGCTGATCGCAACGAGCATGATGTCGCCTCGCAGTCCCATCGAAAGCACAAACTTGCGGTCCGCTAGTCCGTCCAGCAAACTTTCGACCATCTCTCGAACTTCAGGTTCCAACTTATCACGAACGATCAAGTCGGTTGACAAAGCTATCGAAAGGACTTGCCCATCCTTCAGGTCCTTGCGAGTGACTCGATTCGCCAGCGGCGCCAATTCGGGGACTTGGCGCAGGCCGCGTTGAAGCAAGCCTTCAAGCACATCGAGCAGAACTCGAGCGTCCTCAACTTCGCTCAAACGGAAACCGACCACTGACGTTGGAATGGCGATCCCATCCAGGTACTCCGCGTCCAGCTCGCGCAAAAATTCCTGCATCGCTTCGGGATTGCTCGATCGAGCGTTAATGTCTTGGTAGAGCTGCACCAAGCCAACGACCGCTTCGTTCCAATCGCTTCCGCCATACATGAAAATTTCATGCGAATTCATATCCACGAACAAATCGAGCAGTTTCTTGACGTTCGGATTCTCCAAACCATCTTTGACTGCCCGCATTTGCCCTTCTGCGTTTTCCCACTGCGCGAGCCCTTCAGCCTCCAACTGCTGAACGTACGGCAGACTTCGCAAACGAGTTAGGAAATCGCCTTTGAGAAAGTCGGTCCAGGCGTCTCGCAAATTCAGATTCGTCGAGAAGAACGCCACATCCTGCGGCACAAGCGACAGGCTAGAGCTTTCCAGCGACTTCGCATCCGTTACCGTTTGCGTTAATCCAACGCTCGGTAGCCATGCGAACCACACCGCCACGCACGTAACCAACGCTCGACTCATAATCAACATTCCAACACTCCAATGAATTTGCAGGACTCCGACTCCGCAACTCGCTTGATCGGCCGCTACTACTTAGCCGGAAACAAACGTTCCTTCAAGTACGAATAAGCGATCGCTTGCATAAACGCAGCTTGTCGATTGTTCGCTGAACCACCGTGACCACCTTCAATGTTCT
>JBGSOM010000085.1:0-42104 GCA_041739135.1 Pirellulaceae bacterium
GCACAGTACATCGGCGGCGAACGCAATATCGTGGTCAAGCAACACGACGAAGTTGCGGGAAAGCTCTGCTTGTGTTTCCCTGACGCCTACACGATCGGGATGAGCCACCATGGATTGCAGGTGCTCTACTCGTTGATGAATCGTCGCTCCGATTGGGCCGCTGAACGCTGCTTCACGCCTTGGCCGGACATGGAAGAACAACTGCGGAAGTATGAAATCCCGCTTTACAGCCTGGAGACTTTCACACCGCTGAAACACTTCGACGTGGTTGGCTTTTCGCTTCAGTACGAAATTTCATCGCCCAATGTTCTCACCATGCTGGATCTGGGCGGCATTCCGATTCGAGCCAGTCAGAGGACGATGGCGGATCCGCTGATCTTGGCGGGAGGTCCGTGTGCGCAGAACCCAGAACCGATGGCTGAATTCATTGACTGCTTTGTAACGGGTGACGGCGAGCCTTCATTGCCAGAGATCTGCGACTTGTGGCTAAGTCTCCGCAATGCCGCGCGCGAGAACGGCGGGTGGCTAAGCGGTGAAGCGGGGCGACAGCAACGCGAACAAGCGCTCGCTGAACTTGCGATCCGGCTGCCTTACGCCTATGTTCCGCGGTTCTATATTCCCGAGTACCGCGACGGTCGCATTGTGGCTTTGAATCGGTCGCGCGGCGATGTACCCGAAACGATTGAACCGTGCGTTATTCGGGATCTCGATGGTATTCCCTTACCGACCTCGCCTGTCGTGCCGTACGTTGAATGCGTGCACGATCGCATTGCGATTGAAATCATGCGAGGTTGTCCGTGGCAATGTCGATTCTGTCAAAGCACGGTGATCAAGCGTCCGCTGCGGATTCGGTCGGTCGAGACGATCATCAATGCAGCGCTCGAAAGTTACCGCAACACGGGCTTCAACGAGATCAGCATCCTGTCGCTTTCGAGCAGCGATTACCCGCACTTTGAAGAGCTGGTAACGAAGATGAAAGCCACCTTCAATCCGATGGGCGTCAACATATCGGTGCCCAGTTTGCGAGTGAACGAACAACTCCGCACACTAGCAGACTTGGTGGGCAGTGGTCGTACTGGCGGATTGACGCTCGCGCCCGAAGTTGCTCGCGATGATATGCGCGAGCAGATTCGCAAGAAGATCAAGAACGATGACTTGTACGAAGGTTGTCGCGTCGCCTTTAAAAACAACTATGAAACAGTGAAGCTCTATTTCCTTTGCGGTCTGCCAGGAGAACGCCCGGTCGATCTTGAAGGGATCGTCGAGATGGCTGAAACGATTGCGAAGATTGGCCGCGAAGTCAAAGGCCGCTTCCCAAAAGTGACGGCCAGTGTTTCGAATTTTGTTCCGAAGTCGCACACCGCTTATCAATGGAACGGCATGCAGCGACGCGAGTACTTCCAGTGGGCGCACAAGTTCTTATGGCAACATCGCACCATTCGTTCGGTGAATATCAAGTGCCACAACGTCGAAACAAGTCTATTGGAAGGCGTGCTCAGTCGAGGTGATCGACGCACTTGTGACGCAGTTGAACTTGCCTGGCAACGTGGCGCTCGCATGGACGGTTGGGACGAGATGCTCGATCCCGATCGCTGGTGGAAAGCGCTAGCCGATGCGAACATCGATGTCGAAAAACAACTTCATGAACCTTACGAAATCATGTCGAAGTTGCCCTGGGACCATGTGAACGTGAAATCAGGTCGCGAATTTCTTCAGAAGGAACAGCAACGAGCGGTGGTTCAGTTGGATGCGATGGCTGACGCAAAATGAGTGCATCCGGTTCACTCGACACGCGATTGGTCGACGTTCAAATCGGACTTGAACGTTGCTTGCAGCAGCCACCGATGCTCTTGCGCGAAGGCGGCAAGTTCGGATTGCTGATGAATCAAGCGTCTGTCACTAGCAATTATCGCTATGCCTGCGATGTGCTCGACGAGCGTTTTCCCGACCAGCTTGTTGCGCTGTTCGCGCCGCAACATGGTTTGTGGTGCGAACAGCAAGCGAACATGATCGAGTCGGATCACGCAACGCACCCCAGCCTGAAACTTCCTATCTACAGTCTATATGCGCAGTCGCGCGAACCCTCCCGCGAGATGCTGCAAGGACTCGACGCGCTGGTCATCGATCTCCAAGACGTTGGGACGCGCGTGTATACATTCATCTGGACGATTGTGAATTGCTTGCGTGCATGCCGAGCCCAATCGATTCCGGTGATCGTGCTTGATCGGCCGAATCCGATCGGTGGCCAAACCGTTGAAGGGCCCATTCTCGAAAGCAACTATCGAAGCTTCGTCGGCTTAGCAGACATTCCGATGCGTCATGCTTTAACGATCGGTGAACTAGCCGCTTTTTGCAATACAAGTCTCGAAATCGGCGCTGAGTTAGAGGTCGTTACACTAGGCGACTGGAGTCGATCTTTGCATTCCCCTGACACGAGCGCGCCTTGGTGCGCTCCATCGCCAAACATGCCGCGCTATAGCACTGCGCTGGTTTATCCCGGTCAAGTGTTGCTCGAAGGCGTCAATCTTTCCGAAGGGCGTGGTACGACCACTCCTTTCGAAGTTGTTGGTGCTCCTTTCATCAATGCGGAACGACTAGCCGACGAACTGAATGCGAGGCAGTTGCCTGGAGTTTATTTTCGACCGCTGCGATTTGTACCGACATTTGATAAGTGGGTCGGACAGACTTGCGAAGGTGTGTTCATTCATGTTCAAGATCCACACACTTTTCGATCGTATCAGACAACGGTAGAAATACTCTTCACCGTGAAACGTCTGCATTCGTCCGACTTCGAATGGCTACCACCGCCTTACGAATACGAATACATCAAACCGCCAATCGATATCTTGAGCGGTAGTGCAAGGCTGCGAGAAGCGATCGATGCACGCGACGCAGCCCGCGTTGCAGCCTGTTGCGAAGTCGACCACAGCGCTTGGTCAGCTTCGACACTCGCCTCGCGACTTTACTGAAAGCTCATCTTTCAGTCGCTACAACCGAATCTAACTTGGTCGTATCCGAATTAACTGCATCTGATGCAACGGAAGTTTCGGCACTTGGAAGTTTGCCTCTGTGCCGGAATGAGTATTTGGGCGAGAAGGCTCTCCACGCTCCATCGACCAACGTTTTGCCCCGTAGATCCACGTAGGGAAGCGCAACATCTTTTTTCGCAAGCACCACGAACGCATCATCCTCGTAAACGAATCGCCAAGGCGGGCCATCGCCGGCGTTTTCGTTGTTCAATGATGTTCGAAAGACTTCTAGCTTTGGTCGGAGTGCCGCACTTTGATCTACAAGTACAGCGTCGCAGTCATATTTCGTTAATAGCTTTTCCCAATCGCCGTGCGCCGAAAACAACGCTTCATGATCCAACATCACTTGCTCTTCATAAGCCACTTCATACCGACCGTCTAAACTAACTCGCACGTTTGGATACAAAGTCCATGACACATAGGCACCTTGAGCAAACGGCGTGAGCAGATTTCCTTGGAACGCATGCTGTTCAAGATAGTCAACCGCGCCGGCTGGAAAACTTGCGATGGAGTAAAGTGGTGCAGGTGGTAATGTCGGCCGCCAGAATTGATTCTCACAAGCGAACAGCAAGCACGCGATCGCGACGCCTTGGCTACCGCGAATCACCAGCACGCGTTTCTCGTTGACGCTGTTGATCAGCTTCTTGCCCAGTGGCGTATGCGTTAACCAAGCTGGTACATAAGCCAGCCAAACGGTTCCGTACAGCGAACCGTGTCGAATATGCTGCAACGCTTCGTATGCTGATAAGCCTAAGAACGCTGCGCCGCGAAGTCGGACGACACGCACGAATCGCTGACAGTAAGCGAACAAGAAAACACTTAAAACGAAAGCGCTCATCGTCAGCAACGGCGCGTAAGTGTGCCACAGCGCATGCCACTCAATGATCAGCGGCCGCGGCATTGAAATCGCATGTAGCAAGTACGGGATATATTGCCAACCGTAAGGGTTGATCGGCAACGCGATAGCAACTGCGCAACTGGCAAGCATCAAATGCCAAGTCGCACCGCAAGCGCCTTTCAACGAACGACTTCGAAACAACTCAGCGACAAATCGCTCAGCTGCATGGAATCCGAACATCCCGAGTCCAACGATAAATCCAGCATGAATGTTTAACCAAGCGACCAGCATTATCCACCAAGCGATCACCCATATGCGCCGCCCGCGCCAATCGAGTTCTTGCATCCACATTTGTGTAGCTAGGAAAACCAGCGTGAATAACTGTGCACGTATCGTGGAGAAGCCAACCCAGAAAAAAGGAAAAGTGATGGCCGCCACGACTGCAAAGACGTATGGATGCGCGCCCCGCATTCTTGCAACTCGGTAAAGCAACAACCACAGTAGGCTGATCAACAGCAAACGCAGAATCGCGATCCCTGCGAGACCCAATCCGCTTTCGACGCTGACCAGGTAGAGAATTGCACCGGTGCCCCACTCGTGATGCACCGACGGATTGACAGTGGGAGTGAACGCAAACAGATCGTGAGTTGGAAACACGCCGCTTGCCAACGCTTCGCGAAACAACGCCATCTCATGAAAGACGTCGTGCGTAACTTCGTGAACGCGCGACACATACGCCAGGAAGCCGCAAGCTAAGGCGAAGGTCATCCAAGCCACCAACACTACATCGCGCGACAATCCGAGACGCAGATTCGCCCGCAATGTTTGCTGAATCGAATGAGTGAACTTGGACATTGCAGAGCCTTTGAGGATCGAACCTTCAAAGCTAGCACCTGCGTTCGAAGCGACTTGCGATCTATGCATGAATCGCTTCAAGCCAATTCAGCACTCGGTCAACTTTTCCGAAGAAACCGATTATTCGGCTAAAGAATTGACCTTTCAGCGTTTCGTCGCGCTCTCTAGACTTCGCTCCGCACATGCCTCGCACAGATCGCGAGGCTACTGCGAGGCTCGTTGGGCGTGGCCGCCAGTCGAGTCTCAGTGCGAGCGACGAAGTTGGGAGGAGGAACCCAACCGCGTTCACTTGCGAATGTGTTTGATCCAGTTTTGCAGTCGTTCGATGAAGCACCTCGCAATCCGCTTCTAAGTTTGACTGTGCACATCAAAGCTCTTCCCGCAAACGCTCAACGGACTGAGTGGCACGGATGAAGAGTTGCAAAAGGAGTTAGAGCATGGAAGCTCGTTGCGTTCGTCCACGTACCGTGGGCTTGGCCACCGTTGTCGCGCTAGTTTTCACAGCGCAGGCTTTTGCGCAGTTCGGACCCCAGCGACAGCACGTCGTTAACTCGCAGAACTTCATTGTCTTCGCTGCAAACCCGCAGTTCGCTGCCGAGGTTTCGCGGACCGCTGAAAAGTTGCGAAGCGAACTCGCAGTCTATTGGCTTGGAAAAGAACTTCCTGCGTGGTCGCAACGTTGTCCTCTGCATGTCACAACAAGTCCGCAATTGGGTGCTGGCGGCGAGACTCGCTTTTCACTGATGCCTGGCGGCGTGGGTAACTGGATGATGAGCGTTCAAGGAACCGAGCAACGCGTTCTCGATAGCGTGCTGCCGCATGAAATATCGCACACGATTTTCGCAACGCACTTCGCTCCCTTCAACAAATATGTACCGCGTTGGGCTGACGAAGGCGCATGCACAACCGTCGAACATATCGATGAGAAATCTAAACACGTCAAGTTCCTGCAGACATTTCTTCGGACTGGTCGTGGCATTCCTTTCAACCGCATGTTTGCTCTCAAAGATTATCCCAATGACATCTTGCCGCTGTACGCACAGGGGCACTCTGTAGTGCAGTTCTTGCTGGACCAAGGCGGCGCTCGCAAGTTCGTAAGCTTCCTTGAGGAGGGCATGAAGACGGACGCTTGGGAGTTGGCTGTCAAAAAGCACTACGTTTATGAAACGGTGGGCGAACTGCAATCGCAGTGGAATCGTTGGCTCCGCGATGGCAGTCCAGAATCGCTGCTTGGATACGCGCCAAGCTTGGATGCACAATCCGGAAGTGCGTCGATCGCTCTTGCCTCTGCCAGTCCCAGCAACTCGAATGCGCAACTTGGTTCCTTTGAACGTCGAATTCCACCTGAGAACATTTTGGCTCAAGCCGCGTCATCACCACTGAAAAAACTTGAAGGCGCTCGCTTTATGACAGGTGAAAGCTACTATCGTGATCGCCTGCGTGCCGTTACTGGTTCAAACGAAACCGCCACGCCGAACGCGCAGATCTCAGCAACACAGTCCATTGCAACACAGGCCGTTGCAGCTTCGAATCAGCAACCGCCGCACTCAAATCTACGAAGTGTGGCTGCGCCGAACGCTGACAACCAAGGTTATCCACTGCAAGCTTATCAAATGGGCCGCCGCAACGTCGCTCAGCCGGAACGCAATAGTGTCCAAGTGCTTGATTGGGGCAGCTCGCAACCCGTTTCAGGAATTGCAAACGCGCCGCAAATGGTTCCGCTTACGCGATAAGCAGTTTGCCGACTGTGTATCGGGATTGTCATTTGTGCTTGTTCAAGAGCCGGTTGACGCTTCTAGTGTCGTCCGGCTTTTTCGTTTCGCGAATAGTGCTGTTTCCGTAGCCGGAGTCGCCAGACTTCGGGGACTGCTTTGCGGATTCCTGAACTCTGGCGAGTCCAGCTACGAAGGGGACTGTTGCCGTAGCCGGAGTCGCCAGACTTCGGGGACTGCGCTATGGATTCCTGAACTCTGGCGAGTCCAGCTACGAGGGGACTGAACTCTGGCGAGTCCAGCTACGAGGGGGACAGAGTGCGGGATACTTCTTTACGCGCGGTTGCAGACACGGAATCTCTGTAAGAAGTCGATCGTTCGTCGATAAACAGCAATCTTGAGACGCGTGCGAAGGTGTCATTCTTGCTCACTTAGTGAGACGATAATGCACACCCGCGTTGCGGTGCGCGGAGGATGGGGTCCGTCTTGGAATTTTTCATGCGCCTTGCAGAAGGCATGATTCAAGCATGAATTCATGTAGCGGCACACAAGTTGGGACTTTTTGACTGGCAATGGCATGGTCTTCGCTTCTCTATCACTTTCAACAATTGACGAATGCGAAGTTCCGTTTCAATTTCGGACACCCTAACCTCTCGACGAATGGATGATTGCATGATTCATGAAGTAGCTGGCGATATTCTTCTTACGCGCGCACAAGCGATTGCTCATGGCGTTGCACCCAACGATCATTTCGATTCCGGATTGGCGCTCGCACTTCGCGAAAAGTGGCCAGCGATGGCGAAAGACTTTCGACACTTCGCACATCAGTCGCATCCGAAGCCTGGAGAAATTTGGAGTTGGGGTGGCGTCGGCGGTGCACGCATTTTCAACTTGATGACTCAAGAAGGCGACCACAATCACGGCTCACGGCCTGGACGTGCATCGCTTGCTAATGTTAATCATTGCCTGCGTCGCTTGCGTCATGAAATTGAAAAAGAGAAGATTACCAGCCTCGCCTTGCCTGCTTTGGCAACTGGAGTAGGTGGCTTATCGTGGAGCGACGTGAAACCGCTGTTAACGCAGAGCCTCGGTGACTTGCCGATTCCGATCTATGTTTACCACGTCTACCATGCGGGGCAGCAAGCGGTCGAACCGACTTGAAGTCTGCAGTGGAGGCCTACTCCTTTAAAACGCGGCACGCTAAAACTGCCGTGGGATCGGGCTGCGGCAGTTCAAACAACCGCTTGATGTGATGCTCTTCACCGTAAACGGTAACCACATCACCGACATGCAACACGGTGCTTGCCGTTGGAAGACCTTCATTGGCTTTGCCATCAGTCTTAACGGCTAAGATTACGACTCCGTGATCCCACGGCCGCGATTGGCTGAGCGTTTGATCGGCGATTGGCGTGGTGGCAGTAATATCAACTTCGGACACTACAAAGCCATGTTGAATACGCAGTAACAACTCGTAATCCATAACACGCACCAATCCGGTCTTTTCCAGCGTGTGTTGAATTGTTCTATCAATTGCGTGCTGAACCCAGCTGACTCGCGTTAGATAGAGTAGCAATGCCAACCCTATGATTAAACCGCCGACAACCAACAGCGGCCGAAATCCGCTGGAGTCTTGCACGAGCGTTGCGACCAACGTCGCGAGAGCAGAAGTCAAGCCGATGTTGCCAGCTAAAATCAGGTCGCGAATGATTCGCCGTCGTACGGGATGGTTGACCACCAACTCAGCTTCGCGCGTGGTGAAGCCGACACCAAAGAATGCGGAGTAACTTTGAAAACTTGCCGCATCCCAGCTCAGACCGGTCATCATTAACGCTGTCGATCCGGCTCTCACGGCGAGCAGCGATACCATTGCGATTACAACCAGAGTTACAACTGCGACCATACAAATTCCCCAGCGACCAAATTTTTGCCTTTTCAGAGTACACAGTGTGACATCACTCTCATTGAGGCTCAACACACAGAGTCTCAAAGGCGATTGCGTTTACTCTGGAATCTCAACTAAAATGCGGCACCAACGCACACCCCTTTTGTCACACTGCGAGATTAAACATGCTGCGAACTTCGTTGCTTCATCCAGAAATTTTGCGAGTTTGCGCGCGTGCGGGTCACCACGCAAAAATCTTGATAGCGGATGGAAACTACCCGGCTTCATCAAAGATTGGTCCCAAAGCGGAACTGGTTTGCTTGCAGCTTTCGCCTGGTATCCCGACGGTTGCGCAAGTGTTGCGAGCGTTAATTGAAGTTTTGCCGATCGACTATTTCAACACAATGGGAATCGACCCTACCGATGAATACGCTCAGCATGAGGATCCGCCGGTGTGGGCCGAGTTCCGGCAGATCTTGAAGGAAGCGGGTTCCACGCGGCAACTCGAACCGATCATGAAATGGGATTTCTACTCGGCAGTTGCGTCCGATGATCACGTGCTGACGATTCAAACCGCGGATCAGGCGCTGTGGGCAAATTTGTTGCTCGGTGTGGGCGTGCGAACACCTGGCGAGTGAAGTTTGCGTTGACCGCGAAGTGCGTGAGAACTTATTTCGCGAGTTCTTTAGCAAGCTGCAGGACGATCTCGAACTCGTGGGGGCGAACCGGTTGTACACTGAGTCGCGAGCCGCGTTGAATGAGCACCATGCCTTCGAGGCTCGGTTCGGCTTTCAGCATCGGCAGAGTTAACGGCTGCGCGAACTTCTCCTCGAACTGAATGTCGACCATGTACCAAGTTGGGTTCTCCCTCTTCGACTTGGGGTCGTAGTGATCGTCTTGCGGATCGATTGCGGTGTGGTCTGGGTAGCCTTCTTTCACCACGCGCGCGATTCCAACGATCGCGGGTGGGGTGGCGTTGCTGTGATAGAACAGCACGCGATCGCCCAGTTTCATTAAGTCGCGAAGCGTGTTGCGAGCTTGGTAGTTGCGAACGCCATCCCAATACGTAGTTTTGTTCTTCGCCTTGGCAAGATCGTCAATGCTAAACACCTCGGGTTCACTTTTTACCAACCAATAGCGATCGGTCGTTTCGGATTTCTTTGGCGGTTGTTTCTTGGGCATAGCTTTCTTTCGCTTGCGACGTCAGGTGCGTTTTTTCGTGGCTGCGTTTTTTCACGGCTGCGTTTCGCAGCATGAGTGCCGTGGTAGTTGGGTTGCACAGTCGATTTTGGTTGCACGATTGTGACCCGTCTCGTGGGGTTTTCAAGCTACGGCATGGAATCTTGATTTTCTTTTGACGCCGATGACCGAAGGTGTCGGTGGCGAGTGCGACAAAGGGGCCTGAACCAGCCGCTGTTTTGCTAGCATTGCAGCAAGTAGAATTGTAGATGTCTCGCCTCGCTTAACGATTTTGCAAGAACCATCATGTCCGCTGCACCTCAAACCAATCAAAGCTTGCCGGCTAGTTTGCCCGCGCACGTTGCGGCGCGGTTACGATCGCGGCAGCAGCAGAGTACGGCTGGCCCCTTAAAGGCGGCCACAAATGGGGCGACTTCGAACAACGCGCCTAGTGTAATGGAGCGTTTGGCGCGTGAAGTTCGGGGACTGGAGACTGCGGGTAAACAAGCGACCCACAAGCCGACGATCAGTTGCGGATGCGCGGCCTTGGATCGTTGTCTGCCCGACGGCGGTTATGCAGCCGGCAGTGTGATTGAGTACTTGCGAGCGATGCCTGGTTGTGGTGCAAGTACGCTGGCCTTCACTGCGGCAGCGGTTGCGATGCGGTCGACCAGTGGCTTTGTGGTCATCGTTGATACTCAGCACAACATCTATCCACCAGCCTTGGCGAGTTGGGGAATCGATCTTGAAAAGTTAGTTTTGGTGCGCCCTCAATCCGATGTCGATGCGCTGTGGGCTGTCGACCAATCGCTGCGCACACCAGCCGTTGCGGCTGTGGTGGCTGATGTGGAACGTATTGATGATCGAGCGGCGCGGCGCATGCAATTGGCGGCTGAACAAGGCGGTGGGCTGGCGCTGTTGCTGCGACCGGCTTCAGCCCGCCGCGGACCAAGCTGGGCGGATGTGCAGTGGATGGTGCGCTCGCTGCCGTCACAGGACGTCAGCCCGACTCAGAACGTTGTTCTTCGTCACACGTCGAACGCTATTCTGACGACTTCTGCGCACTCTTCTGTGACTGAAGAGCGTCGTTTGCAAGTGCAGTTGGTGCGAGTGCGAGGTGGCAAAGCGGGGGCGACAGTGCGACTGCAAGTCAGCGCGAGGGATGGCACGCTACGAGAGGTCGAACGACATGAACCAACGGGTGCTCTGCATCTGGCTTCCCAATTGGCCAGTGCAACGAGTCCAAGCCGCCGAGCCGCTGCTGGCTGAACGACCACTTGTTTTGCAAACACGCGATTCGCGTCGTGGTCTTATCGTCGCCGCTGCTAATTTGGCCGCGCGAGCCGCTGGTGTTCGCGCACACATGTCGCTGAGCGAAGCGAGTGTGCTCACGCCGCTTGAAATTCGTGCGCATGATGTCAACGAAGACCTCGATCAACTTTGCAATTTGTGTGAACGCGCTCAACAGTTCAGTCCCATCGTCGGCCTCGAACAACTCGACAAGAAAACTTGGGCTGGTCGCAATCTGCTGCAACCCGAGTGCTTGCTGCTAGACGTGACAGGGCTGGCCAGTTTGTTCGGCGGCGAAGAAAACTTATTGCGCTTAGTCGCCAAGTGGCTCGACGATCAGCGTTACTTCGGCTGTATGGCAATCGCCAGCAGTCTCGGTGCAGCGTGGGCGCTGGCCAACTACGGTCATCGCAAACGCCTTAGCGGCGCTACAACCCCTGAGTCGCAGTTTATCATCGCTGAATGCGGCGATCGCGCGGTAACCGTTGCTAATTTGCCGATCGCCGCGCTGCGACTTGGGCTCGACACCGTGCAAACGCTTCATCGATTGGGGATCCAATGCATCGGCCAGCTCGCGCAACTGCCGCGCGATGGAATGGCGACGCGATTAGGCCAGGCATTGCTCGATCGTTGGGATCAAGTACTTGGTCATAAACCCGAACCCTTGATTGCGCTGCACGCGTTACCCGAATGGCAAATCGAACAGACGCTTGAATATCCGACTGAGCATCGCGCGACGCTCGCGGAATTGGTGCGACGTTTGAGCGGAGATTTGGCGCGACGCTTAGCGGCGCGTGGCGAAGGCGCGATGCGCATCGTTTGCCGGTTGGATCAAGTGGAAGCATCGCCCCTGATCATGCAGCTCAGTTTGTTTCGACCCACTGCGGATGCAGAACACCTGCAAACGCTGCTGGTCGGTCAGTTAGAACAGCAATTCGGCGCGCACGCTACAGCGGCTGTCTGGCGACTAGCGATCCAAGCAACTCTGACAGCGCCTTTGGTTTGGCATCAGACCGATTTATTCGAAGGCGATGCAATTGAGAACCGCCATCAACTTGCGAGCCTCGTCGATAACCTCAGCAATCGACTGGGACGAAAGCAAGTGCTGCGCGCGAAAGCCGAGCGCGAGCCGCAACCGGAAAACGCTTGTTCACTACAACCCATGACAGGTCGCAGAGCCGATGGCGCCGAGCAGGCAACTGTGAAAAAAATCAGCAGCCGACTCGCGCGTCGTCGCGCCGAACCAACAGTCGACGATCCCATGCGACGTCCAACTCGATTGCTCGCGCCGCCTCTGCGAATCGAAGTCATCGCGCTCGCACCCGAAGGCTTGCCTGCGCAGTTCAAATCGAATCAGCAACCGCATACCGTCATTCAATACTGGGGACCAGAGCGGTTAGAGAGCAGTTGGTGGCGCGGACCAAGCGTGCGGAGAGATTACTTCCGAGTTGAAACAGAACACGGCGCTTGGTGGTGGATCTATCGCGACATGCACAACAACGACTGGTATTTGCATGGCGTGTTCGATTGAACCACGCCGTGGGGATTACTGGCTGATGCTAGTAGCACGCGATTGAACTTCGCGATACATGTCGCTGATTTTTGACTTCGTCGACGTCAGCAACTGTTCGGCGAGCGTGACTTCTTTCTTGAGCACTTCCACTTCCTTGTTGAGGTTCCCTAGATCGGACGCAAGCTGCTGGTTCTCAACTTGACGGAAGCTGATCATTTCTTGCCCAGCTTGGTTCGCCTTGGCCAGTTCAGCCGATTCGCGTTGATACAGAGCGATGCGTTCCCGGATTTCATGGCGTCGGACATAGCTGCGATTGAAGGCCTCTTGATAATCGATGAGCGGGCGAACAAAGATCGGCTTGATCAGTTCCGCAACGCCATCAGCAATCAACTTGTCAGCCACTTCACTCTTGAGCACAATTCGCTTGTTCGAATCCGCAGGCAATTTCACTCCGCCATCTTCTTCGCTGCGCTTTAGCCGAACATCGATACTTCGACCACTCTTGTCGAAGAACCCCAGCTCCGTAGCGATCGCGTCCTGCTCACTGTCGACATCAATCTCGTAATCTTTCAGCAACTTGACTTGGACCCAACGCGTCGGAATCGGATCCGAATCATTGCCTTGGGTACCGTCACGCAGATATTCTTGAACAACTTTTGCGCGGCGATCTTCGGGAATGCCTTGCAGCAACGCATTTAGTTTTTCTTCATCCATGTGACCAAAGATCTCGTCGTCCGTCGGGCTAGAACCCTCAGCCGCAAACGCAACGTGACTGTCCAAAGGAAGCAACTCGTACAACGCCCAAGTGGTTGCGCCACCTGACTTGATGTAGTCGAGTTGTGCTGTCTCGAGCGGCAGCGTTGGCGAAAGCGTAACTTGACCAGCTTGACTGGCTGTGACCGTAAACTCACCTAAATAGAACGAAGGCAACGGTTGATTCTGCTCGTTGATCTCTTCGGCAAAAGCGTAAACCACTAGATTTGCTGGCAGACTCTGCGCGACATCCGGCGCCGGAGCTGCCACAGCCGGAGCGTCTCCAAGATCGCCAGCAGCTGCCGCGGGAGCACTCATCTCAAGCTTGAAGACACCACCGTCGGACGATACCAGCTCTAAACGCCGCCAAACTCGACCGCGATCAGAGGTCAAACGCCGCAACTCGCCTTGCACTGGAACAATCGCGTTCGGCAAATCAGCTCCATATTCGAAGTTGCCCCAAGTTAACGTCTCGGTTTTCGCTTCTTCGACAACCGCCTTTTTCTCAAGCTTATCCGCTTGCTCCAGCCAGCCCACTCGTCGGTACACGACGCCCGCAGTGAATACCATCAGAACCCAGCATTCTATAAACAGAAAGCTGAGCAAAAGCGTGTGAAGCACACCCCAGCCGCGAGCCGTAAGCACCAACAAATAAATGAAAGTGATCAGCGAAGCGACCAGAACCAACAGTATGATGATGCCACCCAGAGTCATGGCGAATTCTGTCCCAGAACAAGGGTTCTTAGAAAAGCTGGAACGACTACGCAGAGCTCGACATACAAGATGGCGACCCCAGCCCAGCCGGACGAACCTTTATCTTACTTAGCTTGCCACAAAAAAAGAACCGATTTCATTTCATTTGCCACAGTTACTCCGCAAACCCTCCTGAAGTAGGGTTGTCCTCTCCTCGCAACGCGTAATTCTGCGTCCGTGGTAAATGGAAAAACTAGGTAAGAGAGTACAGCTCGGATAGATGGCACGATTCGGATAAGCAACATGAAGTGCATATACCGCATATTCCGAACATTGAACTACATCCTGTGACGCGAGCGTTAACGCGGTCGTTCGATTTTTCTGGATTTGACCGAACCGCAGATCCTCTTAGGAAGCCGTTCATGCGAAGCTCTGAAAGCCAAAAAGTACGAATTACCAGTGACCGCAAGACATTGCGGAGCGGATTTCGAAGCGCTCTTCGCAAAACTCTCGCTTGGTCGCTTATGGGAACCGCTCTATTAAGTGGCAACGCGTGTACGCGCGCTGGCTACCGTTACAAAACGAACCGCGAAGCCTACTACTTAATAGACGAAAAAATCGCCGACGCCTGCGAACAGACTGCGCCTTACCGCATAGAAGTCGATCCAAAAAGCCGGATGTTCGATCCGTTCAATCCTGACCGGCCGCCAATGCCCGAAGACGATCCTGTTGCGAACAGTTATATGCGGATGGTCGATCGCAAGAAGGGTTATCCTCTCTGGGAAGCCAATGGACGAACCAACACCGCCGAAAATCCGCAGTGGTGGTCCTACTTGCCGCTCGACGAACGCGGAGTCTTGGTGCTGGACGTAAATGACGCGGTCCGGCAAGCGCTGTTGCATTCTGCGCCTTACCAGCAAGCTCAAGAGACGCTGTACCTCTCGGCACTTGACGTGAGCAGCGAGCGATTTCTTTTCGATTCGCAGTTCTTCGGCAGTTGGCGTGGACGCTACAACACCGACGGTCGCAACCGCACGCGGACCGGTGGCGAAAGTACATCGCAGTTCGCAACCGGTGCCGGCAGCGATCTCGGCGGTCGCAGTTTGACGATGCAAAAGCAATTCGCCAGTGGAGCCGATTTGCTGGTCGGATTTGCGAACTCGTTTACCTGGCAAGTTTCGGGTCCCGATGACTACGGTGCGAACTCGCTGCTCGATTTCTCGCTGATCCAACCGCTGCTTCGCCAAGGTGGTCGCGATGTGGTGCTCGAACGACTAACACTTGCTGAGCGTACGCTGCTGGCCAACGTCCGAGCTTTCGAACGCTACCGACGCGGTTTCTACATGCAAATTGTGACCGGTCGCCAAGCGGTTCAAGGGCCAACGCGACAGGGTGGTCTATTCGGTGGTGCCGGTCTCGAAGGTTTCACGGGCCTTGGTGGCGGCTTCGGTAACGTTGGCGGTGGCGGCGGTGGTAACCAAGGCTTTGCCGACACTGGAACGCCTGGTGCAGGTGGCTACTTTGGACTGCTGCAGCAACAGCTAACGATCGTCAACACGCGCGAGAACATCCTGCGTCAACAAGACAACTTGATGCGTTTGGAAGATAACTATCGCGAGCAGTTGCTGAAGATCCCTGAAACGCAAACGGTTATACCGCAACAGCAGTTGCAAGTTGCACAGCAGCAACAGGCGTTGTTCTCGATACAAACCAATTTGTTGCAAGCCAACGTAACTTACGAAGCGCAATTGGACACGTTCAAACGATTGCTGGGCCTGCCTGCCTATCTGTGCGTCGAGATTCGCGATCCGTTGCTCGATCAATTCAACCTGATTTCACAAGAGTTGCGAGTTCGTCGTGATGAACTGAATTCGGTGCGCATCGACTTCGGCAACACAAACACTCGCATTCTGGAACTGAGCACTGTTGAACGTGATCCAACAACTCAAAATCAATTTCGATCCATCGCCAACGGTGAAAATCTTCAAACTCAATTGAAGGAATTACAAACCACCATCGCACCGCTGACCTCTATCGAGAATCAGGTGCTGGAGCAGGACATTGGAGTGGTTCGCGCGGATATTGAACGCCTCAAAGAAGCGATACCACTTCGCAAACGCCAAATGTCGCGGCTAGCAAGTATTGTTGAGTCTGACCGCGAAATGGTGTGCAGCATTCTGCCGCTGAAAGACTTTGATGCGCGCGTACTCGACAGCAAGAACTTAGATGGATTGCCAGACCTGCTAACTGCAGATCTCGATAAACTTGAGAAACGGTTTGAAGCGTACCTTGTGCGAACCGAGAAGCTCGACGCTGAAATCGTGACCATTGCTGAAGAGATCACCAAAGAGAAATCTGACAAAACCCGCTTTGAGATCATCAGTGAGAAAGCGGTCGTTGGAACTCAAGATTTGGTTGCTGCAATTGGTGAGGACATTCTCGCATTGCAATTGGTGCAAGCTCGCGCACGTACCGAGTCGGCGTTACTACCCGAAGTCGATCTTGATCCGCGCGAAGCACTTGAAATTGCACGCGCCAATCGACGAGATTGGTTAAACAGTCGTGCGTCGTTGGTAAATCGCTGGCGTGTGATCGAAGTAGTCGCAGATGACTTGGAAAGCGTGCTCGATCTAACATTCAGTGGCGATGTAAGCAACGTTGGGGACAATCCACTCGCACTGCGCAGTTCTACGGGCCGACTGCGATTGGGCTTGGCTTGGGATGCGCCGATTACACGACTTCAAGAACGCAACCGTTACCGCCAAGCATTGATTGAGTATCAGCAAGCCAAACGCAGTTACTATCAATTTGAAGATGCGGTGTGGACCGGATTGCGAACGACGCTACGCAGCATTCGTCAAAACCAACTCTCCTTCGAACTGCAACGCTACGCTGTGCGCAACGCGGCTCAGCAGGTGAGTATCAACGAAGACATTCGGCAGATCAACGAAACGCTTGGACAAGCCTCCGGTCCTACCGCGGCTCGCGATACGGTTTCCGCGCTCGGTGACTTGCTGTCATCGCAAAACCTGTTGATTGGCGTGTGGGTGAACTACGAAGCGCTTCGTCGCAATCTCGATCTCGATCTGGAAACGATGGAAATCGATGCTGAAGGTCTGTGGATCGATCCAGGTCCCATCCGTGCCGATACGGTTGGTGGCCAACTTGGTCCCGCGATTATCAACTACGGGCTTACCGAGGATGAGCAAGCGATCTCGAACCAAATGCAAGATATGGCAAGCGTTCCTACCGAGTTTGCGCCTTCGAACCTCACACCGTCGGACGCTCAGCACGTTTATGGTCCGGCTGAGCTGCCGGGTTTACCTGGGCTGCCAGGTTTAATTGAAGGTCCAATCGTTGCACAGCCTGCTCGGACAAATTCCTTACAACAAGACTTTGCACCGAACAGCGGCCGGGGGCTTGTTGGATTGAGTCCGAATCTGGATCTGGCGCAAGAGCCAACGACTTTGTCGCGACCATTGCCGACTCAGCCGCTGCCGGTCCCACCGTTGCCGCCGAACGTGGCTGGCGTGCCATCCGCACCGCTCAATCGCTGATCGCTGACTGCTAATCTAAGACGTAGCTGCGTGTTCAATCGCAGCTACGACTTGCAGTCGACGTTTCGTGGATTGACGACTAGAAGTCGCCACCACTTATTCACGAATTGAGCCATAGTTTGCTAGAAGCGTTTCACGCTGTACGGTGCAACGTCGATGTGTGGGGCATCGTTGCAGATCAGTTCCTTGATTAGACGCCCTGTCACCGGCGCCATGCTTAGACCCAGCATGTTGTGTCCAGCAGCGATCCACACGTTGCCCCATTTCGGACTCGCATCGATCACAGGCAGGCTATCGTAGGTCATCGGACGCCATCCGAACCAAGTCTCCAGTTCGGGCTCGCAGTACGGATCGTGAAGGTAGTGCTCTGCGCCGCTCCGCAGTAATTGTAAACGCTCGGGCTTGATCGATTCATCGTAACCGGCGAACTCCATGATCGATCCCAAACGGTAGCCGGTGTTCATCGGAGTTACCGCCACGCGGTGCTCTGGGAAAATCATAGGAATTTGCGGGCAGATCTTTGGTCGCGGCATTGTGATCGAATAGCCCTTACCAGGCTGAATCGGCACGGTGCAACCTAAGTGCTCGTGCAGCATCGGCGTCCACGCTCCGCTCGCCACAACAAATACGTCGGCAGTTAGATTTCCCTGAGTCGTTTCGACGGTGGTCGCCGTACTTTGCGAGCCTGCGAAGCGTACTAGTTCGCAGTTTTCTTTGAAGACAACGCCTGCCTCCTCCAATCGTTTGCGCATCGAATGTACTAAACGATCAGGCCGCAAGTGCGCATCGTGTTCGTACATCCAAGCTCCCGCGATCTCAGGCTTCAGAGCCGGTTCGAGCGCGACCGCTTCTTCCGCAGTAAGACGTTTCGCGGGCTCGTTGAACAACTCCGCAAGCAACTTGTCGGTCTTGGCGTAGTCATCGAGAGCGCGCTCAGATTGATAAGCGAACATCAGTCCTTTGGCTTGCCACTCGCATTCCACCTTTTCTTCATGCACCAATTTTTCATATTCGCGCATCGATGAAACTAGAAGCGCTTGAATGGCGTGCGCGGCGCTTAGCATCGATTTCTGATTGCAGCGTCGCGAGAATTGCCACATCCAACTCCAGAGCGCCGGATCGAGTCGCGGTTGAATGCGGAATGGGCTGCCGGGCGACAACATGGCTTTGACCGCCGCCTTGAATGCGCCGGGTTCGGTTAGCGGCAAGACGTGACTGGGGCAGACTAAACCACAATTGCCGAACGAGCACGCGCCGCCGATTGTTTTGCGATCAACTACGGTAACTTGCCAGCCCGCATGAGATAGATACCAGGCACAGTTCACGCCGATAATGCCGCCACCCACAATGACCACTGAACCCATTTGGCTCTTTTCGCTTTCTTTAGAATGACCTATCGGCAACGTTTTCGATAGTTATAACGCAGAGTCAATTGTATGTGTCATGCAACCAGTGCGATGGATTCTCACACAGCAGTTTGCGACGCAGTTCGACGTCTAAACCCAACGACTGCATGAGCCACCGATCCGCGTCGCGCATGGAACACGCTGAGCCCACGAAGTGCTTGCCCGATGGATCACGTGCTGCCTTATCTTCGCCGATAGAAACTTCGCGGCCGGCCAAGCGGTATGTTCCCGGCCCAAGCCCGGCAGCGCTAATCGCATCCGAGACAACTGCGATTCGTTCAATGGGAATCCAGTTCAGCAGATTCTCAAAGAGTAATTTGGGTACATGAAAACCATCTGCGATCAAAGTGTACCTCAAGCGATCATGGCAACGCAGCGCACGATAAATGATATTGTCATGTCGGTTCATCTCAGGCGGGCACGCGTTGCACAGATGCGTGAAGATCTGTAGCCCGGCATCGATACAACGTTTGAGATCATCGAGAGCGGCGTCAGTGTGACCCGCTGAAACGCGCACGCCACAGTTCACCAAGTACTTAGTCATCGCGCCGTCGATATCGACTTCCGGTGCAAGCGTCACCAACTTTACCAGACCGCCGCCGCAGTCAATCAGTTCGACAAGTTTTGATACGTCGGCGTCGAGCGCATGCTGCGGTGGATGCGCGCCTATAAAGCCAGGCTTGCGAGACAGAAATGGACCTTCAAGGTGGATCCCAGCAAATACACTTCGACAGACTTCGTCGCTTTCGATCGCCAACCGCACCGCTCGAATGCATTCGCCCATATCACCGATACTGCCGGTAATGATCGTCGGTAACGCTTGACGCACTCCGTCACTCAACATCGCCTCGGCCGCCGAACGGAACTCAGCCACGCCCAGCCCCGGTTGATTGAAATCGACTCCGTGATAGCCGTTTACCTGAAGGTCGACGTAACCATCAGTAACTGGGGAATGCGCATCTGTTTGCGTTGGCACGTTGAATCCGAAACTGTTGACGAACGGCTGTTGGTCTGTTGCTGACTAGTACAATCCGACACTTTCACTACGCGACACAATCGCTGGCCGAGAGAGTTGCAGGACTCAGCAGCGTGGCACTTGCGGAATCAAGCACCAGCGTCACATCGGGATGCTGTTTGAGTGCCGAAGCTGGGATCGCTGGCAGGATATCACCTTCGACCGTATTTCGAACCGCTTCCGCTTTGCGTTGATCCGGGACACTGCACACAATCTTCTTTGCCTTCAAAATCTGCGAGATCGACATGCTTATCGCTTGCGTCGGAACCTGCTCCAACGAATCGAACCAGCCTTCACCAACCTGCTGCCGGCGGCACGCGTCGTCGAGTTCGACGATCAAGTAAGGATCCTGAGTTACAAAGTCGGCGGGGGGATCGTTGAACGCCAAGTGACCGTTCTCACCGATTCCGCACAGCAGCAGATCGATCGTAAGCCCAGCGATCTGCTCTGCCGCCTGCGATCGCAGCGCTTCCGGGATTTTTGTCCCATCCAGGTAATAGAACGACTTCAGCGGAACGCGATCAACAAACCGAGTCGCCAGGTATCCGCAAAACGAGGCTGAATGCGAACTCGGGATTCCGAGATACTCATCCAAATGGAAACCGTTGACACGTGACCAATCGATCCCCGGCTGGCCAACTAGATTGTCGAGTACTTCAAACTGACTTGACCCGGTTGCGACGATTAAATTGCATTCGGACTTCTCGGCGAGGCACTGACGCAAGCAATTCGCTGCCTGTTCCGCCGTGTAGCGTCCCATGGCAATTCGGTCTGTACCAACGACGATTTTCATAGACATCTCCCTACTTATCTGCAGTTTTCTGAACTTTTGGCTCCAAACAGTGTCTACAGGCAAGCTGCGGTTGGGTAGTCCCAAGGCTGTTGAGAAGTCGTGAAGACGCCTTTTGACTGCAATGCGTGTTTGCGCAGCTTTTGCACAACAGCCAAGAGGACGCCTTTAATGTGTTTACAAAGGTAATCTAAATCACTATGCTGACACGTCGAAGTTCATAAAAAGGCGTTTGGTGAATTTCTTGAAACGGACTCCGCCGAGCCCTAGATAAGGAGAACAGAGTGGCGTCAAGAGCTTATTTTTTGGGCGAATGCCCGACCTGCTCACGCAAACTTGAGATTCGAGTTGAGTTGCTTGGCAAGAAAGTCGCTTGTCAACATTGCGGAGCGATTCACATCGCCAGCAGCGTTCCCGAACGTACCGCAAGCGATCAAAAGATCGAACAGTTGCTCGCTCGCGCGAAAGCTTACGTCGCTTCAGCCGATGTGCCGCACGCGGCAGCCGGAGAATAATGCGAGATCTTCCCAGTAGCGAGGATAGGTCTTCGCTGTACACTCCGGGTCAAGTATCGACACACCCTTGCAACGCAACGCCACAAGCGCAAGACTCATCGCCATCCGATGGTCTCGATAAGTTTCTACTTCGCATGGCACGATCTGTTTCGGGGGCTGAATCGACAACCCATCATGAAACTCGTCGACAACGGCCCCCAGTTTTCTAAGTTCCTTCGCCAAGTCGGAGATGCGGTCAGTTTCTTTTACGCGGTTGTGCGCGACGCCCCGGACAGTAGTTGGCCCCTCAGCAAACAGCGCGACCGCAGCTAACGTTTGGACCGTGTCGCTGATGTCAGCCATGTCGACATCTATTCCAGTTAGTTTGTTGCCTTTCAATTGGTTGCCTAGAACAGTGATCGAGTCGCTTTGGTGAACAACTGTGCAACCCATCTTCTCGAGGCATTCGCAGAATCGAACATCGCCCTGCAGGCTGTCGCGGCTTAAACCCTCAACGGTCGCTTCACCTCCAGTGATCGCAGCCGCAGCCCAGAAGTAGCTCGCCGCCGATGCATCCGGTTCGATTGCGCAGTTCGTGCCTCGATACCTGTTCGCAGAAGCGATAGTGAATGGTCCCTGATCGGAGCCCGATACTTTGGCGCCGAACGATCGCATCACTTCAGCGGTCATTTTCACGTACGGAACCGAAACCAATTCGCCGATCACATGCAGTTCGACATCGTTCTGGGCCATTGGTGCGGCCATCATCAAACCGGACAGAAATTGACTCGAGATATTGCCGGCGATCTTTGCAACACCTCCCCTGAGCCCGCTCGCTTCAACCAGAACTGGCGGGCAATTATCGCGTTCAGCGTTGATGCTGGTCACTTCGGCTCCCAACTGGCGCAAGCCGTCGAGCAAGTCGCCGATGGGTCTTTCCCGCATGCGCGCGACTCCATCCAACCGAAATCGCCCCTCGCAAGCCGCCAGGGCTGCGGTCAAGAAACGAATCGTGGTGCCACTGTTTTCAACGAACAACTCAGCACTCTTCACCGGAGTCCGCCCGCCTGCGCCAACAATCACCAACGTTTGATCGGCTTTGTCATGGTCCACTTCCAACCCGAGTTGTTGCCAGGCTTTGATCATGACAGTCGTGTCGTCACTGTCCAAGACTCCGCTCAACACACTTCGTCCTTCTGCCAAAGCAGCGCACACGATCGCTCGATTCGTGATGCTCTTGCTCCCAGGCGGGCGAATTCTGGCGCGGATTGGGCCAGCAACCGGTTCAATAATTACACTTTTCACTCGGAGAACTTTCGAAAGTCACATTCATGAGCGGGTCGCGTAGTTTAGTGCAATTCAAATTCGCTGCGTAGCTGGACGTCGCACCGACTTACAATAGCACCAGCGCGAATCGCAATCCGGCCGCTCCTGGACAACGGCATCGCGTCGCGTGCTTCGATCGAAGGCAATCGGTCGCATGCGCGGGAGACGCTGCCAAGAAACCGCAATTTTTGTTAAGGAAATTGAGCCTGTCGGCTGCTAAATTATTGAGCAAACGTTTGGCTAAGCGAATTGACGGCCTCGAATAGCGGGCTTACGATCAGCACCTGCAGCGTGCCGCTTGGTCCAGTTCGCACAAGTTTTGTGGGCACGAAGAGTTTTATCCGAGCGAATCGCACGGGAGAATTGGGTTGGCCGCTACACCTTCGCGCAGTGGCGTCTTTCAAGCAGCAACTGATAAGCGCTTGGAAGCGTTCAGCGAGAGTATCAGTTTCGATCACCGGTTGTATGCACACGACATCCGCGGTTCGATCGCACACGCTCAAATGCTTTGCCGACAAGGACTTCTAACGGCCGATGAAGCTCGCGATATCGAATCGAATCTCCTCGAAATCCAGGATACGATCGAGCGTGGCGAGATGCCCTTTCGCCCGGAGCTCGAAGACATCCACATGCACATTGAACAGGCACTCATCGATCGCCTGGGAGATACGGGAAGAAAACTTCACACTGCGCGCAGCCGCAATGACCAAGTTAACACTGACGTTCGACTCTGGACCCGCGACGCACTCGATCGCATCGACGAGCTGCTCAAGCAGTTGCAAATCGCTTTTCTAAGTCGCTGCGAGCGCGACTTGGACATCATCCTGCCCGCCTACACGCACTTGCAGAGAGCTCAACCGGTCCTGGCACCGCATTACTGGTTGGCTTACATCGAGAAATATGCACGCGACCGACAGAGGGTAGCCGATTGCCGCAAGCGCGTGAATGTATGTGGACTTGGTGCAGCCGCTTGCGCTGGCACGACCATGCCCATCGACCGTCACTGGACCGCCGAGCAGCTTGGGTTCGAAGGAGTCGCGGCAAACAGCATCGATGTCAGCAGCGATCGCGACTTTGTGATCGAATCCGCTTTCGTCCTTGCCATGATCGCGGAACACTTGAGTGGTTGGGCGGAAGAGTGGATTTTGTGGTCGACGGTCGAATTCGGTTTTATCAAACTGCCTCACCAGTTTTGCACCGGTTCTTCGATCATGCCGCAAAAAGTGAATCCTGACACGCTCGAGCTGACTCGCGGCAAATCGGCGCGCGTGCTCGGCAATTTGCAAACACTGCTCGTGCTCGTCAAAGGACTACCGCTCGCTTACAACCGCGACCTGCAGGAGGATAAACCACCGCTTTTCGATTCCTTTGAAACCGTTGCGGCTTGTCTTGAACTAGCGATTCCCATTGTCGAACAATCGGAACTACGCAGAGAATCGATCGCATCGCGACTGGACCAAGGTTATCTGGACGCGACCACTCTGATGGAAGCTTTAATGAAGCAAGGCATCCCTCAGCGGACCGCGCACCATCTGGTCGGCAGCCTGGTTGGGACCGCTCAGGCTCAGAACAAACGACTAGCGGATTTGACGGATGCGGAATTCAAAGCCGCTCATCCGTCGATCGACGGCACCATTAGGGAGGTGTTAGGAGTGGAAAAAGCGGTCCAAGCCTACCAAAGCTACGGATCGAGCAGTCCGACTCAAGTACGTTCGCAGATTGCGCGGTGGCGCGAGCAATTACACTATTAGCTTGGTACAGGCACAAAGTTTGGGCTCGATGTAAGAGCAACACCAAGCGAGAACACTGATGACTATGCATTTTCCAATTGGACCCGCCGCAAAAATCGCCTTGACGCTCTGTTGCGTTTTGTCGTTTTCGCCGCTTTCTGCGCAAGATCCATTCGGCGGCAGCGGCAGCGATCCGTTCGGAGGAGGAAGTCCAACTGGAAATGATGATGCGTTCGGCAGCCAGCCAGCCGCTAAAGCCGCAACACAAGTTAACGATGGCAGCGTTCCAGCAGATGATCCGGACCCGATCGTTCGCATGCTTCGCAGTCATCCTCCCAAGACGCCGAACGATATGGCAGATGGTTTAACCTGGACGGTTCGCCTCAAGCGATGGGACGAAGTGGGACGCTTGCTCGACCGACTGCAGAGTTTCAATTGGACGCTTGAACAGAAAGCCACCGTCGCCAGACGCATGGGCACTTCGCTGATCCTGCGGATGCGATCGTCACAAGCCACGCTTTCCGACGCGCAGAAAGCTGTCGTCTTAGAACTGCTTCAAGCACCTGCGAAAATGGTCCGCGATCCAGCCTGGATCGATGAGACGATCGATAAGTTAGCGAGCTTGGTGCCAGCCGAGCGTCGTGCGGCGCAGTTGAAATTGCATGATGCAAGTTCAGCCGCAATTGCTCGCTTGGTAAATCGATTGCTCGCCGGAGACGCAAAAGTCTCTGCTCCGCTGCTTGCCTCAGCGGCTAGCAGTTTTGGTGACGAAGGCCAAGCAGCTTTACAAGCTGCGTGCTTGGTCCGGGACAACGCTTCTGCTGCCCGCGCTTTTACAGCGTTGGCCGACCTGCCCGCTGGCAGCTTTGGTACTGAGCTTGGTACTGCACTCTACAGTCGCAACTTGTCTGCCGAAGCCCAAGCGAACCTGGCGCGAAAGCTGACCGCCAAGCATGCAACTCTGCCGACCGTGCAACTCGTCGAGTCGCATTTGAATGCACGCTTTGACGATGCGCTACAAATCTATCAGCAGCAGCGTGACGCGAGTACCGAAATTGCGAATCACATTTGGCGACCGGCACCAACCGGCAACGCAATCGAGCGAGCTGAAGTGTCTCAAGCTGACAAAGCGCTCGAAGCGGCCGCTAGATTGGCTGCCTTCCGGATGCAGCTCCAAGTGGCTACCAATGCGGGCTTGGTCGATAGTGCCGCGGTGCTTTTGCAACGAAGCTACAAGATGAGGCCGCAATTGTTCGCCGGGGAACTTCCTAATTTCTTATTGACGGATATGCCGGCCGAGGTGCAAGGCGACTTCAAATGGTGGCAGCAAGTGTTTGAACGCTGCCAAGCATTGCAACTCCACGGTGGCGCGACGCGCACTCTACAACTCATGGCCGATGGTATTCAGAGTGGCGAGTTCGATGCATCGGTTAGTTTCCTAACAAAATTGCTGAAAGATCCAACGCCGGCAATTCGTTATTCAGCCTTGGAAGTGCTGGCGAAGATCGATCCCAAGAACAGTTACTACGGCAATGAATGGGCCATGGAAACCGCCGTCGAGATGACGCGCTTGCAAAGCGGCCCGCACGCACTTGTCATCGGTTTGCAAAGCGACCTGCGTCAAGCCGCTCAGCAGCAGATCCATCTATTGACGGACAGCGATGTCACAGTCGTAAATTCGGGTGTCGCAGCACTCAAGGTGCTCGATGAACCGGTTCCCGTCGAACTGATTTTCATTGTAGATCGAGTTGCTGACCAAACGATTTCGCAGCTAGTGCAGCGTTTGCGAAGGTCCGTACGCGGTCGATCGCTTCCGATCGCTATCTTGACTGAACAACTTTACAGTTATGAGCGCGAAGTTATCGATGACATGCCAGGCGTATTTACTTCGCTGCTGACACGCGACCCTGGACAGATGCAACGCGTAATTGAGAAACTGGCTTCAAGTCTCGATACATCCCTGATGGCACCGACCGATCGTGCAAGCTTCTCGGGTTCCGCGAGCAGATTTCTCAGCCATATATCGGCGAATCGCGAACACTACACTTTCTATCCGTTGTCCAGTTGGCAGTCGGCCATACTAGAGAGTGGCGAGAATCTTTCCGCGACAACGCAAGTTGCGTTGCTGGCGGGATTGGGAACTTCTGAAGCTCAATGGAAATTGATCAGCAAAACGTCACAACCAACGCTCGACGAGGCCCATCGCATGGAAGCTGTTAAAGCTTTTGCGAGTTCCGTACGTCAGTTTGGAATGAACTTACATCGCGACCAAGTGGTGCAAGCGTATAACTTGTATAACGAAGTTGGACCTAAAGATCCTATCGCCGCAAAGTCGATGGGGCTGGTGCTCGATGTGATCGAAGCACAAGCTGGAAAGGCTCCTTGGCCGGAGGGGCTGTAGGAAATCAGACAAGTTTTGCTTGCCAAAACTTGTATGCACTCCTAAGAACGCGGCCATGATACGTAACGCTTCAAGGCCGCAGGAATGTCAAGGTACGGATTCCAAACTCAAACTCGCGATACGGGCTCACCCGTTGCCGGAATCATCGGCACCAGCCCAGCCATGGAAGAGGTGTATCAGATCACTCGGCGGGTTGCGAAGAGCAATGCGTCGGTTCTGTTGCTCGGCGAAACGGGCACGGGCAAGGAGTTGATCGCCGGTGCAATTCACAAACTAAGTGGACGAAGTAGCGGACCGTTCGTCAAAGTGAACTGCGGTGCGTTGAGCGAAAGCTTGTTGGAAAGTGAGTTGTTTGGACACGTTCGGGGCGCCTTTACCAGTGCTGTAGCCAATCGCACTGGTCGTTTCGAAGCGGCGCATAGCGGCACCATCTTTCTCGATGAAATCAACAGCACATCCTTGATTCTGCAAGTGAAATTGCTCCGTGTGCTGCAAGAACGCGAGTTCGAACGCGTAGGTGATACCAGTACGATCACGGTCGATACGCGCGTCATCGCAGCTAGTAATCGCGACTTGGCTCAAGAGGTCAAAGAAGAACGCTTTCGCGAAGACCTTTACTGGCGTTTAAATGTCGTTCCAATTCAGATTCCGCCACTTCGCAAGCGCGTCGAAGACATTCCGGACCTGGTAGCGTTCTTCTTGAATCACTACAGCGAAGCCAACCAACGCTTTGTAGTGCACATTCAAAAAGAAGCGATTGAAGCGATGCAGGATTATCACTGGCCAGGCAATGTGCGCGAACTTCAGAATTACGTTGAACGCGCTGTGGTCATGGCTGATGAAGATGAATTGACCGTGGATTTACTGCCAACTGTGGTACGCCAAGGAGGTAGCAGCGGGCCGGGCACGGTGAACCTCCGTGGTTTGGACCTCGACACTCTGACGCAAGAGGTTGTTCAGCAAGGCATTCGAGCGGCTGAAGCTGAGAAAGCAGAACTGCATTCTTTCGTCGTCAATCGAGTCGAGAAGGAGTTGATTTCCCAAGTGCTTTCAAGCTGCAATAACATTCAGACGAAAGCTGCTGGAAAGCTCGGCATCAACCGCAATACGCTTCACAAGAAACTAAAAGAGTATGGCTTGGAAGGCGCTGACAGCGAAGTTGATTAACTAATCCTCGTTTTCGTATCCATCCAGAACCGAGCGAACTTTACTGGCGAGGGCATTGGGCAGAAAGGGCTTGTGTAGGAAGGCGTCTACCCCGGGGCGAATGTCATTTTGCACAGCCGATTCTTCACAATAACCGCTGATGTACAGCACCGGAATCGTTGAGCCTTGTTCGCGCAGACGATGCGAGAGTTCGTAGCCGCCAATACCTGGCATCATCAGGTCGGTGATCAAAAGATGAATTCCATCGCGGCGTTTTGACGCGATATCCAGTGCCGTTTGCCCGCTTGCGGTAGCGATGACTTCATAGCCGTACGACGCAAGCGTCGCTCGAACGAGCTCGCGAACCGAATCTTCATCTTCAACTAGCAAAATCGTCTCTGTTCCATGGCAAAACTCCGGTTCCGCAACCTTCGTCTCACGAAGAACTTCCTGCGCTTCGTTGAACAATATCGAGAAAGTCGTTCCAACGTTCACATTCGATTCGACTGAGATTTGTCCTCGCGATTGCCGTACGATTCCATGCACCACGGCCAGTCCAAGGCCGGTACCTTTTCCCTTTTCTTTCGTGGTGAAGAACGGTTCAAATATTCGCGACTTCACTTCGTCCGACATTCCGTGCCCGGTATCGGCAACTCGCAGTTGCACAAAATTCAAACCCGGCGCGCTACTGTTCGCATTGGGTTCGGCGGGATTCCCCGCGGTTCGCAGGGTCGATATCGCAAGCTTCCCGCCGTTAGGCATGGCGTCGCGTGCATTCAACGCGAGATTCAAAATGACTTGGTCGATCTGAGTTGGGTCGGCTTCGATAAAGCACGGGTTCGGATCCAGCTTAATGTCGATTTCGATATTTGTTGCGATCAATCGACGCAGCATCAGCTCAAGTTGAGAGATAACATCGTTCAAATCCAGAGTGCGTTTTTCAACTAATGCCTTGCGACTGAATGCCAGGAGTTGTTTGGTCAGTTGTGCGGCGCGCTCTGCGGCTGTTTGAATAGCTTCAACCGACAAGCGATTCTTGGGCGAATCCGCAAAGTTGAAAAGCAGAACTTCGCAGTACCCTTGAATCACCGTTAGCATGTTGTTGAAATCGTGCGCCACACCGCCAGCCAAGCGTCCGACCGCTTCCATCTTCTGCGCTTGACGCAGTTGTTCTTCTAAGCGGCGACGATCTGAGATGTCTTGATCAAAGCCATCGACGCGTAATAGGTTCCCTTGTTCGTCGCGTCGCGCTCGCGCCACACTGTTGATCCAAATCACTCGTCCGTCCGCTCGACGAATTCGCAATTCATCCGCAAAACCATCCGCACCCTCAAGGATCTTCTGAACACGCTCCCTCGCGATCTTGCGGTCGGAATCATCAAGCAGCGACAGAAAGGCTTCAAAGCTTGGTTTAAGCGAATCTGGTTCGACGCCGAATAGATCGTAGATCGCTTCCGACCACCAAACTTGATTCGTTGAAGGCTCCCAAGTCCAACTGCCCATATTCGCGATCACCTGCGCGTCTTTCAGCCGTTTTTGAATTTCAAAGAGGGCTGTTTCGTCGCGATGCCGATCGGTGATGTTGGCCAGATAGCCATGCCAAACAATGGAACCGTCGAGCTGTTTTGTTGGCGTCGCCGAGCCCTCCACCCAAATCTCGCCTAGGATCGGGCTGTTCAACTTGAACCGATCGTGCCACGTCCTCAGTTCGTGAGCTGACTTGTCGAGGCTTGAGACAACGCGTTTGGCATCATCGCGCGAGAGTAGGTCGATGAACTGCATGGCATTGTGTGTCAACTGTTCAGGACTCAGACCGATCAGATCGTAAAGTTTTGGGCTTACATAAGGAAAGAAGCATGCGCCATCGCTTCCTCGCTGGAAAGTTCCGATGACGACCGGCACCGTTTCGACAACGCGCTCAAAGCGATCACGCTGCTCGCGCAAAGCGATCTCAGTGCGTTTGCGATCAGTAATATCGCGCGACAAACCAATCAACCCGATCACTGCCCCGCTGGGATCTCGAAGCGGCGATTTGCTTGCCAGATAGATCCGCGACTCGCCGTTGGTCGAAAGAACTTCCTCCGATAGCTCCGCTTTGCCAGACTGCATAATTTCGTTGTCGCGAGCGAGCAGAAGCGCTGCACTTTGGGCATCGAAGAGCTGACGATCGTCGTTGCCGATAATCTGATCGACCGGCTTTTGAACTGCGTTCGCTACACCGGCATTGCAAAGCAGGTAGCGCCCTTGCCGATCCTTTACGAAAATAGGGTCGGCTGTGCCATGCACGACGGCTTGTAAAAGTGCGTTCATATCGGAGACCTTTTTTACGTGCTGACGCAGCATCGCGTAGATCAGAAGCGAGGAAATTGCAACAAAGAGCAGACCTTTTGTTATGGAAATAAAGGAATCACTGGGACTCGAAAAATTTGGCCAGAACAGCACCAGGTCGGTGCTCAAAATCCAACCGACGCCGAATAGCAAGTAATAGAGCGAGAATCGCAGTGGAGTGCTAAGATTGCCGATGTGTCGAAGTGGGAATTTGGTTTTCAATGAAGTCGTCGATTCACCCACGCCATTGGAGTTCGGAAAAGCTTCCGCCTCACATTTTGCGTATCTAAAGTTGAGCTGTTGAAAAGGCGATAAGTGTCGATCGCGACGCATTTGAGCATTCAGAAATCAACTCGCCAAGCTATCTCAAGAGAAATTTGCTTCGGCGAAACCAGCGCAAACTTTCCAGCACCATCCGAATATCATCCGGACGCCGCTGTGCCATTTAGAACGACGGTTACTGTAGCTCAGTTGGCACGATAGTGGTCGCACTTTCGCTGCCTGTCAATATTATCAGGCAAACTGGCGAAGTGAAGAAGGACGCGGGCGTCCCAAGTCCATGCGAAGGCGTGAAAAAAACTGCGGTGTAAGCACTTGAACCCTAACCAAAAGAGTCAGAATGAATTGCCTCCCTCAAAATCGCCGCGAAAGACGTCGAATTTGTGGAGAACATGACAAAGTTGGCGTTGTCAGACGAGACGCACTGATACCTGACAAGTGTTCGCACAATCGGGAGTTGTGCCTGGCGACAGATCAGCGAACGATAGCTTGCTTCAGCTTGCGTATGTGCTCTGGTGTGGAGCCGCAGCAGGCGCCGATGATTTGTGCCTGCCAGACTTTCGCGTAATGTAGATAGACTTCAGGGTCAGTGGAATCGGTGTTCATCCAGCCTTGTTCATCGTCCACGAATCCAATGTTGCCATAGGCCATGAGCGGGAAGGTCTCACCGCAAATGGTACGTAACTCGGTGAGTGGTTGAGCGATGGTGTGGGCCGGCATGCAGTTCACGCCCAGTGCTCTTACGCCGAGTGGCAGCAGTATTTCTGCAGCGTGTGTGAGTGATTCGCCGGAGAGGATGCGACCTTTTTCATCGCACACAAAGGTGACCCATGTGGGCATGCCAGTGGACGTGGCGATCTTCGCTGCAATCATGGCTTCGCGGATCGTGTTCATCGTCTCGATGAGCAGTAGGTCAACGCCACCTTTCACCAAGTGATCGATACGCTCGGAGTGCTCGTCGAGGCATTCGTCGGCGGGCGGCACAAGTTCGGGGCGATAACAATCCTCAAGCGAAGAAATCGATCCGGCCACGAGCGCCGGCTTTCCGAATTCAGCAACCGCCTCTCTGGCAGTGGCTACCGCGCGCAAGGTTAGTTCTTCGGCGGAGTAGCCTTTGCCGATGAGGACGCGGCGGTTAGTGCGAAAGGTATTGGTGGTGATGACGTCCGCGCCAGCGTTCAGGTAGTCCAAATGAACCTGGCGCAAGACATTCAGCCCCGAATCCGTGGTAAGCGCATTAGCCGACCACAATGGCAACCCGGTGTCCACGCCACGGCGGTTAAGTTCAGTGCCAGTGGCGCCATCGAGCAAAAGAAGTTTCGAGCTCAAGATCAAGTATCATCCATTGAGGAAAACAAAAGCTCCGCATCATCATCGGGGCTTTTCGTCTTGCCAAGTGGTTTTGAAATTTTCACTTCGGACATTTTACTTGTTTAGCAGCTTGAGATTTCCTTCAGCAAACGCTTTACCGATCTGAGCAAAGATTTTTGCGCTGCCGAAGTAATGGTAACCACCATTGGATGCCCCTGTGAGCGCTTCTCTGTCTTTGGGTGAAAGGACTTCCTCCAGTGCGAGGTCGAGCTTCTGCTGATCCGCTTTGGTGATTCCTTCAATCCATGCATCAAGCGCGGCATAATGTTCAGTATCATGTTTAGGGGAATCAGGCGAGTATTGATCATTAGCATAAACCGCCAAGACGTTCTTCCCTTTCTTCAAATACTGCGTTTGTTCTTTGTCGAGGATGATGGATCTGTACTGCGGATTATCTAGCCACCAGATGTAGGTGTGAATCTTGTGGCCGTTCAAGTAAACATGAAACCCTTGACGCGCCAAAATCGCGATGCGATAGGAATCGTAGTCGAGGTTATCTACTTCAAAAGTGGAACGCATGAGCAAGAACTCTTCCTTGCCCCATGTTGAAGAAAACTTGTCCAAGGTAATTCCGCTGTGCTTCCATAAGCCCTTGCCAATAGGTGCCTTGCCTGTTGTCCAACTGCTGTCATCGAATTCGGGCAGATACCAATTCTCCATTCCGCTAGGGAGTTTGATGTCACGGAATCTCCTATCGGTGAACTCTTCCAACTTGTCCTTCGTTTCGGTGGCATCGACCGTGACGAAGCGCCAGTTTCGCTCTTGTGGCAGCGGCTTACCAATCGGCTTCCAGAACTGATCCCATTTGCGTTCCGAATCGAACGTGCCATCTTTTTTCAATGTGTGCGCCGCGCCAACGATTTGGTTATATGCATCCTGCATGGGCTCTGCGGCTTCGATGTCGCGATCCCAAAAAGGAGCGGTATCGACAGCGACCACATTCCCAATGAACTCGGGCATGGCTGCTGGTGCGGCCATCGCTTTGCGGAAGTTGACGTTTCTCTCGCCATCGACACCAAGTACACCAATAACGAATGGCATCTTCGGTGCGGACAGGTCTTTGCGCACGTCGCGGATGAAATGTGCCATAAGACGCGAGTACTCGTCATAGTTGCCATTTGGATAAGTATGGCCATCGACAAGATCATTGAAACCCTGAAACCATACGAAACCAGCGAGTTCGTAGCCTTGCTTGGGATCATATGCGGGGCAGACCCGAGCGGGATCTGCGAGCACCTTTTTCACATGCTCGACCATCATGCGGTAAAATACACCTGAGGCGGCATCTTTCTCTTCTTGCCATTTTTTCCGATCCTCAAGTTTGGGAATGCCGTGCGCGCCCTGGGGATGCTTGTCCCACTCATCTTGAACCTGTTTGGGCAGCTTGTATGGCCCCGCACTCGGCGGACGAAATTCGGTGTTGAGCGCCCTACCGCCCCAAGCTGTCTTGATAATCAGGATGGGTTCCTTCAGCTCTTTCTCCAGAGTGATGCCGAAGGTGAATTCCGGCCCAATCTTTCCGCCATCTTTGGTGGGTCGGTCTCCGCGTGCGCCAAAGCCTGTGGTCAATTTCCCCAAGCCCTCGCCATTTGCACTGCCATCGTAAGGCCCAGTCAAATAGGACATCCAAACTTGATCACATACCCGTGGCGTTCCATCCGGATTGCGCATCTCCTTGAGCAGTGGTGCCGTGGCAGGATCTTTACCGATGTAGTCAACCGTCCGGACTTCAGCGTGCCCTTCCATGTTCGATTGGCCAGCGAGGATGAATACTTTAAGTGGTCGTTTCGCGGAATCACCGTTCCGCCTTGCTGCTTCTTCCTCCCTTGCTTCTTGCTGCGCTTCAGGCCCCTTTGTTGCGGGCTCAGTGCTGAGCCGGATGAGTTCCGGTGTTTCTGACGTCGTCTCGATAGCACGAATTGTGTCACGAACCGATTTGGCCTTCTGCTTCATCAGCTCCTCGGGGAAATCCGGCTCTTCCTTGTCGAAGTAGTTGGCGATCTTCCTCAGTTCCGGTATGACTGCTTTGGCGTGGGTGCCGTAGCTGAGCAGGATCGTCATTAGTTCCGGAGTTCGCAACTGGCTCTCCCACGGGTTCTGTTCTCGTGTGTATCGAACGCATGCCTCGATGCCTTCTTCGATGCGGTGGTTGGCAAATAGGCGAAGCCCTTCCACCCGTATACCGTCAGCAAACATCTCACCGCTCGGCGCGGGGTCGGTTATCGCCTGATAGATGGCGGGCAACAGCGGCTTGATCTCTTGAGCGGAGAGGTTCTGGTAAACCGAACTAAAACTTCCTCGAGCTCGACCGTCCTCGTTCTTCAAGCCAGATCGCACCGCTTTGTAGAGGGCTTCCCGGTCGACGCCATCGAGAGACCCGCGGAGCATGCCGTCGCCATCGAACAGGGCGAACGAAAGATAACGCTGTTGCATGCCGCGAGGATCACTAACCTTGTCCACGTCAGCCAACAATTCCAACAGCTTCGGGATCGCGGGTTTGGCTGCCGGTCCGATCTTGGCCAGTGCATCTGCCGCCTTGATGCGGAGCCACAAGTCTTTGTCGTTAAGGCATTCCTGCAACGCTTTTACCGCTGGCTCCGCCTGCTGTCCAAGCTTGCTCAGGGCCTGGCAAGCACCGTAGCGAGCGTTGAGACTCGGGGCGTCGAGCAGTTTGACCAGCGTTGGAATCGGCGCATCTTGGCGACGTCCAAACGCCATCGCGGCTCGCTCTCGCACAATCGGCGACCAACTGCTGAGCCGTTCGACCAGTTGATCTTGACTGAGTTTGTCATACGCGCTGTAGCGGTCTTTGTTGTCCCACCCACGGCCATCGGCGATCAGAGAATCCGAGGCAACTGTATCCAGACTCGGCACAACGGACTTGCCAGCGCCGGTCAGCCGAATCTTCTTCAGCGGCATCGCGTAGGCCAACAGGTAAGTGCCCGTGGCATCGAAACCCTCGAAGCTGTCTTCTTCGTTTTCCGGAGGGCCCTGGTGCGGATAGCTTCCGTCCCAGCTACGTGCCAAGTCGAAGTACCAAGTGCCGAACTCCTTCATCCACGCACCGGTTGCATTAGGACCAGACAACGCGACGCTCGGCATCGCCCAGAACATGTTGAAATAGTTGCCACAGTGACCGCAGTCCCGCTCCGCCCCGTGCGCAGCAACACTCATCCGCGAGAAGAACTCCGCACCCTGTGACTCACCAAGCGAGTTGAAGAGCACCGCCGCCATGCCACACTTGCCGTTATCTTCGTGCCCCTCCATCCACGGGTGATGGTCGCCGTAGGGGATCGATCCCTTGCCGATATAGAATCGCAACAGCTTGGCACTCCGTTCGATCGCTTCATCTATGGCGTCATCTTTTACCCCCGCCTCGCGTGCCAATACCAGGCCGATCGTCAGTACAACTCCCGGTGAGTTCATCATGCCGTAACCGCCCAGTCGGCCGTCGGGGATAGCGAATCCATGGCCCCAAGAGCCCACTCGACTTTGCCCCTTGGCCGCTTCCAGCGCGAGCCGTTTGAGGCCAGGCAACACCGACGCGTCGCCAGTTGCCATTGCATATTCAGAGAGGAACAGCATGCAGTAGCCGTAGTACCACGTTTGCATCGACTTGTCTGAATAGCCGGCTGCCCATTGAGCTTCCCTCTTCAGCAGCGGCAAATACTCGCGATTTCCACTGGCCAACAAAGCGAGCGCGTTCAACGAGCGCGGGATGGCGTCCATCTCGATATAGTTTGAATCCGACATCCGCGCGGCCAGTGCCTTACATCCCTGATCAAGCAGGAGTTTCGACTTATCGCAATCGAAGGGTGCAGTCGCGCCATAGCTACCAAGCACGCTTAACTTGAGCACAACCTCGTTCGACTCACCCGCGCGCCAGCGAGTGAGGGCGAGTTTGCCATCGCCCGCTTTTGATTCGGCTATCGTGATTGCCTTGCCGAACTCCGTGCGGGGGTCGAAGGAGAACGGCTTACCGCCTACACCGAGAATCACGTCACCTTCCCGAAACGTGTCCGCGGCGGGAGAGCCCTTGTCGACTTGCGTAATCAAAATCTGGCGTGCGTCTGTGGTCACCAACCTGTCACAAAAGATCCAGCCGCGAAGCCCGGTCGGGCCGAGGTTCCAATCATGCTTCGCGTCCTTGGTGATACTCACGCCCTTGGTCAGGTCCGGTACAACGACCGCGTCCTGCGCGACGACTGTTGATGCATGCATCCATGCCGCTACCACGAAGAGTACTAACATGCGCACCAGAGGTTTTATGATCATCTAATTGTCCAAGGATTTTGTAGGATTCTTTGTTACTTCTGCAGGTTGTCGACTGGATTTCAAGTTGTCGAGTTAGTAACGCAAAACGTGCATTCTAACGCGCACTAACGTGTCGTCGCCTTCTCGCAGACCGTGACCACGATCTCGGTAGACCAAGTAATCAAACTGTTTGCATAGTGTACTTAAGCGATCGATGTGTCCCTCGATGATCTGAACGTCGGTGTTGGTTTCGCCAGAACCGTTCATCAGCGGCTTACCATCCGCGCTGTGCGAGTGGTTGGTCGCAAACAGGGCTAGGATTCGCTGGATCGTGCAAGCCGGGTGGCAACGATCGACCCTCGCATCCGTTATACTTCAGTATTTACGAGCCTCACCATACTAACTGCCGGGCCAGTGAGGTAACTGAAGATATAGAACCGACGACAATGGAACCGGAAAACACTCAACAAGACCCAGATGCTCAGTCAACAAAGCTTCTGAGGAATGAACACGTTGGACGAGCCGATGCGACTCTTGTGCAGTCTGATCGTTCGATTCAAATGGCGACCAGCCATTCTGGCGACGAACACTCTCTGCCAACCATTGACGGTTACGAACTCGAGCGCAAGCTTGGGCAAGGCGGCATGGGAACTGTCTATTTGGCGGTAGACCAGAAGCTCGGTCGACAAGTGGCGATCAAGGTTGTGTCGCAAAACGCCCACCACTCGAGTTCTGCGCGAAATCGTTTTGAGAGTGAAGTCAAAGCCCTCGCCAATCTGCAGCATCCCAATATCGCATGTTTATACAATGCCGATTTGACTGAAGGAGCTCAGTTCTTTGTGATGGAGTTCGTTGACGGCCAAACGCTAAACGAATTGGCAAAGGAACCGTTGACGGCCAAGCGTACGGCAGAAATTGTGGCTACGCTGGCCAATGCCGTGGAGTTCTGCCACTCGAAAGGCATTTTGCATCGCGACTTGAAGCCATCCAACGTTCTGGTGAGCAACTCGGGCGAATTTAAGATCGCCGACTTCGGCTTAGCCAAAGTGCTGGACGCCGATTCGTCTAGCACGCAAACCGGCGAGATTCTCGGAACGCCGAGCTTCATGGCTCCAGAACAAGCTGCTGGGCGAACCAATGAATTCGCCGCTTCGACGGATGTCTATGCTCTGGGAGCTATTCTGTATCGACTGCTGACCGGACGCCCGCCCTTTGTTGCTCCCGATTCGATCACGGTGTTGCTGAAGGTCGTAACGGAAGAACCCATTAGCCCACGCAAGTTGGAACCATCCGTCCCAGTCGACCTAGAAACGATTTGCTTGAAGTGCCTTCAGAAACCCACGGCGCGGCGCTACCCGAGCGCAAAAGAGCTACACGATGATTTGCGACGGTTTCTGGAGGGGCATCCCATCCATGCGCGTGCCTCAACACGAATCGAAAAGTTGGTGAAATGGTCGAAGCGCAATCCAACGATGGTCACGTCAATTTCTTTCGCAGTGCTGGCGGCCATTTCCGCAATTGTCGGCCTGCTTTGGCATGGCCGTCGCCTGCAAAACGAACTCGATCGAACAACTCGATTAGCAAATCTTGGCAGCGAACTCTCGCAATGGCTTGTGACTGAACATTTGCGCGACTTGAATACCATCGTAGGTACAACCTCCACGCGGCTCGAAGTTTCCGAACATGTCCGCGAATATTTGGAAGCTAGCTACGAGGACTCGCCCTCGGATGCCAAATTCACTCGTCGACTGGGAGTTGCGTATGCTCGCTTGGCGGAAATCTCGGGAGGCGATGATCAAAACAACTTGGGAGATACCGCCCGAGCCGAGCAATTCTACGTAAAGGCGATCGAACTCTTGGAACGTGCGGAAGCACAAGTCCCTGACGACCTGTTAAACAAAAAGAATCGACTACAAACCCTTCTCAAGCTGGCAGCTCTGTATGCCGAGTCGAACCGGCCGGATGAGGCTCGGGCGATTTGGAACCTAACCCAACCGACGTTGCGCGCGCTGCCGCAAACAGATTGGGAAGCGAGGTATCTACAAATCTATGCCAAGCAATCTCAAGTCGAATTGCTGCTGGTCGAAAATGCCTTTGATCAAGCTCAGTTGATGCTCGACGAAGTCCAGTCTTCGATCGATTCCGAGCAGCAATACGAAGGTACCAACGAAACCGAACTCGAAAACATGCGAATTTGGCTGGCCATCAACCGAAGCATGTGCTCTTCTAGTTCAGGAGAATGGGATCAAGCCAAACAATTCCTACAGCAAGCGAGGCAGCTTGCGGAAGCATCGTCGCTTGCGCGGCCTGATGACGTGCAACGAAAAAGACGCTTGGCAACCGTGCTTGTTCAGCAAGGCGACAACCAATTCTCGCTTGAAGAAGCAAGGGATGCACTGGTGAATTACCAAGCAGCCCTTGACGTCGTCAGCGGACTAGTTGAGCAGGATCCTGAAAGCGTAGCTTTGCGACTGGATCAAGCCGTAAAGTTATCGCGAATATCGCAAGCCAATGCATTTCTATCGGAACTACCGGCAGCCCGTCAATCGATTACTCAAGCCATTGCGATCATCGAGGCGTTGCCAGTCGACGCCCGCAAATCGGTGAATACGAAGCGCGCCTTCACCATTTATTTGAAAAGCCTCGCCAACATTCTGGCCAGCCAAGCAGAGCATGAAGAAGCGCGGGGCATCCTTAAAAAGCATGAGTCGTTGTGCGTTGAGATGCTCGAGACCAATCCCAACGCATTGCCAGAGTTGACACAGCTTGCGGAAAACAAGTTCGACACAGCCTTACTCGCTCTGAATCAAGCGAGCAGTCTCATCGATCCTCAGCGATCAGCCCTTACTGCGTATCGTGACGAAATCGATATGGCGCTTGAAGCATCGCAAGCGTACTTCGATCGTATTCGGTCGATTGCCGACCTCAGCAGCGACCAGCAAGCCGTACTAGATCGAATCAAACAACTTCGCCAGTTATCCGCCGAATTCTTCGGGCAGCTCGAAAGTGTGGACTTGCCGAATTGATGCCGCGAGCGGATGTGTGGGCGGAATCAACCGACGCAATCGTAAGAGAATGAAAAAAGCTGGGGTGTAAGGACTTGAACCTTAACTAACAGAGTCAGAATCTGTCGTGCTACCAATTACACCACACCCCAGTCTTTTTCGAGCAGTCCGACATCAGCTGTCGAACCGGGCGAGTCGTTGGATGACTCGCCTAAGCGCTCTCCGCCCCGGAGAATTGATGGGAACGAACTTCCCTAATGATTGCTGTGCTGAATCTCTCGGTCAAGTGGCCACTTGGCTTGTATTTTCATGTAACGGCGAAAGGAGTGCCAAGTGGTTAAGTCAACGGGCTGCTAATGAGTCGATACACTGGCGACCCGTGTTCGCTGTTGGGCCGGGTTTAGACGCTTGGCGGAACTGGGCGCAACTGGTGCTGGTGTAGGAACCGCTTCTACCGGTGCGAGACTTGGCGACGGACTCGTTGAGTGAGGGGTTGGTGCGACGTGCATCTGCGAGCCGTGGGTACTGCCACTTGGCATGCCTCCAACGTAACCCTCGGAGGCAACTCCTCCACCGCAACTTGAGCATCCGCCGCTGCAGCTGGCGCCACCACTTGAATCGCATCCGGAACTACATCCGCAGCCGCCGTCGTACGGTATCCCCCATAGCAGCCTCAGTAATGAACGCACTGGGCGACCGGCACGAGGACTATCGCAGCCTTCCGAGCAGTAACCGCAGTCGTCGATGCATGGCGGTTCGCTGACCCACTCGTCAACATAGACTTCGCCACAGCCACCTCGGCAGCTCGCGAGTCCCATCAATGGACCCGCACCGCACGAATTTGTCGGGCACGACGAGCAGCCCACCACGCCGCTGCACGAATTCATTCCTTGTGTGCAACAGCATCCGGTCCCGACAACGGTTGCAAGACAAGTTAAGATCCAGGCTGCACGAAAGTACAACGACATGACAAAGCCTCCGGTCCGCGCTTCAAAGTCACTTGAGCTCTCGAAAACAAACCTTGTCTTCGAATCTGCCAAACGATCAGGAGCTGGTGTTTCGTAAAAGTCTTATCGACCGGCAAACTCGCTATATCCAGAAAATTTTACCCAGTCTCCATTTATGCCGAAGTGATGCTGTGTGATGCCGAAGCTAGCAACAAGACCGCTTTGGCAAAACGCGACCGTGGGCAACGAAAACGACTAAATTCTATGGCTATCAACCGGCAACCTCGCGAAGACTTGATGAAAGAAGCGACCGCCTACGATCGTCGCGTCAAGCTCCGCGATGCCGGGGCTGGTGAAATCTTCGTGGGCCTGCGAGCTCAGCGAGGTTGGAGCATCTACTTTGGTGAGGACCCCGTTTTCCAGTTCAACACGGAATCACAGCTCCGGCGAGTGCACTTTAACGAGCAAAATTATGCGGCCGAAAACGGAAAGTTGCTTTTGTTGCAGCGTTCTCAAGTTGGCGGCCACGTAGAATTGATGCGAACATTTTCTGAAGCCGCCCAACAGAAAATTCGTCGCGACTGTCTCAACAGGCTCGGGATTTTGCTAGGAGCAATCGAGCAGCGTTCGATAGAAGTACTCGATCAGTTTCCCGCCGATGAAAATCTCTTGCGGCAAGTTGAAGAGCGGCTTCGTGAAGTTGTTCGCAATTACACCGTCGCAACGGTACCTCATGCAACTCAGTCAGGTTAAACATTGAGCGAAGTTAAGCAGTTTGCAATCGACGTCGTGAATCAGCTTAGGTCCGGTGGGTTTATCGCGCTGTGGGCGGGTGGCTGCGTGCGCGACTTGTTGATGGGTAACACACCGCACGATTACGACGTCGCAACTTCGGCTACACCGCAGCAAGTTCGCGAACTTTTCGGAATGCGGCGGACTGTGATGGTTGGAGCTGCGTTTGGTGTGGTGATCGTCAAAGGTTCAAGCAAGTTACAAGAGCAAGTTGAAGTTGCCACGTTTCGAACGGATTCAAGTTACACCGATGGTCGGCGACCGGATCGCGTTACTTTTAGCACGCCCGAAAAAGATGCGCAGCGACGCGATTTCTCGATTAACGGGATGTTCTTTGACCCAATCACCGAGGAGATCATCGACTACGTAGGCGGGCGCGAAGATCTACGAGCTGGAGTGATTCGGGCGATTGGTGATCCGCATGCTCGGTTGGCTGAGGACAAATTGCGGATGCTTCGCGCGGTCCGCTTTGCAGCCCGATTCGCTTTCCGCATCGATGCGGCGACTGAGTCGGCGATCACGGCGCATGCGGCTGAGACTGAGTTAGTTAGCGGCGAACGAATCGCGATCGAATTGCGCAAGACGCTCGAGACGAATCAAGCCGCTTGGGCTGTTACCAAGTTGCATGACACCGGGTTATTGCAAGTCATTGCACCGGAGGTCGACGCAAGCTGGACGAATGCGAGCGCGACCATTTGCTCGCTGCTTGAGAGTTCGAGTGACGGAGGTTGGTTAACGAGGGTGGCCGCGATGTATTGGCCGCTGATGAATAGCAACTTGAACAGCAATTCAAATAGCGATTCGAATAGCGATTCGAATAGCGATTCGAATGCGGCGAACTGCATCGCTGCGCTGAAAAAGCGTCTGAAACTGGCAAACGACGAGGCTGAGGCGATTCGATTTGCACTTGCCTCGCAATCGACGCTTGAAACTGCGTCGAACTTGCGATGGTCTCAGGTGCAACCGCTGTTGGTAAAGCCGCATATTGGAACGGCGATGTCGTTACTTGGAGCGAGGCGAGCGCTTGAGCCCGAGCTAGCGCACGAATACGACTGGTTGCACGCGCGGTTGCAGTGGCCAGCAGACCAGTTAAATCCGCTTCCGTTGCTTGACGGACAGGATCTCCAGCAAGCTGGGCTGGCACCGAGTGCCGAATTCCGCCTGATTCTGCAGGAAGCTCGCGATCTGCAGCTCGACGGCAAACTCCTCGACGAAGCCGCTGCGCTGACGTGGTTGGAAGTGCGAAAAAGAGCAAAAACGCACAGCGAAACGACGCAATGAGCGCGGTGGAACACAGATAAGTTGATTTCGTGACGTCGTTACGCCGTCCCGAGAATTATTCTATGGTCTCGGCATGCCACATACCGAAACATTGGGTAACTAGTGCTTCATCCAAGTTTAATTTTGGGATTCACTTGAAGTCGTGTTTTATGCATACTCATCGCAACCATGGAGGGTGCGATGAAAAAAGAATACGTTGTCGGTCTCACCGATGAACAGAGAGAGATTCTAACAGAGG
>JBGSOM010000107.1:0-61377 GCA_041739135.1 Pirellulaceae bacterium
GGCGTATCCTCCTCAGGAGGAATTTCGGTTCCTAAATCTCGAAGTACTTTTGACATGCATAATAGAGAACAACAAAATCCGCTCCCGCGTAAAGATCAATCTTCCCAAAAACCAACCGCCAACCGCTTATTGAGAAGTTACGCACCAACTACCATCGCGATTCCGGCTTAGCCTACACATACGGAGGAGCGTTTGTTGATTTTCTGCTTCGAAATTATTCCGTCCGGCAGTTTGTAGACATCTATAATCAATGTGGTTCCGCTACCTTTGAGGGCGATTTTCGAGCGATTTATTTGGTGAGCTTGAGTCAACTTGAAGAACAATTTTGGAAGGAAGCGAATCAGATTTACTATGAGGACGGCGTCTCACGGTATTAGCGCGAAAGCGTTTTGGACATTTTGCAAATCCGAAGTGAATTCAACGCAGGGTCGAATGATTTGATCTTAGCCAAATGGTCAAACAGGCTGCGCGGAGGAGCGCCGAGCCCGCTTCGTTGCATCCCGCCTGCCAGCGTCTTCCACATCACGCAGGCCGAGAGTCGCACCATTATGTTAGCAAGCAGCTTTGATACCTGCATAATTCCACGCTGCAGGCCGGATATGCACTCGTACGGTAGGGGAGGCCGATTGCCATAGGGCATGTCTGGGTCAATCACGCTCAACATCGCGAAGCAGCTCTAAGCGCAGCCGCCCAGCGGCGCCCCATGAGCCTCGACCCCGGGAGGACCCGCTGGCCATGAACTAACTCCAGTTCTCGCGTCTGCATGGCTCGGTTGGTCACCGGTCCACTGAACAGCCAAGACACTGCTTTGGATCGCCGACGGCATGCCGCCAACCTTTTAAGATACGGGCGCGGCATGAGAACACGCTTCCCTGCAGTTGGACCAGTCAGATACGACTTGAGACCGTGAACCTACACCGGTGGGGCACTCGGTGCGAGTTAGAAATGCAATCATCTCGATACTCAGTCGCGCAGATAGGTGCAACCGAGCGGACTTTCGAGCGACCTCAAGCAGAATGCACGGATTCACTTGGTGATAGCACACAAGTATCAATCGAAATGGGCGGTATTGGACTCGAACCAACTACCTTAACGATGTCAACTCAGGATTTCAAACTCTTGCAATCGCTGTAAGTCGTTAGTTGATAGAGAGTTTTGAAGGTGAGGGTAGTTCCATAGCGTGCACGCTGTGCACGAAATAGCACCGCTTTTCACACCGTTTCGTGCACATTTCGTGCATCTTTTTTGAGCCCAACGATCGATCGTTTTGGTATGTCTTACGATGGACACTTTGGTAGTTGCTGGAAGCATCGCTCGGATCTCACGTCGGTATGTCCAACCGAAATGATTTTGACTGTTCGTTGACTCGCACCGGTCTGGGTGACCGGTGCGTTGAAACACGGCATTCGATGAGCGGAACCAAACAATCTATTGTGATTCAGTTACGCGCTCAGGACACGCCCTCATGAGTGCGCTATGGTGTTTCCGCGCGGGCGACTTGCGAAGGTGTGGCAAGGATTAGTCGAGAAGAGAGGGTTGGGCGAAGCTTCCGTCGTTCTGTCATTGTTAGTAAAAATGGTATGGCACCAACCTGCTTAAACTGTTAGCGACAAGTGGGAGGCTTAAAGCAAATTCGTAGTCTGGCACCCGGAGAAAGGTATGTACCAATTCGTGAGGCTAACCACTGTTCTGCTAACTGTTTCGGTAATTGGCTGCTGGAGCCAACACCGAAAGTCGCTTACCTCTGTCAGTGGCAAGAGCCACCTACAGCCATTGGTTGACAATTCTTCTTCAACTGTTGAATTCAAAAGAAACAATGTGCAGCACTCGCCCGACTCAGCAACTTCAATAAATGAAATACATCTAAAGCAATTGCCTATTCAACCATTACTTTCGTACAACTTTGAGAAAATAGAATTTGGGATGCAGAGGGGCGAAGTAGAAAAGCTACTTGGAGGTCCCCCCGGACATTACGGGAGAAACCTAGGCACCCCCACGATGACCGCCGAAGGCGGCCCTCCAAGCGCGCAAATTTGGACGGATGATACTAACATGCTTGAAGTCGCATTCGACAAAAACGATACAGTGATCTGTACCCACGAGCGTGCTGGATATTCACGATCACCTTAACCATCCAACTTTTAACCGGTCCTAATTGCCAAGATTCGGTCTTGCGATCTACGTTTGCTCGGCAACCGTGTTGAGCGCCCAGGACGAACCGTCCTGCATTTTTAGCGCTGGATAGTGAGTAATGATGCGACATCGGGAAAAACTATCGCTCTGCAGCCCAACTACATCGGCACCGCTTGACCGTACTGTCGAGTGAAACGCAAGCGAAGGAAGTGTCTTCGACTCCGTATCATTTGCAATGAAGGTCCGAAGCCCTCAGTTTAGAGCACGTCATCTTCGTCTTGACCATCATCTTGGTGTCGATGTTCCGCGGCCAGGATCAAATACAGCGCGGGCACAACAAACAGGGTAAAGATCGTGCCAATCGCCATACCGGCAACTAAAACAATCCCGATGCTGTTACGTGCTTCGGCGCCCGGACCAGTCACTAAGACCAACGGATAGTGCCCGCAAACCGTCGCTGCGGAAGTCATGAGAACTGGGCGAAGGCGAGTCTGAGAAGCTTCGAAAATCGCATTGAATTTCGCCATCCCAGACTCCTGCAGCGCATTGGCAAACTCAACGATCAATATGCCGTTCTTGGCAACCAACCCAACAAGCGTGATCAGACCGACTTGCGAGTAAATATTGATGGTTGTGAGTCCAAGGAATGTCAGCACCAGCGCGCCGGAAATCGCCAGCGGAACCGAACCTAGCAAAACAATCAACGGATCGCGGAACGAACGAAACTGCGCTGCAAGTACCAAGTAAATCATGACAAGCGCGAATCCAAGTGTCACTGTTAGAGCTGAACCTTCTTGCCGAAGTTGCCTCGACTCGCCCGCGTAGTCAATGCCAACATCAGGTCCCAGGACGCGTCGAGCGACTCCTTCCATGGCGTTTAAGCCGTCTTCCTTCGTGACGCCCGGCACAACACCCGCGAACAACCTCAGCGAACTTTGCTGCTGGAACTTGGTCAACGTGCGCGGCGCAGTTACCGGTTCGATCTTGGCGAAGTTCGAAACTGGAATCAGTTGACCTTGAGGACTGCGGATCTTCAGCTCCATCAACGCACCAGCGGACTGCCGATCCTCCTCAGCCAATTGCGGAATCACTTGGTAAGACCGATTGAAGTAATTGAATCGGTTCACGTAGCCGCCGCCGAGGAGCACGCCAAGTTCCTGTGCGACCGAAGCGAGGTCCATGCCAAGGTCAGCGACCTTCTCGCGATCCACGGACACGCGTGCTTGCGGCAAGTCCAACTTGAGGTCGGTGTCCACGAACATGAACTTCCCAAGCTTCTGAGCTTCCACGGCAATCTCACCAGCCAACTCTGCCAACTGCTGCGGGTCCATGTCACTCTTCACAATCAGTTCGACGTCGTACTGACCAGCGCCGGGCAGCGGCGGAAGTAAAATAGGAAATGGCTCAATACCCGGAATCTGCGAAACCATTCCAAAGACTTCAGGGTACATTTCAGTGGTGCTGCGAGTGCGTTCGCGGAAGTCCTTCGTAATAATTCCGCCAAAGCCGGTACCTGGCGTAACGAGCGCCCACATGTACTTCGCTTCCGGCAACTTCTGTAAAGTGGAAGACAGCTCCTTCGCCCAGCGCGTGGTCGATTTCAAAGTTGAATCGGGCGCTCCAGACATGAAGACAGCGATCGCGCTTTGATCTTCAACCGGAGCAAGTTCCTTGCTGCTGAACATATACAGCGGCGCAGCGCCCATCGCGACCAAGACAGTCGATGCAACAATCGACCATCGCAATTGCAACGCACCGCTCAACAACCATGAATAGGCTTTCCGCACCGTCTCGAAACGTCGATTTACGAATCGAGTTAGAAATCCTTCTTTGCCTGAAGGATGGATCATGATCGAACTCATCACCGGCGACAGCGTTACCGCCACAATGCCAGAGACGACCACTGCCGCAGCTAAAGTGAATGCAAATTCGCGGAACAACATCCCGGTCAGGCCGCCTTGGAACCCGATCGGTGCGTACACGACCGCCAAGGTAATTGTCATTGCAATGATGGGTCCAACCAGTTCGCGCGCCCCCAGCAACGCTGCTCTCGTACGCGTTTTTCCTTCTTGCACATGCCGCTGAATATTCTCGACAACCACGATCGCATCATCGACCACCAACCCCACTGCAAGCACGATCGCGAGGATCGTCAGCAAGTTCAGCGAGAATCCAAGCAGCAGCATCAGAATCATCGCGCCGACAAGCGACACGGGCATGGCGATCAATGGAACCAAAGCGGTCCGCACTGAGCCCATAAACAGAAACACCACCACACCGACAATCAAGATCGTTTCACCCAGCGTGCGTGAAATTTCCTGCAACGCTTCTTCCATGAACTTCGTAGCGTCGAAAGCCAACTGCATATCGATGTGCTTTGGCAAGTTCGGCCGCATCTTGAGCAACTCAGCTCGAAGATTGTGCGCTACTTCGATTTCATTGCTGCCTGGCAGGGGCCACACGGACACGTACACGGCTTCCTTGCCTTCATACATGGCGGTTGCGAGCGGTTCTTCGGAACCAAGTTCAATGGTTGCCACATCACGAAGTCGCGTGATCGAGCCGTCGCGCTCGGAAACAATCAAGTCTTCGAACTGATCCACGCTTCGCAGATCTGTATTCGTCAGCAAATCGACTTGAATCGTCTCATTGCGAACTCTACCAATGGCTGCAATATAGTTGTTTCGACGCAGCGCATTAAAGATGTCACCAGGCGTAAGATTCAGTTCGCCGAGTCGATTCGGCGAGATCCAAACCCGCATCGCGGGCATCTGCCCCGCTTCGACGCCGACACGCTGCACGCCGGCAAGGATCGAGAGCTGCGGCTGAATCGTTCGATTGATCCAGTCGGTCAGCGCCGAGATATTGATTTCGTCCGAAGTGAAACTGATGTAGAACGATGCGTAGGGACGATCGGCACGTTGAAGCTCAATCGCTGGTGGTTCCGCTTCAGCCGGCAACTGACGTCGCACTTGTTGCAACCGCGCGTTCACTTCCGCCAACGCTTGCGTGCTGTCGTGGTTCAGTTTCAATCGAACCGTGATGACGCTCGCGCCAGCCGTGGAACTCGACTCGATGTAATCCACGCCAGCGATCGACGACACCGCCTGTTCGATAGGTGTGGTCAAGAAGCCACGAATCGTTTCAGCGCTCGCTCCGATGTAATAAGTTGTTATGACAACCGAAGTGCTCTCCAGCTTTGGGTACTGCTGGATAGGCAGCAGCACCATCGCGCGCAGTCCGATGAGCACGATGGCAAAGTTAACAACGATCGCCAGAACTGGATGGCGGATGAAAACGTCAGTGATTGACTTCACGTGCTTACTTTCCTGCCGTTTCTTGTGGTCCCGCAGTCGCAGTTGTAGTAGCAGGTGCGGTGTTCAGCGCGCTCGACACTCTCTTATCAACAATCGCCACGCCTTCTCGCAACTTGAATGAGCCATCTGCGACCACTTCAACACCAGACTCAAGACCGCTGAGAATGCTGAAACGATCGCCTACCATTTGACCGACCGTGACCGTACGCTCGCGAGCTGTGCAATTGCCTTGTGGATCCCTTTCCACCAGATATACGAACGCTCGCATCGGCGCGTGACGTAACGCTTCGACAGGCACTGCGGGAGTGTTCAAAACGGGACCATATTTGACCAGCACTCGAACAGACTCACCCGGTTGCAGTTGACTGGGCACCGGGCTCAACTTGGCTCGCGCCATTAAGTTGCGAGTCGATCGATCGGCTTGCGCGTCGACGGCAGCGACCTTTGCCTGGTAAGTCCCGCTTTCGTCGATCAACTCCACCGAACTGCCAACTGCAATAGAGTCCGCTGCGTCTTGCGAAACCATAAAATCAACAAATACAAAATCATCAATGCTCTGCAACATCACAATCTGCGAGCCGCTCGGCAGAAATTGCCCCAAGTGCGTATTCTTAAGCCCAATTTTAGCCTTAAACGGCGCGACCAAGGTCTTCCGCGCGATGACCGCCTCCAACTGAGCAATTTCCGCGTCGGCTTGAGCGTATACCGACTCCGCTTCTTCCACTTCTAACTCGCTGACCGCGCGATTCGCAGCCGCTTGTTTAGTGCGAGTCAGAGTGGACTTCGCCATTTTGAGTCTCGCAACCGCGGACTTTAACTGAGCCCGCTCCACACTTGAATCCAGTTCGACCAACTTCTGATTGGCTTCGACTTCTTTTCCAGATTCGAAGTCTAACGCAACGACAGTTCCCGCAATCTCATTGCTAAGCATTATCGATTGCGGGGCGATGACCGTCCCAATTACAGTTGTATTGTATTGATATTCAACTTTGGAAGCTTCAGCAAAGGTAACGGCAATAGGTTGTACCGGAGGCGGTTCAGCCGTCGCAGTAATTTCGTTGTATTTGATCCAACCAAGCGTTCCGCCAATCGCGAGCACCGTTGCAATTACAAGAATCGATCCCAACCCTATCGCGAGGCGATTCATAAGTTTTTCTCTACGGGCAATGGCGACAAAACAACAACCGAAAACAGCGGAAAAAGTCCAACTCAGTAAGAATGGTAATTCGGGATTCCACTTCTGCTAACCCCGCAAGGCGATCTTCGTATCACTTTTACCGTATAGTCGTGCAACGTTCCGGGCGATCGACATGCTATTGCGACTCGCCCAGGTCTATTTTGGTTCGCTGCCCGTTAACTTAGATTCGCTGCGAGTTAACGTTAGAAGCGCTCGGCACCGGAATAAGAAACCAGTATCAGCATGGCGGTCAAACGCCAGCACACAAGGATTCTCGAAAGATTTTCGAGTTGACTACAGTTCAGCTTTTGTCCGGCGTTGCGGTTGCATCGCCGGAACTCTCCGATGACGAAGTCGGGGGCGCGGACTCAGTTGCTTCACCAACCGTTGGCGGGCTGCTCGGCGTGTCATCACTAGCCGGTCGCTGACCACCGCCTCCTCCGCCGCCACCCGAAGACTGGCGATTTCGGAACGCCGTCAGGAACTCTTCTTTGCTAACCGCCTTGTCTTGATCGGTATCGACTTCGGCCAAACGAGCTTGCATGCGCTCGCTGATTTCATCGCCTTCCAGCTTGCCGTTGCTGTCTTTATCACGATCTGCGAACAGCGCTTCCGGATCCATGTTTCCACCGCCAGGACCACCTCCAGAGCCGCCGCCTCCAGGACCGCCAGCACCGGGGCCATCAAGACCAGGACCGGGCCCAACGTTTGGATCTGCCACCGGCTCAGGCGTAATACCGGCAGGAACATCAGCGCCTTTCGAACCAGAGGAAGCGATCATGACTTCCTGCAAATAGAATGCGTAAGTCATGATGGATTCGCCGAAGACGTATCCGACCGCGCCAAGGATCAAGAATCCGATCAGTAACGGGATCGACGTGCCGCGACGCTTCTTCGTTTCACTTGTCTCGTTGCTCATACTAAATCTCCTTCGATGTAAGACTGCCGACTTCGGGTCGCCTATTGTAGCCTCCAGCAATCGCAAAAACATAGCTGGCAATCGCTTCCCGAGACCGGCCAGTCGGCGTACTTCAAAGCAACACAACGCAAATCATCTGGACTCGGCAACAACTGAAAATCAGTTACGATTACAACCATGAATCCAGCCACAATAAGTACCGCAACGCTCATTTTGTTTCGCTTCACAGGTGAAGACCGCCCAGGCCTGACATCGACCATTTCGGAGCTGCTTGCCAATTACAAGTGTGCGATTGTGGACGTCAGCCAAGCGGTGATCCACCAGTCGCTGCTGTTGGGTTTGCTGGTGAAAATCCCAGCAGACGTCGATTGCGAGCTGCTCATTTCGCAAATGCATGAGTGCGGAACGGCGCTTGGATTGAAATGCAATCCGAAGCGAATCGCTGATCAGGATTACGACCAATGGGTAACGCGGCAAGGTAAGTCGCGTTTCATTTTGACGATGCTCGCGCGCTCCATCACCGCGGAACAATTTCACGCAGTTAGCAAGATGCTGGCCGAGCAGGGACTCAACATTGATGTGATCACGCGTCTGTCTGGACGACCGCCAAGAATTTCGACTAGTTCGCTGACGCGCGCCTGCGTGGAGATTTCCGTTCGAGGTGAGCCGTGTGATTCAGCAATGTTGAAAGCTAGTCTGCTCGAGCTTTCGAGTCAGTTGAGTCTCGATCTGGCTTGGCAGCGCGACGACGCGTTCCGACGCAATCGCCGTGTCGTCGCACTCGATATGGACTCAACGCTTTTGCAAGCGGAAGTAATTGACGAACTCGCTAAAGAAGCTGGCGCGGGTGCGGAAGTGAGCGCGATCACAGAAGCCGCAATGCGAGGCGAAATGGATTTCGACGAATCACTTCGCAAACGCGTGCAATCGCTCGCCGGATTGCCAGAAACAGTGCTTCCCAAAGTTGCCGAACGACTCGTGGTAACTGAAGGCGCGGAACTGTTGCTGAGCACGCTTCGTCGCTTCGGTTACCGCACCGCAATTATTTCTGGCGGTTTCACTTACTTTGGAAACTACCTTCAACAGCGACTGGCCATCGACCACGTCTACGCCAATGAACTGGAGATCATCGACGGCAAATTGACTGGTCGTGTTGTAGGTCCGATCGTCAACGCAGAGCGAAAAGCGAAGTTGCTGGAGCAGCTAGCGAATGAAGAAGGCGTCGACCGCAAACAAACGATCGCGATTGGCGATGGTGCGAACGATTTGCCCATGTTGGCTCGCGCGGGCTTGGGCATCGCGTTTCATGCCAAGCCGGTCGTTCGCCAAGCCGCTGAGCATCGCGTATCGACCCTTGGGCTGGACGCAGTTTTATATCTCCTCGGCGTTCGCGATCGCGACTTGATCCACTAATTCACAACGGATAGTTTTACAGCGGGACGCTTTTGCGTTTCGAGCATCACCTTAACGAATAAACGTATGAAAAACATTCGTAACTTTTGCATCATCGCTCATATCGATCACGGCAAATCCACGCTCGCCGACAGACTCATCCAATCCTGCGGCGCGGTAACACTGCGCGAATTCCATGATCAGATCCTGGATTCGATGGACATTGAACGCGAGCGCGGAATTACGATCAAGAGCAACTCGATCACGCTTTCGTACCGCGCGAAAGATGGCCAGGATTACATGCTGAACTTGATCGACACACCTGGTCACGTCGATTTCTCACACGAAGTGCGACGATCCTTGATGGCTTGCGAAGGAGCGCTGATTGTCGTCGATGCATCGCAGGGTGTTGAAGCGCAAACCGTTGCCAATCTTTATCTAGCGCTCGAGTACGACCTCACGCTGCTGCCAGTGATCAACAAGATCGACTTACCAGCGGCCAATGTTGAGAAAGTCCGCGAAGAGATCGATGCGGACTTAGGCTTGGATCCGTTCATCGCAATTCCAGTTTCAGCCAAGACCGGCGTCGGCATCGCCGATGTGCTGGAAGGCATTGTCGCTCATTTGCCTTGTCCTAAAGGCGATCCGGCCGCTCCGCTGAAAGCGCTCGTGTTCGATGCCCATTTTGACACGTTCCGAGGTGTGATTCTTCAAATTCGAGTCATGGAAGGGACGCTCAAGCCTGGAGAGTTGGTTCACTTCATGCACTCGGGCCGTGATTACAAAGTCGACGAACTCGGCTTCAATCAACTGAAACTCAATCCGCGCAAGCAACTCAGCGTCGGCGAAGTGGGCTATGTCGTCGCTGGCGTGAAGAGTGTTCAAGATATCGAGATCGGCGATACGCTAACGCATCAACATCGTCATGCTTTGGAACCAATCCCAGGTTACAAGCCAGCTAAACAAGTTGTCTTTTCGTCGATCTATCCGATGAGCACCGACGAATATCAGGACTTGACCAAAGCCCTCGAAAAGCTTGCCATCAACGACGCAGCGCTGACCTTCGAGAAAGACAGCTCAGCGGCGCTCGGCTTCGGATTCCGCTGCGGATTCCTCGGTCTGTTGCACTTGGACGTGATCCAAGAGCGACTCCAACGCGAATTCGATCTCGGCTTGGTGATCTCTGCGCCGTCCGTAAAGTACAAGATCGGCTTGAAAGACGGCAAGTTGATTGACGTCGACAATCCAAGCTACTGGCCCGATCCTTCGAACATTGAATCGACGACCGAACCGTACATCAAAGCTTCCATTTTGATTCCGGAAGAGTACGTCGGCCCCGTGATGGAGTTGTGCCGCGAGCATCGCTCGGACAGTCAGACCATGGCCTACTTATCAGCCGGTCGTGTCGAAGTGACCAGCGAAATGCCGCTCGGCGAAGTGCTGTTCGATTTCTACGGCAAGTTGAAAATGATCACGCGCGGTTACGGCTCGTTTGACTACGAACAGATCGAGTACCGCAAGACCGACATCGTCAAAGTCGACATCCTTGTGAACAAAGAACCGATCGACGCGCTTTCTTATCTCGTACATCGCGACAAATCACGCACCCGCGCACTTCACTACTGCGAACAACTCGCCGAAGCCATCCCGCGACATCAATTCAAAATCCCCATCCAAGGCGCCATTGGTGGAACCGTCATCGCTCGCTCAACGATTCAACCGTTTCGCAAGGACGTTACGGCTAAACTGTACGGCGGCGACGTAACGCGCAAGAATAAGTTGCTTGAAAAGCAAAAGAAGGGCAAAGCCAAGATGAAGCAATTCGGAAGTGTCAACATTCCGCAAAAAGCCTTCATCTCCGTGCTCCGCGCCGACAACGATTAAGGACCAGGCACAGACTAAGTGGCGACGACTCTCAGGCGCCAGTCTTTCAGAGGCTCGCGCATGCAAAGTCAAAGTAAATCGCGGCTGCTTGATCCAGTTGCTCGACAGCAATGAATTCATCGACCGTGTGCGCTTGTTCGATTGCGCCCGGGCCAAACACAACTGCCGGTACGCCCGCTGCGCTTAAGGTGGCTGCATGCGTACAGTAAGCGACTCCGAGACTGCGCCGCGAAGGCACTGTATTCGTTGCGCACTTCAATAACGCTTCCGCCAACTCCAAATTGTTCTGATTGTTCAATCCGGGGCTACTAATCCACGGTTCATCAATCGCGATATTCGGCCCGAAGCGTTCCATCAGTTTTTCGCGCAGTGTTGACCAAGCGACAAGCGGGTCTTCACCTGGAATCAGACGGCGATCGATCTCGATGGTGCATTTGTCAGGCACGATATTGACGCTTTGACCGCCAACGATGCGTCCGACGCTCAATGTCGGACGGCCGCAAAGCGGATGAAACGGTACCGACTTGGGCAGCCACGATGCATAGTCTTCCAAATAACAAACCGCTCGTGCCATCGTGTAGATTGCGTTGCGACCGAGCGTCGGATCGCTGCTGTGGCACGCTCGGCCGATCGTATGAACCCGGAATCGAATCACACCGCGGTGAGCGATTACCACGTTCAACTCAGTCGGCTCAGCCACGACCGCCACATCCGGCCTAACGCTCAGCAAACGCGACTTCGTACATTCGCTTTCCCAGTAAGTCACCAGATCGCGCATTCCAAGCATCGTGTGCTCTTCGTCGCAAGTGCAACTCAGCACGACATTCGCCGCACGAGCCGGACGCTCTTTCATCAACTTGGTAAACGCATGCAGCATCGCTGCCAAACCACCTTTTACATCCGCCGCGCCGCGACCACTGATACGACCGTCACTTATCTGAGCATCAAAAGGAGCGATCGTCATCGTGTCGACGGGCACAGTATCCTGATGTGCATCCCAAAGCATCGTTCGCGTCCCGCCTGGCGAGTCGTAGCGTGCGATCACGTTCGAACGTCCTTCAACCACATCAATCCGCTCGCAATTCGCCCCGATAGAATCAAAATACTTCATCAACCAATCGCTAAGTCGCCCTTCAAAGTAGCTCGGGCCACTCAAGTCGCGTCCCATCGGATTCACACTCGGGATCGCAATCAACTGACACAGCAAATCACTTGGCGACACTTCAGAATCTTTCCACGCGAACTTGATTAATACTCGTCGGGACCGCCACAGCGCAGCTACCTTCCGCCAACACGTCGATGTGATGCACTCGCCACATTGCCGCATCGATCCTGGAATTCATGCGACAATTCGCATCGTCATCCATCTTCTCCAGCAGCATCGGATCGATCCGCGTCGGCGCACCCACCGCGGCTTGCGGCATCGGGAATTCAGCCGCATGCAATCCGAATCCAATTCCTACGCCGATCGCCTTCAACACCGCTTCTTTCGCAACCCAGGCTCGCATGATGGCCGCGTTGCGATCCGCGGGTGCAACCAACCCCAACTGTTTGCGCTCGTTGGTATTCAACACCTGAGGCGCGAGCGCTTCGAAGTTCGTCTTGCGTTGAAACAGCTCTATATCAACGCCAACCGGTGAACCGTCCGTAAAGCCGAACAGCGCCCAATCGCCCGAATGCGAAACGTTGAACTCGATTGAAGAATTATGTTTCGAGCTCAGACGCGGTTTGCCAGTCGCGTTGTAGTCAAATTGAATGTCGCTTGCGTCGACGCCAAGCAGAGCTGCTAACAAGTGACGCAATTTGCCGCGACACACACCGTACCGGCGTTTCACAACTGGTGGAATGAAACGATTCTGTTTTGAAACCTCATCGGGTGACAAACACTTCTGCAACGCTTCCAGCGGTTCACCTTCAGCGATCAATGACGAAGCGACCACACAGACAGTGCCCAACGGCGGACGAGAGAACTGCTGCAAATCAAAAACGCTCGGTTGCACCGATTTGTTCATGCTGTGAGCTTACTTGCCGCCGAGGGTTTGAAGAATTTCACTCACCGGGGCTCGCCCACCATGTGTTTCGCTTACTTTCGAATAGCGAATCACGCCGGTTGGATCGATAACGAATGTCGAAGGATAAGCTGTCTCGCGAGGCGCTTCCCAGCGAATTTTATAAGCGTTGACAGCTTTGTAATCTTGATCGGTAACTAATTTGAAGGTTGGCGGCAACTGCAGGTTAGCGAGAAACTCCTTCGACTTGTCGGTTAGATCTTTCGCCACGCCTGGATAGACAAATAGCACATCCGCGCGAGCATCTTCCAGTTCTTTAGCCTTGCCGATCAACTCACCAACCTGACGCGTGCAAAGCGGACACTGGTAACCGGGGTAGCCGCGAAGAAAAACGAGAACAGTCCAGCGTCCCGACTTATCCGGTTCAAATTCAAAGGGCTTGCCCTCAATATCTGTCGCTTTGAATGGAATCGCTTTATCGCCGCCTTCCGGCCGACGATCGTCAGCAACGCAACGAGTCGCCGCGAAACTCAACGTGAACAAACTCATGCACCCGACAACCAGCGCTTGCACTATGTTCCTATTTCTATATTCGGTTCGATCGATTCGCATCACTTCACTCCCAGGTTAATGAGTCATCGCGCACTCTTGAATGCTGCCTGCGCTAGTGTACCGCGCACAAGCAAAGTTAACTTTGCGGTAGCTCAGAAAAGTTTCGTTTTCGGTTCGACCGGAGCGTTGAGTTGCCGCTGTTTATTATCTGTTTATTATTCTGGGCGCTAGTCTGGGCAACCAGCGAGTTCGCCGAGGACGCCTTGCACGATCTGCAGCAGTCGCGGCCCAGCGGAATTGCCGACGTCGATGACTTCTTGATGATTCGTTGAATGCGGTACATCGGTGGAAGCGACATTTGTAATCACGGAAAAGGCTAGCACACTCATGTCGATTTGCCGCGCCGCTACGACTTCTGGAATGGTGCTCATTCCGACTGCGTCCGCACCGAACTTGCGAAACATACGGTACTCGCCGCGCGTTTCATAAGTCGGACCAAGCGTCGAAAGGTAGGTCCCTTGATGCAGTTCAATGTCAAACCGCCGCGCAGCGCGTCGCGCCTTCGCAAGCAGGCCGTAATCGTACGGCGTGCCACGCATCGGCACATCGCAGTTAAAATTCTCGGCTTTGCCACATTGCAGTGCATACGCGCGATGGCCCAAAGTTCTCGCATGCGGTGTCGACCAAAGAAAATCCAGGTGCTGATCGATCGCCATGAGATCGCCGACACAGAATCTCGGATTCAATCCCCCGGCTGCATTCGTAACGACCAGCGTCTGAGCTCCGATGGCATGCAGACAATGGATTGGAAGCGACAGTTGCGTATCGGTAAAGCCTTCGTAGCGATGCGCGCGGCCCTGCATCAACGCAACTGGCAATCCCGCCAAGAAACCGGTGATCAGTTTGCCCGCGTGACCGGCTGCATGCGTGCGCGGGAAACACGGAAGTTCCGCGTAATCGATCGCAACGGCATGTTCGACGCACTCAGCCAAGCCGCCTAAACCGCTGCCCAGCACGATTGCAACTTTCGGCTGGAATAACCGCTTGCTAAAGATGACTTCGCAAGTGCTATCGACCAACGCTTTACAATCGCGATCCTGAAAGACAAACGAACTGAAAAGCGAATGAATCGGAGCCGTCATACGTCCAGCCTCTCGTCGCTGCTACTTCTTTGAAGCCAGCTTCGCTTCGAATTCCAGCACACCGCTCACAAGTGCGCGCAACCGCGGCTCGGCTGCGTTGGCGGTTGCGATGATCTTCTGAACGTTGGCCGGTTCCAAAGCATCAGGCAAACACATATCTGTTACAACTGAAAATCCAACGCAGCGCAGACCACAATGCACCGCCACGATAACTTCGGGCACAGTCGACATTCCGACCACGTCGGCGCCAATGGATCTCAGAAAGCGATACTCGGCTCGTGTTTCAAGATTCGGTCCCGGAACTGCGACGAAAACACCTTTGTGCGCAATGATGTTTTCGCGGCGGGCGATCGTTAAGGCTTCGTTGACAAGAACTGGATCGTACGGCGCACTCATGTCGGGAAAACGCGGGCCGAGCCGATCGTCGTTGATTCCAATAAGTGGGTTGTCGCCCATCAGATTGATTTGGTCATCGATGACAACGATATCGCCTAACGCATAATTCGGGTTCATGCCACCCGCAGCGTTCGACACGATCAACAGATTAGCACCCATCGCTTTCATCACGCGCACTGGCAACGTAATCTGCTTCAGCGGGTAACCCTCGTACATGTGAAAACGGCCTTCCATGGCCATGATGGGCAACCCGCAAAGATTGCCACACACCAGCCGTCCACGGTGGCTAGTAGCGGTTGATTTGGGAAAGTTCGGGATGTCTTCGTACTCGATCGACGCTTGAACTTCGATCTGTTCAACCAGCGGTCCGAGTCCCGTTCCAAGAATAATGCCTACTCGCGGAGTCGCGCTCCATTGTCGGCGGATGAACGTACAAGCTTCTTCAATTTGTGCGTAAAGTTCAAGCATGCAGAGTCCGCCAACTTTGTCAGGTTAATGGTTATGGAGTTGTCCAACTTCATCGCGTTTTTTGTGGTGAGGCATTAAAGCATCTTGCTGCAGCTTGTTCAACACCACCGTCTCTGTCAGCCGCTGCCATCCCCTGCTTAAGCGCTGCGATGGGTCGTTGCCGCCAGTCTATCGTCACTTTTTACACAGAGATCGCAAGGTGCGCAGATTGATCACGTCCCATTCTTCACCGGTAACTTCGTCTTTTTCTTTGGGTGTTTCCAAGTACATCGGCAGATTTTTAAACGCGGTGGACGCAAGAAAGCGTTTAAAGCCCGCTTCACCGATAAAGCCGTGGCCAATGTGCTCGTGCCGGTCCACTCGCGTACCGCAATCTTTCTTGCTGTCGTTGATATGCACCGCTCGCAAATGCTCGACGACCGAATGTTGCTCCAGTTCAGCAACCATGGCTTTCATGCCGGCCGCTGTCCTAAAATCGTAACCCGCCGCGAGAGCATGGCAGGTGTCCCAGCACACGCCCACATGCTCGCTTTTCTTAACGGCTTTCAGTAACCAACCTAAGTGCTCGATTTGATGTCCGAGGCATGAACCCTGTCCGGCGGTATTCTCAAATAGCAAGCGACAGTACTTCGGTTTAACAATTTTGATAACCGCGTCCACCGCTTGTGCAACTCGTTCCAAGCCTTCCTCGGGCGTCGACTTCGTGTGCGCACCCGGGTGCATGACTAAGCCCTCAAGTTTCAATTTCTCCGCGCGTTGCCACTCTGCTACCAGCGCATCCAAGGATTTTTGCCACAGCAAATCGTCTGGCGAAGCGACATTGATTAAGTAAGACGTGTGCGCAATGGTCGCACCAATCGTCGACTGTTTCCAAACCGACGCAAATTGCTCTGCATCGGAATGGTTAATCGGATTGCCGTTCTCTTGCGCTTCGTTCGTTGGCCAACGTCGCGGCTGGGTAACGAATATCTGCATGCAATCGCATCCGACCCGCTGCGCTTCTTCGAACGCTTTGTGATACCCGCCCGCGATACTGCAATGGCTGCCAAATCGCATACGCTCTCCTTGAAAGTGTGGAATGCGAATTCTAGCGAGCGTGGTAGTTTGAAATCAGTCCCCTTGCGGAGTTTAACGAACGAGAAATCAGACGATCGAACTTTGCCAAGTTCGCTCCGTTCAGTTGTCGGGTCGGCTGCGCGGGCCAGCGATGATTTGATCAAGCTGATTTACTAAGCGGTTCAATACTTCAGGATTTTGAGCGGAAACGTCAACCTCCTCCGCGGCATCTTTCGCCAAGTTGTAAAGCGAGTGGCGAGCTTTCGGTAACGGTTGATCAGTAAGCGTTACACGAGCTTGCGACTTGCCGCGTTTTTCGAGACGCACTAGTTTCCAGTCGCCCGCGCGCAGGCCAAAGTTGCCGCTGCCGTTATCCTGCTGCAACAAGTGATCACGTCCCTTGGCATCGCGCTCACCAAGTAACGCGTGATGTACATCGAAACTGTCCGAGCAAGCGTCTTGCGCCAGCGACTGACCGACAAGTGCAGCGAAGCTGGCCGCGAAGTCGACGGTGCAGACTATCTCATTCGAAACGCCGGGCGCGATGCGACCTTTCCAGCGACTAATGAATGGCGTCCGTGTACCACCTTCCCAAACGCTGTACTTACCACCGCGAAACGGTCCACCAGGTCGATGATCGCCCAACTTCTCAACTGCCTCATCCTTATAACCATCATCCAACACAGGACCGTTATCCGAACAGAAAACAACCAGCGTGTTGTCGGCAACTCCAAGCCGATCCAAGGTCTTCATGATCTCACCCACACACCAATCGAGTTGCAGGATGCAATCGCCACGTGGACCCAGTTGACTCTTACCCTGAAATCGCTGGTGAGCGACACGCGGTACGTGAATATCCTGCGAAGCGAATAAGAGAAAGAAGGGACGATCTTTGTTCGATTCCATCCAAGCGTTCGATTCGCGCACCCAAGTATCCGCTAGGTCTTCATCCTTAAAACGGGCTTTCGTTCCGCCGGTATAAAAGCCGATTCGGCTGATGCCATTGTGAATCGTCTGATTGTGACCGTGCGACCAATCCATCTTGAGCGTATTGCGATGCGTCATGCCTGTGGGGTGATCCTCCGAAGGTTGTTTATCGCCGACCCACAACGGATCAGCCGGATCGAGATTCTTGACGCGGCGGTCTTCGACGAAAGTTTGTGGAACGCGATCATTGGTTGTAGGTAGTAAGAAACAGTGATCGAATCCGATATCGAGCGGACCAGGTTTCAGTTCGCCGTTCCAATCGGGAACTGGGTCGCCAAGGCCCAGATGCCACTTGCCGATCACTGCAGTCGCATATCCCGCACGCTTCAGTATCGATGGCAAAGTCTCGGTTCCAGGTCGTATGATGGCTGGTCCATTCGGCGGTGCGATGCCCGTGTTTTTATGACGAAAAGCGTAAGAGCCGGTAAGCAAAGAGAATCTTGTAGGCGTGCAAGTTGATGCCGATGCATAGCCACTGGTGAATCGCATTCCTTCCATCGCAAGCTGGTCGATGGCTGGGGTCTGAATCGATGTAGCGCCATAGCATGACAGGTCGCCGTAACCGAGATCGTCGGCCACGATGACCACGATGTTTGGTTTGTCTGCAGCTTGTGACAGTGAAACGCAGAGTACGCAAAGTGTGGTAAGGAAGTACTTCATATGTTTGCGCCCATTCCGACTCTGAGAGTTTTTAAAGTCCGCGTGCTGTAAGATCGCCAGCTAACAACGCTACAACTATAACGCATTCGATCCGGTTGCTTTGCGTCGGTGGTTCCAGCCGCCGCACAGTATACTAATCGAGACGCTAGCATACTAACCGAGGCACTAGCAATTGAAATACTATTCGCAGTTTGAGGCGATGCGCGTTGCAAAAAGAAAAGATTGAACTTTGCACGTACATTGGCTTGGATCAACGTGAGGTCAACTGATGGCGGCGCAACCGAATTTCGAATCGGAGTTTGAGAATCGCAGCGGACTGGATCCGGCTCCAACGAAAGCCACTTTGGACCAAACTCAACTCAGCGACTTACTCAAACCGGTCGAAGCGGATTGGAGCGGCATCGACGAACCGCAGAACTCAGTGTTGGCAAGCGTAAGCGGCGCGCACCTTGGTCGCTACGAAATTGTGCGACGAATCGGCCAAGGTGGCTTTGGCAAAGTCTTCTTAGCGCGGGATTCCGAATTGGATCGTATGGTAGCCATTAAGCTGCCGCACCTAGAGCGCATGAAGGAAGAGCATCTTAAGCAAATGTATTTGCAGGAAGCCAAGACGTTAGCAAAACTCGATCACCCAGCCATCGTGCCGATCTACGATTGCGGAGTAATTGCAGACGGGCGCTGTTTTGTTGTTTCGAAATACATTCAAGGCAGTGACTTGGCAAAGTTGCTCGCGACGGGACCTCTTCAACTGAGCGAAGCGGTACAGCTTTTGATTGCGATCACAGAAGCACTGCATTTCGTGCATCGATCGGGCTTTGTTCATCGCGACATTAAACCAGCGAACTTATTGCTGGGAGACGACGGCCGAGTCTATGTGGCTGACTTTGGATTAGCGGTCCGCGATGAAACAACCGCCGAGTTGACGAGCGTCGCTGGTACTCCCGGCTACATGAGTCCTGAACAAATTCGTCGTGAAGGACATCGTATCGATGGTCGCAGCGATCAATTCAGTCTTGGCGTTGTCATGTACGAAATGCTGACTGGTGCGCGGCCGTTTGTAGGTGGAAGTTCGAAGGAAGTAATGGAGCTGATACTGAGGCACGAACCGTCGCCGCCGCGCGTAACCAATGCCCGTGTACCCGCTGAATTAAATCGGATCTGCCTCAAACTGCTTTCGAAGTTGGCAAGTCAGCGTTACGCCGAGACGATTGAACTAGTTCATGACCTTCGCAACTGGCTTAAAAGCGCACAGCTATCAAGTTTTGAAATTGAGGCTGCGACTCAAGCGTTATCCGTTTCCGATTTAACCAATAGTGACCAACACAGTTCGACGCGCCTGCGACAGTCATTGATCGTTCCGCGCGGCTTGCGGTCCTTCACACGAGCGGATGCTTACTTTTATCTTGACCTGCTTCCAGACCCACGTGATCGCGACGGCCTTCCGGAACTCGTCAGTCGCTGGAAGCATTGGGTAGAGGTTGATCATGCGGATCAAGACGAACCGGCATTTCACCGGATTGGCGTCGTATCCGGGCCCACGGGCTGTGGTAAGTCATCGCTGGTGCGAGCCGGTTTACTGCCTGTTTTAAGTACGCGGAATCGCTCGGTAATGATTGAGGCTTCCGCTGACCTGACTGAGAAGCAACTGTTAGCTGCCGTTCGACGCCGTGGAGCAGATGCAACGGGCGAAAACGAACAATCGCTGTCGGAAACGTTGGCTGCGATTCGACGCACGGGTTTGCCCAATGGAGAGTCTTTGCTGATCGTTATCGATCAATTCGAACAGTGGTTGAATGCTAACAATGATCTGCCCAACTCGGAACTTGTATTAGCCCTTCGGCAATGCGACGGGTTTCGGATTCAGTCGATTTTGATCGTTCGCGATGACTTCTGGCTCGCATTAACTCGATTTATGGCAGCGGTTGAGGTTCCACTGCAAGTGGGACGCAATGCGATGATGGTCGATCTGTTTGATCTGCGGCACGCGAGGAAAGTGCTGATCGAATTCGGTCGCGGTTATCAACGCTTGCCACTCGATTCACGCTTGACGCGCGACCAGGAAAAGTTTGTCGATGGTGCCATCGCACACCTAACGACCGATGGCAGCGTCATTCCCGTTCACTTGGCTCTATTCGGCGAGATGGTGAAGAATCGCGAGTGGACGTCGGCGACATTGCGGCAACTGGGTGGTGCGGCCGGAGTAGGTGTTCAGTTCTTGAATGAATCGTTTTCTGCCACCTATGCGCCAGCAAATCAACGCACGCACGAACTGGCTGCGCGCAAGGTCCTGCGAGCTCTGTTGCCACCACTGGGATCCGAAATCAAGTCGAGTCGACGGTCGCGAGCGGAGTTGCTTGCGCATTCCGGATATGAGAATGACCTTGCCAAGTTCGATGCGCTGATGGTGCTGTTAAATTCCGACTTGAAATTGATCAGTGCGATCGACGCGTTTGAAAGTTCTCGGAGTGATCCAATCTCGGGAATGCACGAAGAGTCCGCGTTTCAATTGTCACATGATTTTCTTGTTCCCTCGATTCGTGAATGGTTAAACTCGAAACAGCGTGAATCGTTCCGCGGTCGCTTGCATCAGCATCTAACCGAACAAGCTAGATTGTGGAATCATCAACGGATCCCGCGCTTCCTTCCGAATATTTTGGAAGGCGCGCTAGCGAAGTTTTTCATATCGTCCAAAACGCTGACTGAGGTTGAGCGGGCGATGTTGCGAGCGCGTGATCGACGCACGGCTGCATTACTATTAGCGATGGTGGCGTGTACGCTGGCGGCGTATTGGGGAGCTCATCGAGTGCAAACTACCACACGTGTTAAGTCGCTCGTCGAGCAACTGGCGACTGCAGATGGCGGGGTGTTGCCCAAGATTGTCGAAGAGTTGAAACCGTACGATGCCCTGGCGCGCGACGCCTTGCAATTGGCGAGCGCATCCGCACCTGGAGATTCCCATCAGCGATTCGTGCTGCAATCAGCAACGTTGCATTTCGATGACCGACACTTAGACGAGGTCTTCCAGGGGTCGCTGCGGCACATGACGCCGAAGCTCGTCACGTTGGTCAGCGATGCGCTCAGGCCTCGCGCAGTTGAATTAATCCCGCGCTACTGGTTGGAGCTTGATAAGCTTGCAACCGCTGAGGCTTTGCGCCGCAATTCGATTGCTGATTCAGAACGAGCGTTTCGAGCGCTGCTGATATTAGCGAGCTTAGACCCGCCCGCAGATTCCGCTTCGATGCCTTGGGCGAAACACAATAAAATGATAGCTGATCTGCTCGAGTCGGCTTGTTCACGACACCCAGACGATTATTCCTATATTGCAGAAGCGTTCCGCCCGGCACTGCCCGTTTTGCTTGATCCGTTGGTGAAAGATTTTTCATCACCTAACGATGATGGCAAGAATCGCTATGCCACGGCACTGCTTGCAAGTTACACATCGCCAGACAGTAGACTGCGCACGCGCCTTGCGACGACTGCCGTTGATTGGCAACGCGATGTGCTTTTTCCAAAGCCCGATCAGTGGCATCAACAGCAACTGTGGTCCATCGTTCAAACTCCCGTAAACGAAGCGGAACACACCGAAGATCAAAATCGTAGCGGTCGACAACGCGCAACCGCCGCTGCTCTGCTGATCGCGAGAAACGATCCAGAGACGGTTCAGGAGTTGTTGAGCTTGCTGCGCCGCGTTCCGAATCCGACTTTGCGATCACACTTGATCAACCAATGCAAACAAGTCGGAGTTACATCGACTCGGTTGCTCGAATTACTCAACGGTGAAGCCGATCCTGGAATTCAATGCGGTCTGATGCTGGCACTCGGCGAGTACTCAACTGATGAAGTTTCCCTGCCCGAGTTCGCGAGCGGTGTCGGCGAAGTGTATCGCAAAGCTGATGATCCAGCGGTGCAAGCGACTGCAGATTGGCTGCTGCGAAAGTGGCGAGTTTCGCTGCCGCTTGCTACCGAAGTTGACACGCCGACCGCTGGTCGCGAGGAAAACGAAGTTCGCAGGATAGTTCGCAGGATAAAGCACCCCAACGGATTGAATCTGGTCCGAATCGATGCCACGGCAATAAGCGGTATCTTACGCAGCTACTGGATATCGGATCGCGAAATTTCGATCAAGCAATTTCGAGAGTTTCGTTCTGGCGAGTATTTTTCTACTGAGTTTGGACCCAGTGAAGATTGCCCGGCGAACGTGATCGAATGGCGTGAAGCGGCGAGTTTTTGCAATTGGTTATCGCAGCGCGAGGGCCTGCCCGCTTTTTACCCTGCCATGGACGAAGAGGCTGAACAGTGGATTGCTGGAGCGGATGAACTCGCGGCAACAGGTTATCGATTGCCGACTGTATCCGAATGGGAGTTTGCTTGTCGTGGCGGAACGAACACACCCTGGCATTGTGGAACGGATATCGAATTGCTGAAACACTACGCGGGGTTTCTCACCGATCGAACGGATCGCTCTTCGTCGCTCGTTGATGAAGATGGCAATTACCAGAGCGTTTCGCATGCTTGTGGTACTCTGCGTCCCAACGACTTTGGACTTTTCGACATGCACGGAAATGTTGAAGAGTGGTGCCAAGATCCTGGCGTCTTCAATTCGAGCGAGCGCAGAGTTCGAGGGGGCGCGTCGTCGTTCTATCCTTTTACACTCAAAGTCGATCGCGAAGCGAGTCTTCCGCCGCGAATCCAACACAACTCCGTCGGCTTTCGCGTGGTTCGTACCATCCAATGACGTATTCCGCTAAATGTGCTGTGACTTGCAAGTAGCCTGCGGCGAAACTACCCAGCGACGTTGGAACTCACGGGTTCGCGATTACTTGGAAGACAGCTACAATCGAACATCGTTCCGATGCGCTGGTCTTAACTGGTGCGGAATCTGGCGAGGTCGTATCACCAAAGGCTTTGTGATGGAAAATGGGTTCGGCAAATGGATTGCCAATTATCTTGAACGATGGCGAACGCCGCTGTTGCTTGTTGGAGTTGTGATTGCAGCGTTCAGTTTGCCGCTGTCGCGAACACTGCGATTGGATTGGCAACTGGACCGCATGTTTCCGCCAGGCGACGAATTGGTTGCGTCTTATCATCGCTTGGAAGATCGCTTTGGCGGCAACGAAGTTGTGATTGCGGTCTATCGCGATCCGGAGCTGTGGGACGATTCAGGTGCTGGACTCGAGCGTTTGGGAACTGTGACGGAACGTTTAGCGAAGGTTGATGGCGTCGCTGCGGTCTTGAGTTTGTCGGAGCTGCATCGAATTATGGAGCGGATGCGAGATCCGTTTAAGTTGCTCGGGATCGGTGGAAGAGACGAAGACGCCGTGCCTCCCCTTTTGAATCCAAAGGACAAGTTGGCTCAATCGCTTTTAGACATGTTCGCTGGCTACACGCATCAGCGCGATAGCGAGTTCGTGGCGGTCGCATGCTTGCTGGCACCATCGGCTGAACAGTCCTCCGAGTTTCATCAAGCGACGATCGCGCAGTTGAAATCGATTGTCGAATCGATCGCTGCACCAGCCGAACAGGGGTATTTGGCAGGTGAACCGGTGATGGTGGTCGAAGGTTTTCAACTGGTGCAACGCGATGGTTTGCGATTGGGAATCACTTCGACGATTCTCTTGACCTTAGTTCTCTTCGCGTGTTTCCGTTCGATTCGTTGGACGTTGATTCCGCTAGCGATCGTGCATTGGTCCGTGATCGTAACGCAAGCAATTTTAGTTTTATTGGATCTTGAGCTGACGATGGTCAGTTCCATGTTGACCGCAATCGTTACGGTAATCGGTGTCGCAACGACCATGCACCTGCTGCTGCGCTATCAAGATACGCGACGCCGCGGCGCTGCGCGCAACGAGGCGCTACGTGAAGCGATGGCCGCTTTGGTTGTGCCGATTGCGCTGGCGTGCGTGACGGATGCGGTCGGCTTTATCTCGCTGATGGCCGCTGACGTTGGACCGGTGCGTGACTTTGGATTGATGATGGCGATCGGTTCGCTAATTGTGTTACTCTCGATTCTGCTACTGGTGCCGGGTTTGGCGCTGATTGGCAAGTGGGATTCAGATCCGCACATACCCAAGTCGGATTTGGCGGTTCGCATGTTCCTTCGCAAGTTGCTCGACGGGGTGATAGCGCATCGCCGTGCGGGTTTAATCGGGCTCGTATTGTTGACCATCGCCGCCGCCATTGGCGGCTCGAAGATGCGTGTCGAAACGGACTTTACCAAGAACTTCTACGCTTCCAATCCGCTTGTTCAAGGCTATCAAGTGGTCGAACGTGAGCTAGGCGGAGCTGGTGTGTGGGACGTCATGCTGCCTGCGCCGAAGACGATTACGCAAGAGTATTTAAGTGAAGTTTTAAAGCTGGAAACACAGTTACGGGAGTTGTCCGTCGGCGAGCGAGAACAAGAATCGCTAGGACTGACGAAAGTGCTAAGTATGGCAGACGCCGATCACGCGGCTCAAGTCGAAACGCTGATTGCTGCCCTGCCGGTCGCTGCGCGATTGGAGGGGATGCGGCGAGCGATGCCGGAGTTTAGTCAAGCGTTGTTGACGTTTGATGTTGATGAGAACGGACTACGATGGCTGCGCGTTATGCTTCGCAGTCGTGAACAAACGGCTGCATCGGTGAAGTCGCAGTTAATCGAGCAAGTGAAGGCGACGGTCGCAGACTTTACGCAGCGACCGGAATGGTTGGCCATGTTCACAGAAACACAACGCGCGGGTCAACTGCAGGGCGACCTGCAAGGCGAAGTCACTGGTTACCACGTTATGCTCAGCCGACTGGTCTCCAGCGTACTGCAGGATCAATGGAAGTGCTTTGCCTTAGCAACGCTTGGCATTTTCGTGATCATGCTATTAGCAACGCGATCCTTGCTGTTTGCGCTTGCTGCGCTCGTCCCTAACGCGCTACCCATTTTCGTCGTGCTCGGTGCGATGGGCTGGTTGGGGATGCGTGTGAACATGGGTGCCGCGATGATTGCTGCGGTATCGATGGGATTGTCGATTGATAGTTCGATTCATTATCTGTTGCACTACCAACGGCGACTGAACGCAGGCGACCGGCCTTTGAAATCGCTGCGATCAGCGCAAGAAAACGTCGGCTTTGCGGTCGTTCTAGCAACAGTAGCCTTGATAGCCGGCTTCCTGGCGCTCGCCGTCAGCGAATTCGTGCCGACGGTAGTCTTCGGGACTCTAACCAGTCTTACGATGCTTGGCGGTCTGTTCGGTAACTTAATCGTATTGCCGTTGTTGGTCGCGCCGCGCAAGTAGAAAGTAAGGATCAGACGATGAATTCGTGGTGGCGACTTTCAGTCGCCAATCGACGCAACGTCGACCGAAAGTCGACGCCTCTTGAAAAGCGACGACACTAGACGACAACCATTTTTCGCCTAATCCTAAACTGCTATCGCGCGGACGCAACCTTATCTGACAAGCACCCGCGTCGCGGCAACTTCGCTTTCACCGCCATCTCCATCGGTCAACAAGAAGATGAGGCGGCGTGGGAGTGTAACGGGAGTCGGCGAAGTGCTGCTCCACACAATCTGCCTGAGCAATGCTTGAACCGCACCGCGAGTTGCATTGTTATTGAAGGTGATAGTCAAAGGAACCGTTCCAATTCCACCAGCCCTAGTACCGATCAGCACTCCACTAAATGTCACATTGACACCACTGAAGCCAATCTGTCCTTGACCCACACCTTGGTTGTGTATGGCAATCCTATCCGTAAGCTGGGCGTTACTCGTCGCGCGAATCGTCAACCTGCCGCCACTGAAATTCTGAGAGTCGATATCAGTTACAATTCCTGTAGCAGCTATCCGAATTGGTGAACCGGTTTTCAGATAGGTCACGTTACTTCTGATTCCAGTAATGCTGGGAGCGTCGTTGGCGGCGATGATATTCACTGTTTTTGAGACCAGATTGCTAAAGCCAGAGTTTTGTCCGCCGCCTCCATCACTCAAGCTTAATCGTATAACCCTTGTGTAGGTTGGCGGAGCGTCAGACGTGTTCACGTAAGTGATATTGCGCAACAGAGTTTGTATAGCAAGTGTGGTGGCGTTGGAATTGAAAGGGATCCACAGCGAATTGGTGCCAGTGAAAGTTCCAATCGCTACTCCACCAAATTTGACTACGTTTCCGCTGACGCCTATTTGGTTGGGGCCATTACCAATATTTCTGATTGTGAAGCGATCGGTTTGATCTGCATTGAACTGGAAGTACAAAAAGAGTCGTCCGCCTGCATAATTCGGCGAATCTGTGTCGATGACGGAAACATCGGTATCGATCAATATTGGTTGACCATTTTCGATGAATGTAATGGGCGTTTCAAAGCCCGAGATTACAGGCGCGAGGTTCACTGACTCAATCCGTACCTTGGCGGCGCCCTGCTGAAAAACTTCGTAGGTCACGGATTCAATCCATTCGTTAGGCAACTGTGCCCAACCCGGACCGAGCTCAACTGTATCGCCAAGGTTGCGTCGCACAAGCAGTGAATTATCGCGGTCGTGAAGATTAAGTACCTCCTGCTTATCAAGTATTAATCTGTTGTTGCCCGTTCCTCGCAAATTGATTTCGTTAAAGCCTAGCAACCTGTTGTCTGCCAACGTTGTCAGGTCCAACGTCATTCCGCTGCCTGTAAAAATCAGCCTTCCGAAGAAATCATAATTTGCTATTTTCTTGAAGTCGGTACTCGAAATAGCCACAGCGCCTGCGTAAATAACGTCGGCACCACCGTTACCCACTACGTAGTCATTGACACCTACCATGACATCCGTTCCTGCAGTTCCGATCAGCGTTTCGGACCGTTTTCCACTCAGGTGCGTTACTGAATTTGTGTAGACATTGCGACCATAGACAACGGCGACCTCACCTGCATTATTCTTACCGTTGCCAGTGGAGTCGGATAAGGGGATACCGATGACTACGTCGGCGAACCCATCGCTGTTGATGTCACCTGCGAAACTTACGGAAGCGCCCAAAAAATCACTTCCGTCCGCGCCGGAGACTTTGATGCCGTTGATCTGAAGTGCAAGATCGGTCACTGCGGGTAATGACGGCCCACCGAAAAGAATGTAGCTGACACCAGCAAACTGATAGGAAGGATTTGAAATGCTATTCGCGTTCGGTGCGCCGATGATGATGTCATCAAAACCATCTGCATTAAAGTCACGACCACCGCTAACGGAGGAACCACTTCCATCGCGCGATTCCGCACCGACGAATTTGATTCCTTGATCTCCTAAGTTCGTGAGGTTGATGGTTCGCGGCAGTGCGGCTTTGCCATAGATCAGATAACTTTCTCCGGCAGAGACCATATCGCCGCGATCTCCAGGCAGGCGGCGTGTTGCGGCAGGATTGCCAATGATGATGTCGTCGAATCCGTCGCCGTTTACGTCACCCGCTTGGCTAATCGAACTCAATGAATGATTACTGCCGTGAATCCGAATGCCGGAGGCACCAAGCTGCGCGAGATCGATCGTTCGAGGTAGTGAGGCGCGTCCGAAGACGACGTGAACTTCGTTATCGGATTTGACGATCACATCGTCATAACCGTCGCCATTGAGATCGCCTGCTCCACTAACTTGTGCTCCGCTGCGAACGCCCGCGCTGGCGCCGAACAGCACAACCCCTGCATTTCCAAGATTGGCTAGGTTGATCGTCGGGGGAGGATTCGCCGAACCGAAGATGATATAGGTCTCACCCGCATCCGCTTTGGCATTGTTGGCTGCGTCAGCATAGGAGGCCCCAATTAGGATGTCAGCGAATCCATCTCCGTTAAAATCGCCTGCCCCTTTGACTGAGCGACCGGATCCATCGCCAGCGTCAGCGCCGTAAATCTTTACTCCACGGTATCCAAGCAGTTCGCGCGGATGTTGAAGTTGGGAAATGTCGATACGGCCTTGGAAAGGTGTGCTAGGCGTACTGAGGACGAGAAAGCTAGCGCCCGCATTTTGTTCGCCCCCGGGAGGATCTGCGGTCGCGCAACCGAAGAGAATATCGTCCAATCGATCACCGTTTACGTCGCCAACGCCGCTAGCGACTCTTCCGCAAGCGAGATCAGGATCTGAACTTTCAAAAACCGCTGTCCTTGCCAAGTCCCAAGAAAGATTTCCGTTATCGTCGCCTTCGCCACCCATCGCTAAGTGGGTTTTTCCACCTGTTGAAATCAGCATATCTTCGAAGCGGTCGAAGTTTATATCGCCAGCGCTACTGACCGATCGACCCACTTGTTCGCCAGCGGTTAGACCAGCTACTAAAGTTCCACGATTAATTGGAAGCGTTGCAACATTGATGACCGCTAACAACCGTCGCTGTTCCATTTTTTCAACGAGGAGACTGCGCGTTCTAGCTCGCCGTGCGGGCCGATTCGCACGGTCTTTAAAATCCTTTAGTGACCCGGAAGAGATAGAGCCCGCGATTTTTTCGAATAGATTCATGATAATTCCAAGTTGGAACGCGTCTGTGATTGCGAATTGTGGCGAACTTGGCAAAGCACATGCCGGGTCAGTGACGGCAATCCACATCGCAAATCTCGAAGTTCATGCGGAGGTCGACTATCTGCGACGTGATATCGCTTGGTGCGGACTAGCGCTTCGCTTCGATCTGTTCGCCGATTGCGTAGATCTCTTCTGCGTCAAGGAGCAGATCGTTGCGCGTGAAAAGCGATTGGATCGAAGCGCGGTGAATTTTCATCTTTAAACCGCCGACTCCGATGGCGCCATAGTCGAGTCGACCGTCGCGCGCTACAGCTTTGTCCATCGCACTGATGCCAGGAATTCCCGCTGGCGGAACTGCGTTCAAATCGATCGCAACTTTGCAGCTCACAGCGCGTGCGAGTTGGGCGGCTGACAGCAGCGTCACGCCAGCGGCTCCGCAACTGAAGATCGCAGTGGCTTGTCCAATTGCGGTTTCCAATTCATCGGAGTTCGATAAGCCAACTGCGGACAACTTGCCATCGGCTGCGGAACCGATTCGCGCATTGAGTGAGTTGCAAGCGGTTGCAGCGCGACTGGTCTCGCGCGAAGTCAACAGTACCTGCGCGCCTTGACGCAGCAACAAGCGTGCGACGCGCATCCCGACTGGCCCCGTTCCTCCCAGAACAAGTGCTTTCATCTGAGCGAGATCAGCGTGCCGCGCCGCGCACAGAACTGCAGCAGCGGCGGTTGTGTTGGAACCATTACCGTCGACCATTACACTCACTCGGACCGGCCCAAAGAACGCTTGTTTGATCTCTTCAGCAATTGAATCGCCGAGTGCCGCGTTCGAGCCGCCGATAAAGATGGCAGTGTTGTTGAGTTCCTTCGGGCCGCGTGTGAACATCGCTCCGTGAACCAGTGATCGTACATTGGTCGGTTCGACGTTTGCATATTGCAGCAGGTGATCCACTTCGGAATCCACTGCTACGACAGCGTCAAATACACTCGCGTGCGAATCGGAATCGAGCTGAATGAGAATACGTGGGTGAGTCATAATCGGCTTCGAAGGGCAGAGGCTAGTGGCTAAGTTCGAAAGAATGTTGGTCGAGCGTTAAGAAAAAAGGTCACAAACTAGAGAGCTTGTGACCTTGTGTTTTAAGCAGATTTCTGGCGTTGCGTTATTATGCAAAGCCCTTGAACGGGTGAGCGGATGCGTCTTTCTTGGACAGCATCTCTTGAGCGCTTGGGCTGCTCTTCATTGCCGCAGCGATCGCCTGCTTGGTCGCTTCGTAATTGTATTGATAGATCTTGGCATTATCTTCAGCGGCAGGATGGATGAACACGCCGCAAACGATAACCAGGTCTTCCGCTTGGTCCGCTTTGATGACACCTTCGCCAACTGAGTCAGCGACAGCCTTGGCGACTGCGAATTGAGCTGGTCCGAACATTTGGACCGCTTGCTTCATGCCTTTGATTGTGACCTTGGTGATCATCACAGTCGATGGCTTAACAGCCAAGTTTGGCTCGAGAACTGCGAGCAGGTTCGTGTGTCCAGCGCTTTGCGTTGACAGAGCATTGGCGAACGCAGCGCCGACTGGGCCTGACTTGCTTCCGATCATCAAATCGATGTGAGCGATTTCATTGCCATCGCCAACCAGAGCTTCACCTACAAACAGCGACATTGGGTTCATTCCTTCTCAGGGAGTCACAGATCTTGATCAGCCACCGGATGGCGACTGCGTTTCATGGGCGGGGTCATCCGACGGTTCGCTGCATCTTGTGAGTTTTGGCAGACCGGCGTCTTAACGGCTTGTTACCGTGGACCCAGAAGTTAAGCCAGCAGGAAGGTGTTTGCAAGCGGTAGGCGAATGAGGCTCGCAGTTCTTAGCCCGCGGCGCTGTGCATTGGCCGGCCCCTGCGGATTGTTCGGTATTTCGCGAATAGGCAGGCCCAAAGACAGATACACAGTAAAACTATTCAGCAAAACTCTTCGGTAAAACTCTACGGTTCCTTCATTGCCGAAATCCGTGCGTGTTCACCCAGTGATTCGCTGGTCGGATATCGCTGATTCGATTTGAGGGCAGATTTGGGGGAAATACGAACGCGGTTGGACGAATTGGCGAAATTCGCTTGGAAATGCTTCTAAAATCGACTACGATAAAGCTGTTCTTGTCTGCAACCATTTTTTCGTGCATTCGTAGACATCGCCGGAAGCATCGTAGCGAGCACACGTGCTCAGGTGTTTTCGCTGCTATTTTGCCGCCGAGCGCAACATTTTCGGATCAAGGCTTGAGAAGAAATTCAGAGGAAAGTCATGAAAAACCGCTTCTTGCTATCGCTTAGTTTTCTCGCCATGGTGGCTTGCACTTTAGTTGTGCCCGCTCGCAGCAATGAAACTGGAAAGAAAGATAAGGACGCCGAGCCGATTGAAGTCGTTGAAATGTTCTCGGCGATCGACGAAGGCAAAATCGAAGTCCAACTGATCCCCAAAGATGCGACTCAAGCCTCTGTGATCATTCGAAACAAAGGCGATAAACCGCTTCATGTTAAATTGCCCGACGCATTCGGTGCCGTTTCTGTCTTAGGACAGATGGGCGGTATGGGAATGGGTGGCATGGGCGGCATGGGTGGTATGGGCGGCGGCATGGGTGGTATGGGCGGCGGCATGGGTGGAATGGGCGGTGGTATGGGAGGCATGGGCGGTGGCGGTCAAGGAATGGGCGGCGGCATGGGTGGTATGGGCGGCGGCATGGGTGGAATGGGCGGCGGCATGGGAGGAATGGGCGGCATGGGCGGTGGCATGGGAGGAATGGGTGGCGGCGGCATGGGTGGCATGTTCCGCGTTAATCCTGATCGACCCGGCAAGCTGAAGGTGCCTTGCGTCTGTTTGGAACATGGCAAGCAGGATCCGAATCCACGTATGAAGTACAAGATCGTTCCAATCGAAGCACTCAATCCAGACCCACGCGTTCGCGATTTGTGCACAGTGCTTGGTCGCGGCAAGGTCCCACAAAACACGGCTCAAGCGGCTGCATGGCACATCGCTAATCGCATGTCGTGGGAAGAATTGGCTCACAAGAATCGCATCGAATCCCAGTACATCGGCAACGTGAAGTTCTTCAATCCGATCGAGCTTCAAACAGCGTTTCGATTGACTGGCATGATCAACCAAGAGCAACAAATGCGTGAAGCGGCTGAAAAGTCCACACCTAGTTATTCGACCAGCACCGGTAGCAGCGGCGAACAAAGCGCAGTCGTAGAAGCTCCGACAAAGGGTTAGTCGAGCGATAATCGTTCGTAAAGCGAACGTAAGTAAACACTGTTGATGAATGAGAAGCGGAGGTCAAATTGGCCTCCGCTTTTTTCATGCCCCAACGTGACTTAGGAAAAACTTCGCAGCGCAAATCGGCTGGCAAACCGTCGCAGAAAAAAAGTACCGGCTTTTTGCGCCGGGTCATTGCGGTGCTTAATCGTTGCGCTCGCATGCTCAGTTTCGTCGCAAACCGGAATCGTTTCAAATTCGAACGTCCGGTCGAGTCGCAGCAGCTTCAGAACTTCGCACACGCTCGGTTGAACATTAACGAGCAGCAATCGGCGATCGGTCATTCGCAGGCGAAGGCTCACGCGAATCAACTCGTTGATGAAAAAACTTGAAATTACCTGCGTTTCTGCGAGGTCGAGCACGACTTCGCTTAACAGCGGATCGCAAACTTGACGTTCGAGATTGCCCAGCAATTCAGAAAGTTGCGGTTGTTGCTCAAGCATCTCTGGCACCATTCCTTTCCCATCGTCGCCTCTGCATTTCGTGCAAGGAACGTTTAGCAAAGGTCATTCCTCAGTGCGTGCTGAGAGCTGCGTGCTGAGAGTACCGAGGCACGCCAAGCGATGCGGATCAAGTTCGGATGAAGGATGAATACGCCGGCAAAGTCAGCGCAATGCTCAAGCTTTCTGTTAATGCTCAAACCAAGCGGTCATGCGAGCAGTAGTTCCAACTGATCGCTTTGGAAAATGTCAGTTTTCGGTGCGAAGCTTTGAATTAACTCGCGATTGCTTTGTGGGGCGCTGAGTGAAGGCAGCTTGTTCAGCACAATTGCTTCAACGCGCAGACCGCGTTTCGCTGCCGCTTCCAGCGTCAACAGCGTGTGATTCACGGCGCCCAATCGGTCACCGACGACCAGCAGCAGTGGGAACGCGAACTGAACGGCGAGATCAAGCGCCGTTTGTTGAGTTGAAATTGGCGACAGGGCTCCGCCGGCGCCTTCGACCAACAGCAAGTCGCAGCGTCCGAGCCACCAATTTGCGCCGGAGAGCAAGAGTGCTTCATCGACTTCGCGGCCTTCCATGCTGGCCGCGATAGGTGGCGCGAGGGGCGCGGTAAATTGTTGCGGGCACACTCGTTCCAGGTCGCATTTCTGACCTGAGGCGGCGAGCAATCGTTGCGCGTCGCTGGCTTGCGCTGGATCAATGCCGCTGGCAACAGGCTTGTAAACTCCAACACGCATCCCTCGCGCGACCAATAATTTGGCTAACTGGCAAGTCACAAATGTCTTACCAACTTCCGTGTCGGTTCCGATAACGAATAGCCCGCTACTGCCCAAGCGCTGGCGGCTAAACCGGTTGCCGGATTCGTTGAGATTGTTAGCATGATCGACAGAGTCGGCATTCATTTAAAGTTGGTTTCCAATCGGTTTCGGATAAGGTTTTCGCATGGCGAGTTCAAAAGTGGTTCAGTTGGCGATGGTTCAAATGAGCTGTACGACGGACACGCAAGCCAATGTTGACAAAGCGCTTGAACGGATCGCTGAGGCGGCCAAAGCGGGCGCCAATATCGTCTGCTTGCAAGAGGTTTTCAATACGCAGTACCCTTGTCAAGCTGAAGTTCATGAGCGTTTCGAGTTGGCTGAGGAGATCCCTGGTCCGACCAGTCAGCGGCTGCAGCAAGCTGCGAAAGTGCATGGAGTGGTCGTTACGTGCTCCATTTTTGAACGTCGGGCTCACGGCTTGTATCACAATACGGCAGTGACCTTTGACGTCGACGGCGAAATGGTCGGCATGTATCGCAAGATGCATATCCCCGACGACCCGCTGTATTATGAGAAATTCTATTTCACACCGGGCGATCTTGGGTTCACGGTTGCGAAGACCAAGTATGCTTGCTTGGGCGTTGGGGTCTGCTGGGACCAATGGTATCCAGAAGCAGCTCGATTGTTCGCTTTGGCCGGCGCAGAAATTCTGCTTTACCCAACTGCAATCGGATGGCATCCGGCTGAGTTTGAGCAATACGGCGCGACTCAGCACAGCTCGTGGGAAACGTCGATGCGAGCTCACGGAATCGCGAATGGCGTTTATGTGGGAGCTGCAAATCGCGTGGGGCTGGAAGGTGGTCTGCAGTTTTGGGGCGCATCGTTCGTGTGCGATCCGAGCGGCGATATCCTGAAGCGAGCGAGTCACGAAGCGGAAGAGATTTTAATCGTGCCTTGCGATTTGTCGAAAATTAATGCGACGCGAACTTACTGGCCATTCCTCCGTGACCGACGAATCGACGCCTATGGCGATTTGACCAAACGCTACATCGGCAAGGCGTAAGTTCATCCCCTGCGACTTCATTTGAATTTTGAATCAGTTGAAACGACAAGAGCTACTGTGATCAAACGAAACAACCAGAGTCCGCATGTGTGGCCCGCTGAATGGGAAACGCAAGCTGCTACGTGGATTGCTTGGCCCCATAATTTGCAGACTTGGCCAGACCGTTTCGATCCGATTCCTGCGGTGTTTGTGCGCTTCATCGCTGAGCTTGCGAAGGTGCAACCGGTGCATGTGTTGAGCGGTCCGAGCGGTTTGCAGCATCCGGCCGCGGAGTATTTGCAGAATCTCGACTCCGTTCACATTCATCAGCTCGCGACCAACGATACTTGGATTCGTGACTACGGACCAACGTTCGTACAGCGATGCGACGACGGCGCGGTGATCGGAGTTGATTGGCAGTTCAATTCATGGGGCGGAAAGTATCCGCCGTTCGATTGCGACGCGCGCGCGACTGAAGCCATTTGCAAGTTGCTCGGATGCCCGCGAAGCGTCTCACCACTGTTTTGCGAAGGTGGCGGTTTGGAGACCGATGGCGCCGGCACGTTACTGACAACTGCGAGCGTGCTCTTGAGTCCAACTCGCAACCCAGGTTGGACTCGCGAAATGGTCGAAGCTGAGCTGCAGCGGCAACTGGGTGTGACCAATATTATCTGGGTCGATGGTGGCGGGATGCTAGGTGACGACACCGATGGACACATCGATCAACTTGCTCGGTTTGTCGCACCGGGAATCGTTGTGGCCGCAGTTAGCGGACGCATCAGTGACCCGAATCATGCTGGCTTGGCGGAGAATTTTCGAATATTGAAAAATGCTCGATCGCTCGATGGCACCGCTTTCGACGTTCATGCTTTGCCGACTCCTCCGCCACGATTTATCGATCAGCAACGGGTGCCGGAAAGCTACTGCAACTTTCTGTTCGCCAATGGCATCGTGCTGGTACCAACGTTTCAGAGCGACGAAACAGATCGCGCGGCGCTTAGGTTATTCGAACAGTTGCTGCCTGATCGAAAGGTCATTCCAGTTGATTGCGCCGATCTTATTTGGGGACGAGGTGCGTTACACTGTGCATCGCAGCATCAACCGATTCCCAAACAATCGATCACCGCTTTACCAGCAACAAAGTCGTAGGCGCGCGTGCGAACGATATTGACGATTGAAACAACTTGCGATGAAACCGCCGCTGCGGTGATCGATCGTGAACGCAATGTGTTGTCAGCTCAGGTGGCTAGCCAACAGGAAGTTCATGAACGTTTTCACGGTGTCGTCCCCGAGTTGGCTGCGCGGGCACATCTCGAACGAATTGTGCCGATCGTGGCTAGTACGATCACGGAAAGCGGCATCGATCCGGTCCGTGATTTAGCGGCAGTGGCGGTGGCAGTCGAGCCGGGTTTGCCCGGATCGTTGCTGGTGGGATTGTCCGCGGCGAAGGCGTTGTGCGTCGCATGGAATAAGCCGCTGGTTTCGATCAATCACGTGCAGGCGCACATTTACGCTTGCCAGTTCGGACGCTCGGAGAGCATTTTCCCTTGTGTCGGATTTGTGGTCAGTGGCGGACATACCAACCTGTATCGATGCCAGTCTGCAAACCGGTGGCAGTATCTTGGCGGTACGATCGATGACGCTGTCGGCGAAGCTTTCGACAAGGTGGCTGTGATGCTGGGGTTGCCATATCCCGGTGGCCCGCACATCAGCCGCTTAGCGAAATCAGGCAATGCGAAGGCTTATGATTTACCGCGGCCGATGATGAGTGATCGCAGCACACTGAATATGAGTTTCTCAGGCCTGAAGACTGCGGTGCGCTATCAACTGGTCGGTACCGGCAAGCAGGATTTTCAGTCGCTGGTGCTTTCTGACGCACAGCGAGCTGACATGGCGGCAAGTTTTCAGCAGGCGGCGGTCGATTGCGTAGTCGCGAAAGCTCAGTTGGCTCTCGAGCGATCGGGCTTGCGGCGATTATGTGTTGGTGGCGGTGTCGCCGCGAACGAATTGCTGCGCCGGAGTTTAGAGGCGATGGCGGAGCGAGGCCGTTTCGAGCTGATGATTTCGCCTCCAGAACTGTGCACAGACAATGCGGTAATGGGCGCGATCGCATGGGAGAAAGTCGATGCGGGGGATTTTTCGCCGCTGGATATCGACATTCAACCCGGTTTACTTCGCGGCGAGTGAGCGACGGGAATGAACGGTTCGCGATTTGCAACGTAGAAAAGAAGTCGGGCGACTGCCGATTTTGCAGACTTCACATTTAAGGCGAAAGTCAAATGTTCCGCACGCGAAAGTTAGGTTCGATTCGTGGAATCGACGTGTATGTGCACTGGACATTTTGGATGTTGGTGGCAATCTACGCGCTCACCGAGATTTCACGCAACGGAGTGGCAGCCGGTATCGAGACAGCTCTGTTCATCGGAGCTGTTTTCGCGTGTGTGTTGGCGCACGAGTTTGGCCATGCTGCCGCAGCGGCTTATTACGGAATTAAAACAACGGATATCACGTTGATGGTGGTCGGTGGCGTCGCGCGTTTAGCGAGTCTTCCGCAGCGACCGGTTCAAGAGTTGGTAATCGCAGTGGCTGGTCCGGCGGTGAATGTCGTTATCGGCGCTGGTTTGTTCGCCGCACTTGCGATTGGTCAACTGCTAGTGGTGGAACCGACTGGCGTGGCACTTACAGTAATGCTCTTCGCTCAACATTTGTTGATCGCGAACGTTGTGTTAGTGCTATTCAACATGCTGCCGGCTTTTCCCATGGACGGCGGCCGCGTGTTGCGAAGTCTGCTGGCGATGCGTCAAGGCAACCTGCGAGCGACTGAAATCGCGGCCGGAGTTGGACGTTGGATGGCAATTGCATTCGCCATCGCAGCGATCGCGTTTTGGGAATTGCCACTGCTGCTGGTCGCTGGCTTTGTGTATGTCGCTGGTTCGGCTGAGCTGATGCAAGTTCGGTTGCGATCAGCGCAGACTGCCGGAGCTCAACATCCAGGAACGCATAACTCAGGAGCGCATCCGTTTCCGTTCGGCGACGGCGGCCAAGGCTCGTTCCGAACTTACTCTGGACGTTCGTCACAGCAGTCAGCCAGTCCCTACGAACCGTTTGTTTTTCACACCACACCCGGTGACGTGATCGATGCGGTTGAAGTGCGCGAAGTGCGACGTGACTAGGTCGTTGCCTGCGGTTAGTTCTTAAGCGGTTGCTTGAAGATTCGGCTGCGAATCCAACTGTTGGCAACGATCCAAAGGAACAGCGAGTTGGTGACGAGATAGCGTTTCCAAAGTCGGCGCGGTTCAAGGGCGAGCCGATAAGCCCATTCCAAACAGAGCTTTCTCATCCACAGCGGCGCGCGCGAGTCTTTACCCGCGTACAGCAAGAACGCGCCGCCAACGCCAAGCATGACGGCCTGGACGCGGCCATGCATCGCTGCCATCCAGCGCTCTTGCTTTGGGCAGCCGAGCGATACGAAAACGAGATTCGCGCCGCTCGCATTGATGCGTTCAGCAACCTCTGACATTTCATCATCGGTCAACGGTCGGAACGGTGGCGATTCCCACCCCGCAATTTTTAGTTGCGGATGCTCGGTATGCAGCCGCTCGCGAATCAGTTGCAGCACGTTTTCTTGTCCGCCATACAGAAAGACGGACAATCCATTTTCTTCAGCGGCAGCAAACATCGCTGGAGTCAGATCGTTGCCTGCTACACGATCTTGCGGCTGCTTGCACAACCAATGCAGAGCTCTCGTAAGCGGCATTCCGTCGGACGTTGCGAAATCAGCCCGATTCACCACTTCGCGAAACTGGGCATCGCGACTGGCTTCGACGGTCATGTGAGCATTGACGCAGCAAACGTAGCTGGAGGTGCGTTCCTTAGCGAACGCGGTCAATGCTTGAACGTGCTGTTCAAATGAACCAAGTGAAATATCGATACCGAGGACTCGGCATTTTGGCAATGTCGAAAGCACGTTGTTAGATTCCGGGCGAGGGCTTTTTGTTGAGGGTAGTTGCTCACGTTCCGTCGTCAAGGATCATGTGAACGTCGGCAAAGCAATGGCGGCGAGAACAGCGGCACAGGCGGGCGCGATCGTAACAATCGTTACGAAGCTATCCACCGCGGCTGGCAAAAATGCGGCTAGCGCAGATAATTGGGGGCGGAAGTAGGTGCTCGTCACGTAACTACACTCGAATCGAGTTTATCAGTGAGTGTCTTCAAAGCGAACGAAATCGCTGGCGGTTTTTCGCAGCAAGTACCGCAGCAAGGTCCAGGACCTCAGCAAATTGTGCCCCAAGATGCGCACCAAGCGTCTTTGTTGACTTCCTGGTTCGCCGCTGCGATGGGAAAAGTCGCTAGCGACGAAGTGACAAGTCGAGAGTTCGTCGTCGCGCTCAGCGGGGGCGTCGATAGTGCCGTCGTTGCCAAAGCAGCGGCACTGGCTGCGGCGAAATTCGATCTGGTGAACGCGGTGCTGGTAACTGGTGACAGTCCCAGCTTGGCGCGCCAAGAACTTAGCGATGCGGTTGCAGTCGCCGCGAGGATTGAACTTCCGCACATTGTTGTCGAGACAGCAGAAACGAATGATGCGAACTACAAACTGAACGATGCGCGTCGCTGTTATCACTGCAAGTCGCACTTGTTTACGGTGCTCGAAGCTCGTTACCCGGCGGCGATCATTGTGACAGGCACGAATGCAGATGACCTGCAGGACTACCGACCGGGATTGCAGGCGGCTGCGGAGCATCGCGTTCGCGCGCCGCTAGCGGAACTGGGCTTTGGTAAAGCAGAAGTTCGCGCTCTAGCGAGCTACTGGGGCCTGCCGATCGCGGATAAACCAGCGAGCCCATGTCTTGCGTCGCGCATCGCCTACGGCACCGAAGTCACGAGGGAACGATTAGTGATGGTCGAGCGGGCGGAGCGTTGGCTGCGCGAGCGTGGTTTGCATGAGTTTCGCGTTCGCTTGCATGCGGGCGAATTGGCGCGAATCGAAGTGCCATTGAACGACTTGGTGAAGATTGCAACGGAACCGCTGCGCGGTGAATTGCTCGCCGACTTTAAATCAATTGGCTTCCGCTTCGTAACGCTCGACCTCGCGGGCTTTGCAAGCGGCAGCCTTAATCAACTGATTCAACTCAAGCGCTAAGGATCGGCGATGATACTTGTAACCGGTGCAACGGGTTTGTTAGGCAACTGCATCGTACGCGAACTGCTCAGTCGCGGGGAAGCGGTCCGTGTCCTTTGTCGCCAAGGAACGTCACGCAAAGCGATCGAAGACTTGCAGGTCGAAGTAATCGATGGTGATCTTTCGAAGGACGATGTGATCGATCGAGCGGTCAGCGGCTGCACAGCCGTAATTCATTCCGCGGCGATGATTCACATAGGTTGGCAGAAAGTAACCGAATCGCGTGAAGTGAACGTGGAAGGGACTCGGCGCATTGTAGCCGCCTGTAAAAAGTATGGAGCGAAGCTTGTGCATGTGTCGACAGTGGATACGATGCTAGCCGCAAACGGATTAGCTGCGCCAGTATCGGAAGCCAGCCCTCGCTGCGGCGCCGATGCTGAAGATGATTTGTCGAGATTTGGTCAACGCAAAGTGCCTTGCGCTTACGTGATTAGCAAGACGGAAGCAGAGCAGGTGGTGCGCGACGCAAGTAACGAGGGCTTGGACGCCACGATTGTTCATCCCGGTTTTATGCTCGGGCCGTATGATTGGAAACCTTCTAGCGGTCGCATGATGCGCGAGATTAGCAAGGCACCGATACTGCTCGCGCCCAGCGGCGGTTGTAGCGTCTGCGATGCGCGCGATGTCGCTGCGGCAACCGTGAATGCAGTTGCAAATGGACAGCGCGGGCAATCATACATTCTTGCAGGCGAAAATTTAACTTATCAACAACTCTGGCAAAGAATGCTGGGCGCGATAGGCAAGAAACGCACTGTGCGAGTCGCCAGGCGTCGGTTTTTGGAGCGAGTCGGCAACGTCATCGACTTGGCAAACCGACGACTTCATTTGAAAGAACGCGATTTGAATGGCGCGATGATCAGAATGGGAAATCTGTTTCATTTCTATGACTCGTCGCTCGCGGAACGTGAACTGAGTTATCAGCGCCGCCCGCTCGAAACGACTCTGCACGATGCTTGGCAGTGGTTGAAATGATCGCGGAGCACCAGCTGTTAGACTTCTAGAGGTGCACTTCGCCACTGATCACCGTTCTCGCTACGCCGCTGAGCAGGACCCGTTCGTTGATCAATTCGACTCGAACTTCTCCGCCGCGCGCGCTCGCTTGAAAACCGAGCATGCGAGTGCGGCCGCTTAGCACGCTCCAATGCGGAGCCAAGCAGCAGTGCGCGGAACCAGTAACGGGGTCTTCGGCGATGCCAACACGCGGCGCGAAGAATCGACTGACGAAGTCATAATGTCCATCCGCGACCGCAGTAACAATAATGCCGCGACAATCGATCTTGGCAAGTTGCGACATGTCGGGTTCGAGTGTGCTGACATCGGTTGCCGAAGGAAGCTGAATGAGAAAATCGAAACGATTGCGACCGACAAAGAGCACGCGAGCGCGTGTGTTCAGTGCTTCGTACAATCCGGCGGGCATCGTCACTGCGGTCGCCCGCTCGACCGGAAAGTTCAACTGAATGGCGTCTTTCTCAACCGGCTGCGCTGTCAGTCGACCGCTGCGAGTCTCGAACTGAATAATTCCCGGTTCGGCAAACTGCCATTGGAGTAACGCATGCGCGGCAGCCAACGTAGCGTGCCCGCAAAGATCGACTTCGATAAGCGGTGAGAACCATCGCAATCGGAAATGATCGGTTTCGCGACTCACGAAAGCCGTTTCGGCTTGATTCATTTCAGCCGCGAACTGCTGCAACCAGTTGTCGCCAGGCCATTCGCCCGGAATCCAACACACCGCAGCCGGGTTGCCGCTGAAGGGCTGACGCGTGAAAGCGTCCACCAACATGAACTTCTTCAGATTCGCCGCACTCATTCTGATTCACTTTCCAAAGTCAAATTCTAGGAACCCGTTATCGTACCACGTGAGTTCCCGATACAGTCATGAGAATCCCGGCAAACGAGTTCTTGTCCATGCAAAGTCGTATCAAAGTCGCTAAAATTCGGGACTTCCAATTCGAATTCCCTTTGGCGGACGAACTCATGAGCAACTCAGCGGCACTTCGAGAGCTTGAACCTAGCGGACTCTGGTCAGCATTTGCAGACTTAAACGCGATTCCTCGCCCTTCGAAAAACGAAGCTGCTGTTAGTCAGTTCATCGTCGCGCGCGGCAAGCAGCTTGGGTTGGAGACGATTTCCGATTCACTTGGCAATGTTCTAATTCGCAAGCCCGGAAGTGCAGGCTTTGAAAGCCATCCACCTGTCGTGCTGCAATCGCACTTGGATATGGTTTGGCAGAAAAATTCGGATTGCAGTTTCGATTTCGAGACTCAAGGAATACAGATGGTTGTGGCTGGCGATTGGGTTCGCGCAGAAGGGACGACTTTGGGTGCTGACAATGGCATCGGTGTCGCCAGCATTCTGCATGTGCTCGAATCGACTTCGCTAAAGCATCCGCCGCTAGAGTGCTTGTTCACTATCGATGAAGAAACCGGCATGACCGGTGCCAAAGCGATCGATGCAACTTGGCTGAAAGGTCGCGTGCTGCTGAATTTGGACACCGAGCAAGACAACGAACTGACGATCGGTTGTGCTGGCGGGGCCGATGTAACGTCCATCTCAACGTATGAGTCGCAACCGAGCGAATCGAACGTCAACTGCTTTCAATGGACGGTGCGAGGTTTGGCAGGCGGTCACTCCGGGATGGAAATTCATCTTGGACGCGGCAATGCAAACAAGATCATGAATCGACTGCTCTGGCAGGCCGCGCGGCAATTCGAGTTGCGGATCGCTCAAATCGAAGGCGGGAGTTTACGAAACGCAATCCCGCGCGAGTCGACCGCGGTCGTTTGTGTGCCGACCAAGCACGTGGATCGATGTCTTGCGTGGTTGGAATCGGAAGCGAAAACCTTGCAGCATGAGAATGCAGTGACCGATCCACAGTTGCAGATCGCCTCAACTCCGATGGACGGTGCGTCACAGGTTGCTCCGCAACTGCTACCGCTCGACGTGCAGCAGAAATTGTTGGCCGTGGTCAATGGTGTGATCAGTGGGATCTACCGCATGAGTCCATCGATCGCGGGCTTGGTACAAACCAGCAACAACTTGGCTCGAGTTGTCGTCAAGGAAGGCAAGATCACGATCATGTGCCTCGCTCGTAGCAGCGTCGACAGCGAGCGCGATGAACTGACGCGGAATCTGACGAGTATGCTCGAATTGCTCGGCGGCACAGTCGAGGTTGCTGGCGAGTATCCCGGATGGCAACCGGAACCGACTAGTCAACTGGTCAAGAAGATGACGGAGTTGTACAAGGACATGTTCAAGGAGGATCCGCATGTGGCGGCGTGCCACGCGGGACTTGAGTGCGGCATCATCGGCAGCAAGTTTCCGGGCATGGAAATGATCAGTTTTGGTCCCAACATTCTCGGTGCGCATTCTCCTGATGAACGTGTTCAAGTAAGCAGTGTTCAAAAGTTCTGGCGGTTCTTTACGGAAACACTCGCACGCTTGTAAATGAAGTGTGGTGTTGGAAACGGGCGATCAGCGAGGTGACGACTCTGAGATCGTTGCAGTCAACCAAGATGAAACAAATGTGGCGGCAACTTCGACTCGCATGATGCGCGGTCCAAGCGTGATTGCCGTCCAACCACTGGAGCGGAGAGTATCCGCTTCTTCGTCAGTAAAACCGCCTTCCGGACCAACCAACGCAGTGACTGAATCGGCGTTGATGACTTCTGGTAATGCTTGTGAAAGTGAACTCACGTCCCCGTACGGATGAGCGAACAATCGCAATTCGTTTCCGATCTTAGGCTGTTGGCATAGTTGATCGAGTGTCACTGCTTCAGCGATTTCCATGAGTCGATTGCGGCCACATTGTTTGCACGATTCGATTACGTTTCGTCGCAGTCGTGCGAGCGCTGAATCCACCGGCTGAGCGACTCCGCGCGAGGTGATCAGCGGCTGCAATGAATGAACACCTAGTTGCACCAGAGAATCGACCAAGGTCTTCTGGCGATCACCTTTGGGTAGTGCGACAAGGATTCGAATTGATTTGCTTAGCTCGCGGTTTGTGTCCAGCCGCTCGACGATTCCAAGTTCGACCGCGCGTTTGCTGAGCTGCGTTACCGTGCATTTGGCTTCGCCGCCGCAGCCATCGAAGGCCAAGCAAACGTCACCAACAGCCATTCGCAATACACTGCTAGCGTGCCGCGATTCGTCTTCGTCTAACTGGAAGACTCCCGATATGGGTAGATGCTCGGTGAAGAATCTCGGCCATGCCATTAGATAGCAACTCCTTCAAAGCGACGCGGTGGTTTTAACGATTGAGTTCAAGATTACGGTTGTAACGTCCGATTCAGATCGAAGAAGCACTTTCGCAACTCGAACGCTCTTCCATCTACGGGTTAGTAACGTGACATACTGGCGATATTGGAAGCTCAATGCAAGCCCGTTCACAAGCGGTCGTTCGCAACCGATGTATCGCGGTGCGACGGTCGAAGAGGCGCTAGCACGTATCGAGTTCTTGATCAGCAACCGACGTCAAGTCGCTTCGCTGCTGGGCATCAGTGGCGTCGGCAAAACAACGCTGCTGCAATACTGTGCGAACAATCCGCCGATCAGTCGAGAAGTTCCGAGTTTGCAAGTCGTACGCATGTCGATTTTAGGCTTGCGCGAAGGCGAACTGCTGTGCGAACTGGCAACGCGCGTTTGTGGAGTTCGTTGCGGCGAGGATCATCGCACGGCTTGGCAATCGCTGCGCGACTATTTTCGAGCAGCGACGAGTGAGCGCGTGCAAACCGCTTTGCTGATCGATGACACAGAGAGCGCTTCGGCGGCGGGCGAAGCCGATTTGATTCGTTTGCTGAGTGTTCCGTTTCCGCTGACAGTTGTCTTCGCGGTAGAGACGCCGATGGCGTCCGCCGTCAGTCGCTCGTTGTTCGATCGTTGTGAATTGCAGATTGAATTGCCGGGATGGGACTACTCGCAGACCGCGGATTTTCTTGGCTGGACAACGCAACGACTGGGTCGTCAGGAACCGATCTTCACGGACACTGCAGTCGCTCGCATTCAAGAACTCAGCCAAGGCGTGGTGCGTCGCGTGATTCAAATCGCAGATCTCGCGTTGGTGGCTGGCGCTGTTCAGCAATCGCAGTACATCGATCACGACTGCGTCGAACAAGTCGCATTTGAATTGCCCAAGTCTAACGCAGCGTAATGTTAGGTGCGGATCGTGTGAGTAAAGTGGCGACTGAAAGTCGCCACCACTGATTCTCAGGCTGACAGGTTTCAACCCTCAGAATTCTGCTGAGGTAGTTTCTCGGTTCGCCAAGCTTGAAGAAGTGCGGGAGTGTAGCGGCTTACCAGTCCGAGGGTGATCAGCGCTCCACCACACCATGTCCACCAAGGTGGATGTTCGTATCCCGGATGATGATGCCAAGCGACGAAGACCCAGACCGGAACGAGGATCGGTTCGATCAACGTCAGCACTGAAGCTTCCGGTCCCGAAGTGCTTCGCAATCCGCGTGCGAAAAGAATGTAGGGCACCGACATCTGAAACACGCCAAAGAACCCGAGCGCCAGATAACCGCTGGTTGCGATCGATGGACGATCAGCCCAAACCCACGGTGCGAGCAGCAGAACAGTGGCTGAATGATTGAGCAGGATTAACCAGGCTGGATCAGCGTTTTGCATTCCGCGCATGAACAGCACGACAGCCGCGAAAGTAATGCCTGATAAGATCCCGAGAGATGTCGCATACAGTCCGCCGCCTTGATACATTTCGCAGCCCAGAATCAATCCAACGCCTGCGATACAAAACAGGAACATTCTCAGATCCGGCCCGCTCACACGTTCGCCGAAGAGCAGCACGGTAACCAACATTACCCAGACCGGGCACAGGTACTGCAACCAAATCGCATTCGCGGCTGGTCCGTTAACCGCTGCGGACATAAACGACCAAACCATGACGGCGAAGCAAACCATCATTGGAAACATTTGCCACTTCCAACTGACTTTACGGATCAGCGGAATCAAGATTGGGATTGCAAACAGAGCTCGCCAGAACGCCAACAACAATCCGCGTGAATCTTCGGGCCAAGCGTCGAACCAAGGCGCTTTGGCAAAGAACCCACTAGTGCTCCACAACGTCGCAGCGAGCGCGATTTGAGCGCGCCCGATCCACTGATCGCGCGCTCGATTCGAACTGATATTAAGACTGGCTGAAGCTTCACTCAAAATTAAGCTTCAGTCAAATTTGAAGAACCGGGTCGCGTTGCGAAGAAACTGAACGCGATAAAGGCGATATGCGCTCCAACGGTCGCTGCCAACACCATTAGCACGCTGCTGTTGTTCCCGTAGCTGTGCAAACCTACACCCAACTGATTCACACCGAACCAGGACCAGGTGGTAATGATGTTTCCAACAACAGCCAGCAGTGCAAAACCGCGCTGCCCGACCTGCTTGTCCCAGCGCGCATGCAGCACGATGGCGTTCCACAGCACGATCATCAGCGCGCCGTTTTCCTTCGGATCCCAACCCCAGAATCGTCCCCAGCTATCGTCAGCCCATAACCCGCCGAGCACGGTGCCGATGAAGCTCAAGAACAAACCAAAGCACACGACAGCGTAAGTCATGCGATAAAGCATGTCTTGCAAGCGTTTGTTTTCGCCGTAATTCGCAGAGGAAGAATCAGTGGTCATACGGTTCACTAGAGCCGCAATTCCAAGGAAGCCGGCGAAGTATGTCGCAGCATATCCAAAGGTGATTGTAATAACGTGCGTCGACAACCAAAACTGAGTATCCAGAACCGCTTGGAGCACATGCAGTGTGTCGTTGTTCTCGAGACTCTTAGCGACACTTAAAGTGATTGCGCCAATAACTGCGACTAAGAAGCTGCAAATGCCAATCGGATAGATCAGCTCAAGGATCAATCCGAGAAGCGCGGCCGCCCAACCGATGAAAACCGCTGACGAGTACAGGTTGATCACAGGTGGTCGACCTGAGATGTAGATGCGTGAAATGATCGCGACTGAGTGAATTACGAAGATAGCAACTAACAACCAAAATGTTGTTCGTCTCATTCCGCTCCAACCCGTCAAGAACGTGAGCAGTGCGAGGATAATGGCAAGCAGATACAGCACAATCGCCTGCGCAGTTGGAGCGAATTTGTTGAACCAACTTTCAGTGCCTGCTTTGTCCATTTTCGCTGCCGCAGCCGGTAATTGGCTGATCGTCGACATGTACTTCGTTACGGCGAGGTTGATCTCGGAAGCCTTGTCATCGCGGACCGCGTCGAGCACATCTGTAAAACCTCGCAGCGCCGGATTCGGCTCGATTCTCTCATTGGACATCAAGTTCTGCACATAAGTTGCGAAGATGGATGGACCGTAGGCTTGCCATTTTTCGCTGTCAGGATTTTCGGGGTCTCGTTCGCCTGCCGGTGGAATCACCGCTGGTGGCGAGCCCTTTTCAATGTACTGAACCATATTCAGAATCTGCATCAGTTGATCTGTGAACGCACGTCTCGCTTCTTCGCTTTCCCCAGCGGCACTAGGATCGGGCAGAGGAGGCATGCGGTAGCTGACGGTGAGCAAGTTGAATAGACTGAGTTTTTGATTGAGGCTGGCAAATTTCTGCTCGACCTGCGTTAGTTCATCGGATTCTTTCGCGCGCAGCTCAGCGATCTTTGCGCGGAACTTGTCGATATTCGGCAGCAATTCAGAGTATGCGTAGCGCGCACCATTTCGCGGCTCCAAACCGAACATCGACTGCACTTCTTCCGAGTAGATGCGGAAGACTGGCGCTTTTTCGGTCCATTCTTGACCTGCCATGACACCAAGTAACCATTCCGTTGGAACACGTTTCTCATTTTGTTCATCGCGCACATAGGAGATACTGTTGAACGTCGGCTCTGTGATCACTTGCAAGACGTTTTTCGCGACCGTATCTAGCGGCTTGATCCGCCCTTCATGCTGAACTGGAATCTGGTTAATCGCGCTCCAGTCGATTTGATTGCGAGCGACGCGAGCTGGTTTTGCATAATACGCAGCAGTTATTGCAACGAGGCCGATACCGATGACCGCAGGCAGGATGGTGGCGAGCGAAAACTCCGGCTTGGTGTCAGTCGCAGTAGCATTCTGTCTTCCAGTGGGAATTGCGCCGCGTTCATAGCGACTGGCGAAGGTGTGAAACGTTCCGCCAAAGTGAGCGAGCATGCCGACCAGCACCATCATGCAAGTAACATACGGAATCACCCAGCCCGCATTCTCAACGACTTGCAGACCGGTAATTTCAATGGTGCCGCCGCCCGGAGTTGGAGCTTTCTGGTATTGGCTTTGGTAGAAAGTCTCACCGCGATAGCGAATTGGATTGTTCATCCAAGTGCGACCTTCTTGCGTTTCGCCGCTTTCCCTGTCGGTAATTTCAATCACTGAAGAATAATCGCGAGGAGTTTCAGTGCCACTGTAATTTACTCGAACGACATCCTTAAGCTTGACGCTGTACGGTTTGTATTCGCGACGAAAACGCAACGCTAATTCGTATTCTTTCCCTTCAACAGTAATCTTTTCATTGCTATCTGGCCCCGCACCAACGAACAACTGAGCTTGATCATTGAGTTGCTGAGTCAGCAGCACCGTTCCAATCGCTTCGCCACCGGACTTTGGAAAGATCTGCACATATGCGGAAGCGATGTTCGAGCCCTCCATCGCGCCACCTAGTGGTTCGATCGGCTTGGCGATTGCCATCGTCCCGATACGGCCCAGATTTGCTAAGTTCTTTTCAGTTTCGCTAGGTCTCTCAAGCGTACTGTTCGTCATCCATTCGACGATCTTCAGTCGAAATGGCAGTTCTGCGGAGTCAATAACTTTGTCGTCACGAAGCGAGCGGCGAATCAGCGCTTCAGGTACTGCGGAAACCGAATCTTTCTTCGGATCGATCGGATCGATAATCGCCAGTTCGAGTTCATCTTGCTGAAACACGAGACTCGTCGAATCGCCTTCTGCAACGCTTAACCGCTGCTCAACTTGGCGGTCACCGAACACAAACTGACCGACCATCATCAAACCGATTCCGGCGTGGATCAGTACGTTTCCGCCACGAACGCCGAACACCATGATCAAACCAACCAGACACACCGACGAAGCGATTCCGGCTTGAAGTAGTTGCCAGACAATTCGCATGCCGGGATCGTTCAGCCTCGCATTGCTGCCGCCGAAGAGCATCACCAGCGTTAACGACAACAAAATCGCAACGCTCGACCAAGAGAGAATACGTGTCAGTTTAGGCATATTGCGAGTTTGAATCGCATACACAGTGAGCACCAACGTGGCTAGCACGAACCCCGCTCGCAGCACACTCCATAAAGCGTCGTAAGAGATCGGCGGCGCACCTTGAAGGCCGTCCGCAGCGTGACCACCAATAATCACCAAAGCGATAATCGCGGCACCGATCAGACTGACCACAACTCCAAGCGCCAACTTCGTACCTTTAGCGTGAACTGAAAAACGCGTCGCTTTGGCAGCGATTAAGTTGAACAGCATGATCAACCCAATGGTCGCGCCACCCGGAAAGGGGAACACGCCTGGGTACGCGGTCGCATGGGGAAAAATTGTGATCGGAAACAGAACGTCCAGCGGAATGACTGCAATCCAAGCGTTGAAGTACAGACGTTTGACTTCAGCAAGGTTCTGTTGATCCTGTGCAAGCGTTCCGAAGAGCAGCAGCAGAATCCCCAAGCCGAACATGGCAACGGTGATCTTCAGCGATCCCATTGCACGAATCATTAGGTACAGAATGGGAACATCGACTATCGACCGTGTCGCATTCTTTACGGACACTTCGTTCGACCATGTACCTGCAGTCATACGTTACCCCTACTCAGCGAAATATGCTTTTGAGCGGTTTAATTCAGCACGGAACAAAATCTCAACCGCGCTAACTGTTACCACTTTATCGATTTGACAAACGTTGCGAATGAATCCCGTTGCTGCTCAGCCAACTTTGCGGGTCCGATGAACTTGATGAACAACTGTGACGTTGGTTGCCAAGGCACGATGGCTGCCAAGAACGCACCTTGGTCCGGGCCATCGTTTCCTTTAAGCGTATACAACGACGTTTCGACACCGTTAACAACAACCTTTTCAGCTTGTGCCATGACGGCATCGATTGCGGTTTCATCTGCATCAGGAATCAACTGACGTTGCCATCTAGCTACGTTCGATCGTTCATCCCCTCCAGCCGCAATGACAGTCACTTCAGCTTGTTGTTCACCTTCGGACACTTTGAAAGTTGCCATGCGCATGCCGCCTGCCTGGCCTTGTTCCCAGCCCGGTGGCACCGCATAAGTCAACTCAGGAGCCGCATTCGATGCTGACTTCGGGGACGACATCGGTCCAGGTTGCCCACCCGAAAAAGGGCCACCCGAGAATGGACCACTCATTTGCCCGCTTCCCTCGCCACGCAAGCTTACATAATACGCACGCGCTTCGCCTTGGTTCAGCGATTGCAACTCTTGCAGTTCACTTTGCATCGCCGACCAATCCTGATCGCTCAGTGCCAATTGCCTGCGCCAACGATTCACATTGTCCAGCACCCAAGTTTGCCAAGAGGAATCTCCGGTGGTCGGTGGGCTGACAAGTTGTGTAACCGTAGCGCTGATTTCACTTTCAGGCGGTGCGAGCTTGGCGAAAGTGATGCCGCCGGTTCGCTGCTCAGTCCATCCTTTCGATAGCTGCCAGATCGGATCGCCCGACTCCGCGAATCTCACGGAGTTGATAATCTCGCGAAACTGAGCTTCAGTTGCGGACACATCCTCTGGCGGACCAACTAACTTGAAGAACCAAGTTGTATCTTTGTTTGGAACGATCGCGCCAAGCATCTGCTGTTCTTGCTGGACCGCTGCGGGTCGACTCAGCTCAGTCTTGTCGACCGTGTATTGTCTAATCGCAACATCTTCTCCACAGCCAACTAACGTAAAACCTATCAATCCCAACACCAGCCGAATCGGCTGGTTCTTGACTGATACGCTTGACCAAACGGACATAGGAAATTCCAAGTTGAAGTTACATCGCGGTCCAGCAGTCGAAACTGCCGACCGATTCGGGCTGTCGCACAGAGCCTAGCGGATTGCGTCGAAAAACGGCAGTGGATGCTCACACTCCGTTCGTCAAGCTTTCGCCGCTAGCTTTGTAATTCTATACTGACACGCCGAATTGAGTACTGCGTATTAAGGTGGGGTTTAACGGTGGGCTCCGAACGCGATCAATCTGAAATTTTTGATTCATGCAGCGCTTAGTGCGGTTGCAACGATTGTCCGCTCGTCTAGTCACGGAGCGAATGAGAGTGGCGATTGTCTCAGATTTTTTCGATCTACTAAACCTCAATCTCAGCCAAATGGGCTAGAGGAATCCAACATTTGGCGGCAGGTAGTCCACTTCCCCCGACACGCTTTGCAGCTCCGTCTGCGGCAGTGTGCCACGCAGCCGCCACTAAATTTGCTAGCAGCCGCTGCCTCGCGCTGCGTTTAACCAAGTGCTCAACGGGCCGTGTACTCACAGCAAACGCGGGGCGTTGCCCGCGCGGTTAAACTAACTAGCAGGGCGTTCAGGCGCTGCGGTTGGCGAGACTTCTTCGCTGCTGATCTCTTCACTGATCTCTTCACTGATTTCTTCACTGGGTTCAATGTGGATGAGGACGCCGAGGATGCGAGGAATTTGCGACTTCAAAATCGCTTTGACTTTGCCTGCGAGGGCGTGAGCTGATTTGATGGAAAGTTCGGGGTCGACGTGCAAGTGCATATCGACGAAATAACCCGAGCCACTTTTGCGCACCCAAACCTTCTCGACCAAACGCACACCATCGACGCGCGCCGCCACGGCCGTAACGACGTCGATCATTTCACTGGAGACTGCGTCGAGCAGTTCACGCAGCGCAGGCCGGATCAGCCCGAGAGCTGTAAATACGATCGCACCACTCGCCAACAGCGCAGCGACTTCGTCAGCTAAAACGAGCGAGTCTATTCCAGTCAGCGGTGGTCCCCAGATCGCAACCGCAACGCCAACCAAAGCAGCAAGCGAAGTGACAGCGTCGGCGCGATGATGCCAAGCATCCGCCCGCGCCGCATCGGAATCATGTTTGTTCGCACCATGCACGACGAATCGAAACAACAACTCCTTCGTCAACACAATTGCAATCAGAATCCAGATGGTCCACGCAGCAGGTGGCAAGTGTGGGACGACTATTTCGCGGAACGCTTTAACGACAATCACACAAGCCGCGACGATTAAAATGACTCCAACGGCGAGTGCGGACAAGGATTCAGCTTTGCCATAGCCATACGGATGGCGATCATCGGCAGGCTGATGCGCGACTCGCAACGCTTGCCATACCAAGATGGAACCGAAGACGTCGGCAAACGATTCAATAGCGTCAGCAACCAGCGCGCTCGAAGAGCCCAGCACGCCAGCGACGAATTTAACAATCGTAAGCAGAACGCTAAAAAGAAGCCCGACGAGCGTATTGCGCTGCAAGTTTGAATTGCTCATCGGTCCATTTTAGAAAGCGTTTCCCATCCTGCGAAGCTCTAATCAGTGCGAGCGGGTCGAGTGCCATTGGCGAATGAGCGCGACGCACAGCATTTTTCCGCTACGTTTTTATCTGTTACGTTAACGGAAAGTGTCGTGACACTTCGTGCAGCTCTGTCCGATCTTTGAAGCTGACTGACGGGCGAGTTCGGCATTTTCAGTTTTCACAGCCAGCACAACTTGCCGCGCTTGGTCGATCATTTCATTCGCCAGTGCCACGTACTCTTGGTCATCAGCGTAGGGCATTTCCTCGACAGTCATCACTTTACCAAGGATTGCGACTAGTTCTGCGTGATGTTGCAGCGCGTCCTTGTTCTGAGCAAAACTATCGCTGCTGGCGGAATTCGGCGCAATGCTCTCCTGCTGTGCCCACTCGAGCAGCTGCATGATGGGCGCATGGTCGATCAACTTTGCCCACTCGATCTCGCCACCCGCTTTGCCGCTCAACTGCGTACCGTTGGTCAAGTCGCCCAAATCCAGCAAGCGTTTTTTCGCTTCATCGTAGACTTGCGCCGAACCAACTTTCGTATTCGCAGCGACTCGCGACATAAGTTCACGCGCGACACCTGCGCTGCTCTTCCAGCGCACGTCGCTCGGATAACTTTCGATAATTGCAAATAGGAGAGCCTGCATCGAGAACTCTTTTCGCGCTACGGCGAAACCACCGCCAGCGAAAGCAGCTGGTGTGGTAATGGTTTTGTCGAGCCGCAGTTTCGAACCTTTCATCAGGTCTTCGATTGCGTCCGGTGATATCAAGTTGTGCCAAGCCATCGCGTCGGCGCCGTCCGCCTCAGAGCTTGCCGCAGAAGTTGCGGCGTTTTTCGATTTCGCGTTATCGGCCAAAGCGGGTCTTGGAGCGGGTTGCCCGGTCGGTCGCACGCCTTTCAGTTGGCTGGCGGCGTCAGGGAAGAACACGCCGCTCATCTGTCCGGACGTGAACTTCGGCGCTTCAACGCGTTCCGGCTTGCGTTGCCCCCACGCCTCGTTCGTGCAATCCGAGACGCAAAAAAGAATCGCAACCACACCTAATTGGCGACGCAAAAGCATTATTATCTCCAAATTAACTCGCAATCAGTCCCTACAACATTCTAGCACAGCTCGAATCAACTTGAGTTTTCCAAGGCGCACCAAAGTACCCGAAAGTGGTTTAGAATTTAACGCGAAGCGCAGTAAGCGGTGCGGACGCCCCTCCCAGCCACGCTAGCGCGGGCTGCGCCTCGCAAAACCGCGTTTGGGGAGTGTGAAGATGGTCGCGATCAGTGATAAGTGAAGTAACTTGTCGGCTTATTGATGCGTTCGATTTCCGTTACGCCTTTTCGTCTAGCGTCCAACATGAATCCATACAAGATTTTAGGCATAAACGAAACGGCTTCCGACGAGGAACTGAAGCGTGCTTACCACGCGATGGCTGCCAAGTACCATCCCGATGCAGGTGGCGACGCTTGGGCGTTCGAACAAGTTCGCGAAGCTTACGATCGAATTCGTCAAGCGCGCCAAAGTCGGCACGCGTCGAGTGCATCGCGCGAAGCAAATCCATCGCGCGAAGCGAACCCACCTGAGACTAGAGCTCAAACAACCGCTCGACAGCCGCCACCCCCAAAGTCCGCGCAGTCGACTGAGCGAGAACCGTGGCCCGGCTACCCGATCGAAAATGAACCGGGCGCGAGCAATGCTGTACCGTCACTGTTTCAACGCGTGTTCACGGTCCTGTTCCGTCATCCGTTACCGCTGCAATCCGAGACCAGTTTCTTCATTCTTGCCAATGTCTTGGATATCGTTTTCACCAATATCTTGTTGCGAATGGATGCAATCGAAGCGAACCCAATTGCTAACCAAGTGTTCATTCACTGGGGTTTCAACGGCATGATCGCATTCAAGCTGTTCCTCGTAGCTTTCGTGTGTTTGATCACGCAGTTGATCGCGCTGCATCACCTTCGCCGAGCTCGTCAGACGCTGTATCTCGGCACTGTAATCGTCGGCGCAACGGTCGCGTACAGCGCGATGCTGCTCACGCGAGTGTAAGACGTTTTCTTCTTCATCCAAGTTCAGCGAAGATTCCCGGATGCAATGGGGAAAGCCAGCGGCACACTAAAACCAAACCATAGCTGATCCCAAAATCAAAGTTGGATGAAGCACTAAACGCTGGTTCTAAGGTTTCCGGTCAAAACTGCTTCGCACATTCGCCAGCAACTCGATCAATTCTTCGCGCAGCTCATGCTCCGCCTTCTGTCGTTCCTCTGCCCAATCGAAGTACCCGGCGGTTTGTGAGGGCTGAGCTGATATCGAGGCTGATTCGCCTGCGCCTTTACCTCCTCCTTCACCTTCACCGCTGCCGCGGCGATTGAGAACGTTGATCACAAGTAACGCGTCAAGTGGCGAGACGACGTTGTCTTTGCTTGTGTCCAAGAAACCGAACGTTGGACTGGAGCCACCAGTGATTTCGCGCGGTGCTCCAGAGTTCAGATAATTGATGACGATCAAGGCATCCACTGGCGAGATTGATCCGTTGTCGTTCGTATCAAGCGGATCGTCCGTGTTGTGCCAGGGATGGGTGATTGCCGTTACGGTTACAGTGAATTGAGTTGAAGCTGCGGCGCCAGCGGAGTCGGTAGCAGTGTACCTCAATTGTGTAGCGCCCGCGTCATTCGCAGTTGGAGTGCCGCTCAGGACGCGTGTTGTCGCGTTAAAACTGAGCCACGAAGGCAGTGGGAACCCGAGGCTATCAGTCATGAAGAAACGGAGCGAATCTCCCGCGTCTTGATCGACAACGGTATTTGCTGGGATCGAATAGGTGAACAAAGTACCCGCACTGGCGTTCGCATCAGACAGCGGGTTGAGGACTGTTGGCGGATCGTTGCGATCGAGCGCTTGGAACTGCACCGTCCGTTCAACTGAAAGCCCACCGCTATCGGTGACGCGTACTTGCACATCGTTAAGGCTCAGTGTTTCAAAATCAATTACCGCGTTGCTAGCGACTTTGAACGCTCCAGTTGTTGGGTCGATCGTCACCCAATTCGCCGTCTGTTCGACGATTTCGAAGCTGAGAACGTCGCCAGCGTCGGGGTCAGTCGCGGTCAACAATCCGATGTCGGTGTCGGCGGCGCTGTTCTCGGGAACTTGAAAGCTGATTGGTGGAATGCTGGGCGCTTCGTTCACATCATTCAATTCAATCGTGACGACCGACGAAGTGGTTTTCGCGGGCGTGCCGTTATCCGTAACTTGAACGGTCAGTGACAACGACGGCGCAGATTCGTAATCGAACGTCGCATCCTCCGCTACAGTGATTGCGCCGGTAGCTGAGTCGATAGCGAACTTCGCTGCCGCGCTGCCGCTAAGACTAAACGACAGTTGCTGCGTCGCATCCTGATCGGCAGCGGTTGCAGCGCCCAGCGCAAAACCGCTGGTGGCATCTTCATCTAACGTAAACTTTGTAGGCACGGTGAGAGTCGGCGCATCATTCGCATCTTGAATATTAACTTTGTAGGGGTGCGAATCGGTAAGTAATCCTGCATCCGTAACGGTCACCTCCACTTCGTACTGATCGGTCTCCTCGAAGTCGAGCATTGCGCCAGTGGCCACGGTGAGTTTCCCGTCGCTGCCGATCTCGAACAAGTCAGCACCGCTTCTGCCCGTAATTTCCCACTGCAGCGTATCGTTTGCATCGGGGTCAATGCCATTGATCGTACCAATGACAGTTCCCGCTTCACTGTTCTCAACAACGTTTAGAGTCTGATCCAGGAGAGTGGGTGCTTCGTTAACATTCAGCAGCGTCACAGCCAAGCTGCCGTCACCGGATTTTGCCGGAGTGCCGCGATCAGTGGCTCGTACCGTCAAGTTGAAAACTGGATTCGCTTCGTAATCAATTCGGCTCGCATCGTTCACTCGCACTTCGCCAGTCGTTGGATCGATCGCAAACGCGTTGCCAGTATTGCCAGCGACAAGGCTCCAGAGGAACTGACCAGCCAGACCAGCATCGGGATCAGCGGCTGCCATCGTAACGAGTACGGTCCCAGCGGCGACGTTCTCCGACAATGTCTTCGTCGTTGAGGTAACAACTGGAGACTCGTTTGCATCGTCGATGATCAATTGAATCGTTGCTGAATCTGCCAGAGCTGCATTCGCGGTGTCGATGAAAGTGACGGTCAACGTATACGTTTTCGTTGTCTCAAAATCCAATTCGGCGCGGTTGAGCGTCAGGTTGCCAGTGATTGCATCGATCGAAAACAGACCTGCAGGATTGCCGGAAGTGATCGAAGCACTCAGTATTTGGCTTGGAAAACCCTTCGCGAACTGCAACACCGAGATCACACTGCCAGCGGTTGAAGCTTCATTGACGTGAAACGTTTGATCGTTGACCACTGGCGGCAAGTTACCCAGCAGACCGAAATTGCGGCCAACATAGCTTTCATATTTGTTGATGCGGATCGCATGCGTTTCACTGGAAGGAAACACGAGGTCATAACCAGCCGGTGGCACGATGCGAATCTCATAATCGCCCGCCGTCATCGGTTGCAGGAAGAAATTTCCGTCCGCGTCGGTCATTGTCGATTGTTCAGCCAATTCAAACGATAGATTGTCGAGCATCCCGAACGGCGACGAATTGAGGTACGACTCTTCGGGGTACGCTACCGCCCAAGCGATCTCATCGGAATTGGAGGTCATGGTGAGACGCTGCGCTTGATTCGCCAGCAGCGGACCAGTGCGAGCAAATCCAAGCGATACGTTGTTGGCGTTGAAGATCTCCAGTCGACCGTACGTCGCGGTGAGGTTACTGTTGCCGATCACATCGATGCTGATCGAACGAGCTGGACGATAGAAATCCGTCCGCAGGCGGCGACCCTCGTTAAAAAAGCCGATGCCAGTGTGTGAAAATATTAGTTCGCCAGCCGGCGCACCGTTGCGTTGAACTGGAGTAATCGCAAAGTTGATCGGTAAGTTGTCACCGCCGGCCGTCGTTAGGGTCGCGTTGGAAGAAATGTTGGTCAAGTCTCTACCAATCGCATAGCGATTCGGCTCGATCGACTCAGAGTAAAGCTCGATCGTTCCATCGCCCATCAAGTCGGAGAAAATCTGCACGCCTGGAACCGGCGCTTCTCCCGCTTGCTGCACGCCGTCCGAATTCAAATCAAGGAAGATGGAGCCCGAGATGCTTCCAACCCAGTTCGGTCCGCCGATATGATCGAGAAATCGACCTGCATACGCGCGCGGTCGAGGCACTCCGAAGATTCCATCCTCAAGCTGAAAACTCCAACTGCCACTGGTGACTTCAGTCGTGTTGCCGGCCAACCAATCGTTTGCGGCGTAGCCGGTTGATTGGCCGATACGTCCAACGTAGGCCAAAGCTTCGGTTACAACCAAAGTCGCGCCAGGCATGCCTGTGCCGACACCGTCATCTTGAAATACGATTGGCGCGTAGGCTTTTTGTGGCCAGACACTCTCGACCCACGGAAACACCGTAAAGCCGTCGAGTATGGTCCAGTTCAGATACGCTCCGTCGGGCACACCGTCGTCGTTAGAGTCGATGTCATTGCTGAGCGACGGAGGTATGGCGGATTCTATGAGTAGATAGGTGTTCGAGCCGTTGCGAATGTAGCTGCTGTAGATACCTGAATCAGCGGAAAAGATGTTGCCAGGCATGCCCAAGAAACCATTCGTGCCCGTGAGCACTCGAGCCGCTGGGTCGATGGTAAAGTTCGAGGAAGACTGCGTGAGAACCAACATGCCATTGGCGCCAAATTGTTGATTGCTCAAATCGAATATCGAGTGCACATCGCCCAGATCGACAACTCCGTCGGAACTGCTAATCACTACCAGGTAAGTTCCGGCGTTCATCGAAGCTAGCGAATCGCCACGAAGCTCGATGTACTGATGCTTTGCGGCGTCACCGAACAGCGGACTGAAATGCACTTCGTTAATGTTAGCGGCCATTAACTGCCGCGGCTCAAGCGACTCTGCGAGCAGCTTACGAGTCATCCAAGTTCCCGTTCGACGACGAGTCTTACGTTGCTGCGATTTCGGCTTGTTCCGTGACTGGATTGATGGCAGCATTTTGGCTCCGCAGGATTGGCGTCTGTTAACTTCTTGATGAAATTCAGCTTTACGTGTTCCGGAAAAGATTATGCTGTGGCGACTTTGCGGAGTAAATAAGCGCCCTTGGGTCGCCCCTAAAATTTCGGCTGTCCCGCATTTACGGGCGTCTGAGGCGCGGGATTCCGGTTTGACGCGGGCGGCGCGAATCTGTAAGTAAGACGCGAGGGAAGCCCGAATGACTCGCATCGATCGTTACTTACTATTTCTGTACTTTCGCGTTCTGCTAATCTGCTTTGCGTCGTTGACCGGTTTGATAATTGTCGTGCAGGTTTTCAGCAACTTGGACGAATTCATGCGCTATGCGGAAAAGCAGAGCGTCAGTCTGGTGAAAATCCTCTTCGACTATTACGGACCATTTGCGCTTGCGACCTTCGAGCGACTGAGTGGCCTGTTCGCATTGCTCGCTTTGCTGTTCGTTGTCGCTTGGCTCTATCGCACGAATGAATTTACCGCCTTGATGGCGGCTGGGGTGACGAAGTGGCGAGTCATTCGACCGCTGTTGATCGCTTCTGCACTAGTGATCTTTGGCGCAGCGACTTTGCGTGAGTTCGTGATTCCGCTGTTCCAAGACAAACTAGATCGCAATCCCCAAGACCTTAGCGGCGAAGTGGCTCGACCGGTCAAGCCGATGGAGGATGATCGCGCCGGAGTACTGATCGCTGGCCGACATCTCTTGCCAATTTTGCAACACATCGTTGATCCATCATTGCGATTGCGGCGCGACCCGATGATCGCACTCTATGGTCGACAAATTTCGGGCACGTTGGCTGAGTATCGCGTCGGCACGGAAGGACGCCCCACTGGCTATCTGTTGCAGCAAGTAACGCAACCCAAAAATATCGACTCGCTCGATTCCACCTATGGGCTCGATGGCGGACCGATCGTGTTGACGCGCAAGGACACCGACTGGCTGGAACCCGGTAGCTGTTTCTTAGTTAGCAAAGTGAAATACGAATCGCTGCGCGGCGGCACTGCTTGGAAACAGTTTGCGTCCACCAGTGAGTTGATTTCGCATCTTAAACTGGGCGATCAAGGCAATGACAACGACTTGCAGACGCAGATCCATCAGCGACTGATGCGTCCGTTTCTTGATTGGACACTGTTGCTACTAGCGATTCCTGTACTAATGTCGCGCACGGACCGACACGTGTTCATGGTCGCTGGATCGTGTTTGATCTTGGTTTCCGGATTTTCTGGCTTGGTGATGGGCCTCGCCTGGATTGGCTCATCGGGTTACTTGGTCGATCCGGTCAATGCGAGCTGGATACCGCTGGTCGTGTTCCTGCCCTTCGGTTGGACGCGCACGTCGAACGCAATGAATAGCTAGGTCAAGAGCTAGAAGAATAGCGACCGGTCTGTCAGTATAGGATACTTATCTTTTGCACCGCCAACCGCGACTGCACTTGTATCACACAATATACGACACTTAAAAGCAAGCTATGGCGACGGTCGAAAGCAATTCGAAAAGCTCCGGAGCGACGCGCGAAAGCCTAATCGCGCGAGCTCGCAATCGCCAATCGGCAGCTTGGCAAGAACTGGTCGAACTGTACGGGCCGCTAGTCGCGCATTGGTGCACAAGCTGTAAACTCGATTCGCATTCGGCGGCTGATTGCGTGCAAGAAGTTTTTGCAGCCGTTGCGCGTTCGCTCGATCGTTTCCAGCCCGAGAAGTCGAACGGGGCGTTTCGCAGTTGGTTGTGGACAATCGCCTCCAACAAGATTCGCGATCATCTGCGCCGCAGTCGCCATCAATCGCCCGCAGTTGGCGGCAGCACAGCGCTTCAGCAACTGCAAAATCTGCCTGACGGCATCGCGACCGACGACGCATCGGTTCCCGACGAAGAACCAAGCAGCGAAGCGGCACTGCAGCACTTGGTCGCGCGGGGACTCGAGCAGGTTCGCGGCGAGTTCGAAGTACGGACGTGGACAATTTTTCAACGAACTGTTATCGATCAAATTCCTACACACGCGGTCGCAGTCGAATTTAATGTCACGGCTGCCGCGGTTCGGCAGATTCGCAGCCGCGTGCTTCGTCGACTACGTCAACAACTTGGCGATGTCACTTGAACGCAGGACTGTTGATCAATTCGAAATGGACCTGGACTTCGCGCGGAGCATTCTGCTATCGAAACGGGTGACCGTAGCACGTGACGACCGTACCGGCCACATGTCCGCAGCGATCTGTTAAGTGCCAGCAAAACACTTGGGAAACTTCGCGGATGAGATGTCGATACCAAACTGCGCTCGTAGCCTTTGCCTTCTGGGCATTTGCGGCAGATTTCGGCTCGCTTTGCTCATCTGAACCAACGACTACTTGGGCATCCCAAAAGCAGGTTGGACGCTTCCGGATTCACAGCGATTTCGTGCTCGCCGACAACGAACCACTGCTCGGCGAACTTGGCACGATCACTCAAGAAGTCGCTCAGTTGCTAGCGATCCGCAGCGAAGAAGAACCGATTCACGTCGTTCTGTTTTCGAATTCAAAAGAATATGGGCGTTACATTAAACGCTACTTCCCGACTGTCCCAGAGCGTCGTGCGTTGTACATTCAGAATCGCGGTCCCGGCATGTTGTTCGCGCATTGGCATGAGAATGTCAAAGTTGATATCCGTCACGAAGTTGTCCACGCGCTTCTGAATTCGCAATCCAATCCGATGCCGCTGTGGCTGGACGAAGGTTTGGCTGAGTACTTTGAAGTTGTTGAACGAGATCGAATGCACGCCAATCCGCACTTGCCGCATGTGATCGCAAGCACGCAGCAGCGTCAAGTTCCGAACCTTGAAGAACTCGAACAACTAACGACCATCGAGCAACTCGGCACGCAGCAGTATCGCGACAGTTGGGCTTGGGTGCATTTTCTATTGCACCGACGCGCTGAGACTCGTCGTCTGTTGGTCGAACAACTCGCCCTTCACCGTTCGAACCCAAGCGCCAAGCCGTTGTCGCGAACCATCGGAACTGCAATTCCGAACTGGCGCGAGGAATTCATCGAGCACTTCAAGACGCTCTCCGCAGCGACATTACCAACGCGATAACCAAGCTCTCTAAATGAGCCTGAGGCGCGAGCCGATTCTATTCCCAAATCAGCCTAAGGCGCGTGTTTTGATGCTGCAGTGTTTTAGGGTTTACGGACCAAAGGTCCAGATATTTGCCTAGCCCAGCCCAACGGGCTGGGAGTAAAGTGCAACGCGACGTTAGGGCTGAAGGCCCGCCCACTTGCCTAAGACTTCATGGCTGTGTGGTGCTCCTGTTTGGTGCGAAAGAATCGAAGCTCTCGGCTGGCGCCTTGGGCTCATGGGTTATCCGCAATCGCTTCTCTAAACCAGTGCTTCGTTCCAATTGAATTTTAGTGTGACACGCTCTGAGGCTTTGCGAAGGGCGTGCCACCCAGAAGCGACCAACTCTAAAATCCAACACTAGCCAAAGAATCGCTAATACAGTTGCATTAACCCGCCCTGCCTCAGCCTTTATCCGTGGGACCGCCATGCCATCCGTGGTCAGGCTTCCGTTGCGATCCAGCACAAACTACGACCAC